>NZ_JBEGHP010000021.1:0-253 GCF_040676255.1 Pseudarthrobacter sp. LMD1-1-1.1 | reverse complement strand
TATTCTCTACCTGATCACCTGTGTCGGTTTGGGGTACGGGCGGCTAAAACCTCGCGTCGATGCTTTTCTCGGCAGCATAGGATCACCAAATCCCCCCAAACGGGGGTCCCATCAGATCTCAGGCACATGAGTGGCGGATTTGCCTACCACTCGCCCTACATCCTTAGACCGGGACAACCATCGCCCGGCTCGGCTACCTTCCTGCGTCACACCTGTTAATACGCTTGCCTCCCAGGATCAGGTCCCGCGCTCC
>NZ_JBEGHP010000020.1:0-255 GCF_040676255.1 Pseudarthrobacter sp. LMD1-1-1.1 | reverse complement strand
GACCCCGCCCTGACCATCCCCCACCCCCGGGCGGCCTCACGCGCTTTCGTCCTCTACCCGTGGTCGCTCATCGAACCCGCCGCCACGCTGAACGGCGAACGGATCAGCACCCTGGCAGTCCAGGCGGAAGATTTCAAGGATCTTGCCCCGTTCGACGGGTTCGGGGACTTTGACGGGATGCCGACGGCGGGAGCGGTGGAGGAGAGATGAAGCCCATCAACCCGCTGCGCCTGCTGCTGATCTGCGTCATCCTTG
>NZ_JBEGHP010000019.1:0-255 GCF_040676255.1 Pseudarthrobacter sp. LMD1-1-1.1 | reverse complement strand
CGGACTTGCGCGCACCGCTGGCTCAGCCGGTACCGTACCCACGGCTGGGACGGCCTCGAGGACCGCAGCTCCCGACCAAGATCCTGCCCCCACGCCACCTCGGCGGAAGTCGTTGCCGATGTTCTGACCCAGCGCGTGGAGTACCGCGAAGGGCCACTGCACCTGGCTTTGCGCTGCGGCACGAGCGCCCGGACGGTCTCCCGGATTTTGGCCAGGGCGGGCATGCCCAGGTTGTGGGATCTGGACCCGGTGACC
>NZ_JBEGHP010000018.1:0-255 GCF_040676255.1 Pseudarthrobacter sp. LMD1-1-1.1 | reverse complement strand
GGTCCCGACTTACCCAGGGCAGATTAGCTTGACCCTGGAACCCTTGATCATTCGGCGGACGGGTTTCTCACCCGTCTTTCGCTACTCATGCCTGCATTCTCACTCGTGTAGGCTCCACCGCTGGTTTACACCGCGACTTCACTGCCCACACGACGCTCCCCTACCCATCCAGACGCCTGAACCACAAGGGCTTAGCTAAATATCTGAATGCCACAACTTCGGCGGTGTACTTGAGCCCCGCTACATTGTCGGCGC
>NZ_JBEGHP010000017.1:0-255 GCF_040676255.1 Pseudarthrobacter sp. LMD1-1-1.1 | reverse complement strand
AGCCGCCCGTACCCCAAACCGACACAGGTGATCAGGTAGAGAATACTAAGGCGATCGAGAGAATTATGGTTAAGGAACTCGGCAAAATGCCCCCGTAACTTCGGGAGAAGGGGGGCCCCAACCTTGATCGGACTTCGCGTCCGGGAGGGGATCGGGGCCGCAGAGACCAGGGGGAAGCGACTGTTTACTAAAAACACAGGTCCGTGCGAAGTCGCAAGACGATGTATACGGACTGACTCCTGCCCGGTGCTGGAA
>NZ_JBEGHP010000016.1:0-256 GCF_040676255.1 Pseudarthrobacter sp. LMD1-1-1.1 | reverse complement strand
GCTCCTAATGCCAAGGCATCCACCGTGTGCTCTTAAAAACTTGACCACAAAGATCAAAAACATTTTCGAGAGAACCACGAAAACTGTCCCGCGCACCCAAAGGCACACGAACCAGATCCAGGTTCATATTCTTGGAAATTGCTTCTTATACAAGATGCTCGCGTCCACTATGTAGTTCTCAAACAACAACCCCACACCACACACCCCACACACACGTGCATGGACCGTCATGGCAGGGAAACCAGAAACAAACAAA
>NZ_JBEGHP010000015.1:0-257 GCF_040676255.1 Pseudarthrobacter sp. LMD1-1-1.1 | reverse complement strand
GCTCCTAATGCCAAGGCATCCACCGTGTGCTCTTAAAAACTTGACCACAAAGATCAAAAACATTTTCGAGAGAACCACGAAAACTGTCCCGCGCACCCAAAGGCACACGAACCAGATCCAGGTTCATTTATCTTGGAAATTGCTTCTTATACAAGATGCTCGCGTCCACTATGTAGTTCTCAAACAACAACCCCACACCACACACCCCACACACACGTGCATGGACCGTCATGGCAGGGAAACCAGAAACAAACAAA
>NZ_JBEGHP010000014.1:0-257 GCF_040676255.1 Pseudarthrobacter sp. LMD1-1-1.1 | reverse complement strand
GGAGCGCGGGACCTGATCCTGGGAGGCAAGCGTATTAACAGGTGTGACGCAGGAAGGTAGCCGAGCCGGGCGATGGTTGTCCCGGTCTAAGGATGTAGGGCGAGTGGTAGGCAAATCCGCCACTCATATAGCCTGAGATCTGATGGGACCCCCGTTTGGGGGGATTTGGTGATCCTATGCTGCCGAGAAAAGCATCGACGCGAGGTTTTAGCCGCCCGTACCCCAAACCGACACAGGTGATCAGGTAGAGAATACTA
>NZ_JBEGHP010000013.1:0-268 GCF_040676255.1 Pseudarthrobacter sp. LMD1-1-1.1 | reverse complement strand
GGAAATTGCTTCTTATACAAGATGCTCGCGTCCACTATGTAGTTCTCAAACAACAACCCCACACCACACACCCCACACACACGTGCATGGACCGTCATGGCAGGGAAACCAGAAACAAACAAACCCAGGGCCAAAAACCCCGGTCCTGTTGCCTCAGGACCCAACAGTGTGCCAAACACGAAAACCACCACATCACCACGCCCACCGTTCCAGAACCACCAGGGTTCGTACTAGGAAAGGACACGACAACACAACGGCCGCTATTTGT
>NZ_JBEGHP010000012.1:0-1063833 GCF_040676255.1 Pseudarthrobacter sp. LMD1-1-1.1 | reverse complement strand
CAACCAATTACATACATAATCGGTATCAACAAACTTGGCACACTATTGAGTTCTCAAACAACAGACACACCCGGCACCACCCAAACCAACGTTCAGGATCGCTCCGGAGCAACTTTTCAAACTTACCGGCTGGCTTCCTGCGTGTCAAACCGGCGTCCGCGACCATCCTCAGCATATGCTTGGGGGATCGGTTTTCCGTCTGACTCCGTGGAGCAGCGCGGAAATAAACTCTACCACCACTCCTCCCGGATCGCCAGTCCGCCCCCAGACGGTGTCCCGCAGGTAGCCGAAAGGCCCGGAATCACGCGGATTCCGGGCCTTTCGTGGATGACCGCCGTGGGGGTCAGCCAGCCGTTGATGCTCCCGGCTTGAAGTAGGACGCCCCGAGCGGAGGCAGCGTGACAGTCAGCGTCGCCGGCTGGCCATCCTGTCCTTCGTCCACTGCCTTCAGCTCGCCGTCGTTCAGTACACCGGATCCGCCGTAGGTGGTGTGGTCGGTGTTCAGGACCTCGGTCCAGGCCCCGGCAGTGGGGACACCCAGGGTGTAGCCGACATGCGGGGCGCCGGAGAAGTTGATGGCACAGACAACCGGGTTGCCGTCGGCGTCCCACCTGATGAAGGACAGGACGTTGCGGTCCGCGTCGCCACCGTTGATCCACTGGAAACCATCCGGAACATTGTCCTGCGTGTACAGCGCCGGGGTGGACGCGTACAGCTCGTTGAGGTCCTTGGTGAGCAACTGCAGTCCCCTGTGTGCGGGGATGTCGGCGAGCCACCAGTCCAGGCCGTGCTGTTCAGACCACTCGGCTTCCTGGCCGAACTCGGTGCCCATGAAGATGAGCTGCTTGCCGGGGTGCGCCCACTGGTAGGCGAAGAAGGCCCGGAGGTTCGCCAGCTGCTGCCAGCGGTCACCGGGCATCTTGCGGAGCATTGAGCCCTTGCCGTGGACAACCTCGTCGTGGCTGATGGGCAGCAGGAAGTTCTCCGTGAAGGCATAAACCAGGGAGAACGTCACCGTCCCGTGGTGCCACCTGCGGTTGTAGGGGTCCTCGGAGATGTACTTGAGGGAATCGTGCATCCAGCCCATGTTCCACTTCAGGCCGAAGCCCAGGCCGCCGTGGCTGGTGGGCGCAGTAACGCCCGGGAATGCCGTGGATTCTTCCGCGATCATGACGGCGCCGGGGTGGGTCTTGTAGACGGTGGCGTTGACTTCCTGCAGGAAGGAGATGGCCTCGAGGTTCTCCCTGCCGCCGAAGCGGTTGGGCCGCCACTGGCCTTCCTGGCGTGAGTAGTCGAGGTAGAGCATGGAGGCCACCGCGTCCACGCGCAGGCCATCGATGTGGAATTCCTCCAGCCAGTAGAGGGCGTTGGCCACCAGGAAGTTCCGGACCTCGGTGCGCCCGAAGTCGAAGATCAGGGTGCCCCAGTCGGGGTGTTCGCCAAGTGCCGGGTCGGAGTGTTCGTACAGCGGCTCGCCGTCAAACCGGGCCAGGGCCCAGGCGTCCTTCGGGAAGTGTGCGGGCACCCAGTCCAGCAGGACGCCGATTCCTGCCTGGTGGAGGGCGTCCACCAGGTAGCGGAACTCGTCCGGGTGTCCGAACCGGGATGTGGGCGCGAAGTAGGAGGTGACCTGGTAACCCCAGGAACCGCCGAACGGGTGCTCTGCGACGGGCATGAATTCCACGTGCGTGAATCCCAGCCATTTGACGTACTCCACCAGTTCCTTGGCGAGCTCGCGGTAGCCGAGGCCCAGGCGCCAGGATCCGAGGTGCACCTCGTACACGCTCATGGCGGAGTTGTGGGGATCGCGTTTGGCCCGCGCTTCCATCCATTCCTCGTCCTTGAACGCGTACGAGGGTTCCACCACCCTGGACGCGGTCAAGGGGGGAACTTCGGTGCCGAACGCCAGCGGGTCGGCCTTTTCAACCCAGTAGCCGCCCCGGGTCAGGATTTCGTACTTGTAGCAGGCCCCCGCGGCGACGCCGGGGATGAAGACCTCCCACACGCCGGAGGAACCCAGGGAGCGCATGGAGTGTTCCCGTCCGTCCCAGGCGTTGAAGTCACCCTTGACGCGGACGGCCTGCGCGTTGGGGGCCCAGACGGCAAAGGACACACCGTTGACGTCTCCCAGCGCCGACTTGTAATGCCGGACATGGGCGCCGAGCACCTGCCACAGTTTCTCGTGCCGGCCTTCACCGATGAGGTGGAGGTCAACTTCGCCCACGGTGGGCAGGTAGCGGTAGGGCTCGTCAACGGTCACCGGGTCCTTGCCCGGGTAGGCGACCGTGAGGCGGTAGTCGGGAACGTGCCCCTGCTCCAGCGGTTCCAGGACGGCAACCCACACGCCGTGGGCCTCGTGTTCCATGGGAACTTCACCGGCACGGGTGACCACGGTGACTGCTTCGGCGAGGTGCTTCACGGTCCGGATGGTGACATGCCCGTAATCGTCCAGGTGCGCGCCCAAGACGGAGTGGGGGGCGTGGTGTTCACCGTTCGCGATCCTGCCCAGGGTGCCTTCATCCACGTGCAGGGGCACACCCGGGCGGTCAGTTCGTGCTGAGCCAGTCATTTCGTTACCTTCCGATGCTGCACCGGCGGAGTCGCCGGCACCGTTACTGCCCAGGAGCCGCCTGGCGGCGTTTACTGGAATCGCCACCCAGTCGGGCCTGTTACGCATTTCATAAACAACTTCGTACAGCGCCTTGTCCAGCCACAATGCCACAAACAGCGGTGAGGTTTGGTCCACCGTTCCGGGAATGACCCCGGCGTACCCTGCCAGGAAGGCGTCGGCGCAGTCATCCACCCAGCTGTCCGGCACCTGGGCACCCTCCTGCTCGCGCTGGGCTGCGCCGGCGGCGTAGTCGAAGGAGCGCAGCATGCCGACGACGTCGCGCAGGGGCACGTCCGGCACGTTCCGTTCGGCGATGGGCCGCAGGGGCTCGCCCTCGAAGTCCAGGATGGCCCAGCGGGACCCGTCGCCCGACTGGCCGGTGACCTGGAGGATCTGGCCCAGGTGCAGGTCGCCGTGGATGCGCTGGAGGGGCCCCTCGGGTGCCTTGTCGAGGTTTGCCAGCAGGGCGTCCAGGGCATCGTCGTAAGGTCCGACGGCGGCACGCGCCTCCGCCCAGGCGGCCCGGACGCGCTGGGCAACGGCGGGTCCTGCACCCTTGCCGGGTTCAGGCCCGCTCGACTGCCCCAGGGCCTCCGCAAGGCGCTTGTGCACTGTGGCGGTGGCGGCGCCAAGGGCCCTTGCTTCCGCCGTAAAGTCCGTACCCGAGCGGGCTGCGTCCACCGCCAGCCGCCAGGCATCGCGTCCACCGGCGAGGAATTCGTGGGCCACCGCAAGCTCACCCTGGACGTACCGGGTAGCTTGGCCGGTGCCGGTTGGGGTGTGGTTGCCGTGCCCCAGCCACTCGCCCCGGACCCAGCCGAGGGTGGCGGGGACTTCCGACGTCCCTGCCTTGGTCAGTGCCGCTCCCACCTCGATCTCCGGGTTGGTTCCGTCCGACAGGACCCGGAAGAATTTCACCATGGCGGCCGATTCGCCGTCGTCCACAATGACGGAACTGTTGGACTGCTCACCGGAGAGCACCTTCACGACGCCCTTCGCCGTGGGCAGGCGGTAGGGTCCTTCCACGCGGAATCCCGTCGCGGTGCCGCTGTCCGCCTTTCCTTCCTGCCGAATGAGCTCCAGCCACGCGCCCACGAAGTCGGGGTCGTGGACGGCGTCGTACACCCAGGGGCGGGTGGGATCCATTCCTGCCGCTTCACCCACCAGCGCACGCTCCATGCCCCCTGCCGGCGCCGGCCGGAAGCTCAAGGGAACCTGGACGACGGCGGTGCGCTGACCGCCGTCGGGCCCCTGGGTGGCGACGTTGAGGAGGAACACGGCCAGCGCCGCGTGTCCGCTGGGGTCCGCCAGTCCCAGGCTGCCGGCCTGGGAGATGGCGAAATCCGGGGTTTTGACCGGGAACCAACGCTGCTGCGGCAGCCATTCCTTGAGCAGCGCGGTGAGGGCGGGAGTGAGGATTGGCTGGTTCATCTCAGTTCTCTATCGACAGGATGGGCATGGCCTGGGTGTACGGCGAGGACGGGTTCGACCCCGCCGAGCGCATCCGAAGCCAGAAGAAATCGTGGCTTCCGATGGTCAGGGTAAGGGTGCCGTCGTCGCCGATGCCGGGGAAGATCTGTCCGCCGAACACATCGCGGAGCCCCCGGCCTGCGTATTCGGGGATCCGCAGCGTGGCAGCGACCGGATGCTGGGAGAGGTTGAAGGCGCACAGGATGGTCTCCCCGTCGGCCCCGGCAGGGTTGGTGTCCGGCAGTTCGCGCAGGTACGCCAGAACGGCGTCGTGGTCTGCTTCCACATGCTTGAAGCCGCCCAGTCCGAACGCGGGGTGGTTCTTGCGGACGCTGAGGATCTGCCGGGTCCAGCGCAGCAGGGACCCGGAGTGGGCAGCCTCAGCTTCGACGTTGGCCATGGCGTAGTTGTACACCAGGGACTGGATGGGCGGCAGGTACAGCTTGCCGGGATCGGCATGGGAAAAGCCGGCGTTCCGGTCCGGGTTCCACTGCATGGGGGTGCGGACGGCATCACGGTCCTCCAGCCAGATGTTGTCCCCCATGCCGATCTCGTCGCCGTAGTACAGGAACGGGCTGCCCGGAAGCGAGAGCAGGAGGGCGTTGATCAGTTCGATCTCGGCCCGCGAGTTGTCGAGCAGGGGTGCCAGCCGGCGGCGGATGCCGATGTTGGCCCGCATGCGCGGGTCCGGGGCGTACCAGCCCAGCATTGCCGCACGCTCATCGGCGGTGACCATTTCCAGGGTCAGCTCGTCGTGGTTGCGGAGGAACGTGCCCCATTGCGCGCCCTCGGGGATGTCCGGGGTGTCGCGCATCGTTTCGATGATGGGCGCCGCCTTTTGGTCCCGCAGCGCGTAGTAGAGGCGGGGCATGATGGGGAAGTGGAACGCCATGTGGCACTCGGGTTCATCGACGGTGCCGAAGTATTCCACCACCTCGTTGGGCGGCTGGTTTGCTTCGGCGATGATCACGCGGCCGGGATAGCGTTCATCCACCATTTCCCGCAGCCGGCGGAGGAACTCGTGGGTGGCCGGAAGGTTTTCGCAGTTGGTGCCCTCCTCCTCGAAGAGGTAGGGAATGGCGTCCGCGCGGAAACCGTCAATCCCCTGGTCCAGCCAGAACCGGACAACGTCGAAGACGGCCTCGATCACCTTGGGATTTTCGAAGTTCAGGTCCGGCTGGTGGCTGAAGAACCGGTGCCAGAAGAACTGCCGGCGGATGGGATCGAACGTCCAGTTCGATTCCTCCGTGTCAACGAAGATGATGCGTGCGTCCTGGTATCTCTCGTCCGTGTCGCTCCAGACGTAGAAGTCGCCGAAGGGACCGTCCGGGTCCTTCCGGGATTCCTGGAACCAGGGGTGCTGGTCAGAGGTGTGGTTCAGCGGGAGGTCGATGATCACCCGGACGCCGCGGGCATGGGCTTCTGCCACGAGCCGCTTGAAGTCGCTGATGGTGCCGAATTCATCCAGGACCGAGTTGTAGTCGGAGATGTCGTAGCCGCCGTCCCGCAGCGGCGACTGGAAGAACGGGGGCAGCCAGAGGCAATCCACGCCCAGCCACTGGAGGTAGTCCAGCCGGTCGATGAGTCCGGAGAAATCCCCGGACCCATCGCCGTTGGCATCCGCAAAGGCCCGGACCAGTACTTCATAGAACACTGCCTTGCGGTACCACAGAGGGTCATGCTGAAGGCCAGGCGCATTTAGCTCGAACGTGCTCTTGGGAGTGAAGTGGCCGGAACTTTGCGGGTTGAAACTCACTGATGCATTCTCCTCACGCTCAGGATGTGGGCGGGCTCGACGTGCGGATCAAGCCGCACGTAGTTGAACTCGCCCCACTCCCAGCTTTGGCCGGAGATAAGGTCATCCACATAGAAGCCGCCGCCCGGGGTGATGTCCTGGGGGTCCAGTTCAAGGGCCGCCAGGTCCAGGGAGACGCTGCATTCCTTCGTAACGTGCGGGTCCACGTTGACCACCACGATGATGGTGTCCTTGGAGCCGTCTGGAAGGGTCTTGTGCTTCGAGTAGACAACAGTGGAGTCATCCGTGCTTTGGTGGACCGTCAGGTTCTGCAGGTCCAGCAGCGCGGGGTGGTCCCGCCGGATGTGGTTCAGCCTGGTGATGTAGGGGGCCAGCGTGCGTCCGGACTCGGCGGCGGCGTCCCAGTCGCGGGCCTTGTACTCGAACTTCTCGTTGTCGATGTACTCTTCCGCGCCGGGCCGGGCAACGTGTTCGAACAGCTCATACCCGGCGTAGACGCCCCAGAGCGGGCTTCCGGTGGATGCCAGGACGGCCCTGATCCGGAACGCCGCCGGTCCGCCGTACTGCAGGTATTCCGTGAGGATGTCCGGGGTGTTGACGAAGAAGTTGGGCCGGAAGAACGCCGGTGATTCGTGGCTGACTTCCTCGAAGTAGGTCGCGATTTCCTTCTTGGTGTTGCGCCACGTGAAGTACGTGTAGGACTGCTGGAAGCCGGCCCTGCCCAGGGCGTGCATCATGGCGGGGCGGGTAAAGGCTTCGGCCAGGAAAACAACACCGGGTTCGGCTTTTTCCACTTCCGCAATGAGCCATTCCCAGAACCACACCGGTTTGGTGTGCGGATTATCCACGCGGAAAATCTTTACGCCGTGGCTGACCCACAGCAGCACGATCCGCAGAATTTCCCGGGAAAGTCCTTCCGGATCATTATCGAAATTGAGCGGATAGATGTCCTGGTACTTCTTCGGCGGGTTTTCGGCGTAGGCAATGCTGCCGTCCACCCTGGTGGTGAACCATTCGGGATGGGACTGCACCCACGGGTGGTCCGGGGCGGCCTGGAGTGCGAGGTCCAGGGCTACCTCCAGGCCCAGTTCGTTGGCACGCGCCACGAAGGCGTCGAAGTCCTCGAAGGATCCGAGATCGGGGTGGATGGCGTCGTGGCCGCCCTCCTTGGCTCCGATGGCCCAGGGTGAGCCGGGATCATTGGGGCCGGCCACCAGGGTGTTGTTGGGTCCCTTGCGGAACTGCACGCCGATGGGGTGGATGGGCGGCATGTAGAGGACGTCGAAGCCCATGGCTGCCACGGCGTCCAGCCGTTTGGCGGCGGTACGGAAGTTGCCTGACGTCCAGGCGCCGGTGTTGTGGTCCTTGACGGCGCCTTCGGACCGGGGGAAGAACTCGTACCAGGCGCCCCGCCCGGCCCGGTCCCGCTCCACCAGGAGGGGGTATTTTTCAGAAACGGTGACGAGTTCCCGGATGGGCTGGCGGGACACGATGTCCGCGACTTCCTGGCTGAACCCGGCCCCAAGCCGTTCCTCCGTGCTGCGGGACTGGTCGCCCAGGACCTCCGAGGCATGCCGCAGGGCTGCCCGGTCCACCTCGTCCCGGAAGTCCTCCGCGGACGCTTCGCCCAGCAGTTTGGCACCTTCGGCGAGCATGAGTTCGACGTCGACTCCGGCGTCGATCTTCACTTCGGCGTTGTGGTGCCAGGTGCCGTAGCGGTCGTGCCAGGCTTCGATGACAAAAGACCAGTTCCCCGTTTCCGACGGCGTGAGCACGCCTTCCCAGCGGTCCGTGCCCATGCCACGTTCCCCGCGCGGTGGCGCAAGCCGGACGCGCTGGCGCTCGGCGCCGGAGGCGTCAAGGAGCACGGCGCTGACGCCGAGCTGGTCATGCCCCTCGCGGAAGGCGGTGGCGCCCACGACGATGGCCTCGCCGGGCAGGGCCTTGGCCGGGAATTTGCCGCCCTCGACGACGGGCTGCACGGCAGTGATGGGAAAACGCCCAAACCGCAAGTCCTCGGTGATACTGCGCTGGGGCATTTTGGTGGATGCGGCACTGGTTCCTGAGTTAGTCGTCACAGGCTCGACGTTAGCGAGAAATGACCCGGATTGCTAAGCCTGCTCCCTAAAATCGCCGTGCCGCGGCCTAATTTCTTCATGCCCCTGTCATTTACCCAAAAGAAACCGAAAGCTGGTTCCGGCCGCGCATGTTGTCGGTTAGTGTGACGCAGGTGAAGGCAATCCGCAGGTTTACGGTCCGTACAGTCCTCCCCGAACCCATTCGGCCTTTGGCCAGGCTGGCCAGCAATTTGCGGTGGTCCTGGCACCGCCCCACCCGGGAGCTTTTCGCCGGGCTGAACCCGCGGCTGTGGGAGGAAAGCGGGCAGGACCCCATCGGTTTCCTGGGCATGGTCAGCCGGGAGGAATTCCAGCAGCTCGCCGCGGACCAGTCGGTGGTGGACCGGGTGCGCGCCGCAGAACAGGACCTTGACCGGTACCTGCAGGAACCGCGCTGGTACCAGGGCCTGGGCCCGGATGCACCCGCCTCCATCGCCTACTTCTCCCCCGAGTTCGGCATCACCGAGGTCCTCCCCCAGTACTCGGGCGGCCTGGGAATCCTCGCCGGCGACCACCTGAAGGCTGCCTCGGACCTCGGCGTCCCCCTGATCGGTGTGGGCCTGCTGTACCAGGCGGGCTACTTCAAGCAGTCACTGTCCCGCGACGCGTGGCAGCAGGAGACCTACCCCGTCCTGGATCCGGACGGCCTGCCGCTGACACTGCTCCGGGAGCCCTCTCCCGACGGCAACGGCAAGGCCCTGGAGGTATCCCTGCCCCTGCCCAACGGGCGCCGGCTGCTGGCACACATCTGGCGGGCCGACGTCGGACGCGTTCCCCTGCTCCTCCTGGACTCCAACGTGCCGGGCAATGACGACGCCGCCCGCAGCATCACCGACCGTTTGTACGGCGGAGGCGGCGACCACCGGCTGCAGCAGGAGCTGCTGCTGGGGATGGGCGGGGTCAAGGCCCTGCGCGCCTTCCAGAAGCTGACGGGCAGCGCCGCACCGGAGGTGTTCCACACCAACGAAGGCCACGCGGGGTTCCTTGGCATCGAGCGCATCCAGGAACTGATGTCCGGCGAACAGGCCCTGACATTCGACGAAGCACTCGCCGCCGGGCGGGCCTCCACCGTTTTCACCACGCACACGCCGGTGCCGGCCGGCATCGACAGGTTCGAGATTAACCAGATCAGCCATTTCTTCCAGGCCGGACTGGCTCCGGACGTGCCCGTGGACCGTGTCCTGGAATTGGGACGGGAGAACTACGCGGACGGTAACCCGGCCGTGTTCAACATGGCGGTCATGGGCCTGCGCCTGGCCCAGCGCGCCAACGGCGTGGCCAAGCTCCACGGCGAGGTGTCGCGCGGCATGTTCTCCGCCCTCTGGCCGGGCTTCGACCACTCCGAGGTGCCCATCACCTCGGTCACCAACGGCGTGCACGTGCCCACCTGGGTGGACAGCCGCATCTCCAAGCTCGCCCGCGACCAGTTTGGCAGCGAGGCCGAAGCGCTGGGCAAATGGGACCTGGCCTACAACGTCAGCGACGCCGACGTCTGGGCGCTGCGCCGCGAGATGCGCGCTGCCCTGGTGGAGGACGTCCGCCGCAGGCTGCGGGCGGCCTGGAAGAAGCGCGGCGCGGCCGACGCAGAACTGGGCTGGACCGACAACGTCCTGGACCCGGACGTCCTCACCATCGGTTTTGCCCGCCGCGTGCCCACCTACAAGCGGCTCACGCTGATGTTGCGCGAGCCGGCGCGGCTGAAGGCGCTGCTCCTTCACAAGGAGCACCCCATCCAGCTGGTCATCGCCGGCAAGTCCCACCCGGCCGATGACGCGGGAAAGAAAATGATCCAGGACCTGGTTCGGTTCACGGATGATCCCGAGGTCCGGCACCGCATCGCGTTCCTGCCCAACTATGACATCGCCATGGCCAGGACCCTGTTCCCGGGCTGCGACGTCTGGCTGAACAACCCCCTGCGTCCGCTGGAGGCCTGCGGGACGTCCGGCATGAAGGCGGCGCTGAACGGCTCGCTGAACCTTTCCGTCCTGGACGGCTGGTGGGATGAGATGTACGACGGCGAGAACGGCTGGGCGATTCCCACGGCCAACAACGATGCTTCACCCGAGGAACGGGACGACATCGAGGCCGCAGCGCTGTATGAGCTGCTGGAAACACAGGTGGCGCCGCGATTCTACGGCAGCACGGTGTCCGAGGGAGCCGGCTCCGCCGGGCCGTCCACGAGCCGGAGCGAGAAGGTGCCCACGCACTGGGTGTCCATGATCAAGCACACCCTCTCGCACCTCGGCCCGGCCGTGTCCGCTGAGCGCATGCTCCGGGACTACGTGAACATCCTGTACCGCCCCGCCGCGGAAGCGGGACGCAGCGCCACCGCCAACTCCTATGCCCAGGCACGTGCGCTGGCATCCTGGTCCGCCAAGGTACGCGGCGCCTGGCCACAGGTCCACGTTGAGCACGTTGATTCGGTGGGGGTATCGGAGGATCCGCAGATCGGCGACACGCTCCAGGTCAACGCCTACGTGGCGCTGAACGCCCTCACCCCGGAGGACGTCTGCGTCGAGGTGGCCTACGGCCGGGCCGAAGAGAATGACGCCCTTGCCGACATCACCATGATGGAGCTCCAGGTGAAGGAAGACCTGGGCAGCGGGCGGCACCTGTTCAGCGGTTCCCTGGTCATCGACCGCTCCGGCCCGTTCGGTTACACGGTCCGCGTCCTGCCCCGGCATGATGCCCTGGCCTCCAAAGCGGAGCTCGGACTGATCGTCAACGCATAGCCCGCCGGTCTCCTGGGTACGGCTCCTGGCAGGCAGCAATACCCAACCAGGAGGGTCCGATGACCGAACGTACGGTGGCCGATGTAATCGTGGAGCGCCTCACTACCTGGGGCGTGAACCGGGTCTTCGGCTACAGCGGGGACGGCATCAACGGCTTCATGGGTGCCCTCCGCCGGACCGGGGACCGGCCCGAGGGGCAGGTTGAGTTTGTCCAGGCCCGGCATGAGGAAGCGGCCGCGTTCATGGCCGTCGGCCACGCCAAGTACACCGGCGGCGTGGGGGTGGTGACGTCCACCCAGGGGCCCGGGGCCGTCCACCTGCTCAACGGGCTGTATGACGCAAAGCTGGACGGCGTACCGGTGGTGGCCATCGTGGGGCAGCAGAGCCGCACCGTGCTGGGGTCCGGCTACATGCAGGAAATCGACCTGACCGCGTTGTTCAAGGACGTCGCGTCCCAGTTCGTGCAGCTGGTCAGCACGGCAGAGCAGGTGCCCATGGTGCTGGACCGTGCCTTCCGGACGGCCAAGGCCACCGCCTCCCCCTGCGTGGTCATCATTCCGCACGATGTGCAGTCCGCACCCGCGCCCGGGCTGGAGCAGCAGCACGGCATCGTGGTCACGGCGCCGTCCTGGAGCGCGGCGGCCAAGAGTCCCCGCGACGAGGACCTGGCCGCCGCGGCCGCCCTCCTTAACTCCGCGGAACGGGTGGCCCTCCTGGTGGGACAGGGCGCCAGGCACGCTGCACAGGAAGTGGTTGCCGTGGCGGAAAAGCTGGGTGCCGGCATCGCCACCAGTCTGCTCGGCAAGCCGTACGTGGACGAAAACCTGCCCTTCGCCGTGGGCACCATGGGGCATCTGGGCACTACCGCGAGTGCGCACCTGCTGGGCAACTGTGATGCCCTCCTCATCGTGGGTTCCAATGATCCCTGGACCGAGTTCTATCCGCCGCCCGGGGCGGCCCGTGCGGTGCAGATCGACATCGACGAAAAGAAGATCGGCAACCGCTACCCCGTGGAGGTGGGCCTGGCCGGCGACGCAGCGTCAGCCCTGGACGCTTTGAACCAGAGGCTGGAGCGCCGGCCACGCACCCAATGGCGCTCGGATGTGGAAAGGGAAGTCAGCCGCTGGCGTATCCTCGCAGCTGACCGTGCCGCCGTGCCCGCCAGCCCCGTCAATCCCGAGCGGGTGGTCCGCGAGCTCAACGGCCGGCTGCCCGGGAACGCCCAGGTGAGCGTCGACGTCGGAAGCTGTGTCTACTGGTACGCCCGCCAGCTGGTGCTGCCCGCCGGAGTCCCCGCACACCTGTCCGGGACCCTGGCCAGCATGGGCTGCTCCATCCCCTACGGGCTTGCTGCCAAACTCGCCCGCCCGGACCGCCCGCTGGTGGCTCTGGCCGGTGACGGCGCCATGCAAATGGCGGGCATCGCGGAGCTGGTCACCGTGGCGCACCGCTGGCGCCAGTGGCAGGACCCAAGGTTCGTGGTGTGCGTCTTCAACAACCGCGAGCTGACGGAGGTCACCTGGGAGCAGCGTGAATCGGAAGCCGAGCCGCGGTTTGCTGCAAGCCAGGAACTGCCCGATTTTCCCTTCGCCGCCTACGCGGACCTGCTCGGGCTCAAAGGCATCCGCGTCGAGGACCCGGAACTGGTGGGCGAGGCCTGGGACCAGGCCTTCGCGGCCGACTGCCCGGTGGTGATCGAGGTCCTGACCGACCCGGAAATCCCGCTGCTTCCGCCGTTCCCGGCCGGGCGCGAAAAGGCTGAAAGCATGCGCGAGGGGTTGGCAGCGGAGGACGACGGCGGCAGGGCCTCTACGCTGCTGGACACCTACGTGGCGCACGAGGAACGCCCGGGGAGCTAGCTGCGGACTGGTTGCCCGGTGATTGCGGGTTTAGAGCAGCACTGCGGTGACGGCCAGGTCCTTGCCCGCGTACCGTTCCGCGTCCTGCAGGATCTCGCACATGATGCCGAACGACCTGTCGGCGCGGAACGGTGCAGCCACCTGCCACAGGACCGTGACGGGCGGGTTGCCGTTTTCGCTGATGCTGTCCGCAAAGTCGTGGAGCGAGTCGTTCAACGCATCCAGGTTCACGCCGTAGTGCTCGGGAAAGTCCAAAACCTCGCCGAAGGTTTCCAGGACGGCGCGCTTGCTGTCCGCCGGGGGAACCACCACGCTGCGGCGCCCGGCGTCGGCCACCTGCTCCTGCAGTTCTTCAAGGGTCCAGGTGTCACCGGAAAAGATTCTCATGGTTGTGCTAGCTGCCTTCCGCTATGTACTTGAACGTTGCGTAGTGGTCCCCGGTGTAGTACTTCTCCCCGCCATTGCCCGCCACGATGCGCCGTGCACCCCGGTCCGGTTCCCCGGGAGTGGGGACGGTGTACTCGCGGTAATAGCCCCGGTCCCTGGCTGGGAGGACCCGCTCGAAGTTTCCGAACACCTGGTCATCCTGCCCGTACTGGAACGGGCCGCCCGCCCGGATCAGCGCCAGCACCCGGCGGCCCTCCACCGGAAGCGCGGATTCCCTGATCTCCGGGAGGCTGGACGGATTGGCTCCCCGGTGGGGCGCTGACTGCTTCGCTGCCGGGGACGTGGCCGTTCCACCGGGAGTGGACGTGCGGCTGGAACCAGCGTCCGGCGTCGTGCCGTCCGTCTGCCCGCCCAGCAGCCCGGCACCGCCGAACGCCACCATGGCCAGTACCACCAGGGTGGTGAGGAGCAGCGGGAGGATGGAGCGGTTGCGCATTCGGGTTTACCTGCCGGAGGGGTGGACTGGCGTCTGGTGGTGCTGTAGCTACGTGCGGTAAATGCTGATGGAGTTGGCCTCGGCCAGGTCGATGTCTCCTGCAGCCACCTGGATGCCCTGCCGCTGCTTGTGGCGGGGCGAGGTGGTCAGCCGGAGCTCGAACAGGCTCGGAGCCGGCCTTCCGGCGTCGGGCAGGGTCACCTGGACGTCCCGCGCGCTGCCATTGACCACCACCAGCCCGGCAAGGTCGCCGCCGTCGTCGCGGAGCAGGAGCTGCAGGACGCGGTGATGCGGATCGTTCCAGCGCTCATTGGACATGGGCTGGCCGTGCTGGTCGAACCAGTACAGGTAGGACTGTTCATCCCGGACCGGGAAATCATGCGGCTGGGCGGCGAGGAACTCCTTGCGCAACCGGATGTACCGCTTGGTGCTGCGCAACATCTCGTGCGCCTCCGGTGTCAGCGTCCAGTCCAGCCACGTGATGGCATTGTCCTGGCAGTAGGCGTTGTTGTTCCCGTGCTGGGTCCTGGCCAGCTCGTCCCCGGCAGTAATCATGGGAACTCCGAGCGAAACCATCAGCGAGGCCATCAGGTTACGCCGCGACTGCGCACGCTGTGCCAGGATGGCGCTGTTCTCAGTGGGGCCCTCCACGCCGTGGTTGTAGCTGCGGTTGTCTCCGTGCCCGTCCCTGTTCTCTTCGCCGTTGGCCTCGTTGTGCTTGCGGTCGAAGGACACGAGATCGTTCATGGTGAAGCCGTCATGGGCGGTGACGAAGTTGACCGAGGCCAGGCGCGAGCGGCCGGACGCCTGGAAGAGGCCTGCGGAGCCGGACAGCGCGTCGGCGAGTTTCGCCATGGTCCCGCCGTGCCCGCCGGAGTCGATGGCTGCGCGGTCTGCCAGCCAGAAGGTCCGGACAGCGTCGCGGAAGTGGTCGTTCCAGTCGACCCACCCCCGGGGGAACCGGCCCGTCTGCCAGCCTCCGTAGCCAATGTCCCAGGGTTCGGCAATCAACTTGACCCCGGACAGAACGGGATCGGCGGCGACGGCGGTGAGGAAAGGGTGATGGGGGTCGAACTCGTTCGCGGCGTTGCGGCACAGCGTGACTGCCAGGTCGAACCGGAAACCGTCGATGTGGAACTCGTCCACCCAGTACCGGAGGGAGTCGGTCACCAGCTGGACCACGTGCTGGTTTCCGAAGTTGAGGGAGTTGCCGCAGCCGGTGGTGTCGATGTACTTGCCGTGGCCGTCCACCCGGTAGTAAGTGTCCTCCCCCAGGCCGCGGAAGCTCAGGACCTGGCCGTCCGGCGTCCCTTCGGCAGTGTGGTTGTACACGACGTCGAGGATGACCTCCAGCCCGGCGCCGTGCAGTGCCTTCACCATGGCCTTGAACTCGTCCTGGACCGCCTGGGGGCCCGCTTCCTGGGCCGCGCGGGTGGCGTAGCCGGGGTGCGGGGCAAAGAACGCGGCGGTGTTGTAGCCCCAGTAGTTGCTCAGTCCCAGGTCCTGCAGGTGTGGCTCATCAGTGTGGAAGTGGACGGGCAGGAGCTGGACGGAGGTGATGCCCAGGCCCGTGAGGTGCTCCACGACGGCAGGGTGGGCCAGGCCGGCGTAGGTGCCCCTGAGTTCTTCCGGTACGTCGGGGTGGAGCATGCTCTGGCCGCGGACATGCGCCTCATAGACGATCGTGTTGCGCCAGGGCAGGCGCAGCCGTTCGTCTGTTTCCCAGTCGAAGTCGACGGCGGTGCGGACGCTGGTGAGGAAGCCCTCCTGCTGGTCCACTCCCCTGCCGTACGGGTCCAGCAGCAGGGGCTGGCGGGCGGAACCGTTGACTGCCGGAAGCTCCGGCGGCAACGGCTGGCTGTCCGACGTCGGGCGGAAGCCGTAGCGCGATCCGTAGGGCAGCTCCTCCACGATGCCGTGGTGGACCCCCTTGGTGACGTTGGGCAGGGTCTGGGTCCGCCATTGGCCGCCGGGAGGGCAGTAGGCGATGTCCAGGCTGGCGACGCCGGGGGCGAAGCAGGCAACGTTGGCGCGTCCGCCGGCGTGGTGGCGGGTACCGCCGGAATCAGCGCGCGGGACGCTGACACCGAGGGGAACTGCCGTGGAGGCGTCCATGGTGGAAGCGGTGTCGAAAAGCGGCATGACCATCACCTAAATAGTAGCGGTCAGCGGCACTTGACCTGCCCATACGCGCCTGCGGCGCCGGGAACCCACCCGCGGATTACGGACCGGTGAAACTATCCGGCCGCGCGCTGGCGGGAGACCTCGTACAGCGAGATTCCCACAGCCATCGAAGCGTTCAGGGATTCCATGGCGGAATCGATGGGGATGGAGACGATCTGGTCGCAGTTTTCCCGCACCAGGCGGCTCAGGCCCTTCCCTTCCGAGCCCACCACGATGCACACCGGTTCGGTGGCCAGGGTGAGATCGGGCAGTGAAACGTCGCCGTCGCCGTCGAGCCCCAGGACATAGATGCCCATGGTCTTGAACTGCTTGAGGGCGTTGTTCAGGTTGGAGGCGCGGGCCACGGGCACGCGGACGGCCGCGCCGGCGCTGGTTTTCCAGGCCGAGGCGGTAACGCCCACGGAACGGCGCTCGGGCACGATGACGCCGTGGCCGCTGAAGGCGGAGACGGAGCGGATGATCGCACCCAGGTTCCGGGGGTCGGTGATGCCGTCCAGGGCCACGAAGAGCGGCGCGTTGGCGATGTGCCCCTTCTTCCACTTGTCCACGGTTTCCTCGGCCAGCTCGTAGGCGTCCAGGTACTCGTAGGGCGGGATCTGCAGCACCAGGCCCTGGTGGACGGCGTCATCCGTCATCCGGTCCAGTTCAGGCTTGCCCGTCTCCAGCAGCGGAATGCCGCGTTCGGCGGCGAGCTTCAGGGATTCCTTGACCCGGTCGTCCATTTCGATGCGGATGGCAACGTGGAGGGCCTTCGCGGGGATGCCGGCGCGGAGCGCCTCGACCACGGAGTTGCGCCCGGTGACTACTTCCTCGGTGGCACGGCCCTTGGGGCCGGACTTGGCGGCGCCGGCGCTGCGGGCACCGGTCCCGCGCTTCGCAGCGGACCGCTCGGAAAGCTGCCGTGCCTTGTGCGCCTTGTGGTACACGCGGTCCTCGGCTTTGGGCGTGGGGCCCTTGCCCTCGAGGGCCTTGCGGCCATGGCCACCGGTTCCGACGGTTGGGCCCTTCTTCGCTTTAACCGATCGGCGACCATTGTTGGCCATGATGTTCCACCCTTGATTGTGCTGACTGAATCTGCATACCAGTCTACTGACCCGAAAAAAATCGGGGGCAGCGGCCTGTTCAGTCCCGCTTGAGGCTCCAGGTGGCGCCGTCCGGGCCGTCCTCCACGACGACCCCGGCTTGGTTGAGGGTGTCCCGGATGGCATCGGACCTTGCCCAGTCCTTGTCGGCGCGGGCAGCCGCCCGGGCGGACAGCTGCGCCTCCACCAGAACGCCCAGCGCCTCGGCTTCACGCGTGCTCACCGCCGCGGAGCCTGCCACGGCGTTCAGGCCCAGGACCCCGGTCATGAGGATGACGGCGTGCATCGCGTTCCGGGCGGCGTCGTCGTCACCCTCGGCCAGGGCTGTGTTGCCCGCCCTGACGGTTTCGTGCAGGGCGGCCAGGGCGCGCGGGACGTTGAGGTCGTCATCCATTGCTTCGCAGAAGGCATCCACGGCTGCGGACGATGAACCGTGGGGGCCGTCCGCGAGGCCCGTGTCGCCGTCGAAGCGCGCCGCAGCCTTGGCCAGGAATCCGTCAATGCGTTCGACGGCGGCGGCGGCCTCCTGCAGGGACGTCGGGCGGTAGTCCAGGATGGACCGGTAGTGCGCCTGCCCCAGGTAGTAGCGGACTACGCGGGGCGGGGCGAGTTCCAGCATTTCCGCCGGGCTGATCGTGTTGCCAATGGACTTGGACATCTTTTCGCCCTGGTAGGTCACCATGCCGTTGTGCATCCAGAAGTTGGCGAACGGGTGTCCGGCCGCCTGCGACTGCGCCATCTCGTTTTCGTGGTGCGGGAACCGCAGGTCCAGTCCGCCGCCATGGATATCGAAGGCGGTGCCGAGGTACTTGGTGACCATTGCGGAGCACTCAAGGTGCCAGCCGGGCCGTCCGTTACCCCAGGGCGAGGACCAGCTGGCGGTGGCCGGCTCTCCTTCTTTGGAACCCTTCCACAGCGCAAAGTCGCGGGGGTCCTTCTTGCCTCGGGGATCGGCGTCGGGCGCTGCCTGCATGTCGTCGATGTTCTGCCGGGTCAACGCGCCGTACTTGTTCCAGGAGCGGACGTCGAAGTACACGTCGCCCGAGTCATCCAGGGCCGGGTAGGCGTGGCCGCGGTCGATCAGCTGCTGGATCAGGGCGTGCATCTCCGGAATGTGGCCGGTGGCCCTGGGTTCGTAGGTGGGGCGCGAAACACCGAGGGTGTCGTAGGCCTTCAGGAACTCCTGCTCGTAGCGGTACGCCAGGGCCCACCATTCTTCGCCGGCTACTTCTCCGGGTTCCGGGCTGAAACCGGGGGCGAAGGAGGCCTCGGACTTGGCCAGGATCTTGTCGTCAATGTCCGTCACGTTGCGGACAACCGTGACGCGCAGGCCCCGGTACTGCAGCCAGCGGGTGAGCTGGTCGAACGCGATGGCTGAGCGGATGTGGCCGACGTGCGGCATCCCCTGGACCGTGGCTCCGCAGTAGTAGAGGCTGACCTTGCCCTCGACGAGGGGGACGAAGTTCCGGACTTCGGCGGAGGCAGTGTCATAGAAGCGCAGGGTCACCGCTCCAGACTAACTGATGGGCCCGGCCACCTCACGGGCGTAGGGGCTGCGGATACACCAGGGCGGTGGCTACGGCGGAGATGCCCTCCCCGCGCCCGGTGAATCCCAGGCCGTCACTGGTGGTTGCGGTGACGCCGACGTGGGCGCCTGCCGCCTCGCTCAGGACCTTTTGCGACTCTTCCCGGCGGGGCCCGAACTTGGGTCGGTTGGCCACGAACTGCACGGCCACGTTGCCGATCTCGAACCCGGCCGCCCTGACGATCCGTGCGGCCTCGGCGAGGAGGGTGGCACCGGACGCTCCGGCGAATTCCGGACGGTCCGTACCGAAGTGGGTGCCGAGGTCGCCGATGCCGGCGGCCGAAAACAAGGCGTCAGCGGCGGCATGGGCCACGGCGTCGCCGTCGGAGTGTCCGGCGAGGCCGCGTTCGCCGGGCCAGTGGAGGCCGCCGAGCCACAGCGGTCGGGGGGAGTCCTCCGGGGCGTACGCATGGACATCGATTCCCACGCCCGTGCGCGGAAGGACCACGTCCGGGCTCATCCTTCCACCCAGCGGGCACCAAGCGGACCCTCAAGGAGCCCTTCGGCGAAGATGAGGTCCAGGGGGGTGGTGATCTTCAGGGATTGTGTGGACCCGCGGACTGCATGGACCGGGGTACCCAGCATCTCCACGAGCATCGCGTCATCGGTGACCGCTGCGGCCTGCTGGCCGTCCAGGCCCTGCGCCGCCTCGTGCGCCTTCAGCAGGGTGCCGATCGTGAAGCCCTGCGGAGTCTGCACTGCCCGCAGTTCCTCGCGCCGGGCGGTCCCCGTGACGACCTCGGGGGCAAGCGCCGTGTCATCGCCGGCCGTGGCCGCCACGGTTTTGACCGTGTCCACCACCGGGAGCACGGGAATGACCGCGGCGGCGCCGGCAACGAGGGAGTCGCTGACGCGGTGGAAGACGGATTCGGGGGTGAGGGCCCGTGCGGCGTCATGGACCAGGACGGCCTCGATGCCGTCCATGAGTGCGGCGATTCCGGCGCGCACGGACCCGGCCCTGGTGGATCCGCCGTCGACAACGGTCAGGAGGGGGCCGCCGTCGGCAAGTTCCTCCCGGAAGTCGTCGCACAGCCGGCGCAGGTCCTGGTCGCCGGCGGGCAGCGCGACGCACACCTGGGTGGCCACACCGGACGCGACAATGCCGCGCAGGGCATGCATCAGGATTGGTTCTCCGCCCAGCGGAACGGCTGCCTTGGGCATGCCGTAGCCGAGGCGCTGCCCGGAACCTGCGGCAACCACGATGACCGCTGTGACCAGGCGCGTGGGTGATTCACTCATGCGGACTAGCCTACGACGCCGCCACTTCCGATGGGCGATTTAGGCACCGCCGCGGTGGGCCCAAAAAAAGAAGCCCCGGCGGCACTTGCGTGCAGCCGGGGCTAAATTCTTAGGAAGCCAGGACCTCGTCGAGAACGCTTGCAGCCTTCTCCTCGTCGGTCTTTTCAGCCAGCGCCAGTTCTGAAATCAGAATCTGGCGGGCCTTGGCCAGCATTCGCTTCTCGCCTGCGGAAAGGCCCCGGTCGTGATCCCGGCGCCACAGGTCGCGAACAACCTCTGCCACCTTGATGACGTCACCGGAAGCAAGCTTCTCCAGATTTGCCTTGTACCTGCGTGACCAGTTGGTGGGCTCCTCGGTGAACTCGGCGCGGAGCACATCGAACACGTGCTCCAGGCCTTCCTTGCCCACTACGTCCCGGACCCCAACAAGGTCAACGTTCTCTGCTGGAACTTCAATGGTCAGATCACCCTGAGCCACCTTGAGCTTGAGATACATCTTCTCTTCGCCCTTGATGGTGCGCATCTTGATTTCTTCAATCTTCGCAGCACCGTGGTGAGGGTAAACTACTGTCTCGCCGACCTCAAATACCATGTGGACATTTCCCCTTTCCCGCAGACCAGTTTATCACGATTCAGGCATATGACCGGCCGGAGAAAGGGCTCCCAACCGCGAAAATACGGGGGAAAACGGCCCAATCAACCCCCTCCACCCCCTTGACGGATGCGCTGATTAGTGCATCAGGTGAGCGCTCCCACGGGGGATGTGACACCGCCGAATCCTCGTTTGCCCCTCTTTGCCGATAGGCTATGGCTGAAAAAGACTTCAAATTTCTCGAGGAGTACGTGACGTGCGTTCCACTGCGATGAACCGGGCCCAGCGCGGCAAACTGGCACTGACGGCTGCTGCCCTTGGCGCCAGCCTGCTGACCGCGGGCTGCGGTTACATCACGCCCCAGCAGACCAGCCATCAGTACGCCGCCTCGGACGGCATCCGCGCAGACCTCGGTCCGCTGCAGCTGCGGAACATCCTCATCGTCTCCACCGGCGAGAACGAGCCCGGCCGCCTGATCGGTGCCGTCTACAACTCCTCCTCCAAGGACGTGAAGCTGACCGTCAACGGCGCGAAGGGCTCACAGACCGAGGTCTCGGTGAAGGCCAACTCCTCCACCATGCTGACCGAGAAGACCGACGCGGCCATCCTGAGCACCACCGGCGGCAAGCCGGGCTCCCTGGTGGACGTCAAGATCAGCGAGAACGGCACCAACGTCAGCAGCACGGTCAAGGTTCCCGTCCTGGACGCCACCCTGCAGGAGTACAAGGACTACGTCCCCACCCCGAGCCCCTCGGCGACGCCCACGCCGTCGTCCTCTTCTTCCGCAGGTGCGGGCGCAACGTCCTCCGCCGGCGCAACCTCCGGCGCCACGGCAACGGCAACCGCCACCACCCGCTAAAGCGGGCGCTGCAAGCAGCGGACACCAAAAGGGAGGAGCCATGCGGCTCCTCCCTTTTTGCGGTATTTGGCGATGCTGCCTTACGGCTCGAACTTGTAGCCGAGGCCGCGGACAGTCACCAGGTAACGGGGGGCCGAGGGGTCCGGCTCGATCTTGCCGCGGAGGCGCTTCACATGGACGTCCAGGGTCTTGGTGTCGCCAACGTAGTCCGAGCCCCACACACGGTCGATCAGCTGCCCGCGCGTGAGCACCCGGCCCGAGTTGCGCAAGAGCATCTCCAGAAGCTCGAACTCCTTCAGGGGAAGGAGGACCTGCTCGCCGTCCACGCTCACCACGTGCCGTTCAATGTCCATGCGGACGGGCCCGGCCTGGACCGTGGCGGAGATCAGTTCCTCAGGTTCTCCCTGGCGCCGCAGGACAGCCCGGACGCGGGCCACCAGTTCACGGGATGAGTAGGGCTTGGTGACGTAGTCGTCGGCGCCGAGTTCCAGGCCCACCACTTTGTCGATTTCCGAGTCCTTGGCGGTCAGCATGATCACGGGGACGCTGGAGCGCTGCCGGAGCTGGCGGCACACCTCCGTGCCGGAAAGCCCGGGGAGCTGCAGGTCCAGCAGCACCAGGTCGGCGCCGTTGCGGTCGAATTCGGTAATGGCGTCCAGCCCGTTGTCCACCACCTCAACCTCGAACCCTTCTTTGCCCAGCAAATAGGACAAGGGATCGCTGAACGACTCCTCGTCCTCAACAATCAAAATCCTGCTCAAGCGCTAGCTCCTCGTTCTGTTGCGCCGGCGGCGCGGGGTACTTGGGTCAGGGTGGCCTGTTCGGGCGCCCCGTGCGCCGGCCCCGGAGCCGGTGCAGGTGCCGTTGCGGCGGAAAGGGACAGCCCGGCGTCGCCGTCCTGCCCTTCCATCTCGGGCAGCCGGAGGGTGAAGGTGGATCCCTGCCCGGGCTGGGACCACAGCGTCACCTCGCCGCCATGGTTCGATGCCACGTGCTTGACGATGCTCAGGCCAAGGCCCGTGCCGCCCGTCTGGCGGGAGCGGGCGGCATCCACCCGGTAGAAGCGCTCGAAGACGCGTTCCTGGTCCTCCGGCGAGAGCCCGTCCCCCTGGTCGGTCACGGAGATGGAGACCAGGCCGTCCCGGGACCGGACGCCGATGCCAACGCGGGTGTTCGGGGGCGAGTAGCGAATGGCATTGTCGATGAGGTTCCGCAGTGCGGTGACCAGGAGGTCCTGGTCACCGAACACCTTGCCTTCGGTGCGGCCGCCCACCACGATGCTGATGTTCTTGCTTTCGGCGGGCAGCTGGGACCGGTCCACGGCTTCGGCGATGACGGCGTTGATGTCCACGGGGCCGCCCTGCTGCGTCACGCTGGCGCCCTGCAGGCGGGAAAGTTCAATGATGTCCTGGACCAGGGCGGCCAGGCGTGCGGATTCCTTGTGCATGCGCTTGGCGAAGCGGCGCACAGCTTCTTCGTCGTCGGCGGAGGACTCCAGGGCCTCCGCCAGCAGGGAGATGGCGCCCACCGGGGTCTTCAGTTCGTGCGACACGTTGGCCACGAAGTCGTTGCGGATCTCTTCTGTCCGGGTGATCTCGGTCCTGTCGTCAGCCAGGAGGAGGATGTATTCCTCACCCAGCATGGCGGCCCGGACCTGGACGATGATGGTGCCTTGTCCCAGCGGTCCACGCGGAAGCTCGAGCTGTTTTTCCAGGATGACGCCGTCCCGCCGGACCCCCGCGGTCATGTCCAGGAGTTCCTTGTGCACGACGGTGTGCCCGCGGACCAGGCCGTACGCGTAGGCCGCGGGGCTGGCGCGGACCACGCCGTCGACGTCGTCCAGCACCACGAAGGCCCGTCCGACGACGGCGAGCACCTCCGCGGCTCCCGCCGGCAGGGCAATCTCTTCGGCATCGACGTCCAGCAGTTCGCGCTGCTTCTCGCTGACCCGGTAGGCAAGCACGCCGAACGTGCCAAGCGCCAGGCCGATAAGGCCGGCAACCAGACCAATGAGCATAGGATCCACAGCTCCACTTTATGCTCTTGCCCGGCGCCTCCAGCCGACTCAAGGCACTAACCGCGAACGGTTCAACTAACGTTCACCTGTGTGGGCATAATCGTTTACCGGGCGATGACAAAGTTAGAGGTCAGAGCGCCCAACGGCGACACGATTCCTGCTGCCCTGGAGCGGCCGGCGGGAGTTCCAAGGAAAGGACGCCCTAAGTGCGTAAGGTTTTTCAGGAAGAACTCACCCAGGTTGGTGACCAGCTGGTGGAGATCTCCCGGCTGGTCAGCGAAGCGATGGACAAAGCCACCACCTCGTTCCAGGTGGCGGACGTGGACCTCGCCCAGGATGTCATCGCTGCGGATGCGCGCATTGACTTCCTGCAGAACAGCCTCGATGAGCGGGCCATCGACATCCTGGCGCTGCAGGGTCCTGTCGCCAGCGACCTGCGCATGATCGTGGGTTCCCTCCGGATGAGCGCATCCCTGGAGCGGATGGGTGACCTGGCGCGCCATATCGCACAGCTGGCCCGCCTCCGGTACCCCTCCACGGTGATTCCGGCGTCCATGACGGAGACCTTCAACCGGATGGCGGAGCTGGACCAGGAGATCGCCGACAAGCTGACGGTCCTGCTGGAAAGCCGCGACCTCGAGGTGGCCCGGGACATCCTCAAGGCGAACACGGCCATCAACGATCTGCACTTGAGCGTCTTCAAGGCCATCGCTGCCCCCGAGTGGTCGGAGTCCCCCGCCACCACGGTGGATGTTGCCCTGGCCAGCCGCTACTTCGAGCGCTTCGCAGACCACGGTGTTTCCGTCGCGCAGAAGGTGACCTACCTGGTGACCGGCGCGTGGCAGCCGAACGCCACCGAACACAGCTAAACAAAAACCGCGGAGTACGACGGCGGGCTGGTCACCTGAGGTGACCAGCCCGCCGTCGTCGTTTCACTTTTGACGCAGCGCGTTCTTCGGCCGGAGTGCGTCTAAGGGAGGAACGACCGAGCACCCGGCGAAGAACCGCGAAGTCTTATTTCTTGCCCTGGTTGGCGACTGCCAGGATGGCCTGCTCGGCGGCCTCGGGATCGAGGTAGGTGCCGCCGGGCTTGATCGGCTGGAAGTTTTCGTCGAGGTCGTACACCAGCGGGATGCCCGTGGGGATGTTCAGGCCGGCGATGGCCTCATCGCTGATGCCGTCCAGGTGCTTGACCAGCGCGCGGAGCGAGTTGCCGTGCGCGGTGACCAGGACGGTCTTGCCGGCCTTGAGGTCTTCCTTGATGTCCGATTCCCAGTAGGGCAGGAGCCGCACCAGGACGTCCTTCAGGCACTCGGTGCGCGGAAGGGCGTCGCCCAGATCCGCGTAGCGGGGGTCGTGGGCCTGGCTGAATTCGCTGTTGTCGTCCAGGGGCGGCGGCGGGGTGTCGTAGGAACGGCGCCACTCCATGAACTGCTCTTCACCGTATTCGGCCAGGGTCTGGGCCTTGTCCTTGCCCTGCAGCGCACCGTAGTGGCGTTCGTTCAGGCGCCAGTCGCGCTTGACCGGAATCCAGCCGCGGTCGGCCTTGTCCAGGGCAATGTTTGCGGTATTGATGGCCCGCTTCAGCAGGGACGTGTAGAGCACATCCGGGAGGATATTGTTTTCCACCAGCAGCTCGCCGCCACGCGCTGCTTCCGCGCGGCCCTGGTCGTTCAGGTCAACGTCCACCCAGCCGGTGAACAGGTTCTTGGCGTTCCATTCGCTGTGGCCGTGGCGCAGCAGAATCAGCTTGTAAGTCATGATTTTCATCCTAGCCGAGCAGTGTTGCCGCCCGCCCAGCGTTACATGGCTCCTGCCGGAAGCCCCGGGGGTACCCGCAGGACACCGGCCCGGAGGCAAGGGATAGGGTTGGGCAGTGGTTCAAAAGGCTGAACGGGTGAACGCCCCGCAACTTTCCGGGAGGACGTCCCCCGCCAGGCAGGGCCGGCCGGTTGGCAACGTGACCCGCGGCACCACCAACCCCAACAGGATGCGCCGGGTGGACCGCTGGCTGACGGGACCGCAGGCCTGGCGGCTCCGGTCCGCGGCGGACCCCCTGGTGGTTGACCTGGGCTATGGCGCGACGCCGGCCACCGCCGTCGAACTTTATGAAAGGCTCGCCGCCATCCGGCCGGACGTGCGGGTCTGCGGGATTGAAATTGACCCCGCGCGCGTGCGGGCGGCCCTTCCGCTGCAGCGTCCCGGACTGACCTTCCAGGTGGGTGGCTTTGAACTGCCCGTTCCCGGGCGCCCCGTCCTGGTCCGTGCGTTCAATGTCCTGCGGCAATATGAGGAAGCCGACGTACAGGGTATCTGGCGGCTGGTGCAGGACCGGCTGTCCCCCGGCGGTTTGTTCGTGGACGGCACCTGCGACGAAATCGGACGGCGCGTCACCTGGGTGGCGCTGGACCGGGACCGGCCGCTGTCCCTGAGTATTTCGGTCCGTTTCGGCAGCTTCGAGCTGCCGTCGGAAGTGGCCGAACGGCTTCCCAAGGCCCTCATCCACCGGAACATCCCCGGAGAACCGGTTCATGCCTTCATGCAGGCGATGGACCGGGCATGGCTTGAGAGCGCACCGCTGGCCTCATTCGGCAACAGGCAGCGCTGGGTTGGCATGTGCCGCAGCCTGCGCGCGGCCGGGTGGCCGGTCCAGGACGGCCCCGCCCGGTGGCGCCTTGGGGAGCTGACGGTGGACTGGGAGGCAGTGGCCCCCCAGGTTTAGGCCCTGCCGGGGCGGATCACCAGGGACCGTAAGGGCCCATGTTGCGGCTGCCGCCGCGACCTGCGTCCTTAACGGCGGGACGGACGTCGGCCAGGTAGACGGAGGCTGCGACAACCGCGGCCAGTCCGAACAGGCCAAGGGTGCTGAAGAGGCCTCCGCCGGCGCCGAACAGCGAAATTACGCCAATCAGGGCCGACCCGCCGGTAAGGGCGAGCCAGAACGTCTTGGTCCGCTTGCCGGTGGCTTCGAAGGCGTTGGGCCGGTGCCGGGCACAGTCCACGAACGCCCAGAGCTCAAGCCCCAGGGCCACCAGGCCGAGGATGAAGAACACTGCCTGCTCTATGTAACTGATTATTATTCGACCGTCCACAAGCCCAGCCTAGCCGTCCAGCGTGTTCAGCGCCTGCTTCAGGTCAGCCCAAAGGTCTTCGACACTCTCCACCCCGACGCTCAGCCGCACCAGGTTCTCGGGGACGCTGGCGGGTTCGGCTGTGTGGCGGCGCCGGCGTTCGATGAGGGACTCGACACCGCCCAGGGACGTGGCGGGGAGCCAAAGATCCAGTGCCTCCACCAGCTTGTCCGCAGCGTCGGCACCGCTGAGCCCTGCTGCGGGCGCCACCTGCACGCAGATGATGGAACCGAATCCCTTCATCTGCGCTTTGGCGCGGGCATGGCCCGGATCGGTATCGAGGCCCGGGAACCGGATGGACTCAATGGCGGGGTGCGCGGCAAGGCGTTCCGCCAGGATCATGGCCGATTCCTGGGACCGCTCCACGCGCAGCGCGAGGGTCCGCAGCCCGCGCAGGGCCAGCCACGCCTCAAACGGCCCGGCGATGGCGCCGTGGATGATGCGGTGGTGCAGCAGTGCGGAGCGGATTTCCGGGTCGGAGGTGACCAGCGCACCGAGGACGACGTCGGAGTGCCCGGCCAGGTACTTCGTCACCGAATGCAGGACGACGTCGGATCCCAGCAGCAGGGGCTGCTGGACCAGGGGCGTGGAGAACGTATTGTCCGTGACGACGATTGCGCCGGCCTCATGCGCGGCCTCCGCGACGGCGGTCATGTCAGCGATACCCAGCATGGGGTTGGTGGGGCTCTCCAGCCACAACATTGCGGCGGCTTTCCCCGCCGGGCCTTTTGAAGCGAGGGCGTCCTTGACCGCATCGGTATCGGCAATGTCCACGGTCCGCAGTTCGATGAAGCCTTTCTGCGCGAGTTCCGTGGCCATGACCAGGGAGCCGGAGTAGCTGTGGTTGGGCATGACCAGCACGCCGCCGGCGGGAATCAGGGACAGTGCCGAGCTGACCGCCGCCAGGCCCGATGCGTAGAGCAGGCCCGGAAGCGCGGCCCCCTCAAGCTGGCCAAGAGCTTCCTCGAAGGGGTCCCAGGTGGGGTTGGAGTAGCGGCCGTAGCCCCGGTCCCCGTCACCGAGCGGGCCGGTCCCGAAATAGGTGGAGGAAAGGGTGATGGGAGGATTGACCGGCTGGTCCCTTTCCCGTGGCGGACGTCCCGCTGCCACCACCACCGTCTCGGGTGAAAGGGACGCGGCCTGGTGCTCGGAAAGACTCATGGTCAAAAGCGTACTGTTCGGTCCAATCGGGCGGAAAAGTAATGTCGCTTTGTGGACGCCGGTCCATCCACCCGTCCTGCACAGGGGATATTCGGAGGCCCGGAATGTCGCCGCGCCTCGGTAGGCTTGAGAAGTGAACAAACAGAGGGCCGGCGTATTCATCGCATTCGAAGGTGGCGATGGTGCCGGCAAGTCCACCCAGGCGGCCCGGCTTGCTGCGGCACTGGAATCCCATGGCTACACCGTGCTGCGGACCCGTGAACCCGGCGGCACCCCCGTCGGCGAAAAACTTCGCTCCCTGGTCCTGGACCACGGCAACGGCGAGATCGACGCCCACACGGAGGCCCTGATCTTTGCGGCTTCCCGCGCTGCCCACGCCGCCCAGGTCATCCGCCCCGCACTTGGCCGTGGCGAGATTGTGCTGACCGACCGGTACATCGACTCTTCCGTGGCCTACCAGGGGGCCGGCCGCGGCCTGGGCCAGGACGCTGTGCGTTCCCTCAATGAGTGGGCCACGTCGGGCCTCCAGCCGCACCTGACTGTCCTCCTGGACGTTGACCCGCAGCTGGGGCGTACCCGCAGGACAGCGGGCCAGGCAGCCGAGGACCGCTTGGAATCCGAAGCTGACGAGTTCCACACCCGCATCCGTGACGCCTTCCTTGAGCTCGCGGCGCGCCGCCCCGCCTCCTATTTGGTCCTGCCGGCCCATTTGCCGGTCGATGACCTGGCCGCACGGATCCTCGCTAAGGTCGACACCCTGCTTGATGCTCCCTTCGCAGCCGTGCAGGATGCAGGCGTGCAGGATGCTGTTCCGCAGCCGGCCGTCCCGGGTGCCGCGAGCGACGGCGGTGGCTCGTGACCGTTTGGGATGACCTGCAGGGCCAGCCCGCCGTCGTCGAACAACTGCGCCAGGCTGCCAGCGGTGAAGGCCTGACGCATGCGTGGCTTTTTACCGGGCCGCCGGGGTCCGGCCGCTCCAATGCGGCCAAGGCGTTCGCCGCGGCGTTGAACTGCGACCAGGAGGACGTGGGCCTGCGCGGCTGCGGACAATGCCAGGCGTGCCACACGATTTTGGGCGAAACCCATTCTGACGTGACGTTCGTGCGCACCGAAAAGGTCACCATCACCATTGACGAGGCCCGCGAACTCGTAGCGACGGCGGGGAACCGGCCGTCGTCGGGGCGTTGGCGGATCATCGTGGTGGAGGACGCTGACCGCATGGCGGAGCGGACCACCAACGTGCTGCTCAAGGCCATCGAGGAACCTACGCCGCGCACCGTGTGGATGCTGTGTGCGCCATCGCCTGCCGACGTCCTGGTCACTATCCGCTCGCGCTGCCGCAGCGTTGCCTTGAGGTTGCCGCCGGCCTCGGATGTCGCCGCCCTGCTGGTCAGGCGCGACGGCGTGGACCCGGCCCTGGCGGAACAGGCAGCCCGCACAGCGCAGAGCCATGTGGGCATTGCCCGCCGGCTGGCCAGGGATCCAGCGGCAAGGGAACGGCGCCTGGAGACGGTCCGTTTTCCGCTGGGACTGCGGGGCGTAACGGCCGCCGTCATGATGGCGGACAAGCTGGTCAAAATCGCCACCGCAGAGGCTAACAGCTCCAACGAGGAGCGGGACGCCGCGGAGAAAGCCGCCCTCCTTGCCACTTTGGGGGCGCCGGAATCCGGAACCCTGCCCCCGGCCATGCGCAGCCAGCTGAAACAGCTCGAAGACGACCAGAAACGCCGCGCCAAGCGATCCATCACGGACTCTCTGGACCGGACGCTCACCGATTTGCTGTCGTTCTACAGGGATGTACTGGTCATCCAGCTGGGGAACGCCGTGGAACTGGTCAACGTTGAGTTGAGGAGTGAGCTGGAGGAGTTCGCCTCCCGCAGCACTCCGGAATCCACGCTGGCCCGGATGGACGCCATCAACAAAGCCCGTGACCGCATCACCACCACCAATGTTGCCCCGCTGCTGACCATCGAGTCCATGGCGGCCAGCCTGATCCAGCCCTCCAAGGAGACCCGATGACTGCCCGCCCCCTGCCCGCACGCCACAGGTCCCTGACGGCCGCCGTCCGCGCCGCGGGTGCCTTGGTCCTGGCCATGATCCTGGCCTCGTGCAGCCTCCTCAACGGCAGCGGCAAGAACCCGCCGGAGACGGCCACCGCCAAAGCCGATCCTTCGATCGTTGCCTCCGCTCCTGCCGGGCTGGAAAAGTTCTACTCGCAGGAAGTGGTGTGGCAGCCCTGCGAGGGGGAGTTCCAGTGCGCCAAAGTGACCGTCCCCATGGACTACGCCAATCCGGGCGGCGACACCATCCAGCTTGCTGCGCTGCGGGCGCCGAGCACGGGCAAGAAGACGGGCAGCCTCCTGGTCAACCCCGGCGGCCCGGGTGCCTCCGGCTATGACTTCGTCAAGGATGCCGCCGGAACCCATTTTTCAGCTGCTGTCCGCAACGCTTATGACCTTGTCGGTTTCGATCCGCGGGGCGTCAAGCGCTCCGCCCCCGTTGCCTGCATGACAGACGCGGAACGTGACGCATCCCGGGCCAAGATCTACGCCCTCGACACCGACGCCGGGCTGCAGGAGGCGCTGGCGGACAACAAGGCCATCGCCGGCCAGTGCGCGGCCCAAACCGGCCCGGTCCTGGCCCACATCGACACCGTCAGCGCCGCCAGGGACCTGGACGTGCTCCGGGCCGTGGTGAACGACACCAAGCTGAACTACCTCGGATATTCCTACGGCACGTTCCTTGGGTCCACCTACGCCTCGCTGTTCCCGGACAACGTGGGCCGTATGGTCCTTGATGGCGCCCTGGACCCCTCCATCAGCAATGAAGAGCTGACCAGCGGCCAGGCCCGGGCCTTTGAAAAAGCGCTCCACACCTACGTGGCCAGCTGCCAGAAACAGGGCAAGTGCCCGCTCAGCGGCGACGCCGACTCCGGCGTGCAGCAGATCCGGGACCTGATCAACTCCATCCGGGAGACGCCCCGCACCGCCAAGGACGGCCGGCTGGTCAACGCAACCACGTTTGTCAGCGGCCTGATCACCCCGCTCTACAACGACCAAAGCTGGCCCGCCCTCACCCAGGCACTTGAGGCCGCCATGTCCGGGGATGTGAGCCTCATGCTCCGGCTCGCCGACCTCGGCGCCGACCGCGCGTCCGACGGTTCGTACACCTCCAATTCGACCTTCGCATTCAACGCCATCAACTGCCTTGACTACCCCATGGTGTCGGACGCTGCGGGCATGCGGGCCGAAGAGAAGCGGCTGGAACGGGACTCCCCCACCCTGGGCTACTTCTTTGCCTACGGCGGGACCACCTGCGCGGACTGGCCGTACAAGAACGTCCGCACACCGGCGCCGGTGGAATACAGCGGGGACTCCCCCATCGTTGTCATCGGCACCACCGGCGATCCCGCAACCCCCGTCGACTGGGCTGCATCACTGCGCAAGCAGCTGGGGAACGCAGCGCTGCTGACCTGGAAAGGCGAGGGGCACACCGCGTACGGCCGGGCCAACAGCTGCCTCGAGGACTCCGTCGACAAATACCTGGTGAGTGGAAAGGTTCCGGCCGACAACACTGTCTGCTGAGCGCCCCGGCAGCCTTGACCCACCCCATTTTGACCGGGGCGCGGGGACTCTATTACAGTTGACTCTTGCATGAAGCGCCCGGTTCCGCCGGGGATTTCACGCGGTGCTTCCTTAGCTCAGTCGGTAGAGCGTTTCACTCGTAATGAAAAGGTCATCAGTTCGATTCTGATAGGAAGCTCGGGATAAACCCCGGACAGCCCCTTCTTTTAGGGGTTTCCGGGGTTTTTCGCTGGTTAACCGGCTTTTCCGGCTTCTACCGCACGCCCGGGAAATGGCCACCGTTACCGGCCCAGCCCCCGCTGCCGGTAGCCGCGGGCCCAGATGACCTCAGCCACGGCGCTGAGGGCCATGGGAAATGCGACGACGGCGGCCAGGTGACGCAGCAGGCTGTAGGGGTCCACCAGCGCCGCCCAGCCCACGAGGACGCCTGGCAGCCCGACACAGACGGTCACCCACACCGGGTTACCCCGGGCATGTGACCATATGGAAGCTGCAACGGACACGGCGCACCCGGCGTAGACAAACAGGTTGCCGGTCCACGACTGCTCCATTTCAGCCGGCGTGGGCAGCCAGGGAAACCAATCGGCACGAGCGATCCCGTAGCCGACCAGGACCAGCGAGCTGAAGACGAGCAGGATCCAGGCAGTGGTTCCGGCCCACCGCCGCGTTGCGTCCGAACCCGTCCCCAACGGGCTGTTCTCCTTGGCAACCAACTCGTCACTTGCCGGCGATGAAGGCCTCGATCCGTGCCACGTGGACTTCCGCCAGGCCGTGGTCAGGATCAGGCTGTTCGAGGTGCACCGGCTGGCCATGACCGCTGGCCCATTCCCTGGCGTCCGGGCCAAGGACGTCATCGATCCATACGACTGAGTCCCAGTCAGCGTTGTCGCCGGCGTCCATCCTGGACAGCCACCGGGCAATCGATGTCAGTTTTGGCGTCGGCACGCCCGCGTCGGACTGCCGGAACACCATGGTGACCCGCAGCGGTTCGACGTCGAGCTCCAGCTGGGCTTCCAGCCCGGCTACCGTGTCCGCCGGCCAGGTGGACGCCCACGCGATGCGTCCGCTGCGGGCCAGGCGCCGGACCAGGGCGCGCTTCTCGTTGGAGAGCCGAAGCAGCGGCCCGTCACTCCCGCCGCCCGGGCGCACGGCGGGATTCAGGACGCCATCGATGTCGAGCAGGATGATGGGCTTCACGGTTTGATGCACGACGGGAAAGTAACGGCACCGCGGGCTGTCCGACGGACCACCGGGCCGGTGAACCCGGCCGCCGCCGGTGAGGTTGCTGCTGTCATGTCCCACTCCCCCAAGTGCCAATGTTGCGCTGAGTCTACTACCTGCGGGTGCGCCGAATTTTCGCGGGCCACGCCGTGGTCGGGCGGGGCCTCAGGCCTTTGGAAACTCGTTCAGCTTCGATCGGATGAAGTCCTGGTCTTCGCGGGAAACGGCCGCCTCGCCGTGCTGTCCCGTGGGAAGGCTCTCCCCGCTCTCTTTGGAGATCACCGCCGTGATTGTTCGTGGCAGTATCTGGCATCCCGGGTTGTCGATCAGCCACTTCTGGGTTGCCGGGTCAAGGCGGCCCCACCGGTCTTTGAGGTTCATTGCTGGATGTAGCCTCCGTGCTCAGGTGACAAAACTGACTCTGAAGCGGGCTGCTGCGCCCACCCCAAACCACAAGTAAACGCCGGCCCGGGCGGAGGGCACAGGGACCAAAGTCCCTGCGGCGGGCGCTTTATTACGGCCGCCGCCCCGGCGCCGGCCAAGGTTCAGGAAACGGCAAGGCAGCCAAGGTATCCTCCCGGTATGACCCCCCACTTCCAGGCTGCTGTTGCGCGCGCTGCTGCCTTCGACGCTGCATTTCCCGCAGGCTGCAGCCTGCCCGCGCCTTCCCCGTCTGCCGGCCCGGACAGGGCAAGCCGGGCACGGGCCGCAGAACAGTTTCGGAAGGGGAACTAGCGGTGGAACCACAGGTCCCCCGGCATATGAGCCAGGACGGGAAGGGCCCCGGCCGCAGGGCGGTTTTGCTGGCGGCAGTGCTGACGATGTCCTCCGCCGTGCCCGACCTGCAGCCGCACCCCAAGCACCAAGTGAGGGGATCGGATACGCCGGCGCCCGACGATGCAGCGGGTACCAGCTCGACCGTCCTGCACTCCGGCCCCGACGGCGACGCGCCCGCCCCCAACACGCCAGCAGCGCCCGTACCGTCACGCGCCCGGATTGTTGACACCTACGGGAAGCACCCGGCCCGGTACTGGGGCCTGGAGGCACCCGGAGTCCTGACGCGACTGCCGCCCCCATCACAGGGAATCGCCCTTACTTTTGACTTTTGCGGCGGCCCCGGCGGCAGCGGCTATGACCAGGCGCTGCTCGACACGCTGCGCCAACGCCACATCCCGGCCACGCTCTTCCTGAACTCCCGCTGGATCAGTGCCAACCCCGCTGCCACGCGGCAGCTTGCGGCGGACCCCCTCTTCGAGGTGGCCAACCACGGGACTTCCCACAAGCCGCTGTCCACCACCGGCAATACGGCGTATGGCATCCCGGGCACCCGGAACGCCGGGGAAGTCTATGACGAGGTCATGCCGAACGATGACGCCCTGGCAGGCATTACGGGTAAGCGTCCCCGGTACTTCCGCCCAGGCACCGCCTACATGGACGACGTCGCCACGGACATCCTGGGTGCTTTGGGCGTCAAGCCGGTGGGCTTCAGCATCAATGGCGACGGCGGCGCAACCTATCCCGCCGCCGTCGTTGCCAGGGAGGTGGGCAAGGCCCGGGCGGGGGACGTGGTCATCTGCCACGGGAACCACCCCAACGGCGGAACAGCGGAAGGCCTGAAACAGGCAGTGGACAAACTGCTCGCGGCAGGCATATCCTTCGCCCACCTGCCCTGACCCACTGCACCGAAGCGTCAGCCCTGGCTCCGCCGTGCCGGTCCGCTGGCGGCCCACGTGCCGATCCGATACGTTGACAGGGAACCTGCCAAGCCGCATCGGAAGGACCTGTCCTGACGCTGCCGAACGTGAGGAGCTGCCCATGCCGGAACAACACGGCCTTCCCGCAATCGGCTGGGTTCCCGCCTGGGCGGACCTCCAGGAACGCGGCGCAGACCCCATCGGCGCGGGCTTCGTCGTCGAGGCCGGCATGGGGCAGGACCCCGCAGGCAAGGAGTACGTGGCTGGCTGGCCGGAACCTGACGCTGAGAAACTTGCAGGCCAGGCCGCGGGCGAACCCGGTGTGCGCCTTACCCTGCTTTGCGCCGACGCCGGCGCCGCAGAGGGCCTGGCACCGGGCGGCCTCGCTCCCGTGGCTGAGCAGGTCCTGCTCATGGCCCCGACAGCCGGGCTCGACGCGGCTGTGGAGCTCCCTGAAAACTCCCAGGTGGCCCTGGCACCGATGGAGACCTATGACGCCGTCGAAATCACCGTTTTCGACCACCCCGTCGCCAAGGGACGCATCCAGGTGCGGGATGCCTTCGCGGCGGTGGCCATCACGGAACTCCGCAGGGGCCCGGGAAAGAGGCCTTCGAACGGGGCCTGTTCGCTGCGATGGCGGAGGAGGCATTCCTCCATGGCGCCGAGTACCTGCATATGGTGGTCAATCCGGACGCTGCCGCCTCCTACGAGGCATCCGGGTGGGCCGTTGCGGGCCGTCTGGTGAGTTTCGAAAGGAACTGACGACGGCGGCCCAGCCCACCGGGTTGGCGCCAGCCCACCGGGGCTGGCGCCCGCCCACCGGGGCTGGCGCCCGGCAGCCAGCCCCATCCGCCGGGTGAAGGGCCCTAATCCGGCCTGCCCACCACCACCTGGGAGGGGCTGTGGGTGACGTAGCCGTTGGCCCAGGAAAACAGCGCCCTGACTTTCTGCTGGAATCCGGGGAGCAGGGCCAGGTGGACCGCCAACCATGACACGAATGCCAAGGGCCCCTGCAGCTGCAGGCGCCGGCGGCCCAGTTCCGCGACCGCCGCGCCGCGTCCCACCATGGCCATGTACCCCTTGTCCCAGTAGCGGAAGGGCTCGCGCACACCGCCGGTAAGGTCCGCGTAGATGTTGCGGGCCGCCCACTTACCCGATTGCTGGGCCACCGACCCGAGCTGCGGCAGCTTGTTCCCGGCGGCGTCGGTGATGTTGGCAGAGTCGCCCAGCACATAGACGCCCTCGACGTCAGGGACGCTCAGATCGGGCTGGACGTCCACGCGGCCGCCCCTGCCCTGCTTCAGGCCGGACTCGGTAATGATCCGCCCGGCCTGCAGCCCGCCGGCCCACACCACCACCCGGGCAGGAATCACCGTCCCGTCTTTGAGGGTCACCCCGTCCGGGCGGACGTCAGCCACGGGCTGGCCCATATGCAGCTGCACGCCGAGTTTGGTGAGGCGGTCCCGGGCATACGCCTGCGATTTCTCCGAAAAGGCCGCAAGGACGTTTGGAACCATATCCACCAGATGGACATGGCAGCGATCCGCCAGCTCCGGCGAGAAGTACTTCGGCACGAGGTATTTGACGTTTTCGGCCAGCGCGCCGGCAGTCTCGACGCCGGTGGGGCCACCGCCCACCACAATGACGTCGGCGCCTGCCCCGGGCTCGCGGTCGGCCTCGTCCAGGATGGCGGTGATGGCCGCGCTGAGCCGCGTTGCATCCGCCACCGAGTACAGCGGGTAGGCATGCTCATCCGCGCCCGGGGTGTTGAAAAAATTCGGAACTGCCCCCGTGGCAATGACCAGGGCCTGGGCCCGGTAGGTGGACCCGTCCGCGGTGGTCACGGTCCGGTTCGCCGCGTCGATGGCGGTCACCTCCGCCGTCAGGACCCGGACGCTGTTGATTCCGCGGAACTCCGCGCGCAGCGGCCGCGTCACCGTGGACACGCCGATCTGGGACGCAGCCACCTGGTAGAGGAGTGGCTGGAACTGTTGGTAACTGTTGGCGTCAAGCAGCAGAACCCGGACACCTTTGCGGCCCAACTCTTCAGCCGCAGCTTTCCCGGCAAAACCGCCGCCAACCACGATGACCTGATATGAATCGTCCATTCGTGCAACTTACCCCTCCCGGCCTGCGAGTAACAGGGTGCCTTTTCCCGCACCGGCCGTGGGGGCGTGTGCCGGTCTCCCACGCCGGTGAATCTACGGAAGGCAGCGTTCCCGGCACCTAAGATGGCGGCATGGAAGACGAAGCCCTGGCGGACATTGCCGACCGGCTGTATGCGGGGGCGCTGGAGGACTTCATTGCAGCCCGCGCCGCCGCCGCCAAGGAGGCAGCGGGCCGGGACAAGGACCTCGCGGCAGCGGTGCGGGCACTGCCGAAACCTTCCGTCGCCGCCTGGGCGCTCAACATGCTTGCCAGGCACCGGCCGGACGTGCCGGCCCGGCTGGGCGACCTTGGGGCACGGATGCGGGCCGCCCAGGACTCACTGGACGCTGCTGCCCTGCGCGAACTTGGCCGGGAGCGGCGCACCATGCTCGCAGACGCCGTCGACACCGCCCGGGCTGTGGCCCGGGAGCAGGGCCGGCCCATCAGCGACGCGATGGCATCCGACGTCGAGGAAACCCTCCGGGCCCTGACGGCGGACACGGGTGCAGCCAACGCCGTTGCCAGCGGGCGGTTGCTGAAAGTCCTCTCCGCAGACGGCGTCAACGACGTGGACCTGGACGGTGCGGTGGCCCTCCCCGGCCTGCTCCCGGCCGCGCCGCCGAACCGGGCCGCCGGTACTCCTCCGCCTGCACGGCGGTTGGCCGGTAAGAAGACGGCAGAAGCGAAGCCGCCGGGCGGGGAAACGCCGGCGGCGAACGTGGCGGCATCGAAGACGCGGACGACGCCGCCGCACGGCACCGGGCCAACTCCGGCAAAGCCCCGGCTTGAGGCAGTCCGGCAGACTCCCCGCCCGGCCTCGCCGCCCGCGCTGGAACGGGCCAGGGCCGCCCTCGCGGAGGCCCTGGAGGCCGAAGAAGCAGCATCCCAACTGGCCGGCAGCCTGCGGGAGCAGGAAGAGCAGGCGCGTGCGGACATCGCGGACCTGCAGCAGGAAACGGCTGAACTCAGGAGCCGGCTCAAGGCCGCCGAAGAACGCCTTGACCGCTCCCGCAAGCGGCTGGCCACCACCGCGGCCGAAGCGAAACAGGCCGCACGGGCGGCAGACAAAGCCAGCCGGACCGCCATGCTGGCGCAGGAGCGCGTACTCCGCCTGGGCAGCAAATAACTGCTTCACAGACGGCTGCGGAACGTCACCTCCCACTATCGCCCTTGAAGACGCCATTACGCTGTAGATGTTTCCACCCAGTGGCAAGCACTCCCCTGCTCGGCCGCGGCCAGCCCTCGCCGTCGCCAAGTACTATTTCTGCATGGGGGCCAAATCCGAAGGGCCTGGGCTTGGGCGGCCCGGCCGCCCGCCGGCGTCCCTGCGCAGGGCATCGCTTGGGCTCCTGCAACCCGTGGGCCTCGCACAGATTCTCCCGCCGGCGCCGCACCGACACCTACCGAGAAGAGCAAATCATCACTACCATCACCGTCCTCGTCGCCGGAGCCACCGGTGACCTCGGCCAGCGCATCGTGCGCGAACTCCTCCGCCGCGAAGCCGCGGTCCGGGTCCTGACACGCCCCGGAAGCGGAACGGCCCACGGCATCTACGGCAGGGAGGACCGTGTGGAGATTTACGAGGCCGCCTACACGGATCGGGCCGCCCTCGCCTCCGCGTTGTCCGGAGTAGATACCGTCATTTCCGCCGTCAGCGGTGCGCGTCCGGTAATCGTCGACGCGCAGCGGTCGCTCCTTGCGGCCGCCGTCGAAGCAGGGGTGGCGCGGTTCATCCCGTCGGACTACTCCGCGGATTACCGCCGGGTCACCCCCGGCAGCAACCGCAACTTCGAGCTCCGCCGCGAGTTCGCCGCCCAACTCGACGCCGCACCCCTCCGTGTAACTTCCGTGCTGAACGGGGCGTTCACCGACATGCTCACCGGGCAGGCGCCGATGATCCTGTTTAAGCGCCGCCGGGTCCTGTTCTGGTCCTCACCGGACCAGGTCCTCGACTTCACGACCAAAGATGACGTCGCAAGGTTTGTCGCCCTTACCGCCCTCGATGAGGACGCGCCCCGCGTGGTCGAAATAGCCGGCGACCGCGTCACGGCGCGCAGCATAGCCCGGACGATGACCGAACTCACAGAGACGCCTTTCGCCCTGCAATGGGCCGGGACCACCACAGTCTTGGCGGCCATAAGCAGGATCGGCCGCCATTTCTCGAAGGACAATGACCAGGCCTTCCCGGCGTGGCAGGGCATGCAGTACTTCGTCAGCATGTTCAGCGGCGAGGCGGAGCTTCAGCACGTCAACAACGACCGCTATGGCCGGCAAGAGTGGACCTCGGTCCGCGATGTCCTCGAAGCGCACCTGAAGGAGACAACCGGCGACGGGAGAAATCGGACGATCGCTCATCCCGGGCACTGATGGACGGCAATTCCCGGTTCGTCCGACTCGCGTCTGTCCACAACACGCGGAGTCGGTTCCAACAAATGTCAGACCCCGGTTGCAGACTGGATTCATGGAAAACCAAGCAACACAGGAATTTCACGTGACGTACTTCGACGCCGACTGCGGCCGGGCCCGGTCCGAGGTCTTTGACACGCTTGAAGAAGCCGAGCGCTTCGCCGGCCGGCACTGCCACGGCGAGGACAGCTGGGCCGTGGTGGACGCCGTGACCGTGGAACACGTCCAGATCGCTGCCTGACCGGCCGCGTCCTCCGGGCCCGGTACAGCCCACATTAAAGGCCTCAGCCCGTGCTGCCTGGCGGTTGCCGGCAGCACGGGCTGGAGTTTGGCTTGGCGGGCTTCCACCGGCCGCTGGGACCGGTGCCGCCGTCGCGGCCTAGGCGAAGTCGGAGACCGCGGGATCGGGTCCGATGCGGCCTTCGCCGCCGGCGGTCCGGTCCAGGTTGTTGATGGCTTCGACGTCTTCCGGATCGAGGGATACCTCGAGGGCTGCGAAGTTCTCCTTGATCCGTGACTCCGTCACGGACTTGGGGATCACCACGTTGCCGATCGTCAGGTGCCAGGCGATGACCACCTGGGCCGGGGTGGCCTGGTGCTTGGCAGCGATGGAGACGACCGCCGGGTCCTGCAGCAGTTCCCCGCCCTGGCCCAGCGGGGACCATGCCTGGGTCAGGATGCCCTTGGGGGCACCGAACTCGCGCAGTTCGCGCTGGCTGAAGTAGGGGTGCAGCTCGATCTGGTGGATGGCCGGCACCACGCCCGTTTCGTCGATAAGCCGCTGCAGGCCCTCTGCAGTGAAGTTCGAGACACCGATGGACTTCACCCGTCCGCGCTTCTGGAGTTCAATCAGCGCCTTCCAGGTGTCAACGTACTTGTCCTGCTTGGGCTGCATCCAGTGGATCAGGTACAGGTCGAGGGTTTCCAGGCCGAGCCGGTCCATGGACTCCTCGAAAGCGGCGAGGGTGGACTCGTAGCCCTGGTCCGCGTTCCACAGCTTGGTGGTGATGAAGATTTCTTCCGGTGACAGGCCGGAGCTTGCAATGGCACGGCCCACGCCTGCCTCATTGCCGTAGATCTTTGCGGTGTCGATGTGCCGGAAGCCGGCCTCGAACGCCTGGCGCACGACCTTTTCAGCCACGTCGTCCTCAACCTGCCACACACCGTAGCCGAGCTGAGGGATCGTGTTTCCGTCGTTGAAAGTCAAGGTAGGTGAAAAAGTCATGCTTTCATCCTGCCAAAGCTGCCCGCCCCGGCGCCCCTGATTCGGGCCCTGTCAGCCACACGCTTAACTGGAAAGTAAGCTTCCAAATCGGGAATATTCCGGCGGCACCCGCGCAGCTATTCCGCGTGAAGCTGCCTCTCGGCGTCCTCCACCTGCTGGAAGACAGACTCGGCGCGGCGGTGGACGGATGCTGCACCCACCGGTACCGGCCCCACGGCGAGCCGCAGCATAGCCGCCGCTTCTGCCGTCGTTGCCAGCGAGTTCCCTGCCTTGGACAAGGATCTATGGACGTCCGCCAGGGCCGCCGGTATGTCCAGCCCGTCGCTTGGGGCACGCCGCTGCGCCTCCATGCAGACAGTCCGGACGCGCGGAAGCAGGGCAGCGAGCTGGTTGGCGATGTCCACCAGCTCGCCGTACAGCTGGTCATCCTCCACGCCCTCGAGGACCTGGTGGAAGCGGTCCAGGCCCCGGTGGAAGCGGTCGTGCGCGCGGCGCCACAACCCCTTGCCCAGTTCCGCGTCATCCTTGCGCCCCTGCCTGGCGGCGCTGAAAAAGCCCAAGCGGGGCCTACAGGTACTGGCCCGGGCCGTGGTCCGGGTCCTCACGCTGGCCGGGCCGTGCAGCCTGCCCCGGCCGGGCGCCGGCCGGGGCCCGCTGTGGCTCGCCGTTTTCCCCAATCACGACGCCGGGGGCAATCATGGTGCCGGGCGGCAGCTGGCGCAGCTGCAGCTGGGCTGCGGCGTGTTCCCGGGCGGCGTGCTGGGCAGCGATGGCGGTCTGGATACCGTGGAACAAGCCTTCGAGCCATCCCACCAGCTGGGCCTGGGCGATCCGGAGCTCGGCGTCGGAGGGCGTGGCGTCGTCGGAGAAGGGCAGGTTGATCCGGTCCAGTTCCGCTACCAGCTCGGGTGCGAGGCCGTCCTCAAGCTCCTTGATGGAGCGCTTGTGGATGGCGGCGAGCCGGCCCCTCGCGGCGTCATCCAGCGGTGCGGACTTCACCTCTTCGAGGAGCTGCCGGATCATGGTGCCGATCCGCATCACTTTGGCGGGCTCATCCACCAGGTCCTGCAGGCTGCTGCCCCGCGGCCTGCCGTCCCCGTCAGACGGGGCCTGGACAGGTGCCTCGTTGTCATCAACGGGGGTGCCTTCTACAGGGAGGTCCTCAGCTGCCTGAGTGTCATTGGGATCGCTCATGCGTTCATACTCTCACGGCCCATCGGCACAGGGCCCACCGGTGAAGCCCTGTGGCAGGCTTGTCCGCTGCGGGCTCAATCAGCAGCACCGGCCCTGGGGATTGCTGTCCTGGCGGTCGGTGCGGTCCCGCCAGAACTCCCGCTCGGTCAGGGGTGCTTCTGCATGCCCGGCCGCCCGGTGATGTTCCAGGTACTTGGCGTACGCGTCCGCGCCCATGACGCCGCCCAGGTAGCGGGCAAACCCGCGGAACCCGTTGGCAACCATGGCCATGCCCGTGCTCATCAGTGCCCGGCCCGTTCAAGGCGGGCCTCTGCGGGCACCTTCGCCCACTCCGCAGCAAGCTCACGCTCGGCGGTTGTGGGCACCAGCCCGGCGGGGGCAAAGACGCGCGACGGAACAGCCGGGTCCTCGTTGTCGGTGGTGGCCACCCCTGCCGACCGGTCCCGGAATGCCTTGGCCGTGGCGAGCAGCGCCGTCGCAATCACGATGATGCTCAGCACCACGAAGATCACGGACAGCCAGCCCTGGATGGCCGTGTTGCGGACCACGGCTTCCATCGCAGCGACCGATTTCGCGGTGCCGAACTCCTTCTTGCCGTCGGCCAGCGCCTTGCTGAAGGCGGCGTTGTTGGCGAAGTACCCCACAGCCGGGGTGGAGGAGAAGATCTTCTGGTAGCTCGCCGTGATGGTGACCACCGCGGCGAACGCCAGCGGCAGGGCCACGATCCACAGGTACTTGAAGGTGCCGCGCTTGGCGACGATGGCCAGGACCACGGCCAGCGCGATGGCGGCGAGCAGCTGGTTGGCGATGCCGAACAGCGGGAACAGGGTGTTGATGCCGCCCAGCGGATCGGTGACGCCCATCAGCAGCACCGCGCCCCAGGCTGCCACCATGATGGCGGTGCAGAGCCAGGCACCGGGCCGCCAGGAGGCTTCCTTGAACTTGGGGACGAAGTTGCCGATGGAGTCCTGCAGCATGAAGCGGGCAACGCGCGTGCCGGCGTCCACAGCGGTGAGGATGAAGAGCGCCTCGAACATGATGGCGAAGTGGTACCAGAAGCCCATGAGGGCGGTGCCGCCGACGAACTGGTGCATGATGTGCGCCAGGCCCACGGCCAGCGTGGGGGCGCCGCCGGTCCGGGACACGATGCTTTGCTCGCCCACGTTCCGGGCGGTCTCGGACAGCAGGTCCGGGCTGATGTTGACACCGCTCAGGCCCAGGCTGTTGACCCAGGTGGCTGCCGTTTCCACGGTCCCGCCCGTCAGGGCTGCAGGGGCGTTCATGGCGAAGTAGAGTCCGCGGTCGATAGAGATGGCTGCCACCAGGGCCATGATGGCCACGAAGGATTCCATCAGCATGCCGCCGTAGCCGATGTAGCGGGTCTGCCGTTCCTTCTCCACCAGTTTGGGGGTGGTGCCGGACGAGATGAGGGCGTGGAAGCCGGACAGGGCGCCGCAGGCGATGGTGACGAACAGGAAGGGGAACAGGGCCCCGGAGAACACGGGTCCGTTTTCCCGGCTGGCGAATTCGCTGAATGCGGGAACGGTGACCTCGGGACGGACCACGATGATGGCCAGCGCGAGCATCACGATCACGCCGATCTTCATGAAGGTGGAGAGGTAGTCGCGCGGGGCCAGGAGCAGCCACACCGGCAGGATGGCGGCGATGAAGCCGTAGATGATGAGGCCCCAGGCGATGGTCACCTTGTCCAAGTGGAACACGGTTGCGCCCCACTCGGTCTGGGCCACCAGGCCGCCGCCGATGATGGCCGCCATCAGCAGGACGAAGCCGATGATGGAGACTTCCATGACCTTGCCGGGCCGCAGGTAGCGCAGGTAGACGCCCATGAAGAGGGCGATGGGGATGGTCATGCCCACGGAGAACACACCCCACGGGCTTTCACCCAAAGCGTTCACGACGACGAGCGCCAGGATGGCCACGATGATCACCATGATGAGCAGGGTGGCGATCAGGGCCGCCGTGCCGCCGATGACGCCGAGTTCCTCGCGGGCCATCTGACCCAGGGAGCGGCCGCCGCGGCGCATGGAGAAGAACATCACCAGGTAGTCCTGGACGGCGCCGGCGAAGACGACGCCGACGATGATCCAGATGGTTCCGGGAAGGTAGCCCATCTGGGCCGCGATGACCGGGCCCACCAGCGGGCCGGCGCCGGCGATGGCGGCGAAGTGGTGCCCGAAGAGCACGTTGCGGTCCGTGCGGACGTAGTCCTTGCCGTCTGCCTTGTACTCGGCCGGGGTGGCGCGGCGGTCGTCAGGCTTGGTGATGTAGCGTTCGATCACCTTGGAGTAGAAGCGGTACCCGATCAGGTAGGTGCACACGGAGGCAAAGACGAACCAGATGGCGTTGACGGTCTCGCCGCGGACGATTGCCAGCATGAACCAGGCGACGCCGCCCAGCAGGGCGATCGCGGCCCAGAGTGCGATCTTTGCCGGAGTCCATTTCCGGTCCTCGGCGTCGAGCCGGGCGCCGTCCACGGCAGGCGGGGGAAGATCCGGATCAGTAGCCAGCCCGCCCTCCGCCCGGGATCCGTTCTTCCGTTGGTCAGGCACTCCGGCCATGTCTCCTCCTTGAGAGATTTCCCACTTTTCCTACTGGGCACCCTACCAACGCCGGTCCGCGCTTTAGCGGCCACGGCGGCGCGGCGCCGGGCCGTGCGGTGAGCGGCAGCGACGCGGCGACGAATGAGGGGACGGAGGCTCTGCCCTTATGCCAGGCTGCGCCGGGACAAGGGCAGGCCGGACGGGGTGAAGGTCCAGGCAAGCACCGCGCCCGTCACCGGTACCGCCATCACGAGGGCCAGCAAGTGCAGCCAGGGAATGTCCACTGCCGTCCGCATGTCCGTCGACAGGACAAGCAGGAGCGCAGGTACCACCCCTGCCAGCACTCCCAGCAGGGCGCCCACGCCACTGGTGAAAAGGGCCTGCGATCCTGCCAGGGCCTTACGCAGCCGTGGTGAGGCGCCCACCCCGGCAAGGGTGGCATGGTCCGTACGGGCATCGGCCAGGGAGAGGCCGGTGGTGATGCCCGCTGCGCTGAACGTGATGAGGGCCGCCGCGGCCACAATGGACCAGGTCATCCACTGGCTGCCCTGGGAAATGCCCGGCTCGGCCCGGAAGGCCATGCCGGGTTGCCGGTAGACGGCCGCGATGGCGGCGGAGGCTGCATCCGCCTCGGCCTCCGACGGATACGCCGCCAGTTGAACCAGCAGCCCGGCAGGCTCTGCGTGGAGCTCCAGGCGTGCGGCGGTTTCCGGTGAGACAACCCCGTAGTAGGGGACCGGGACCACCGGCTCAAGCACCGCTGCGGCCAGGGAAGTGCTCCTCACCACTGAGGGCACCGTGCCCGGCCCTGACGGCGCCGGCCCTTGGGTCCGCACATCCTGCGCCTGCAGCAGCACAGATCCGTCACGGACGAAGACGGGGTTGGTCACCACCATCCCACCGGCCTCCAGCACCGCCAGGGACTCCGCAGAGGGGTCGCAGCCCAACACTGCCCGGATGTCGTCCGCGCCGCCCACCAGGATGGCCCTGCCGGAGGGCTGTTCATTGACCATGGACCCGCGGCACCGCCAGTCCCCCGGGTCCACTACCCGTCCCACGGGTGTCGTCGGGCACGTATTGGCCTGCGGCCTGGCAAGCGAAAACAACAGGCAATTCGAGGTGTCCGTCAGCGCCGGCAGGCCAGGATCGGCGGGGCCCTCCGGGCAGTTCCGCAGGCTTGCGGGGGCGGTGATGAGCCGGGTCCATTGAACCGTCCCCAGGGCACCATCCACCGCTGCGGAGAGCACGCCGGCGTCAATGTGCACGGGCGGCCGCATGCTGCCATCGGCAGCGAGTGGCTGGTCCACCGTTAGCGGCAGGTACGCCTGGTTTTCCAGGGCGCCCCAGTAATGCGAGTCCCGCAGCCCGGCCTGCTGGCTGGCTGACAGCACCAGGGCAGCGCTGGCCAGGGTGGCGGCGGCGAGTACGGCGGCCACGGCGGGGACGCTCCGGCCGCGGTTCCTTGCCGAATCCCGCGCCGCCATCCGGAGGGAGAGGGACAGCCAGCGCGTCCGGGACGTCAGCCGGGCGATCAGCCATCCGGTCAGCATTACCAGGCCCGCAACTGCGGCCACCGCTCCGGCGATCAGCATGGTGGCCACCACGGGCAGTTGCTCCGCCCGCTGGTCGGGATCGTTCGTGGAATTGCTGAGAAGCCAGCCGCCCATCAGCAGCCCTGAGGCAAGTGCCAGCGCGACGACGCCGGCCACCGTGGTGCGGCGCCCCGTGGGCGCTGGCGCCCGCCCGGATTTGAGCGCACCCAGGACGGCCTGCCTTGACACCTGGCGCGCCGGGACCAATGCGGCCAGCAGGCAGGCGCCCAATCCCATGGCCATGGCCACGGCTGTCAGGAGGAGGTCCGGGTGCAGGCCGGCCAGCCGGGCGGAGCCGGTGGAACGGACCACGTGGACGACGACGGCCGCAGCCCCCAGCCCCACTGCGGCGCCGGCGGCCACGGCCAGGCTGCCAAGCCACAGTCCACCGGCAGTGACGACGGCTCCGACGGTGGCAGTGTCCGCTCCGGAGGAGGCCAGCAGTGCCAGCTCACGTACCTGGCGCTTGGCACCGACGGCGAAAGCGGCACCGGCCAGCAGGCCTACCTCGAGCAGTGCGAGCGCACCGACCAGGCCGAAAGTGGCATAGACGGTCACCAGGACAGGGGTGTTGTCGTGCAGCTGGGAACCGGGAACCGTGCGCTGGCCGGCGGGCGGCGGGTCCAGCACCACACTGCGGGAGAGCACGCCCACGCCTTCGCTGTTGGCCTCCCTGATCTGTTGCCAGGTGACCGGCTCGGGGCCCACCAGGTAATAGGACACGGACTGGCGGGTCGAAGGGCCCGGTGCCAGGTCCGCGGGCGCCTGGCCGGCCTTAAGGTACAGGATGCTGTTGCTGTCCGCGGCGGACGCGTCACGGATGGTACCCACCGGGACAAAGGTTCCTGCCGACGTCGTAAATTCCTGGCCGAAGGCGAGGTGGAACCGCGTCATCAGCCCGGGCGAGGCGAGCACTTCCGTCCCGTCGCGCGGTGCGCGGCCGGCCAGCAGGCTGTACTTGCCGTCAAAGGCCGGATTGAGCGCGTCCACCTCGCGGCCCGGCAAGGAAACCAGGGCCGCGCCCACGCCGGTGGTCAGCGTGAGCGTCCGCTGCGGAAGGACCTCGTAGCCCGCAGGAATGGCGTCGGCAGGGTTTGTCCGCTGGAAGTCCGGGTCGTAGCGGCCGGAGCTGGAAGCGACGACACCGTCGTTGAGTGGGTCCTGCAGGGAGTCAGCGCTGGGTACCGGCAGGACGCTGAACCTCGCCTGGGTGTTGCCCAGTTCGTACCGGACAATCTCCCCGGGCGTGCGCTGGGAGCTCTGGTAGAGGGTGGCGGCGCCGGTCATGCCCGCCACCGGCAGCATGATCAGAAGGACGATCAGGAGCGAGCGCCCCTTATGGCGGGCGATGTCGCGGCGGGCCAGCCGCAAGGCAACTCGGCGGCCGCTCCGGCGGCCCTGCGGCGCGGGAGCGAGGTCGAGCGGCATCAGAGTCCGGCCTGCGTCAGGAGCATCGTGGGGTCGTGCATGGCCGCCGCCTGGTCAATGATGCGTCCATCGCGCAGGAAGACCACCCGGTCCGCCCAGGCGGCGTGCCTGGCCTCGTGGGTGACGAGCATGACGGCGGCTCCGGCATCGGCCCGGGCCCGCAGCACCTCCATGACCCCGTGGCCGGTGGTCGAATCCAGTGCACCGGTGGGTTCGTCCGCCAGGATCAGGCGCCGCTGGCCCACGATGGCCCGGGCGATCGCCACGCGCTGCTGCTGGCCGCCGGACATCTGGTCCATGAACCGGTCCGCCAGCTCCGGGATACCCACCTGCCGCAGCGCATCCGCGGCCTGCCGGTGCGCCTTCCTCGCGGATGTTCCATCCAGCTCCAGCGGCAGCGCCACGTTTTCGCCGGCAGTCAACGTGGGGACCAGGTTGAAGTCCTGGAAGACGTAGCCGACGGCGCGGCGGCGCAGGCGGGCCAGTTCGTTCAGGCCCAGCCCGGCCAGGGGCGTGGATTCGACAAAGACAGCGCCCGACGTCGGCCGGTCCAGTCCGCCGGCAACGGCGAGCAGGGAGGACTTGCCTGAGCCCGACGGACCCATCACTGCGACGAACTCCCCCGCGCAGATCGTGAGGTCGACGCCGCGGAGGGCTGCCACCGCCGTCGCGCCTTCCCCAAAGGTCCGGCCAACCTGGGCAAGTTCCAGGACCTGCTGCGGCCCCAGCACGCTCACCGGCGGCTGTCCGCGTTGAGCGGGGCGTCTTCCGTGACCCCGTTGGACGTTTTCCGGGCGGACCCCGCGGCCGCGGCCTGCGCCTGCTGGACCATCCTGGCCTCACAGAGGTCCAGCCAGCGGACTTCCGCTTCGGTCTGGAAGATCAGCGAGTCCAGGACCAGGAGCCAGGCGGTATCCGTGGCCCGCTGGTTCGCCGCGGTGTCACGCCGGGCTTTGGTGTAGTCCTGCAGGGCCCTGATGGACGCCACGCGCTGGGCCTGGATGATGGCCTGGACATCAACCCCGGGCAGGGTGACGGCGAGCGCCAGCTTGATGGCGAGCTCGTTGCGGGGCGGATTGTTCCGTTCCACGGGGGCAGCGAACCAGCTCTGCACCTCCGCTTTGCCGGCGGCGGTGATGCTGTACACCACGTGGCCCTCGCCGTCGTCGCCTTCCTTGGCCACCAGGGAATCGCGTTCCAGCCGGTCCAGGGTGGTGTACACCTGCCCGATATTCAGGGGCCAGGTGGCTCCGGTGCGGTTCTCGAACTCGACCCGCAGCTGGTAGCCATAGCGTGGCTGGTCCTGCAGCAGGGCGAGGAGGCTGTGGCGAATCGACATGGTGCTCCCCCGGGCTTAGTCATTGCCGGCATGCACAGGCCCCCAAGACCCGTGCATACCGCGTATAGGCAGCCTAAACCGGAAGCATTCGGAACGCAATACCGGGTATGCATCCGGGGCCTTACATCACCAGGAGGACCTTGCCCACGTGGTCGCCGCTGTCGAAGTACCGGTGCGCCGCGCCCACCTGGTCCAGGGGGAACGTCTTGGCAACCAGGGGACGGATCCTGCCGTCTGCCACCAGCGGCCACACAGCGTCGCGCACGGCGGTCATGATGGCACCCTTTTCCGCCACGGGCCTGGGGCGAAGCGCGGTGGCCACCACGGCCGCCCGCTTCTTCAACAGCAGGCCAAGGTCCAACTCGCCCTTGGTGCCACCCTGGAGGCCGATCACCACCAGGCGCCCGTAGTCGGCCAGGGCATCCACGTTCTGCGGCAGGTACTTGGCCCCCACCACGTCCAGGATGACATCAGCCCCCTTGCCTTCGTTCTGCCGCCGAAGGCTCTCCGGGAAGTCTTCCTCTTTGTAGTTGATGGCGATGTCCGCCCCGAGGAAGGCTTTGGCGGTGCTGACTTTCTCGTCACTTCCGGCCGTGGTGGCCACCTTGGCACCGAAGGCCTTGGCGAGCTGGATGGCCATGGTGCCGATCCCGCCGGTGGCACCGTGGATGAGGACCGTCTCGCCCGGCTGCAGCTGCGCCGTCATGATGAGGTTTGAGTACACGGTCGCAGCCACCTCGGGCAGCGACGCGGCGGTGACCAGGTCAACCCCTTCGGGGACGCGCAGCACCTGCTCGGCCGGGACCGCCACCTGCTGGGCGTAGCCGCCGCCTGCCAGCAGGGCCACTACCTTGTCCCCCAGCGAGAACGGCTTGCTGACACCGGGTCCGAAGCCGGCGATCCGTCCTGACACTTCCAGCCCGGGGACCTCGGAGGCACCCGGCGGCGGCGGGTAGAAGCCCCTGCGCTGCTGGACATCGGCCCGGTTCAGGCCGGCTGCCACCACGTCAATCAGCACTTCGCCCTGGCCGGGCACAGGGGCGTCCACGTCCCGCACTTCCAGCACTTCCGGGCCGCCCGGTTCCGATATGTAGACGGCTTTCATGGACCTCTCCCGTTCCTGACTAAAATCCTGGCTGCATCCAGTGTGCACCGGGCGCTTCCCCGGGCCTGTTTTGTTGCAGGCAAGCGCCTATGAAACACTACTAGCTGAGGAAGGTTGTCCGAGCGGCCGAAGGAGCTGGTCTTGAAAACCAGTGTGCGGTAACCCCGTACCAAGAGTTCGAATCTCTTACCTTCCGCAAGGGAACCCCTGGCAGCCGGCACCGGCCGCCAGGGGTTTTTTGCTTTAACAGCCCCTGCCTGCCCTGTTGCGCGGACGTAAATTCTTTGGACTAATCCCCTGCCGAACCCGGGACCCAAAGCTACCCGCGGGTATTGTTTGTGACTGCCGGCACATTTGCGTGTCTGCCGGCAGCATCACTCCCGCCAACAGCACCTCCGGTCCGTGGCTAGGGAAGCCCCGGACCGCAGGGCGGGCCGCTCCGCTGGGGAACGTCCCGCCGAATGCACGCTCTAGCCACCCTGCGTTCATTCAGCGCTGTTGTCATGTGCCGGACACCACTTGACCAGGAGCAGGGTCCGGGCCCACGTCCGATCGGTACAACCACGGACGCACTCCACCGGGTCCCCACCCGGGACACCTCAATGAAAGTAAGAGCGGATGCATCAAAAAACATGGAAGTTATCGCTGGGCACAGCGTTGTCCGCGGGGCTCATCGCCGCCCCGCTGGCAGCTGTCCCGGCAGCCGCGGAGGTCTCAGCCGCGGCCGGCACCTCCCCCGTTGTCATCAACGAGGCCTACCTCAGCGGCGGCAGCAGCGGCGCCGCCTACAAGAACAAATTCGTGGAGCTGTACAACACTTCGGATGCCCCGGTCTCCCTCGAGGGCTGGTCCGTGCAGTACCGCTCCGGGACCGGCGCTGCGGCGCCCAGCGGGGTGGCTGCCCTGTCCGGGTCCATCCCGGCCAAGGGCTACTACCTGGTGCAGGGCGGAAGCAATGGCACCAACGGCGCAGACCTGCCCAAGCCTGACCTGGTGGCGGGCGCCATGAACTTCGCCGGGGCCTCGGGAACCATCGTGCTCGCCAAGCAGCCCACCGCCGTCGCGCTTCCCACCGGTTCCGTGGTGGAAACAGCCGGCGTGGCAGACCTTCTGGGCTACGGCGCCTCCAACACCTTTGAGACCCAGGCTGCTGCGGCGCCTGCCGGAAACACCGATGTGAAGAGCCTCAACAGGGCCGCCGGGGCGGACAGCAACAATAACGCCGCTGACTTCACGCTCCTTGGCGCCATCACGCCAACACCTTCGGGCGGCACAGCTCCGGCTCCGGACCCCGCGCCCTCGCCGGATCCCGTTTCCAGGACCATCGCGGAGATCCAGGGCACCGGGACGGAAAGCCCGCTGGCCGGAGCCACCGTCACCACCAAGGGCAAAGTCACGGCAGCCTTTCCCACGGGCGGCCTCAACGGCTACTACCTGCAGACCCCCGGCACGGGCGGTGACCTGACGGCCACCAACCACGCCGCATCCGACGGCATCTTCGTCTACTCCCCCGCCACCGTGGCTTCGGTGCAGGCCGGTGACTACGTCCAGGTGACGGGCACGGTGGCCGAGTACTACGGCATGACCCAGCTCAACGTCACGGCAGCGGCAGGCCTCACCAAGCTCACCGACGCTGCCCCCGAGGTCAAGCCCACCATCTTCACCCTTCCCGCCGCGGAAACCTTCCGCGAATCCCTGGAAGGCATGCTGCTGGCACCCCAGGGGCCCATGACGGTGAGCGACAACTACAGCCTGAACCAGTACGGCGAGATTGGCCTGGCGGGCGGGACCACTCCCCTGGTCCAGCCCACAGCTGTGGCACCGTTCGGCTCCGCCGGGTACACCGCCGTGGTGGCTGACAACGTTGCCCGCGGCATCAAGCTCGACGACGGGTCCAGCACCAACTTCCTGAAGGACGCCGCCACCAAGGCCGAGGTCCTGCCGTACCTGACCACCACGGACCCCGTCCGCGTGGGTTCGCCGGTGGACTTCACCACCAACGTGGTGCTGGGTTACGCCAACAATTCCTGGAAGCTCCAGCCGCTGACCCACCTGACCGAGGCCAACAAGGCCACCGTCCAGCCGGCCAGCTTTGGTGCCACCCGCACCGCGGCCCCCGCTGCCGTGGGCGGCAATCTGAAGATCGCCTCGTTCAACGTCCTGAACTACTTCCCCACCACCGGTGACATGCTCTCCGGCTGCACGTTCTACGAGGACCGCGCCGGCAACCCCATCACCGTCCGTGGCGGCTGCGACGCCCGCGGTGCAGCCAACGCGGAGAACTTCAAGCGCCAGCAGGACAAGATCGTTGCCGCCATCAGCAACTCCGGCGCTGACGTGGTGACCCTGATGGAGGTGGAGAACTCCGCGCAGTTCGGCAAGGACCGGGACGATGCCCTGGCCAAGCTGGTCGAGGCCCTGAACATCCCCACGCCCGGCATCTGGGACTACGTCCGTACGCCCGCCAACGCTCCGCCGCTGACGGACGAGGACATGATCCGCACCGCATTCATCTACAAGAAGGCCGTGGCAGAACCCGTGGGTGAATCCATCATCCACAACGACACCGTTGCCTTCGCCAGCGCCCGCAAACCGCTGGCCCAGGTGTTCAAGCCCGTCGGCGGGGCCGCGGGCAGGGAGTTCATCGCCATTGCCAACCACTTCAAGTCCAAGGGCTCGGCCGCCACCCCGGACGACACGGACAAGGGCCAGGGCGCCTCCAACCTCGCCCGCACGGCCCAGGCCAAGTCCCTGCTGGACTTTGCCACCTCCCTCCAGCAGGACAAGGGCACCGACAAGGTGTTCCTGATCGGTGACTTCAACTCCTATGGCAAGGAAGACCCCATCAACGTCCTCACGGGCGCGGGGTATGTCAACCAGGATGACAAGGCGCGCAACCCCGACGGCTCAGCCAAGCACTCCTACCTTTTCGGCGGCCTGGTGGGCTCACTCGACCACATCCTCGCTTCCCCCGCCGCCAACGGTGTGGTCACGGGCGCGGACATCTGGAACATCAACTCGGTGGAATCCGTGGCGCTGGAGTACAGCCGCTACAACAGCAACGTCACCGACTACTACACGCCGGACCAGTTCCGCGCCAGCGACCACGATCCTGTGGTGGTGGGCCTGGATCTGGCATCCACACCTGCCACTGTTGACCTGAACCTCCTGAACATCAACGATTTCCACGGAAGGATCGACGCCAATACGGTCCAGTTCGCGGGCACCATCGAGAAGTTGCGCGCCGCCGCCGCTCCGGGGACCACGGCGTTCCTGTCCGCGGGCGACAACATCGGTGCCTCCCTGTTCGCCTCGGCCGTCGCCAAGGACCAGCCCACCATTGACGTGCTGAACGCATTGGAACTGAAGGCATCTGCTGTGGGCAACCACGAGTTCGACGGCGGCTGGGCGGACCTGCGCGACCGCGTCATCGCCGGAGGCACGAATGCGAAGTTCCCCTACCTGGGCGCCAACGTCTACAAGAAGGGCACCACCGAGCCGGCACTTCCGGAGTACACCGTGCTGGACCTGAACGGCGTCAGGGTGGCCGTCATCGGCACCGTCACCCAGGAGGTTCCGTCCCTGGTGACGCCGGCCGGCATCGCCGACCTCGACTTCGGGGACCCGGTGGACGCCATCAACCGGGTGGCCGCGAAGATCACCGCGGACAAGATTGCCGACGTCATCATCGTGGAAGATCACGACGGCGCCGGCTCGGGTGTGGTGGAAGGCGCCACCCTGGAGCAGGAAGTGGCAGCCGGCGGCCCGTTCGCCAGGCTGGTCACCGAAACGTCCGCCGACGTTGATGCCATCTTCACCGGCCACACCCACAAGGAATACGCCTGGGACGCACCCGTTCCCGGCGTGGCGGGCAAGACCCGGCCCATCGTTCAGACCGGCAACTACGGCGAGAACGTGGGCCAGATCCAGCTGACCGTGGACACCGCCAGCAAGCAGGTGACCGCCTACAAGGCCGGGAACGTCAAGCGCACCACGGACGCCGCCGCCGGCCTGGTGGCTGCCTACCCGCGCGTGGCCGCCGTCGACGCCATCGTCAAGAAGGCCCTGGCGGACGCCGCTGTGGTGGGCAACCACCCCGTGGGTTCGGTCACCAAGGACATCACCACGGCTTTCACCACCGATGCCACCGGCGCCGCCAAGCGCGATGACCGCGGCAGCGAATCCACCCTGGGCAACCTGGTGGCCGACTCCCTGCTCGATTCGCTGAAGCCCGCCGGCCTCGGCGGCGCGGAAATCGGCGTCGTGAATCCCGGCGGCCTGCGCAACGAGCTGTACTACGCGCCGGACGGCACCATCACCTACGCGGAGGCCAACGCGGTCCTGCCGTTCGTGAACAACCTGTGGACCACGTCGCTGACCGGTGCGCAGTTCAAGACCCTGCTGGAGCAGCAGTGGCAGACCAACCCGGACGGCACGGTCCCCAGCCGCGCCTACCTGCAGCTGGGCCTGTCCAAGAACGTGAACTACACCTACGACGCCGCCCGGGCCGCGGGTGACCGGATCACCGCGGTGCGGGTGAACGGTGAACTGCTGGACCCGGCCAGGTCTTACCGGGTGGGCACGTTCAGCTTCCTGGCCACCGGAGGCGACAACTTCCGGATCTTCACCGAGGGCACCAATACCCGGGATTCCGGGCTGGTGGACCGGGACGCCTGGATCGGCTACCTCCAGAAGAGCAGCCCTGTGGCTCCGGACTTCGCGCGGCGTTCGGTGGCGGTCACCAACACCACCGCCGACGGGGTCAAGCCCGGTGGGCCCGTCACCCTGGCGGTCTCGAAGCTTGACCTGACCTCCCTGGGCAGCCCGGTGAACACGGCCCTGGAGGCTTCGTTCACCGATGCCGCCGGCAAGGTCACCGCGCTGGGCACAGTACCGGTGGCCGCCGGTGCGGCTTCGGTGGACCTGGCTGTCCCGGCCGGGGCGGCGGAGGGCGCGGCAACCCTGGTGCTCACCGCCGTCGAGTCCGGCACCGTGGTGAAGGTGGCCGTGCTGGTGGGAGCCGATACGCCGGCGCAGCCGGTCTGTGTTCCGCCGGTCAAGCCCACCCGTCCCGCTGACGTCAGGGGGCAGGCGAACTACGGCCAGGCCATGGCCGCCTACCGCGCCTGCCTGCGGGGCTAATACCCTGGATGCGCCATCACTTGTGGTCCCTGTTCCGCCGGTTCAGCGGCCATAAGTGATGGCGCATCGCCGTTTAAGGCCCTGCGAGTTAAGCCCTGTGAGTTAAGCCCGGCGAAGGATGGCGACGGCGATCTCGTCCGCATCGCGGAGCGTGCGCTGGCCACTGCGGTACGCGGGGCCGCCGGGCTGGACGGCCTCGGCGGCGATGGCGGTGCCCCACTGCGCTGACGACAACTGCAGCCCCAGCACAAACAGGCCCTCGGTCACTGACCCGTTGGCCGCAACCGGGCGGTACGGGTGCGCCTCCACGTCCAGGCCGGTGGACTCGATGGGGGCACCTTCGGCGGTCATCATGAGTTTGGGCCGCACCAGCCCATCGGCCAGCAGCTGCTCCAGTACCGGTGAATCGTTGGCCGAGACCCGGTTTCCGGGGGCCAGTGCTTCCACCATGGTCCGGGCCGTGGCGGGCGGCGCGGAAACCCACGGCGAAGCAGCGGTGAACATGGCCGCCTTCCGGTCCACCCGGAATTTCGGGTCCGGCCCAACAAAGCTGACCACCCCGGCCCTGGCCAGGGCGGCGAGCTGTTCGGAGCGCAGCGCCGGCGGTCCGCTGGCCAGGCCCTCCACGAACGATTCGAACCAGCCACGCAGGCCTACGACCCATGACTCGTCGGTGATGCCGCCGTCGGCCACTGCCGTCTTCAGGACGGCGCGCCCGTGGTGCAGCGCGGCGATGGCCATTTTGACCGGATCGTCCTCGCCCAGGGCCGACCGGCGGGCATCGTCGAGCAGGAACTCCACCACGGCGGCGTCGTGGCCCCTGCGGGAATCGAACGAACGGCCTGCCAGTGGAGCCGCGAGCCCGGGCAGGTCCAGGCGGTGCCGGGGACCCACGTGGACGGCCAGGACGCTCTCAACGCCGTCCTCCCAGTTCGCGGCGCTGTGCGCGTGCGGCTGCAGGGCTTCCTCCAGCGCTGCGAGGAACGCGGGCGCGTCGGGCACTGCGCCGGGCTGCGAGCGCACCAGCGTCGAGTAGTAGGCCCACAGCGCGTCGCGGTGCAGCAGCGGCCACAGGTCATGGTCGAACGAAGGGCGGATCCCGGCCTTCGCCAGCCGCTCGATGGCGGCCTCGGTGAGGTAGCGGAGCGTGATGGAGGAGGCGTAGTAGCCGTCCAGTGCCGCCTTGGCACGGTACGGGGTCCCGCGCCGGGACGCTGCGATGATCAGGGGTTCCTGGCCGGACGGTTCGTACTCCAGGCCTGCGCCGTTGGACACGAACTTGCCGCCGCGGCCTTCGGTGAGCTGGCCCATGGTGTCGAAGAAGTTCAGGCCCATGCCGCGGACCAGGACCGGCTCGCCGGCGGGGATCAGGGACCAGTCCACGTCCGCCGGGACGGCGGGGGGAAAGTACTGCAGGCCCAGGTGCCCGGCGGCGGCCTGGAGCTCCCGCTGTTCAGGATTCAGCCGGGAGGGGATGTGCCCCAGGGCCAGCACCACGGAATGGGCGCGGATGCCCTCCCCGGTGGCCAGGCCGACGTCGAACATTCCGTCCCCGGCGGGGCGCACCGACACAGCGGTCGTTTCGTGGAATTCGATGGTGACGCCGTCGGGGGCCGTGCCCAGCAATTCCTCCACTGTGCAGCGCAGGTAGCGTCCGTAGAGGGCGCGGCTGGGAAAATCATTTGATCCCAGTACCGCCAGCTCCGCCCGGTCCCCCGCGGTGAGGGCCGGCAACGGGTCCCGCTGCTGCCGGGCCCGCCACTGGTCGAACGTGGTGCCGGCAACAGGAGCGGGAAGGGCAGGGTCCTCGGGAACCAGGGTGGGGTAGAAGGACTGGGTGTTCATGAGGAACAGCCGGGACTGGCCCGGTTGCCACACATGTCCAGGGCCTGCCGGGCAGGGGTCCACGACGTCGATGTGCAGGCCGGTTTTCGGGTTGCCGGCGACGGCGGTGTGGGCGAGCAGCCGCTCCAGCACGCTGGTGCCGCGGGGACCGCCACCGATGATGACGGCCCGGTTGCTCTGCGATATTTCCACGCCATCCAGCGTACGGGCTGGAAGCGGAGCGTGCGCCGGACGCTTGACTTGCCAGCCATGGGGGATGTTGTTTGGATGGGGCGCATGACCACCACAGCAGCTGATCAAGCGTCCGTACCCGGCTCCGGCCGGGACACTTCCGGCAGCAACTCCCGGGAAACCGCGCCGGAACCCGTCGACGAGAACGTGTGGCTGGAGGACATCTACGGCGAGGAACAGCTGGCCTGGGTCAAGGAGCAAAACTCCCGCACCGAGGACCTGCTGGAGGACGGCGGCTACGCGGAACTGGAAACCGGCATCCTGGAAGTACTGGACTCCACGGACCGGATCGCCATGGTGGGCAAGCGCGGCGACTGGTACTACAACTTCTGGAAGGACGGGCAGAACCCCAAGGGCCTGTGGCGGCGGACCACCTGGGAAAGCTACTGCACCGACTCCCCGGAATGGGACGTGCTGCTGGACGTGGACGAACTGTCCCGCGCCGAAGGCGAGGAGTGGGTGTTCCACGGCGCCACGTTCCTGCGCCCCGCAGCCGGGGAGCCCTTCCGCCTGGCGCTGCTTGCCCTCTCCCCCGACGGCGGCGACGCCAACCGCTACCGCGAGTTCGACGTCGAGGCGCGCGGCTTCGTGGACCCCGCCCGCGGCGGGTTTGACCTCCCGACAGCGAAGGGCAACGTGTCCTGGCTGGATGCCGATACGCTGCTGGTTGCTTCCACCGCGGACGGGCTGCCCAAGACAGCGTCCTCCTACGCGCGGACGGCGGTGACGCTCAAGCGCGGAGAGTCCCTGGCAGCGGCTCCGCGCCTCTTCGAGGTATCGGAAGACCACATGATGGCCGTGGCGGCCCATGACTCCACGCCCGGCTTTGAGCGGACTTTCGCCGTGGACTACATCGACTTCTTCAACCGCTCCAACTTTGTGCTGCGGGACGGATCCTGGGTACAGATCGACGTTCCCACCGACGTCAACGTCAGCGCCCACCGGGAATGGCTGCTCTTCCGTCCGCAGCAGGACTGGATTGTGGACGGCACCACGTATCCTTCCGGGACGTTGCTCGCCGCCAACTTCGAGGACTACCTCGCCGGCAGCCGCAATCTCACGGTCCTGTTCACCCCCGACGCGCACACGTCCCTGCAGTCCTGGAGCTGGACCCGGAACTTCCTCCTGCTCAACCTGCTCAAGGACGTCTCCTCCGAGATCCGGGTCCTGGACCCGGCCCGGCCATCCGACGGCGCGGACGGCGGCTGGGCGGCCACGCTCCTGGACGCCTGCCCGCCGCTGCACGATGTGAACGCCTACGCCGTGGATGACGAGGACGAGGGGCCGGCGCACGGCGGCGCGGGCGATGACTTCTGGCTCATCGCCACGGGTTTCACCAACCCCACCACCCTGATGCGCGGCACCCTGGAACGCGGAAGCGCCGGGACGTCCGGCGTGGTGAGCCGGCACGCGGTGGTCAAGACCTCGCCGTCGTTCTTTGCCGACGCTGACTACCAGGTGGAGCAGCACTTTGCCGTGTCCGACGACGGCACCCGGGTCCCATATTTCCAGGTTGCTCCGCGGGACCTGGCTTTGGACGGGCAGAACCCCACCCAGCTGTCCGGCTACGGCGGATTCGAGGTGTCCCGGACGCCCGCCTACAGCGGCACCGTGGGCAGGGCATGGCTGGAGCGGCGGACCACGCTCTCGGACGGCAGCGACGGGAAGGCCCCCCACTCGCGCGGCGGGGTGTATGTGGTGGCGAACATCCGCGGCGGCGGCGAATACGGGCCGGCCTGGCACCGTGCCGCGCTGAAGGAAAACCGGCACCGCGCCTACGAGGACTTCGCAGCCGTGGCACGGGACCTCATCTCCCGCGGGGTCACCTCGCCGCGGCGGCTGGGCTGCGTGGGCGGATCCAACGGCGGACTCCTGGTGGGGAACATGCTCACCCGTTATCCGGAACTGTTCCGGGCCGTCTCCTGCGGTGTGCCCCTGCTGGACATGCGCCGCTACACCAAGCTCTCCGCCGGGCATTCGTGGATTGCCGAGTACGGGGACCCGGACGTTCCCGAGCAGTGGGAGTACATCAGGACCTTCTCCCCCTACCACCTGCTCAAGGACGCGGTGGAGTACCCGGAGACGTTCATCTGGACCGCGACCTCGGACGACCGGGTAGGCCCCGTGCAGGCACGGAAGATGGCCGCCCGGATGCTTGCCATGGGCATCCCGAACGTGTGGTTCCACGAGGCCCTGGAGGGTGGCCACGCCGGCGCCTCCGACAACCGGCAGGCCGCTGCCCTGCAGGCGCGCAGCCAGCACTTCCTGTGGAAAGCCCTGGCAGGCTGACCGCCATGGCACCCGGGCTGGCGGTACGGCGGGCCGTTGCCGCGGACGTGGAGCGGTTGGCCCAGGTGCACGTCCGCTGCTGGCAGGAGACGTACCGGGGCATGCTGTCCGATGCCTTCCTCGCCGCCGTGGACCCGGCCGACCGGCTGCGGCTCTGGCAGCACCTTCTGGACCGGGCCGAACCCGCCGAAGCGTGGGTGGCATGCGACGGCGGGACGGTGGTGGGGTTCGCCGGTTCCCGCCGGCTGCCTGCCCCCGGCTCCCCGGAAGGGCATCCGCCGCCTGCCTCCGGAGACCTGGAACTGTGGGGGCTGTACCTGCTGGCCTCGCACCAGGGTCTTGGCTTGGGCGCCCTTTTGCTGGACGCGGCCATCGGCTCCAGGGCGGCGAGCCTCTGGGTGGCAGCCGCCAACAGCCGGGCCATCGGTTTCTACCGCCGCTTCGGCTTTGCACCGGACGGCGCAGCGGACGTCCTGCCTGAGTGGGAGGACCTCCCGGAGATCCGGATGGTCCGCCCGGCGCAGGGCTGAGCGCGGAGCAGCCGAACCCCGTTTACCGGGGGCGGCGCCGGTGGCGGGCACCGTTTTGCACTGCATGGCCGGATCTGCGTATCCTTGGTGGGCTAGTAATAGCAACTGGAGACGTGCCAGAGCGGCCGAATGGACTTCACTGCTAATGAAGGGTCGGGGTTAAACTCGACCGGGGGTTCAAATCCCCCCGTCTCCGCGTTTGGCCCCGGTCCCTTGGACCGGGGCCTTTTGCGTTTCCAGGAGTAGCTGCACGACGGCCTCTGCAGCCTGGGCCCCGTCAGTCCCGGGCTGCTTCGCAGATCCGGGCGTTCAAGCTTCGGAAACGCGAACAACCTTATGACTCTCCGGGCCATGGCTCGGCAACCGTCGGAAAACGCTGTCCGGCAGTCGGACGCGGCGGGCGCCGCCGGATCCGCGGTGGCAGGATTGGCCCATGGCGGCACGCAGCAACCCACACCACCCGGACGTCGTCCAGACAGCATGGAATCCGCGCCTGGCCCTCCTGGTGGCGGCAGCGTTCTTCATGGAATTCCTGGACGGCACGGTCCTCACCACCGCCATTCCCACTATTTCGGCGGATTTTGCCATCCCCGCCGCCGACGTCAACATCACCATGACCGCCTACCTGCTGACGGTGGCCATCGGCATTCCCCTCAGCGGCTGGCTGGCGGAACGGTTTGGTGCCAGGCGGATCTTCTGCACTGCCATCGCGGTGTTCACCCTGTCGTCCCTGGCCTGTGCGTTCAGCCAGGACCTGGCCACCTTGACCCTGAGCCGCATTGCCCAGGGTGCCGGCGGCGCCATGATGGTGCCGGTGGGAACCCTGGTGGTGCTGCGCGGCACCCCGAAGTCCGAGCTGCTGCGTGCCACCGCGTTCCTGGTGTGGCCCGGGCTCCTGGCACCCGTACTCGCCCCGCTGGTGGGCGGGGCGCTCACCACGTACCTGTCGTGGCACTGGATCTTCCTGGTCAACCTTCCGCTGGGGGTGGCCGCCTTCGTGGCGTCCCTGCGGCTGGTTCCGGCGGTGGCCGGAGATCCCGGCCGGCGGCTGGACTGGCCGGGAATGCTCCTGACAACGGTTGGCGTCGGTGCCCTGGTGACCGGCCTGGAGCTCGCCAGCAGCCACCCGGGACTGCCCTGGGCAGGAATCAGCGCTGCGGCCGGGATTGCGGCACTGGCCGGGGCGGTCCTGTGGATGCGACGGGCTCCCCATCCGCTGTTCAACCTGCAGGTCTTCCGCACCAGGACGTTCCGGGCCATGGCCACGGGCGGATTCGTGTACCGGGTCACCATCAGCTCCGTCCCGTTCCTGCTGCCGCTGATGTTCCAGGCGGGGTTCGGCTGGTCGCCGCTGCACGCCGGCGCCCTGGTGGCAGCAGTGTTCGTCGGGAACATCGGGATCAAACCGGCCACCACGCCGTTGATCCGGAAGTTCGGTTTCAAGGCGATGCTGGTGTTCGCCTCGCTGGCATCAGCCGTGACGTTCGCCCTCTGTGCCTTCCTGACACCGGAAACCCCGGTGGCTTTGATGGCCGCACTGCTGGTGTGCAGCGGCGCCTTCCGCTCCATCGGCTTTTCGGCCTACGCCTCGGTCCAGTACGCGGACATTCCCCCGGCGCAGCTGACCTCCGCCAACACCGTGTCCGCCACGCTGGTGCAGCTCGGCACAGGCTCCGGCATCGCCATCGCTGCCCTGCTGATCCGGACCTTCGAAGGCCTGTCCTCCGCGGCCCAGGATCCGGCCGGCCCATTCCGCGGCGCTTTCCTGGCGATGGCCGTCCTGATGCTGGCAAGCACCGTGGACAGCATCCTGCTCCCCCGGCACGCAGGGGCAGCAGTCAGCCGGCCTGGGCCAGCACCAGGGGCAGAACCGCTCCCGCCCCGGCCTGCCGAAGGGCGCGCCCCGCGACGGTGAGGGTCCACCGGCTGTCGGTGAGGTCGTCGATGAGCATCACCGGCTGGCCTTGGACGGACTGCAGGGCGGCCTCGAGCTCGGGACCCACCACCAGCCGGTCCCATACTCCCGCCAGCCGGTATGCGCTGTTGCCGCCTCGGCCGCCGGTGGGTCCGCCGTGGGCCAGCTGCAGCTCACCAAGGTAGGGGATGCGCCCGATTTCCGAGATTCCCCGGGCCAGCGAGCCCACGAGCTGGGGCTTGCCACGGGACGGCACAGCCACGATCGCGGCTGGCCTGCCCACCCCGCTCCACCCCGGGTTCCGGCCATCACCGGTCCCCCACTCCCGCAATACCTGGACGCAGGCCTGGAGCATGCCCGGGTCCACCGGCCGGTCCTCCGCGCCGGCGGCAAACAGTTCCCGCAGGGCGCCGCCCCAGCCGAGGTCCGTCAGGCGGGCCAGGACGCGCCCCTCCGAGAGGCCCTCAGCCGGTTTGAGTTTCCCCTTCACCGGCACCCCAAGACGGTCCATGCCGCTTGGCCACTGAAGACGCGGCTCCAGGACGCCGCCCGCCCTGCTGAGGGTCTGGTTGGCCGCCGCCGTGGCGTCGGCGGCCACGTCCGCAGGGAACCACTGGCCGGCGCAGTTGTCGCACCGGCCGCAGGGACGGGCTGTCTCGTCGTCCAGGACCGACGTGATGTACTCCATCCGGCAACCGGCCGTGTCCTGGTAGATGACCATGGAGTCCTGCTCGTCCACCCGGGCCTCCGCAATGCGGCTGTAGCGCTCGGCGTCGTAAACCCAGGGCTGGCCCGTGGAGCGCCAGCCGCCGCCGACCCGCTCCACCGCCCCGTCCACGGACAGGACCTTCAGCAGCAGCTCAAGCGGCGTGCGGCGAAGGTCCACCCGGGCTTCAAGCGCCACCGTTGACAGTGCCGTTCCTGCCTCGGCCAACGCCGTCAGCACGGCGGCCGCCTTCTCCTCGGACGGCATGGACGCCGTGGCGAAGTACTGCCAGATCTCGCGGTCCTCGGATCCGGGCAGCAGCAGGACGTCGGCGTTCGCGGCCCCACGGCCGGCGCGGCCCACCTGCTGGTAATAGGCCACCGGCGACGACGGGGCGCCGAGGTGGACGACGAAACCAAGATCGGGCTTGTCGAACCCCATGCCAAGCGCGGACGTGGCCACCAGCGCCTTGACCTGGTTGTCCTTCAGGAGCTGCTCTGCCCGCTCCCGGTCCGCCGGATCGGTCCGCCCGGTGTAGGCGAGCACATTGTGCCCCGCTTCGGAAAGCAGCCGGGCGGTGTCCTCCGCCGCGGAGACGGTCAGGGTATAGATAATGCCGCTGCCGGGAAGGTCTGCCAGGTGGGTCAGCAGCCACCCCAGCCGCTCCTTGGAATTGGGCAGCGACAGGACTCCCAGCCGCAGCGAGTCGCGGCCCAGGGAGCCCCGGATGGTCAGGACACCGGCGCCGAGCTGCTCTTCGATATCGTGCACCACCCGTGAGTTGGCCGTGGCGGTGGTGGCCAGGACCGGCACCGTGTCCGGGAGGCGGTTAATGAGGTCGGCGATCCTGCGGTAGTCGGGTCGGAAGTCGTGGCCCCAGTCCGAAATGCAGTGCGCCTCGTCGATGACCAGCAGGCCGGTCCGGCGGAGCAGCTCCGGCAGCTGGGTTTCCCGGAACGCCGGATTTGTGAGCCGCTCCGGGGACACCAGCAGGACGTCCACCTCGTCCGCGGCCAGCTGCTCACGGACCGTGTCCCACTCCAGCTGGTTGGCTGAGTTGATGGCCACGGCCCGGACCCCTGCCCGGGCGGCGGCGGCCACCTGGTCCCGCATCAGGGCCAGCAGGGGCGAGACGATGAGCGTGGGCCCGGCTCCCCGGCGGCGCAGCAGCAGCGAGGCCACGAAGTACACGGCAGACTTCCCCCAGCCGGTGCGCTGGACCACCAGGGCCCGCCGCCCGCCGTCGACCAATGCCTCGATGGCTTCAAACTGGCCGTCGTGGAAAATGGCGCCCGGGTTCCCTACCAGGCCCCGAAGGACCTCCAATGCCTCGGCGTGCGTGGCGGTCCCCGGACCGTCCGGGCCTGCCGACTCTTCAACTGCGGTAGCGGAAACTGTGGAAGCGTACTGGTTATTGGCCATTGATTCAGTATCCCAGCACCCTCCGACACCGCGCACAGCGATCGCGCCGGTATGTGGAAACCTGCCGTGCACGCGCAGCAACGCCACCGCTGTGACGCAGATTCTCCCCAAACCCGTTGGCCACATGCGCCGCACACGTAAGATAAAGCCCGTGACTAGCGAACAGACAACGACATTTGATCTCTCGGCATCCTTCAAGGCCTACGACGTCCGTGGGATTGTGGGCGAGTCGATCACCGCCGAAATCGTCGAAGCCGTGGGGGCCGCGTTCGTGGATGTCCTGCAGCTCGAAGGCCAGACCATCGTGGTGGGCGGCGACATGCGCCCCTCCTCCCCCGAGTTCTCCAAGGCGTTCGCCAACGGAGCGGCAACCCGGGGGGCCAACGTGGAGCTCCTGGACCTGATCTCCACCGACGAGCTGTACTTCGCCTGCGGCTTCCTCAACCGTGCCGGGGCCACCTTCACCGCCAGCCACAACCCCGCCGAATACAACGGCATCAAGATGGCCAAGGCAGGCGCCGTTCCCATCTCCTCCGAAACCGGCCTCAAAGAAATCCAGGCCCTCGCGGAGCAGTACCTCAACTCCGGTTCCATCCCCGCCGCCGGCGCCCGCGGCCTGATCAGCGTCCGCGACGTGCTCAAGGACTATTCCGAGTACCTCCGCAAGCTCGTTGACCTCTCCGCCTCCCGCCCCCTGAAAGTGGTGGTGGACGCCGGCAACGGCATGGCCGGCCTGACCACCCCGGCGGTGCTGGGCGACACGTTGCTGCCCAAGCTGCCCTTCGACATCGTTCCGCTGTACTTCGAACTGGACGGCTCCTTCCCCAACCACCCGGCCAACCCGCTGGAGCCGGAAAACCTCCGCGACCTGCAGGCCGCAGTGATCGAGCACGGAGCGGACATCGGCCTTGCCTTCGACGGCGACGCCGACCGCTGCTTCGTCATTGACGAGAAGGGCGAGCCCGTCTCGCCGTCGGCCATCACCGGCATGGTGGCACGCCGCGAAATCGCCCGCGCCAAGGCCCAGGGCGAGGAAACGCCCAGCATCATCCACAACCTGCTCACCTCCCGCGCCGTTGCGGAACTGGTGGAGCACGACGGCGGACGCGCGGTCCGCACGCGGGTGGGCCACTCCTTCATCAAGGCAGTCATGGCCAAGGAAGGTGCCGTGTTCGGCGGCGAGCACTCCGCGCACTTCTACTTCCGCGACTTCTGGAACGCTGACACCGGCATGCTGGCCGCCATGCACGTCCTGGCGGCGCTGGGCGAGCAGGACGGCCCGCTGTCCGAACTGGCCCGCGAATACGAGCCTTACGTCAGCTCCGGCGAGATCAACTCCGAGGTGGAGGACAAGCCGGCAGCGGTGGAGCGCGTGCGCCAGGCGTTCGCGGACGAGGACCTCACCATCGACAACCTGGACGGCAGCACGTTCACGGCCAACGACGGCAGCTACTGGTTCAACCTGCGCCCGTCCAACACCGAACCGTTCCTGCGGCTCAATGCCGAGGCCACGGACCGGGCCACCATGGAACGCGTGCGCGACCGCGTCCTTTCCCTGGTGCGGGCCTAGCACCGGATGACTGACCATACCGGGCAGGCAGCGGACGGAAACAGCGGGCAGGACAGCTGGCGTGATTCCGTCTCCGAAGCCACGGCAACGGACCTGGAGAACCTCCTGGGCACGGGCGTCAGCGCGGCCCAGGAGCAGCTCCAGCGCAACGGCGGCTTCCTGCCCTTCGCGTTGACCGTCCAGAACGACGGCGAAGTGCGGCTGGTTGCCGTCTCTCCCGCGGATGCCGGAGAGGGCAGCGACGCGGACTTTGACGCCGACGCCATGATCCACGACCTGCAGGCGCTCCTCCGCCAGAACCGGGACGACTTCCGCGCCGCTGCCGTGGTGTGCGACATCCTGCTGGTGGAGGAGGATTCGGACGCCATCCACGTGGCGGCTGAACACCGGGATGGTTCGCTCTTCGCCGCGGTGCTCCCCTATTCGGCCAACGCCACCACCCAGTCCTGGGATTTCGGCGAGCTCGGTGCAGACGCCAGCGAGCCCGTCATCTGGGTGGACTAGACCGGATTCGCTGCCATGAAGATCAATGCCTTCGCTGACGTCAGCCTGCGCGCCCTCATGGTGCTCGCAGCCGTTCCCGACGGCACGCTGCTCACCACCCAGAGCATCGCCGACTCGGTGGGGACGCCCTACAACCACGTCAGCAAGGCCATGGCCAAACTGCGGAGCATGGGCCTGATCGAAGTGGTCCGGGGCCGGTCCGGCGGATCACGGCTCAGCCATGCCGGCCGCATCGCCACCGTGGGGCAGATCCTGCGGCAGCTTGATACCCGCACCGATCCCGCGGACTGCGTGTCCCCGGGCGGGAACTGCCCCCTGATCAATGAATGCAGGCTTCGCGGCGCACTGGCCCGTGCCCGGGAAGCTTTTTACGCCGAGCTTGATTCGGTGGTGATCGGGGACCTTCCCCAGGCCCGGCAGATGGCGCCGGTCTTCCAGATGATCGGCCTCCGCCCCAGCCTCTGAGTGCCCCGTATCCGGGTGCCCGCTCCCGGCTTGATTTCAAACTTCTACAAGGTGTAGAACTGAGGCAGAAATACTCGCATTTCAAATATGAGTTTTCATCCGGCCGGACGAAGGCCCCGGCCATAACCTCAGGAGTACAGATGCTCTCGGACAAGTCCCGCCCCGTCATTGAGGCCACCCTGCCGCTGGTCGGCTCCCGGATCGGTTCCATCACCCCCAACTTCTACGCCCGCCTGTTCGCGGCGCACCCCGAACTGATGGATGGCCTGTTCAGCCGCTCCAACCAGCGCTCCGGCAACCAGCAGCAGGCCCTGGCCGGGAGTATCGCCGCTTTCGCCACCCACCTGGTGAACAACCCGGGCACCCTGCCGGAGACGGTCCTTTCCCGCATCGCCCACCGCCACGCCTCCCTGGGCATCACCGAACCGCAGTACCAGGTGGTCTACGAGCACCTGTTCGGCGCCATCGCCGAGGACCTGGCCGAGGTCATCACGCCCGAGATCGCCGAAGCCTGGACCGAGGTGTACTGGCTGATGGCCGATGCCCTGATCAAGCTCGAGAAGGGCCTGTACGCAGCCCAGGCCAACGACAAAATGTGGATGCCGTGGCGCGTGGCGGCCAAGACCCCCGCAGGGACCGGTTCCATGACCTTCACCCTGGAGCCCGCGGACGACACCCCCGTCACCCCGGCCCTTCCCGGCCAGTACATCAGCGTCAAGGTGGCCGTTGCGGACGGCCTGCGCCAGGTGCGCCAGTACTCCCTTTCCGGCGACGCCGGCACCAGCCGCACCTTCACCACCAAGCTGGACGACGGCGGCGAGGTATCCCCCGTGCTGCACAACACCGTCCAGGTGGGCGACGTCGTCGAGATCTCCAACCCCTACGGCGAGATCACGCTCAAGGAAGGCGACGGACCCGTCGTCCTGGCCTCCGCCGGCATCGGCTGCACCCCCACCGCCTCCATCCTCCGTTCCCTCGCCGAGTCCGGCTCCGACCGCCAGGTCCTGGTGCTTCACGCCGAGAGCACCCTGGACAGCTGGGCCCTGCGCAGCCAGATGACGGACGACGTCGAACGCCTGGACGGCGCCGAACTGCAGCTCTGGCTGGAGAAGCCGGTGGACGGCGCCAAGCAGGGATTCATGTCCCTGCGTGAAGTCGACCTGCCGGCCGACGCCTCCCTGTACCTCTGCGGCCCGCTGCCGTTCATGAAGAACATCCGCAACGAGGCCATCAACGCCGGCATCCCGGCCACCAAGATCCACTACGAGGTCTTCGGCCCGGACATCTGGCTCGCCAGCTGATTTTCCGGCGCCTTCGTGAACGACGACGGCCCCGCACCTTTTCGAAAAGGTGCGGGGCCGTCGCCGCATGGAAGGTGGGGCGGCTGCTAGTGCTGGGCCATCCGGGCCTTCAGGGAATCGAGCTCGGAGCGCAGGGCCTCGGGCAGCGAGTCGCCAAACTTGGCGTACCACTCCTCGATGGAGGCGAGCTCAGTGTCCCACTCCTCGCGGTCGACGCGGACGGCGTCCTCCACGTGGGCGTGGGTGAGGTCCAGGCCGGTGAGGTCCAGCGCGTGCCCGGCGGGGACGTATCCGATCGGGGTCTCGACGGCGTCGGCCTTGCCCTCGATGCGCTCGATGGCCCACTTGAGGACGCGGGCATTGTCGCCGAAGCCGGGCCAGGCGAAGCCGCCGTCGGCCGTGCGGCGGAACCAGTTCACCAGGAAGATGTGGGGCAGGCGTTCCGGGTTGGCCTTGCCGGAGACGCTGATCCAGTGCTTCAGGTAGTCGCCGGCGTCGTAGCCGATGAACGGCAGCATGGCCATGGGATCGCGGCGGAGCACGCCAACCTGGCCGGCGGCCGCGGCCGTGGTCTCGGAGGACAGGGTGGAGCCCATGAAGATGCCGTTGGTCCAGCTGCGGGCCTGGGTGACCAGCGGAACAGTGGTCTTGCGGCGTCCGCCGAAGAGGATGGCCGAAAGCTCCACGCCCTCGGGGCTGTAGTACTCCTCGGCAAGCATGTCGATCTGTGCGATCGGCGTGCAGAAGCGGGAGTTCGGGTGCGCGGCGGGCTTGTCCGAATCCGGGGTCCAGGAGTTGCCCTGCCAGTCGGTCAGGTGCGCCGGAACCTCGTCCGTCATTCCTTCCCACCACACGCCGCCGTCGTCGGTCAGGGCGACGTTGGTGAAGATGCTGTGGCCCTTGGCGATGGCGCGCATGGCGTTGGGGTTGGTGCCCCAGCCAGTGCCGGGGGCAACACCGAAGAGGCCTGCTTCCGGGTTGGTGGCGCGGAGTTCGCCTTCCTTGCCGATCCGCATCCAGGTGATGTCATCGCCCAGCGTCTCCACTTCCCAGCCTTCGATGGTGGGATCCAGCAGGGCGAGGTTGGTCTTGCCGCAGGCGGAGGGGAAGGCGGCGGAGACGTAGTAGGTCTTCCGCTCGGGAGAGGTCAGCTTGAGGATGAGCATATGCTCGGCCAGCCAGCCTTCGTCGCGTGCCATGACCGAGGCGATGCGCAGGGCGTAGCACTTCTTTCCGAGCAGGGCGTTTCCGCCGTAGCCGGAGCCGAAGGACCAGATGGAGCGCTCCTCGGGGAAGTGGACAATCCACTTGTCCGGGTTGCAGGGCCATGCCACGTCTTCCTGGCCGGGCGCCAAGGGTGCACCCAGCGAGTGCAGGGCCGGAACGAAGAAGGCGTTGGTCGCGGTGATCTTGTCCAGCACTGCGGTGCCGACGTTGGCCATGATGCGCATGGACGCAACAACATAGGCGCTGTCCGTGATTTCGACGCCGAACTTGGGGTCCTCGGCGTCGAGGTGTCCCATGACGAACGGGATGACGTACATGGTGCGGCCCCGCATGGAACCGGCGAACAGGCCGCGCAGCTTGTCTTTCATCTCCCGCGGGTCCATCCAGTTATTGGTGAAGCCGGCGTCGCGCTTGTTCTCGGAGCAGATAAAGGTCTGCTCCTCAACCCGGGCCACATCGGCGGGGTCGGAGAACGCGGCGAAGGAATTCGGGAACAGGTCCTGGTTGAGCCTGGTCAGGGTACCGGCAGCAACGAGCTCGTCCGTGAGGCGGGTGTTTTCCTCTTCGGAGCCGTCAACCCAGTAGATGCGGTCCGGCTGCGTAAGCTCAGCAACCTCTTCGACCCATGCCAGCAGGCCGGCATGTGTGGTGGGTGCTTTCTCAAGCAGCGGCTTCTGCGCCAGATCGCCCATTGCAGTTCCCTTCCTCGGGTTCATCGGTGTGTCCTAAATGCTATGGTCCGGACCAGTGGAGTTTTTGGGGAGCTTGACTGACATATCCGGTCACCGAAAGTGAATTCCGCGGGAAATCAAGGAATTATTGCCGCGAAAACGCCGATTAAGTGACGAAGGTCACCTATACCGGTCTAGTTGCACAGATTACAGCCGCTTCGATTTGGCATCGGGCCCCGCCTCGCGTAAAGTAATTCGAGGTTCGGGGAGAGCGGTTCTTCTCCCGGGACACGGAATGCGCCCATAGCTCAGCTGGATAGAGCGTCTGTCTACGGAACAGAAGGTCAGGGGTTCGAATCCCTTTGGGCGCACCAACAAGGTCCGCACCGGTTCGCCGGTGCGGACCTTTTTTGTGCTGTCAGGCCGGCCGTCCCCGGCTAGGCTTTGGTCATGAATCCCGAGGCCGCTGGGCGCGAATTTGATGTTGTTGTTATCGGCGCAGGCGCCGTAGGGGAAAACGTGGCCGACCGCGTGGTCCAGGGCGGCCTGACGGCCGTCCTCGTGGAAGCGGAACTGGTGGGCGGCGAATGCTCCTACTGGGCGTGCATGCCATCGAAGGCACTCCTCCGGCCCGGCACCGCGCTCCACGGGGCACAGACCACCCCGGGGGCCAAGGAGGCGGTCACGCGCACCCTGGACGCCGCCGCCGTCCTGGAGCGCCGCAACTACTTCACCTCCAACTGGCAGGATGACAGCCAGGTTTCGTGGGTCAAGGACACCGGCATCGAACTGGTGCGCGGCCATGCATGGCTGACCGGGCCGAAGGCCGTCGCGGTGGCCGGCCTGGACGGCACGCAGCACCTCCTGCGGGCCCGGCATGCCGTGGTGCTTGCCACGGGCTCCGCCCCCAACACGCCGCCCATTGAGGGACTGCAGGACGTGCAGGTCTGGGGAACGCGCGAAGCAACGTCGGCCAGCGAGGTCCCGGACCGGCTGACGGTTTTGGGCGGCGGTGTGGCCGGAGCAGAGCTGGCCCAGGCCTTCGCCCGGCTTGGTTCAAGCGTTACCCTGGTGGCACGCAGCGCACTGCTGGGCACTCTTCCGGAAGAGGCCGCGGCCCTGGTCGCCGCGGGACTGAGGGCGGACGGCGTCGAACTCCGGCTGCACACCGCGACGGAGCGGATCAGTGGAAACGACGACGGAACCCTCACCGTAAGCCTTGGCGACGGAACCACCGTCACCTCGGACAAGGTCCTGGTCTCCACCGGCCGCCACCCGGCACTGGAGGGCCTGGGCCTGGAAAGCGTGGGTTTCGAGCCCGACGAATCAGGCCATCTGTCCTTGTCAACGGACGCCTCGGGCCTGGTCCGCGAAATACCCGGCGACGATCCCTGGCTCTACGCCGTGGGCGACGCCGCCGGCAAGAACCTCTTCACCCACCAGGGCAAATACGAGGCCCGCGCCACGGGTGACGCCATTGCCGCCCGGGCCAGGGGCGGGCTGAAGGGGACACCGGAAGACTGGACGCGCTACGCGCAGACGGCCAACCAGCATGCCGTGCCCAGCGTGGTCTTTACGGACCCCGAACTGGCCGGCGTGGGACGGACCCTGAAGGCGGCGAGGAAGGACGGGTACAACGCCTCGTCCGTGGAGCTGCCCATCCAGGTTGCCGGCTCGTCCCTCCACTCGGAGAACTACGACGGCTGGGCCCAGCTGGTGGTCGACGAAGACCGGAAGGTGCTCCTCGGTGCAACGTTCGCCGGCCCGGATGTGGCGGAACTGCTGCACGCCGCCACCATCGCCATAGTGGGTGAGGTGCCGCTGGACCGCCTGTGGCATGCCGTCCCCTCCTACCCCACCATCAGTGAGGTGTGGCTCCGCCTCCTGGAGAAGTACGGTCTCTGAGTTCTATTTGAACTGACCAGTCAGTTCGGTTAGCCTTGATGCAGACTTCTTCTGCGAAAGGCATTCCTTGCTCTCAGCACACCAGCTCCAGGCCAAAGGACGCCGGGACCCGCTGCTTCCCCCCACCTCCCTGGGGGTGGCGCGCGGTGAACTGCTGCTCGTGACCGGCGACAGGCAGGACCAGCGCACGGCGTTGTCCCTGCTGCTCAGCGGCAGGATGAGGGCAGCCGCCGGGCAGCTCAGCTGGGACGGCGGTTCCCGCACCAAGCAGCTCCGCCTGGCCGCAGCCCTGGTGGATTCCCCGGGTGTCAACGAACCCGAGGAGCACCTCAGCGTCCGCGACCTGGTGACCGAAGACCTCGCCCTGATACCCCGCCGCTACCGGGGAGCGTTGCTCAGCGGCCCCTGGCTCAAGGTCAACCGCTTCGAGGACATCGCGGGCCTGTGGACCGAGCAGCTGGAACCCGGGCGGCGGCTTGAACTGCTGACCGCGCTGGCGCTGGCCAACCCCCGCACGGACCTGCTGGTGGTCGATTCGCCGGACCGCCACAGTGCGGATGAGCTCACCTGGCTGCCGCGCCTCCGGGAGTTGGCGTACGACGCCGGCCGGCCGCTCGCCGTCGTGGCGGCAGTCAGTGCCGTCCCCGCCTCGTGGAACGGCCCGGTGGCCGGGATCGGCAATGCCGCACCCGAGCCTGCCCCCGCCGGCAAGCACGCCGTACAGACTGGGGAAGCAGAGACCGCGGAAACCGTCCGTGAGGCGGAAAACCAGGAAACCAAACTCGAAACTGAGGTTGCCAAGTGACTGTCCTGCGGCTGGCCCGCTCCGAACTGAAGCGCATGACCGGTGGGCTCCTGCCCAAGCTGACCATCCTGGCGCTGACCATGGTCCCGTTGCTCTACGGCGCCGTTTACCTGTACGCCAACTGGGATCCCTATGGCCACCTCAACAACCTGGATGCTGCCCTGGTGGTGGAGGACTCCGGCGCCACCAACGCCGACGGTACGCGCCTTGAGGCAGGGGCGAAGGTGGCGGACAGCCTGGTGGAGGGCAACGTGTTCCACTGGGTGCCGGTGGAAAGCTCGACGGAAGCCGATGCCGGCGTCAGCAGCGGCCAGTACGCTTTTGCGCTGAAGATCCCGAAGGACTTCTCCGCCAACCTGGTCTCCCCCGGCAGCTTTGACTCGGCCAGCCAGGCCATGTTGAACGTGACCACAAACGATGCCAACAACTACCTCCTGAGCACCATCGTGGACAAGCTGACCACTGCCGTGCACACCACGGTGGCCAAGGAAGTGGGCGAGGAAACCGCCAACCAGCTGCTCACCGGGTTCGGCACCATCCACTCCAAGATGGTCCAGGCGGCGGACGGCGCTTCCCAGCTGGCCGACGGCGTCGCCACGCTCCGGGACGGAACTGTCACCCTCCACGAAGGGACCTCAGCCCTGAGCAGCGGCGCGGACCAGTTGTACGCCGGCCAGCTCAAGCTGCGGGACGGGGCCAACCAGCTAACCGACGGCGCGGGGCAGCTCAGCAGCGGCCTGGCAGTCCTCAAGGACAAGACAGCCACCCTGCCCACCGACACCCAGACCCTCGCTTCCGGCGCCGCCCAGGTTGCCGCCGGGAACGCACAGCTGAACACCAAGGTGCAGGACGTGGCGGCCCAGCTGGAGGCGGTGGACCAGGGCCTCCGCAACCGCGTGGTGGAGTCCAACAGCAGGCTCGTCGCGTCAGGCGTCCTCACCCAGGCGCAGGCGGACAAAGTCCTGGCCGATTTCGATGCCACCGCCGCGGCCAGCCCGATGGCTGCTGCGAAGGGCAAAATCCAGGCGGATGCTGCCCAGGTCCAGCAGCTGGCCACCGGATCCGAGGCCGTGAGTGTCGGCGCAGCCCAGCTCGCAGCCGGGATGCCGGCACTCAAGGGTGCCATCGCACAGGCCTCGGCAGGGGCTGACCAGCTGCACACGGGTGCCGCCGCGCTCGCAGCCGGTGAGCAGTCCGCCGTCGACGGCGCCGCCGGCCTTGCCGACGGAGCGCGGAAGATTGATGCGGGGGCCGCCCAGCTCTCGGACGGGGCGGGACAGGCCGCCACAGGTTCGCGCACCCTCTCCGATGAGATCGGCAAGGGTGCCGGACAGGTCCCCAACCCCGACGACGCGCAGAAGAGCAACCTGTCCCAGGTGATGGCGGATCCCGTGGCGGTCAGCAACGTCTCGCAGGCCAAGGCCGGATCGTACGGCGCAGGACTGGCACCGTTCTTCCTCACCCTCGCCATGTGGATCGGGATCTTCATGCTGGTGCAGGCCATGCGCCCCATCACGCAGCGGGCGCTGGCCTCCAACGCACCGTCGTGGAAGATCGCCCTGGGCGGCTGGCTGCCCTTCTTCCTGGTCTCGGTGGTGCAGGCGTCCCTGTTGACCCTGGTGGCGGACCTCGCGCTGGGGCTCAATCCCGCCCACCCGGTCCTGATGTGGCTGCTGATGCTGGCCGCCGCCATGGCGTTCAGCGCGCTCATCCAGGGCATCGTGGCACTGCTGGGCTCCCCCGGCAAGCTGGTGGTGCTCATCCTGCTGGTCCTGCAGCTGGTGTCATCCGGGGGCACGTTCCCGTGGCAGACCACCCCCGAGCCGCTGCATGTGGTGCACCAGATCCTGCCCATGGGATACGTGGTGACCGGAATGCGGCACCTGGTCTACGGCGGGGACCTGTCCATGATTGCCCCCACCTTCGTGGGCCTGCTGGGCTACACGGTGCTGGGCGCGGCCATGTCCACGCTCGCGGTGCGCAAGAACAAGTACTGGACACTCAAGACCCTGAAGCCGGAGATCGCGGTATGACCACCGAACCCACGTCCGCGGGCAAGGGGCTGCGGCCCGCCCGGACCAACGCCACCCGCCAGAAGCTCTTCGACGCCTCCATGGAGCTGATCGGCGAGCGCGGGGCCGCCAGCGTCACCGTGGATGAGATCGCGGCAGCTGCCGGAGTCTCCAAGGGCACCGTCTATTACAACTTCGGCAGCAAGTCGGAGCTGATCGCGCAGCTCCTACGGCACGGCGTGGACATCCTCAAGGCGCGGCTGCTCGAGGCCGCCAACGGCGGAGCAACGGGCCGCGACCCGCTGCTCGCCATGGAGGCGATGATCGGCCAGGCCATGGACTTCATGGCGGAGTACCCGTCCTTCGCGCGCCTGTGGGTCAGCGAAAACTGGCGGATTCCCAGCGAATGGCAGGGCACGTTTTCCGTCCTGCGCGGGGAGCTACTGGAAGTCATCGGCCAGGCCGTGGAAAAAGTGGCCGAGGCTTACCCGGTGGACGATTCCGTGTCCAGGGGAAGCCTGGAAACAGCCATCTTCGGTGCGTGCTTCGTGGTGGGCCTGGACCGGCAGACGTACAACCCCGAGCGCACCCGTGACCAAAGCGTTGCAGCAATCATGGCCATCATGCGCGGCTACGTCCTGAAGGGGCCAGCTCCTCAGGGATGATGGAGCACATGCGCCATACGGGGAAGAGCGGAAAGTTCGCGGTGATCTGCGGCGTCGTTGCTGCAGGGCTGCTGGTGCTCACGGCCATGACCCTCGCAGAGCCGGTGTTCCTCGCGTTCCTGGGAGTCCTGGGGCTGGCCTACCTGGCCGCTGTGGCCGAGGTCCTGGTGAGGCGGCGCCGCTTTGCGCTGTTTGCAGCCGGCGCCGGGACCGCCCTCGCCCTTGGCTTTTCGTTGGCATTCCTCAGCACGTGGGAGCTGGCGTTCGACGGCCAGTCCTCCTTCCTGGGAACCCCGCTGCCCACCGACGATCCCGACAACTACTTCATCGGCGCTGCGGGCGCCCTGGTGGCCACGTTCGGGGTCCTCTTCCTGGGTGCCCTGTGGCCGGGGCAGCGACGGACGGCTGCGGCGCGCAGGCCGGCGCCTCGGCAGGCGGCCAAGCGCGGCCCATCACAGCGCGGGACCTCACAGCGGACCGGCCCGACGGCGGCGCGCGGCCCCCGCGCTGCCGCACCCAGATCCGCCACGCCCCGGACAGGCGCACCCAAGACAGGCGCACCCAGGACAAGCGGCCAGGGAGCCGGCGTCCAAGGATCTGCCGCTCAGCGGACGTCGGCTCCCCGAACCCCCGCCCGGGGAACGTCCTCCGCAGCCCGGCGGCCGTCGTCGTCCGCGCCACCTTCGCCCAGGCCGGCACCCAGATCCGGCAACGGCCCGCTCCCCCGCCGCTGACGCCGGCCTCCGGCCCGGGTGAGCACCGCCGTCGCCACGCCGCCCAACAGGAGCATTCCGCCCGCCAGCTCCGTCGGTGACGGCACCTCCGCGAGGACCAGCCACGCAGCGCTCATGCCCACTACCGGGACCAGCAAGGTGAACGGAACCACGGCCGACGACGGGTGGGTGGCCAGGAGCCGGTTCCAGATTCCGTAGCCCACCAGTGAGGCGAAAACAGCGGTGTACAGGGCACTGAGCATGGTGGGTGCCTGAAGAGAGGACAGTGACTGCCACACGGTTCCCGGGCCATCGACCAGCACTGACAGCGCTGCCAGCGGAAGCGGAACCACGGCGCCGGACCACACCACCAGCCCCAGGCCCGAGGCTGCCCTGGCCTTCCGGGCAATGACGTTCCCGGCGGCCCAGGACAGGGCCGCGGCCAGGACAATGACCAGCGGGAGCAGCGGCGCCACGGCGCTGCGTCCCACCGCCACGAGGGCGAGTCCGGCCACGCCGAGCGCCACCCCCGCCAACTGGCGCCGGCTGGGCCGCTCACCGAGGAACACCGCCGCGAGCATGACCGTCAGCAGCACCTGTGCCTGCAGCACCAGCGATGCGAGGCCCGCCGGCAAGCCCAGCGCCATGGCCAGGTAAAGGAGGCCGAACTGGCCCGCACTCATGAACAGCCCCACGCCGATGATGGCCTTCCAGGACACCGCGGGTTTCCGCACAAAGAAGATCCACGGGACAACCACCAGGACAAAGCGCATGGCCACGAACAGCAGCGGGGGAAAATTTTGGCCGCCCGCGTGGAGCCCAATGTCGATGGCCACGAAGTTCAGGCCCCACAGCAGGGCCACGACGACGGCAAGGAGGGAATCACGGAGGTTCACGCTCCTACTGTGGCAGAGCAGCGGATGAAGCACCAGCGCCTAATTCAGCACTGAATCATGTACCTTTGCTTCATGATTGATATCGGGTCGCTGCGTGCCCTCGCGGCCATTGAGCAGCATGGCACAGTCATTGCCGCCGCGGAGGCGATGGGGTTCAGCCCGTCGGCCGTTTCCCAGCAGGTGAAGAAGCTGGAGAAGGAGGGCGGCTTCGCAGTCCTGGAGCGCCGCGGCCGCGGCGTCCTGCTGACCGAGCGCGGGCTGGCCCTGGCGGCGTACGGCCGGCGCATCCTGGCCGAGCTCGAGGAGCTTGAGTCCACGCTCCTGGCGGATCCGGCCAAACCCACCGGCAGCCTCCGCGTGGTTTCCTTTTCCACTGCCGTCAGGGGGCTGGTGGGCCCGCTGCTGGCGCGGATCGGTCAGTCGGGGGCCGCGCTTGACCTGTCCGTCCTGGCCGAGGACCCGCGCGAGGCGGTGGCGAGGGTTGCCAACGGCGAGGCAGACCTTGGCCTGGTGCACAACTGGAACTCGGTGCCGCTGGTGATCCCGGAGCACTTGACGCTTGAATGGCTCTGCGAGGACGTGGCGGACGTCCTGGTGCACAGCAGTCATCCGCTTGCACGCCAGGCGGAGGTGGAGCCGGCACAACTGGTGGACGAACGCTGGATCAGTACGCCCGACGGCGCCATCTGCAATGAAGCGCTCCTGCGGATTTTCGCCGATCTTGGGCGGGTCCCGGACATCAGGATCTACGACCCCGATTTTGCGACCCACATTGCGTTGGTGGAGCAGGGGGTGGCCGTTGCGCTGGTGCCCCGCCTGGGACGGCCGGCACTGCCTCCGGACGTGGTGGCCGTTCCTGTAGTTAACCCCATCCAGGCCCGGCAGGTGGGGCTGGTCCATCGCAGGACCATGACGGCCAGCCCGGGCATCAGGCACGTGGCCGCGCTGCTGCGCGGGATTGCCGGCAGTGGAGCTGCAGCTAGTGGGCCCGGGGCACCGCGAACCGGGTAATCCGGGCGTCCTGGCCGTCGAGTTCCGCCCACGGTTTCTCCGTCTCCAGGACGGTGAGGGCATTGGTGGGGAAACGGGTGGCGGCGTCCATGTAGGCGTCGTGGTCGGAATCCCGCGAGGCGAGGTGCATGGCCAGGTCCTGTACGCCCGGCAGATGCGCGATCAGCATCAGCGTGGTCACGGTGTCCGGCACATGGTTGACCACTGTCAGCATCCGCAGCGCCGATGCCGCGTACAGGCCGTCTTCGAGTTTGGGCGTGGGGGCCTTGTCGCCGAGTTCGGAGCACACCCAGGTGCAGGTTTGCCGGGTGCGCAGGGCACTGGAGCACAGAATGAAGTCCGGGACGATGTTGTGGTTGAGCAGCCAGCGCCCGGCCAGCGGCGCCTCCCGGTGTCCGCGTTCCTCAAGCGGCCGCTCGTGGTCAGCCACGCCGCCGGGCCAGTCAGCCTTGGCATGGCGCATGATCACGAGGCGTCGAACGTGGTGCGAACTCATGGCCCAAGCCTAGCTGGCGGGAACCACCAGAAGCAGCGTCACGCAGAGCACGCTTTCATGGGCGTGCAATGAGACAAAGCCCGCGAATTCAGGGCGCAGCTACAAACGGGACATCAAAAGCATGCCCACAGTGACACGAGCGAAGGCGAGGAAGTTCCTAGATCGAGTACTCCGGAGCGGCCCAGACAACAACCTCCGGGTGCTCGTAGAACCGGTAGCCCTGGCCGCGGACGGTGCGGACGGTGTTGGCGAGGCGGCCGAGCTTGGAGCGGAGGCGGCGGATGTGGACGTCGATGGTGCGCTCGTTGGGCACTTCTTCGGCGTTGCGCCATAGCCCCTCGAGGAGCTCGTCACGGCCCACGGTGCGGGTGCCGTTTTCAACGAGGTAGTTCAGGAGCTCAAACTCCTTGAACGTCAGGTTCAGGGATTCGCCGTCGAGGTGGACTTCGCGGCGGGCGAGGTCGATGAGCACACCGGAGGGACGCGGTTCCTGCGGCTGGGCAGGGCGCGGGGTTTCGGTGCGCTGGCGGGAGTTGACCGTGGGGTCGCCAAAGGTGGAGCGGACGACGTCGAGCGCGGAACCGGGGGTGCCGGCCGGCGCGACCGCCACGGCTGCGTAGCTTTCGGCACCGGAGACGAGCGACTGGGCGTAGGCGCGGATTTCCTGCGCAAGCTTGGCGATGGAGGTGCCTGCTGCCGCCGCGGTCTCCTCATCGATGCCCATGTAGAGGACGAACCCGCGGGCAACGTTGTCGTTGGCTACCGGGCGGACCTGGTTTGCACCTGGCACCACAGGGGTAGGGGCAGTAACGGGAGCAGACTCGGCGGGATGCACGGCGCGAAGCTGGCCGTAGGAATTCGGGTTGTAACCCTGCGGGGCGAAGCCCTGGGCCGGGAAGCTGCTACCGGATGCGGAGGGAGCAAGCGAGGGACGCGGGCCGAAGCCGGGACGGAGGCCGGTGGCCTGGCCGGCCTTGGCGGCGTTACGGACAGAGATGTGGACGTATCCGGATGCAACTGACATGAATGCTTACCTCAATGTGAAATGGCCGGCTCCGCGGCTCGAATGCTGGTTTCCCCGTCACGCGGACCGGGGAGGGACGCCCGACGCTGGGCTTGGGGGCGAATGCCTAAGAACTTCGGTGGGTGGGAAGGTCAGGCGTGCATTCGACAACAGCGCATGTCGGCAGCAGCGGATGTGCTGGGCCAATATTCTGCGGCTGCAGGTGCTGTTGAGTTCTTGTTCACATTGGAAGTGTGCCGCGTAACAATGCCAACTTGCAAGTAACAATGGACCGAATCGTCCGCATTGTGAGACAGATCCGGAAATTGTGCTGCATGTCACTATTTCGGCAGCGGGGATGATTTGGGACACTCGAATCGGCAAACGGCCGAAATTTGATGCTCTTCAGAAGAATCTTCGCTGATATCGCAGATTACCGAATGTGTCCGAAATTCAACCGTTTGACGTGGAATCAGCCCCGGACCTCTGCGGCGTGTCCAACCGATGTCCTGCCCCCAGCAGATTTTTTTGCCCGCGAACGCCGCTGAGCCGGAGGCAGGACAGTCCAAACATCGTTTCAGGCCACCGTCAGTTACTGCTGGTGCCCTGGCTGGGGGTGGTGGCGGTGGTGGCTGCAGCCAGCTGGATGGTCTCGGCAGTGTAGGTGTCCGAATTCTTCAGGGCGGTCACCCGGACGCTGGCCCCTGCGGTCACATTGGAGAGGCTGAGCGTGGTGCCGGTGGAACCTCCGCCCCGCTGCCGCATCCCCTGGGTCACCTGGACGTCTGATCCCACGGCGTAGGTCCGGGACAACCCGTCCTCACTCTTTACGGTCATGGACGTGCCGGAGATCTCGGTGACGGTGCCTGCCTGCCCCGCCATGGTGACGTAGCTGGAGCCCTGGAGGACAACGTATTCGGAGTGGACGGCTGCGTTGAGCCCTGCCGAGCCCATCCCCAGGCCACCAGGCCCGCCGTCCATTCCCATGCCGCCGTCCATGCCACCTGCCATGCCGCCACCCATGCTGCTTTGGCCGTCCGGACCGGTCATGCCGCCCTGGCTCCCCGGGCCGAACTGGCCCATGGCACCCGTGCCGCCCTGGCCATTGTTCGCTGAAGCCGTTCCGCTCCCGTTTCCGGCAGCATAGGCGCCGGCACCGGCTGCCGCTGCCACCACCACCGCGATGCCACCCACCAGGAGGCCCTTCTTCGCGGTCCAGTTCCCTTTCCCTGCCCGGGTCGAATCAGTGGGTGCGTACTGCCTGGGTGCGCCCCATCCCATACCGGAGTCGGGCACCTGGCCCTGCGCCGTCGTCGTACCCCACGCAGCAGAAGGCGAACCGGGAACGGGGGCGTTCCAGCGCTGGGCGGCACCGTCGCGGGCGGCACCATCTGCCGCGCCTTCCCACACCGGGGCCGGTTGGCCCGGCTGCTTTCGGCCTTCTGCTGACGGGTCCGCCTGGCCGTTGTGGCCTGCTGCCCCGGGGTAGGCGTTGCCTTGCTGTTCCATGGCTTTCTCCAAGAAGTCGTCGGTGTCGGTGGTGGTGCTGTTGTCCCTACAGGCTGTGCCGCTTTGCTGTGCAGGGGCTGTGCGGCGGACCAAGCCTGCCTGTGACCTGCCAGGGCACATGCCAGACCGCCACCTCGCCGGGTCACAGGTGGCTAGGCTGGAGCTCACAGCCGGAACACAGCAACGTCAAAGCATCGGCAAACCGACAGATCGGAGAGTTGTCCCATGGCATCCCCGCACCCCATGACCAACAACCTTCCCCAGCTCACCCATCCGGACGGTTCCCCGATCCGCGCCCTGGTGGTGGATGACGAGCCCAGCCTGTCGGAACTGATGAGTATGGGCCTGCGCATGGCAGGCTGGTCGGTGGCCGTGGCCGGCGACGGGCCCACTGCCGTGAAGCTCGCCAAGGACTTCCACCCGGACGTCCTGGTGCTCGATGTCATGCTGCCAGGGTTCGACGGCGTGGAGCTGCTGGGCAGGATCCGCGCCTTCGCGCCGGAGGTGCCCGCGCTTTTCCTGACGGCCAAGGACGACGTCCAGGACCGCATCGTGGGGCTGGCCGCCGGCGGGGACGACTATGTCACCAAGCCCTTCAGCATGGAGGAAGTCCTGCTCCGCCTGCACCGCCTGGTCCAGCGTTCCGGGGTGGCTGCCATGGACACCGCCGAGCTGGTGGTGGGCGACCTGGTACTCAACGTGGACACCCGGGAAGTCACCCGTGCCGGGGACGACATCCAGCTGACGGCCACCCAGTTCGAACTCCTCCGCTACCTGATGGAAAACCCAAAACGCGTCGTGAGCAAAGCCCAGATCCTTGACCACGTGTGGGATTACGATTTCGGTGGCCAGGCAAACATCGTGGAACTGTACATCTCCTACCTGCGCAAGAAGATCGAAGCGAACCATCCGCCGATGATCCACACCGTGCGCGGCGCGGGCTACGTCATCAAGCCCGCCGACTAGCCGGAGGAAAAGCGTGTCTCTTTCCGGTGTCCCCCGGCCTGCCGGCCGCTCCTGGTTCAACCCCTCAACCTGGCACCTCCGCACCCGGCTGATCCTGCTCTCCATGGCCCTCCTGGTGGCAATCTCCAGTGCGATCGGCGTGGTCAGCTATGCCTCCATGGATGTGGTCCTCACCAACCAGCTGGACGCCCAGCTGAGGCTGGCATCCCGCGGCCGGCCGCCGGAAGGCAACCCCTCCGGCCGTCCCGACCCCCTCGACGCACGCGGACAAAGCGTGGGAACGCTCAATGCAAGGGTGGTGGGCGGACAGGTCAGCCGGGAAGCGGGCTTCCTCTCCTCGGACGCCACCCGCACAGCCCTGACAGCCGGGGACGCGGCCACCCTGCAGGCACTCCCCCACGACGGCATGCCGGTGGACCGTGAGCTGTCCAACGGCGACTACCGGCTGATGGCAACCGAAACCCCATACGGCGATGTTGTGATCACCGGCCTGCCGCTGGCAACGAAACAAAGCACCGAGGCCTCGCTGGTCCTGACCATGGTGCTGGTTTCGCTGGGCGGCCTGGTCCTGATCGGGCTGGCCGGCACTGCCCTGATCCGCCGGACCATGCGGCCGCTGGAACAGTTGTCCGACGTCGCCACCAAAGTGTCCAAGCTCCCCCTGGACGCCGGTGAGGTTGCGCTCGCTGTCCGCGTGCCGCCCTCTGCGGCGCATCCCACCACCGAGGTGGGCAGCGTGGGCCACGCCCTGAACCTGATGCTGGACAACGTCTCCAGTGCGCTGGAAGCACGCCAGCGGAGTGAGACGAAGGTGCGCCAGTTTGTTGCCGACGCCTCCCATGAACTTCGAACACCGCTGACCGCCATCCGCGGGTACACCGAGCTGATGCGCATGACCGAACCCCTGACCGAGGACGGCCAGAAGTCGCTGGGGCGGGTTCAAAGCCAGTCGGAGCGCATGACCGCGCTGGTGGAGGACCTGCTGCTGCTGGCACGGCTGGATGAGGGCAAGGCAACCGAGGCCACCGACGTGGACCTGACCCAGCTGGTGGTGGAAACCGTCAGCGACGAAAAGGTCATGGCCCCGGACCACGCGTGGCAGCTGCAATTGCCCGACGAACCCGTCACGGTCCGCGGGGACCCCACCCAGCTCCACCAGGTGCTGGCCAACCTGCTCTCCAACGCCCGCAAGCACACCCCGGCCGGCACCACCGTGACCACCGGCGTGATGCGCTCGGCCGACGGCAGTGTGGTGGTCACGGTCACCGACGACGGGCCCGGCATCCCAGCCGAATTCCAGGGCAGCATCTTCTCGCGCTTCACGCGGGCCGACGCCGCCCGCTCCGGCTCCGAGGGTTCCTCCGGCCTGGGCCTGTCCATTGTCGAATCCATTGTCATGGCCCACGGCGGCACCGTGGAACTGGTGTCACGGCCGGGCAGGACCGAGTTCGCGGTCCGCCTTCCGGCGGCCGGGCCCGCGCAGCCCTGAAGCGCCCTGACTTACACAGCCGCGTCACAGGTTGTGCCTAAAGCCTTCAAATCAGGCGGCGCCACTCTTGATGCATGACGCTCACCGACCACACTTCAGGAACCCTGCAGGACGCCGCGGTGGCGCCGCCGGGCCTTCCCTCCCCGGGACGTGCCGTACGGCGTGCCCCCGTGAACACGCGCACCGCAGTCCCCGTCCTTGATGTCACCATCCCCGTCTTCAACGAGGAGCGCGACCTTGAGGAATGCCTCCGCAGGCTCCACGGACACCTGCGCGACACCTTTCCGCACAGCTTCCGGATCACCGTGGCGGACAACGCCAGCACGGACGGGACCTTGAAGATCGCCGAACGGCTGGCCCGCGAGTTCCCGGAGGTCGCCGTGGTCCACCTTGATGAGAAGGGCCGCGGGAACGCGCTGCGCAAGGTATGGCTCGCGTCCCCGTCGCCGGTCCTGGCCTACATGGATGTGGACCTTTCCACCGACCTGGCAGCCCTGCCCCCGTTGCTGGCCCCCCTGATTTCCGGCCACTCCGACCTCGCAATCGGCACCCGGCTGACCCGCAACTCCCGGGTTGTCCGCGGACCCAAGCGGGAGTTCATCTCGCGCAGCTACAACCTGATGCTCCACTCCCTGATGGCAGCCCGGTTCAGTGACGCCCAGTGCGGGTTCAAGGCCATCCGGGCCGACGTCGGGCAGCAGATCCTCCCCTACACCGTGGACAATTCCTGGTTCTTCGACACCGAGCTCCTGGTCCTGGCTGAGCGCTGCGGCCTGCGCGTCCACGAAGTTCCCGTGGACTGGGTCGACGATCCCGACTCCAGCGTGGACGTGGTCCGCACGGCGCTGGCCGACGTCCGTGGAATGGCCCGGCTCACCCGGGACCTGGTCTACGGCCGCATCCCGGTTCCGGAACTGCGCGCCGCCCTTGCCAGGGGTCCGCTCCCGGCGTCGTCGCGGGCTGGCGAACAGACCCGCGGCAGCAGCCTCTTCGGCCAACTGGTCCGGTTCGCCGCCATCGGCGCCGCCTCAACGCTGGCCTACCTGCTGATCTTCCTGTTCTGCCGGGGCTTCATGGATCCGCAGCTGGCCAACTTCCTGGCCCTGCTGGTCACGGCCGTGGCCAATACCGGGGCCAACCGGCGCTTCACGTTCGGGATCCAGGGCGGAAACCCGGTCCGGCACCATTTTGAGGGGCTGATTGTGTTCGGCATCGGCCTGGTGCTCACCTCCGGGGCGCTCGCCCTGGTCCACCGGACCACGACGCCCGACCGGTGGATGGAAGTCCTCACCGTGGTCGCGGCGAACCTGGCGGCCACGGCAGTGCGGTTCCTGCTGTTCCGGCTCTGGGTCTTCCGGGGAGCCGGCACCAACAAGACAACCCACGCCACCACCTCCACAGAAACGGGTGCACCATGACCTCCACCATCTCACCGGCAGGCGCCGGCTCAACTGCCACACCGCTGCCCGCAAACGCCGGTGGCCCGGCCTCTGCCACAGGAGCTCCACAACCCACCCCGCGCTGGACGCGCTACGCGTTCGGCAGCCAACCGCGCTGGGTGCGCCCCTCGGCCGCCGCGCTCCTGGTGGCCACGGCGGTCCTGTACCTGTGGAACCTTGCAGCCACCGGCTACGGGAACTCGTTCTACGCCGCCGCCATCCAGGCGGGCACCAAGGACTGGACCGCGTTCCTCTTCGGATCGCTCGACGCCGGAAACGCCATCACGGTGGACAAGCCCCCGGCGGCACTGTGGATTCCAGCCCTGGCGGCCCGCATCTTCGGGTTCTCGTCCCTCAGCATGCTGGTGCCCCAGGCACTCATGGGCGTGGCCGCCGTCGGCGTCCTCTACCTGGCGGTCAAGAGGGTCTCAGGACCGGCCGCAGGGCTGCTGGCCGGCGGAGCGCTGGCGCTGACGCCAGTGGCTGCGCTCATGTTCAAGTTCAACAACCCCGACGCCATGCTCACCCTGTGCCTGGTGCTGGCGGCGTACTTCACCATCCGGGCCATCGAACGGGCTGGCTGGAAGTGGCTTGTTGCGGCCGGAGCCGTGATCGGACTGGCTTTCCTCACCAAGATGCTGCAGGGCTTCCTGGTCGTTCCGGCGCTGGGACTGGCCTACCTGTGGGCCGCCCCTACCCCGATCGGCCGCCGGTTGGCACACCTCATGGGCGCACTGGGAGGCATCATCGTGGTGGCCGGCAGCTACATCGCCCTCTTCCAGCTGACCCCGGCTTCAGCCCGCCCGTACATGGCCGGGTCCACCACCAACAGCTTCCTGGAGCTGACCTTCGGCTACAACGGCCTGGCCCGCATCACCGGCTCGGGTGAAGGCATGCCCGGCGGCGGAGCGGCCGGCGGGCCCGGCGGCGGAGCGGCCGGCGGGCCCGGCGGCGGTTTCGGCGGCGGCAACAGTGGATTCGGCGGCGCTGCTGGCCTGCTGCGGATGTTCGGGACGAGCTTTGGCGGCGAAGTGTCCTGGCTGCTGCCCGCCGCCCTCGTCCTGCTGGTTGCCGGCCTCTGGTTCACCCGGCGGGAAGTCCGCACCTCGATGGGCCGCGCGTCGCTGATCCTGTGGGGCGGCTGGCTCCTGGTCACCGCGGGTGTGTTCAGCTTCATGAGCGGCATTGTCCACCCCTACTACTCTGTGGCGCTGGCACCGGCGATCGCGGCACTGGTGGGAACCGGTGCCGTGGAACTCTGGCGCGGCCGGGCGTCCTGGCCGGCCAGAATTGTCCTGGCCGCAACGGTCCTGGGCACCTCCATCTGGTCGGCTGTCCTCCTGGGCCGCGACGCGTACTGGCTCCCCTGGCTGCGCATCGTCGTCATCGTCCTTGGCGTCCTTGCCGCCGCCGGCCTGCTGCTCCGCGTTGACGGCCTCGGCACCGCCGGACGGTTCCGGCGCGCGGGCGCTGCCGCCGTCGTCGTCGTATCCCTCCTGGCCGGAGGACTCGGGGCGGGTGCCTGGACCGTGGCCACCGCAGCGTCCGCGCATTCGGGTTCCATTCCGACGTCGGGGCCTGCAGGTTCGGCGGCAGGCGGCTTTGGGAACCGGGCAGCTGGTTTCCGCGGCGACCGCACCGGCGGTACGGACGCCGCCACCGGAACCGACAGGTTTGACCCCGCAAACGGAATGGGCGGCGCAGCCGACGGCGCCGGTGGTCCCGGCGGGGCCGGCGGCCCCGGTGAGGGAACGGCCGATGCCGCAGTGACCGCGCTGCTCTCCTCCACCACCACGAAGTGGTCCGCGATCGTCTCCGGCGCCAGCCAGGCAGCAAGCCTGGAACTTGCCACGAACACCAACGTCATCGCACTCGGCGGCTGGAACGGCGGGGATCCGTACCCCACGCTCGCCCAGTTCCAGGACATGGTGTCCAAGGGCGAGATCGGATATTACATCCAGGGCGGCGGCATGGGTGGCGGGATGGGCGGCCGGGGCGGCAACTCGGAGGTGGCGGCCTGGGTGCAGGCCAACTTCCAGGCCCAGACCGTGGGCAATTCCACCGTCTACGACCTGGCCAAGTAGCCCGCCATGGCCAGCCGCTACCCCAGCTCCATGACTTCAGGCCCAACAACCGGGTCCACGCGCCCCCGCCTGCATCACGCGTCGGGAGGGGGCGGGGCCACCACGGCCCGGGGGACCAGGCCCGGCAGCCGGCGCCGGGATCCCCTCGGCCGACGGCGGAACCTCGAACTGGCAGCGGTGCTGGCGGGCACGGCGGCGCTGTACTTGTGGAATCTCGGGGCGTCCGGCTGGGCCAACGCCTTCTACTCCGCCGCGGCCCAGGCGGGTTCGCAGGACTGGACGGCCTGGTTCTTCGGTTCCTCGGACGCTGCCAACTCCATCACGGTGGACAAGCCGCCGGCGTCCCTGTGGGTCATGGGGTTGTCGGTCCGGCTGTTTGGGCTGAACCCGTGGAGCATCCTGGTTCCTCAGGCGCTGATGGGCGTAGCGGCCGCCTGGCTGCTCTACCTGTCCGTGCGCCGGACCGCGGTGCACGCCACCGGAGATGCCACCGCTGCCCACCGGGCGGGCTTGCTGGGAGCCGCGGTGTTGGCCCTCACCCCGGTTGCCACGCTGATGTTCCGGTTCAACAACCCGGATGCCCTGCTGGTGCTGCTCATGACGGCGGCCGCGTACGCGGTCCTCCGCGCGGTCCAGGAGGACCGGTTGCGCTGGCTCCTGCTGGCCGGGGTGTTCCTGGGCTTTGGATTCCTGGCCAAGCAACTGCAGGTCCTGCTGGTGGTTCCCGGTTTTGCCGTGGCCTACGCGGTTGCGGGGCCGGGCAGGCTGGGCCGGCGCCTGCTGCGGCTGGCCGCGGCCGGGGCGGCGATGGTGGTTTCCGCGGGCTGGTGGCTCGTGGCCGTGCAGCTGACGCCGGCCGGCATGCGGCCCTACATCGGCGGTTCGCAGGACAACTCCATCCTGGAGCTGACCCTCGGCTACAACGGACTGGGCAGGCTGACGGGCGACGAAACGGGCAGCGTGGGCGGCGGCAACGGCTGGGGCGTTCCCGGCCTGTTCCGGATGTTCAACAACGAGTTCGGTGGCCAGATCGCCTGGCTGCTGCCCTCCGCCCTGATCCTTGCGGCCGGCCTGCTGTGGGTCGGCCGGCGGGCACCGCGGACGGATCCGGTGCGCGCGTCCGTGCTGGTCTGGGGCTCCTGGGTGCTGGTGACCGGCCTGGTGTTCAGCTTCATGGCGGGCATCATCCACCCCTACTACGCCGTGGCGCTGGCGCCGGGCATCGCCGGGCTGACCGGCCTGGGCGCAGTCCTGCTGTGGCAGCACAGGCAGCAGGCGGCCGCCGCAATCGTGCTCGCGGCCGCAGTGGCCGCGGCAGCCCTGACGGCGTTCTCCCTGCTCGGCACCACCTCGGCCTACGGCCCCTGGCTGCGCTGGGTGGTCCTTGCAGGCGGGCTGGCCGGGGCAGCAGGAGCGGGCTTCAGCAAGTTCCTGGGCATGCGTTCGGTGCAGCGGGCGACGGCGGCCCTGGCCATCACGGCGTCGCTCGCCGGACCGCTGGCCTACTCCATCTCCACGGCGTCCACAGCGCACAGCGGGGCAATCGTCAGTGCCGGCCCCACGGCCGGCTTCGGCGCTGGGCCGGGCGGTGCTCCCGCCGGCGTCCGGAACAGCCGGAACGGGTCCGGCCCGAACAGCACCGGCGGTTCAAGTATTGCGGGGCAAAGCAACACAAACCCGGGCAGTACGGCACAAGGCAATACGGGGCAGGGCTTCCGGCAGCCGAACGCCCAGGGCGGCACGGGCTTCGCGGGTGGCCGCGGGGGTGGCGTGGGTGGCCTCCTGGGTGCGCCCACGCCGTCGGCTGACCTGGTCGCCGCGCTCAAGAGCAGCGCCTCAAGCTACACCTGGGCCGCGGCCGTGGTGGGCTCCAACAACGCCGCGGGTTACCAACTGGCAACGGAACTGCCGGTCATGGCGGTGGGCGGCTTCAACGGCACCGACCCCTCCCCCACGTTGGCGCAGTTCCAGGACCTGGTAGCCCGGGGAGAGATCCATTACTTTATCGGTGGCGGAGCCATGCGCTCCACCACCGGTTCGGACGCTGCCACCCGGATCGCGGAGTGGGTGGCAGCCAATTTCACGTCGCAGATCGTTGGCGGCACTACGGTCTACGAACTGACCGGCCACTAGCGGAGGACGCCCCGGGGACCCGGCCGAATGATGCTCTGGCACGCGAGTGCCCGGGGTGAAGGGTGCCCGGGGCCCGGGCAGTCCATTACGGAGATACTCCCTCCGCAGTCACACAACCCGACGCGCTGCCAGCCGTGACTTCCGTTACCTAAATGTGACTTTCACTTAATCTTCCTGTACCGTCGATTGGGTGCGGTCCCCGTTCGGGCCGCATATCCCGGGTTGACGCCAAGCTCTGCCGCTTCCCCGGATTTCCGATTGAGCAACGGCAGAGGCGGGGGACCCACCGTCCCGGGCAATGAATGCCCTTGGGGTTAAGCCAGTACGTGATTTTTCCGTACGGCCGGATGCCCTCATCCGAACCCGACAGCTAACTCCGCAGGTGTGAGAGGCGATCAATCATGTCCAAAAACACGGCAGAAGCACGCCTGCATGCCAAGGCTAAACATAAGGCCACGCAGCAGGCAAAGAAAAAAACCCTCGGCCGCAGGGCCGGAATCCTCGCAGTATCCTGCGCGGTTCTGGTTGGGGTCGGCGCAGCCGGCCAGGCCACCAGCAGCATGGCCCCGGTGTCATCGACCCAGGCAACCCAGGCAGCGTCCGATGCCCAGATGAGCATCGAGAAGAGCGAGATCCGCTCCAACCCGGTGGAGAGCCCCGCTCCCGCCGCAATCGCAGTGGCGCCGCAGGCGGCGGAGCCCGCTCCCGCGGCCCCGGCACCCGCCGCCCCCGCGCCGGCCGCGCCAGCGCCTGCACCGGCACCTGCACCCGAGCCCGCCCCGGCTCCTGAGCCGGCACCCGCCGTCGCGGTCAACGACCCCGCCGGCGCCCAGGCTTACGCCGCCGGCCAGCTGGCAACTTTCGGCTGGGGACCGGACCAGATGCAGTGCCTGCAGACCCTGTGGACCAAGGAATCGGACTGGACCACCACGGCCACCAATCCCAGCAGTGGCGCGTACGGCATCGTCCAGTCCCTGCCCGCGGAGAAGATGGCCAGCTCCGGCGCGGACTACCTCACCAACTACCGCACCCAGATCAACTGGGGCTTGGATTACATCAAGAAGAGCTACCAGTCCCCCTGCGGCGCACTGAACTTCCATTTGGCGCACAACTGGTACTAGGCACCGCTCCCCTGCGGCTGCGCGTCGAAGGACCACCCTCCGCGGAGCCTGCCCTGCATTGACCGCGGCCGACGGCGCGTCCCGGCTCCCCGCCGTCGTACGCCTTGGGCAGGGGCACAGCAGGGAATTGCAGCATCACCACTGCCCGCATCCAAACGGATGCGGGCAGTGGTGTTTTAACCCCAGGCTGTCTTAACCCCGGGTTGAGCTGCAGTGGCCTATGGTGCGGACGTTAGGGTCGCGGTGGTTGGGGTTGCGGAGCCTGTGATTGCGGTGCTTTCGGTTGCGTCCGGCCCGGCGTTCCGCCACGGGATGTACTGGACGGACCACTTGTTGCCGTCCGGATCGGCGAAGTACACGAAGTGGCCCCACGGCAGCACTTCGATATCACTGACGTCCACTCCGTTGTTCTTCAGGTGGTCGCGTGCGGCCTGGATGTCGTCCACCACCAGCTGCAGGTTTGACCCCGTGCCCGGAGGTGCGTCCACCAGCCCCTCCCCCAAACAGATGGAGCAGGCGGATCCGGGCGGCGTCAGCTGCACAAAGCGGATGTCGTCCGAAGGCCGCTCGTCATAGTCGGCGTTGAAGCCCACCCTGTTGACGTAGAAATCCTTGGCGCGGTCGACGTCGGACACGGGGACAAAGACAAGTTCGAGTTTCCAGTCCATCCGCACAGGCTAGCGGCGGTGATCCTGCCGGAAAAGGGGGAAGGCTACCCTGCGATGCCGTACAGGCGGTCGCCTGCATCACCCAGGCCGGGAACGATGTAGGACTTCTCATTGAGCTTCTCGTCGATGGAGGCCAGGACGATGTGCACGTTTGCGTCGCCCAGTTCCTCCTCCAGCTTGGCCAGGCCCTCCGGGGCAGCCAGCAGGCAGATGCAGGTGACGTCGGACGCGCCCCGCTTGAAGAGGAACTTGATGGCCTCGCGCAGAGTGCCGCCGGTGGCCAGCATGGGGTCCAGGACGAATACCTGGCGGCCGGTCAGGTCCTCCGGCAGGCGCTCCGCGTAGGTGATGATGTCCAGCGTCTCCTCGTCCCGGGCCATGCCCAGGAAGCCAACCTCGGCGGTGGGGACCAGCTTGGTCATGCCCTCCAGCATGCCCAGGCCTGCGCGCAGGATGGGGACTACCAGCGGGGTGGGCTTGGTGAACGCCGTGCCAATGGTGGTGCTGACGGGGGTTTCGATGGTGACGGGCTCCGTGCGGACCTCCCGCGTGGCTTCGTAGGCCAGCAGGGTCACCAGCTCTTCCGTCAGCTGGCGGAAGACCGGCGACGGCGTGTTCTTGTCCCGCAGGACGGTGAGCTTGTGGGCGACCAGGGGGTGGTCAACAACGAGAGTACGCATCCCCCAAAACTATCATCCGGCGGTGTCCTTGTTGTGGCTGCCGTGGGCATGCTCCTTGCCGTCCCCGCCGTGGTGGTGCACTTCCTCTGCCACCACGTCACGGACGATCGGACGGTCGAACGACGGAGCCGCACCGGCGTGCTCCCGCCTGCGGACCAGGTGGAACAGCCTGTGGGCCAGTATCACGACGCCCACCCAGGTGAGGCCCAGCAGCCACCCTGCCATGACGTCCGTCAGCCAGTGGTGGCCTAGGAGGACGCGGCTGAGCCCCATGGCGATGATGAAAAGCGCGCCGGCCGTGATGGCGGTGACGCGCACCAGCATGGTGTTGAACTGGAGGCAGACGAGGTAGACCACCAGGCTGATCACCACGGTGGTATTCAGGGTGTGGCCGCTGGGGAAGGAGGGTGAATCCTCGTAGGGGGGCACCGCGTCCGCATGGTCCGGGCGGGTACGGCCCACCAGTTTCTTGCCAAAGGTGGTGGCCATGATGGAGACCCCCGCCGCACCGCCGATCAGGACGAGCGGGCGCCAGTTCCGGCTGAGGAACGTCAGCCAGGCGGTGAGGATGCTGGCAAGGATGGGCATGCCGATGCCGCCGCCGATGTTGGTGAAGCCAGTAACGAACGCATCAAGACCGGGGCTGCGCAGGCTCTCGGCCAGGGCCAGGGCAGGCTTGTCCAGGTTGGCCAGGCCGGCAGAATCCACCACGTTGTCGTACACCTCGGCACCCAGCAGTGCCAGGGACACGATGATGACGCCGCCCACAAGGATGGTGAGGACGAGCGCCGCGTAAGGTTTGAACCAGAGACCTAGCCGATCCCGAAGAGTGTCCATGGTGCCTCCCGGCATCCGTAAGTAACCTGAGTATCCCCGAAACTATCATTGAGCCATGCCGTTGCCCGAAAAGAAACATGATGCCTGGATGGGCCTTGCCTTGGCGGAAGCCCGCAGGGCACTCGCCACGGAGGATGTTCCCATCGGCGCTGTGGTGATAGGGCCGGACGGCGGGGTGCTGGGTTCCGGCCGGAACCAGCGGGAGGAACTGGGCGACCCTACGGCCCATGCCGAGGTGGTAGCCATCCGTGAAGCGGCGGCACGCCTGCAGGAACGGGCACGCCTCGACGGCGGCCGCGCCGACGGCTGGCGGTTGTCCGACTGCACGCTGGTGGTCACGCTGGAACCCTGCGCCATGTGTGCCGGAGCGATTGTCCTGGCCCGGATCCCGAGGGTGGTGTTCGGGGCCTGGGACGAGAAGGCCGGCGCCGCAGGCTCGGTGTTCGATATCCTCCGCGAACGCCGGCTCAACCACTGGGTTGAGGTGTACCCGGGAGTCCGCGAGGATGAGTGCGCCGTGTTGCTGCGCGGGTTTTTCGCCGGTCACCGCGGAGCAGCCTCTAGTCCCGTTCCGCCAGCAGGGCCAGCACTCCCCTTGCCGTAGTACCCCAGTCCGGAAGGCGTGTCCGCGCCTCCAGCGCTGCTGCGCGCCAGCTTTCCCTGATGTCCGGGTCCTGCAGCCAGTGGCGCAGGACGCCGGCCAACAGGCGCGGGCTCTCCTGACCACCTTCCGGAAGTGGCAGCGCTGCCCCGGGAAGCCGGGGTCCGCCGTCGGCCGCTGTTAATCCTGCCAGCCCCAGCGCCTCCACCGCCCCTGTCCCTTCACGGACCAGGACCGGGATGCCGCGGGCCAGGGACTCGGTGACGGCCATGCCGAACGCCTCCTGCCGGGACACCAGGAGGCTGAGATCCGTCCGCGCCCATTCAGCTTCCAGTGCTTCGCCGGCGAGCTCACCGGTGAACCGCACCCGTTCCTGCAGCGAATTCTCCGTTATGGCAGCCCGGACTTCCCGCGCATAGTCGGAGTCTGTCCGGTCCGAGCCCACCAGGGACGCGGTCCAAGGGAGGTCCCGGACCAGGGCGAGTGCTTCCACCGCCAGCATCTGGTCCTTGTTGGGCAGCAAAGCGGCGACGACTGCCAGGTGCGGAGGCGTGGAACCGCCGGCCTGGGCTGCGGGGTCGACTCCGGGCAGGGCGACGTGTGCCTGCGGAAGCCCTCTTTCGGTCAGGACAGATGCGGCCCAGGTGCTGGTGCAGATCACACCGGCTGCTGCGGTGAGCGCCCTGGCCTCGTCTGCCAGGGCTGATTCGCCTGAACTTTCCGGCACCGGCATATGCACCAGCACCCATGTTTCCTGTCCCGCTCGGGCCGCGGCTTCCAGCTCTGCCGGGGCACCAACGGCCACCAGCCCGTCGACGATTGCCACTGCCCGGCCGGGACCTCGCCCAGGTTCGCTTGCTTCGAGGAAGGTGCCCAGCCGGCGTCGTTCGGTGGCGCCGGCCTGCGGCCAGTCCCCTTCAACACTGATGACGTCCACCGCGGCGCCAAGTTCCCGCAACCCTGACACCACGCGGGCGTTGTAGACGTTGCCGCCTGAGCTGTGGCGGATGTTGCCGGGGACCAGCAGCCGGATGTGGTGCACGGTCAGGCGGTGAGGTCCAGGGAATAGGCGGCCCACGCGTCCGGATTCTCGCGCAGCGTGACGTCGAGGCCTGCGAGTTCGCGGCCGTCGTCGCTGTCCTCGATCCTGGCGGCGACTTCCTGGGCGATGTACTCGGCGAGCGCTTCCGTGGTGGTGAGCTTGCCTTCGAAATCCGGGTGCTCGTCGAGGTTGCGGTACTTCAGGCCGGCCAGCACGTCCTCGATGATGGTTCCGGCGGCGCCGATGTCCAGGACGATCGCGTCATCGTTCAGGGCACGGCGACGGAAGGTCACCTCGGCGACGAAGGTTGCCCCGTGGAGCCCCTGGGCCGGGCCGAACGCTTCACGCGGAAGACTGTGGGCAATCATGAAGTGGCGGCGGACTGTCAGGCTGAACATGGGTTACCTCAAGTCTTCGGAGTGGTGGGCGGCTGGAGTGGGTGCTTGGTTGGTGGCAGGATACTCGACGACGTGGCACAGCGCTTCCAAGGTGCCGTCCGCCAGGCTTTGGACGACGCCCGGCAGGTCCTCGAACTTGGAAGAGCCGGTCAGGAATGCGTCGAAGACGGGATCCTTCAGCAGGGACACTGCCAGATCCAGGCGGTCCGCATTGGTGCGGCGGTGGCGCCGGGCACGCGCCACCATGCCCACCTGGCTGGCCCTGATGGACAACCGCCTTGCGTGGAAGTCCTCCCCCAGCGGGACAGTGACTTCCCGGTTGGCGTACCAGGACATTTCGATGACGTCGCCTTCGTCGCCGACCAGCTGCAGGCTGCGTTCCAGGCCTTCCTGCGAGGCCGAGCAGTGGAACACGATGTCGCAATCGGCCAGGGCGTCGTCGGGGTGTGCGAAGTCCACGCCCAGTGTGTCCGCGAGCTGCTTCCTGCCGGGATCGAGGTCCACCAGCTGAAGGCGTTGCAGCGGGAAAGTGCGCAGGAGCGTGGCCACCATGCCGCCCACCAGGCCTGCACCGACGACGGCAACCCTGTCCCCGAGCCGCGGCCCGGCTTCCCACAGGGCGTTGACTGCTGTTTCCACCGTCCCGGTGAGGACCGCACGCCGGGAGGGGACGTCGTCGGGAATCCTGGTCAAGGACTCCACCGGAACCACGTAGAGGTCCTGGTGCGGGTTCAGGCAAAAGACGCGCTGGCCTTTCCACCCCTCGGGCCCTTCCTCCACGATGCCGACAGACAGGTAGCCAAATTTCACCGGGCCGGGGAACTGGCCTTCCTGGTGCGGGGCCCGCATTTCCTCCGCGACCCGTGGCGGCACTGCCCCGGCGTGGACCACCATTTCCGTGCCCTTGCTGATACCGGAGTAGAGGGCACGGACCAGCGCTTCGCCGGGCCCCGGGGCCGGCACGTCCTCGGTTCTGAGTTCGCCGTGCTCCTTGGCAGTGGTCCAGTATGCAGTTGCGTGGATGGGAGTCTGTGAATTTGTCATCTTGCTGATGAATCTAACCGGACGCGCAGGGACGGGGAAAGTCCGACGGCGCGTGGCAGGGTTCATTGCTTCACGAGACAAGGTGCTGGAGGAGCGCTTCTTCGAGGAGGCTGCGCTCTTTGGCAAGGCTCGGTTCTCCAGGCACCACCTCTTCGCCCGGCATGATGTGCCCACCTGGCAGGTACCTTTCACCTTGCAGGAATCGCGAGGGCCAGCGTGGTGGTTCCCAGTCCTCGTGTTCGCTTTGGTAGTGGCGGCCGGTGGGTGAGGTCCAGCCGGGTGGTTCGTTCTTTGTGGCGGGGGTGGGTTTCCAGGCGGTGGTGTGGCGGAGTTTGTGGTGTTTCGGGCAGGGCTGTCCCAGGTTGCTGATTCCGGTGGGGCCGCCGTTGGCCCAGGCGAGGATGTGGTCGGCGTCGTTGTCCAGGGAGTTGTTGCTGCAGCCCGGGAACGGGCATTTGCCGTCCCGCAGCCGCAGCCAGGCCCGCATGGCTTTGGTGACCCGGTAGCTTGTCCGGCCGATTTCCAGTGGTGCCCCGTCCCGAGGGTCCACCAGCACCCGGTAGAACGAGCCAGCACCGCCAGCGACGAGTGCCCTGGCCATTGACGGCGGGATGGGACCGTACCCGTCCAGCATCGCCGGTTCGTCGGTCTGGCCCAGCAGGGAGAACGCCGGGACCGTGACCAGCACCTGCGCCCGGATACCCGACGACGGCTGGTCGGTTCCGGCGCCGTTGCCGGTGCTGGTGCCGCTGGTGAGGATCGCCTCGGCGAAGGTGTCGGCCCGGAGTTGGGGCATGCTGCGGGGCTCGTCCGGTCCCTGCATGCCCCGGGCGGCCGCGGTGTGCCGGTTCCACCCGGCCAGGGCCTGGTCCGCGGGAAGGTACGCGGAGAGCCAGGCCATCCCGTCCTGGTCCGGGCGGAACTCCACCCGCCGGTCCGCGACCCCTTTGGCGTGGCGTTTTTCGATGGACCCGGCCTGGTGGCGTTCCCGCCAGGTACGGGCCTTGGCCTTGAACCGGTGCGCCGGCAACTGCCCCACCGGGCACCCCCGCGCCGGGTCCGGGGGGTCCGGGTCCAGGAAATGCGCTTCCAACGCCGCAGCCCCCGCACCATCCAGACACGCTGTCTCGTCCGCCATCACCACCGCGTGGCTCCAGGAGATCACCCCGGCCCGCAACGCCTCCAACGTTCGCGGCAACGTCGCCGTGACAGCGTGCGAGGTGACCAGGAACGACGACGCCGCCCGCGGCCCCAGGGCCAGCACACACCCGATCTCCGCCGCGACCGCCATCTCCTGCGCCCGCACCGGAACATCCGGCCCCGCAACAGCAGCGGCGCTCTCCACATACCCAACGGCAGCCCTGGCCTTCACCGCAGCGATCCCGGCCTCCACCTCACGGGACCCGGCCAGAATCTCCAGGCAACCATCCGCCAAACCAGCCAACGGGTCAGCCGCAGAAAAAGGCACCGCACCGGCCCCATCCACCTCAGCACTCAGCACAGCAAGGGCAGCACGGATCTCCCCGAACGCCCTCGCCACCGCCGCCTTCCCCATAAACCCATCATGACAAAGGGGTACGACAATCAAGACCGGCCGCCGCAGCACTGGCTGGTGGTACGCACGTTTTGGGGATGCAGGCCTTGCTCCGGTACCCTATTGAGGTTGGTGACGTGTCCGAGCGGCCGAAGGTGCAACACTCGAAATGTTGTTTGGTGTAAAAGCCAACGTGGGTTCAAATCCCACCGTCACCGCCAGATAGAAAGGCCCTGCTTCCCTTATACAAGGGAAGCAGGGCCTTTCTTCATCCCGGGGAAAAGGTCCCCCAGAAACGCCATGATGTGGACTACCGCTTGGTCGGCGGAGAGAGCCTCAGCGGGTCGGATCGATCATCGTCATGCCCGCAACGTTGGCGGTATCAAGCCGGGGAAGCATTTCGGCAGCCTCCTCCAGACCAATCACGCGTTCGATCAACTTCTGCGGTTCGAGCGCTCCCGACTCAATCAAGGCGAGCATTCCGGGGTAGTCCGCAGCGGCCATCCCGTGGCTTCCGAAGACGTCCAGTTCCCACGCGATCACGCGCGCCATGGGAACACGGGGGTGTCCTTCCACCGGCGGCAGGAGCCCGATCTGGACGTGGCGGCCCCGGCGGCGCAGGCTCAGGAGCGCGTCGGCGCACGTCTGCTCACTGCCGACGGCGTCGACCGAGACATGGCTACCTCCCGTGAGCGCGTGCACCTGCGCCGGAATGTCTGAACCGTCTGCAACCAGGACGTGGTCCGCGCCGAGCCGTGCAGCCACCTCAAGGGCGGCCGGGTTCCGGTCAACAGCAATCACTTTGCCGCCGAGGGCCTTGGCGATCATGACGGTGCTGAGCCCCACGCCGCCTGCCCCGATGACGGTAACCCATTCATCGGCTTTCAGGCTGGCCCGGCCAGTCAGCGCACGGTAGGCAGTGGCGAACCGGCATCCCAGGCTAGCGGCTGCCTCGAAGCTGACGCCCTCGGGAATTGCCACGAGATTGGTGTCCGCCGCGTGGATCACCACCTGCCCGGCAAACGAACCCCAGTGCGTGAAGCCAGGCTGTTGCTGCTCCGGGCAAACCTGTGCGTTGCCGCTGAGGCACCACTCGCACGCGCCACAGCCCTCGACGAAAGGTGCGGTAACCCGGTCGCCGGCCGTCCACTTCGTCACTCCCGGGCCAACACTGGCAACGACACCGGCGAATTCGTGGCCCGGGACATGCGGCAGCGCTATATCGTCATGTCCTGCCCAGGCATGCCAGTCGCTGCGGCAGAGCCCCGTCGCAACGACGCTGATGACGACGCCGCCCACCGGCACCTCGGGCTCTCCAACCTCCCGGACGGCCAGCGGCCCTGCTATCTGGTCCAAGACAATCGCGCGCACATGACCTCCACATATCGACGCTGTGCCGCCCGCATCCTTGAGCGGCTCCGGCCGACATCTTCCCACGCGGCGCCGATGCGCTGAAAACCTCCCCAAGATCACGCCCGGGCCGCGGCGTGACGCAGGGGGCCGTCGTCGGGCCTGTCCCAAACCGCGCGCCCCAAACGGCGCGGCGGTCAGAGAAGCCGCTGGTAGATGCGGTGATCCTGCCACTGGCCGGCGATCCGAAGGTAGGCGCGCGCGGTGCCGTAGGCCTCAAAGCCGTTCTTTTCGAGCACCCTCTGCGATGCCATATTGTGCACCAGGGTGGCTGCTTCGAGGCGGTGGAGGCCGAGCCTATCCTTCGCGATGTCGGTTGCCGCGGCCACTGCTGCCGTCATGAGCCCCCGGGCCCTGGACAGACTGGGCGATCCAGTAGCCCAGGTGGGCGTTCTGGAAGGCGCCCCGGACGATCGAGCTGAGCGTCAGGAGTCCCAGGATGCCGTCTCCACCAGCCAGCACTATGGAAAGCGCTGTGCTTGCGTCAAGGTCATCCCGCCTTCTCCTGATCAGCTCGCGCTGGCCTTCAACGGTATAGAACTCCTCTGCCCTGACCGGTTCCCACGGGGCAAGGTGGGAACGGTTGGCCTGGAGCGCCCCAGCCAGCGGTCCCGCGTCGGCAGCCTGCACGGGACGGAGAACGATGCCGTCAGCGAGTTCACAGGAGAAGTCCACTGGTTCAGGCTACACAGCCGGAAAAGCGCGCCGCAGGGGCCCACCATATGTCCCGGGCCAGCACTTTGCCCCCGGCCAGCAATGAGTCCCCGCTGCCGCTGCACCAATTGTCGTCACCTTCAGGCAGAATGGGCCTGAATTAGTCCAAGCTCTGGAATACAAGTCCTCAATGAGAATCCAGGACGGGAATGAACGAATTCTTTACTGCTTCTTTCGACAAGGGCGTGCTGCGGTTGCAGTGGAGCCCCGAAGTCCTCATCACCTATGACATTGCCGTACGGGCGGCGCGGGTCCTGGAAGGCCTCAGCGGCGGCCGGGTCCTGCCTCTTCTTGTTGACCTCGCGGGGGTTGCGGCATTGACGCCCGAGGCCAGGGCCGGGATGAACGCCTACCGCGGGTTCTCCGCCGTCGCCCTCATTGGCGATGGCCCGATGGGCAAGGTTGTGGCGGCGTTTTCCCAGCGGTCCCTGACTCCCACGGCATACTTCACCAACGGCCCCGATGCCCTGCACTGGCTTTCGGAGCAGGGCAACCGGGCCGGCACGCCAGGCGGGGCGCTCCGCACTGACCGCTGAGGGCGCGGCTGTCACAGCTGTGCCGACGGCGGCGGCTTCCTTTGCGCGTCCCTTCCGGCGCGTTTTTTGATGCCCAGCAGCATGGCACGATCCATGACGAGGTAGCCCGGCCGAAGGACGAAATCCATCAGTCGAAGACCCCATGGCCGTCCGGGGCCGGACCGGGTGCGGAGCAGCAGCCTGGTCCCCGCGTCACCGGCATCATGGAGGACGAATTGCCAGGTCCCGGTGACCGTCCCAGGCGGCGCACCAGGGCTCAAGTCCAGGACCAGATGGCGGCAGCTCTCCATGTCCACCACACGCGGCCCGCTGCGTCCGCCCGGATAACCTTCCGGCGTGAAGGCAATGATGTCTCCCACCTGCAGGTCCTGCCACTCGGGGTGGATGCGGTCTGCATTCGTGACGCCCAAATGGAGCAGCCCGTTCTCCAGCCAGGTGTAGGAATACAGGCCCGCACGGTCCACCCCCATCTGCAGAAGCCATGGCCAGACTTCCTCCGGCGGGGCGGGGATGGTGACCGCCATGGTCTGCACTTCAGCCGGAGCGGGAATCAGTCCGTCGCCGGGAAAGGGCATCGATCTTTCCGGCTCCGTCGCTCCCCACGCGCCCAAGGTGCGGGGCAGGAGACCATGCGTAATGAAACCGGCCGCGGCAGCAAAGCCGAAAACCGCCGGCAACCAAGGACGGAAACCAGCGGAGCGCGAACCAGCAAAGCGCAAACCACTACTTGCCCCGTTCCCCCGCTGTGATGGCTTTACGGTAGCCAGGAAACCCGGCATCAGGCTGGTCATGGCGTCTCTCCTCCGCGATCGGATGCAAGGAGCATATGGACAGGGTTCCCCGGGGACCCAGAGTCCAAAGCCCTCCCCGTACCGGCGCCCACACTCCACGGCTGATATGCGCCCAATGCTTGACGGTCCCGTCCGGCACACGCTAGAAAGTAAGTAGCCTTATCATTTCCCAATGCTGCACAACCGTTCCGCAAAAGGAGGACATGCCATGAGCGACAAGCCGGGGAACCAGACCCCCAACACGCCTGATGTGAGTGAAACCGAACTGCGCAACAAGAAGGTGGACGAACTCCGCCAGGATGCCAAGCAGGAGCACATCGCCGGCGCTTCGGGCATGCGCAAGGAAGAACTGGTGAAAGAGGTGGCCCAGGCCCGGCAGGAGGACGCGGATAACGGCCGGGGCCGCAACAGCCGCTCCGGGGCGGACGACGCGGAAGACCTGGGAGCCGGCCCCGACGGCGGCAGGGTCCGCCATGGCGACGACTCGTCCAAGTCGTTGAAGTACTCGCAGGAAATTACGTCCACCGAGGAGGAGCCAGAGCGCGAAGGACGCAGCCTCGCGACCACACACCATGAGGTCATCAGGCAGTGGGCGGAAGAACGCGGCGGCGTTCCGGCGACTGTTGACGGCACGGAACACGGGGACCACCTGGGCGTCCTGCGCATCGACTTCAGGGAGAAGGACGCGAACCTTCGCGAAGTCAGCTGGGAGGAGTGGTTCAAGACGTTTGACGACCGCGGGCTCAACTTCATCTACCAGGAACAGAGGTCCGATGGGAGACAGTCCAACTTCTTCCGGCTGGAGAACCCGGAGCGTGAAGACGCCTAGGGGGACCCGGGCCTGACGTATAAAGGAGGCGCCACCGCTGCTGCGGTGGCGCCTCCTTCGGTTGGTTCCTAACGCCGGGTGTCGAAGGACCCGCAGAACACGTTGTCGTTGAACGTGCCCTGGAACTCCGATTTGCCCTGGATCTTGTCCACGGCTGCCCGGATGGCTTCCCGGGTGCCCGCATGGGCGTGGATCGCCGTCTTGACCATGGGCACGTCGATCAGGTGGTTCGGCTGGTTCAGCGAGACGAACACCGTGGGCACTTCCGTGACGTACCACGGGATTTCCGCTGCCATCGGGGAAGACCACTTGATCCGGATGGCTGCCTCCTGCGCAAAGCCCTTGACGTTGGCGAAGACAAACGCAGCGTCGTACTTCTCCGCGTAGTCCCCCGTGGCTTCCTCGGAAATGATGGACATGAAGTTCACCCCGGTCTCCCCCGCTGCCTCGCGCTGCTCGGCGGTGCGGAACAGGTGCACGTCGAAACCGGCAGCTTCGAGTTCCTCCTTGACCACCTCCAGGTAGGCCAGCGGATCGGCACGGGTGAAGTCGGCGCCGCCGGAAATGCCGTACAAACGGATCCGGGGATACGTCTGCGGGGTTATGGGCAGGTTGCCGGCGGTGTCCTTGATGAGGGTCACCGTCTTGTCCGCGATCTCGGCGGCCACCGAACGGTGCTCAGCGGATCCAATGACCGCAAGCGCCTCGGCCGGCGGGACCAGTTGGTCAGCGGCTTTCAGGTGCAGCCCCAACGACGCTTTCAGCCCAAGGATCCGCCGCAGCGCATCGTGGAGCCGCTGCTCGGTGATGATCCCGGACTTGTAACCGTCCAGCATGTACTGGAAGTCCTCGGCCGGGTTGCGGAAGAACAGGAACATGTCACAGCCGGCAGCGATGGTGGCCGGCACCAGGTCCCTGCGCTTCCGCGCCTGCGTGAGGCCCACCATCTGTGACGCATCGGTGAGCACCAATCCGTTGAAGCCGAGTTCGCCGCGCAGCAGGTCCTGCAGCAGTTCCGGGGACAACGTGGCGGGAAGGATCTCAGCGTCGGAGAGGCCTGGCCGGAAGTGCCGGGAAACCTCCGGCGCCCCGATGTGGCCCACCATGATGGACTGCACGCCGTGCGCGATCATCTCCCGGTACACGTGGCCGTACGTCCGGTTCCACTCCTCATAAGGGAGGGTGTTGTAGGACGTCACCACGTGCTGGTCGCGCTCGTCAATCCCGTCGCCCGGAAAGTGCTTCATGGCGCAGGCCGTGGGCGATTCACTGATGCCGTCGAAGTATTCCTTGGCACGCTCCACCACGATTTCCGGAGTGTTCCCGAAGGAGCGCGTGGAGATGACGGTGTTCCGCCAGTTGTAGTGGATGTCCACGATCGGCGCGAACGCCCAGTTACACCCCAGTGCCGCGGTTTCCACTCCGGCCACCCGCCCCATCTGCCGGGCGATGGCCTTGTCCGGGTGCGAACCTGCCTGCAGGTGCGTGGACACGAACGTACCGTCGTCGCAGCTGCCGGCTCCGCCCATCTCCGGGTTGGATGCAATCAGCAGGGGAATCCGGGTTTTGGACTGTGCGTAGCGGATGTGTTCCTGCACGGCGGCTGAGGGACCCGGGCGGTACCGCATGCCGCCCACATGGTAGTTTTCCAGCACGCCGTCGAGGTACCCAGGTGAGTAGTCGTTGTTGTGGTTGATGAACAGCTGCCCGATTTTTTCCTCGAGCGTCATGGCACCCAGGGTGCCTTCCACCCAGGCGATGGCGTCGCCGTCGAGATTGAACGGGGCAGCTGCCAGGTCGACGTCGAACCGGCGCGGCGCGGTGCCATGGGCACCGTTTGCAGGACGTACGACGGCGGCAATCCCCTTGAGTGCCTGGGCCACCACGTCCGGGACGGGCAGGGCGATGTCCACCACCACGCCGCCCTCGTCCTCCTGCAGCGGTTCCAGGGTGGCGAGCTGGGAGTCCAGCAGCGTGGTGGGCATGAAGTGGCCCGACCTGCCTTCAACGCGCTGCGCGAGGACCTCCTTGCTGCCGTTCAGGTGCAGGAACACGGTGTCCGGAGCCTGCTCCCGGATGGCATCGCGGTAGCTGCGGCGCAACGCGGAGCAGGCCAGGACCAGTCCTCCGTCGCCTGCCTTGGCCAACTCCGCGCCTACGGTTGCGAGCCAAGGCCAGCGGTCCTCGTCCGTCAGCGGGGTGCCGGCTGCCATCTTGGCCACGTTCTCCACGGGGTGGAGGGAATCGCCGTCGAGAAATGGGACACCCAGTTCGCGGGCCACGAGGTCACCGATGGTGGTCTTGCCGCAGCCGGAAACACCCATGACGATGATGCGGTGCTTTGTCATTCTTGGTGCCTCACCAGTCGTGGCCGCGCTCACCAGTCGTGCACCGTGCCGTCGACCAGGCGGTTGTAGGGCAGGTAGGCCTGCTGGTACGGGTAGGCTGCGGCGGCTTCCTCGTTGAATTCGACGCCGATGCCGGGCTTGTCGCCCGGGTGCAGGTACCCGTCCACGAACGTCATGGACTGCTCGAAGACCTCGTTGGTCTTATCCGAGTGCTGCATGTACTCCTGGATCCCGTAGTTATGGATCGCCAACCCCACGTGCAGCTGCGCCGCGAACCCCACCGGGGAAATATCCGTCGGCCCGTGGAAGCCGGACTTGATCTGGTACTGCGCAGCGAAATCCATCATCTTCTTCAACGGGCTGATCCCGCCGAAGTGCGTGGACGCGGCCCGGACGTAGTCGATCAACTGTTCCTTGATCAGCGTCTGGTAATCCCACACGGTATTGAAGATCTCCCCGATCGCCAACGGCGTGGTGGTGTGCTGCCGCACCAGGCGCAGGCCTTCCTGGTTCTCCGCCGGCGTGCAGTCCTCCAGCCAGAACAAGTCATACGGCTCCAGCGCCTTGCCCAGCTTCGCCGCCTGGATCGGCGTCATCCGGTGATGCCCGTCATGCAGCAGCGGGATCTCCGGACCAAACTCGTTCCGCACCGCTTCGAACACGGTGGGCAGGTGCCGCAGGTAAGCGCGGGTGTCCCAGTCCTCCTCCACCGGGAACGCACCCCGCCCGGCCGGCTCATAGTCATACCGCTCCCCCGAGGCCTGCGCCTGCGCCGCAACACCATACACAGCCTTGATGCCCGGCACGGCGGTCTGGATCCGGATCGACTTGTACCCCAGCTCCAAATGCTCCCGGACCGAGTCGAACAGCGACTCGATATCGGACCCCGACGCGTGCCCGTACGCCCGGAGCCCGGTCCGGGACGCCCCACCGAGGAGCTGGTAGACCGGCATCCCGGCGAGCTTGCCCTTGATATCCCACAACGCCATATCCACCGCGGCGATCGCCGCCATCGTCACCGGGCCCCGCCGCCAGTACGAGGACCGGTACAGGAACTGCCACGTATCCTCGATCCGGTGCGGGTCCTTCCCGATCAGCAACTGCGCCACGTGCTCCTTTAAATACGCGGCAACAGCCAACTCCCGGCCGTTCAGCGTGGCATCACCAATACCGGTCACACCATCCTCAGTCGTGATCCGAAGGGTCACAAAATTCCGGGACGGACTGGTAACAAACACATCGGCGGCAACGATTTTCATGGGACTAACTGTTCCTTCCGGAAGTAAAAGCTGGATTCAGGTACGTGCAGGGGTCTCGGCCGGGGTCGTTGCGAAGGATCCGCACAGCCGGGCAACAAGGGCGACGACGTCGGGGTCGTCCGCGAGGGCAGCGCTGACCAGGCGAAGCAACCCCTGCACCCGTTCGGTTCCCTCAAGCGCCACAGCTGCCTGGATTTCGGCGGCGAGCGGATCCTGGAAGTCGCTTCCCGCGGTGACGTAGTCAATCCAGGCGGCAAGCATCAACGCGCTGCCTGCGCCACTGCGGCCATCGGCCCGTTCCGCCGTCATCACGGGCACCGCGCGCATGCGCAGCTTGGTGGTGGCATCGGCCGCGATCTGGGCGAGCCGGTGGGCGATGCGTGCGTTTCCGAAGCGCTCCAACAGGGCATGGCGGTATGTCGGGATGTCCAGCCCTTCCCCCTGCAGGTGGCGCGCTGCCTCGTCCCAGAAGTCTTCCACGGCCTTCCGGCAGAGGGGATCCGCCAGGGCGTCGGCCACGGTGGCGTGCCCGCGGAGCTGTCCCGCGTAGGCCAGGATGGAGTGCGAGCCGTTGAGGAGCCACAGCTTCCGGTTCTCGTAGGGTTCGATGTCACTGACCACGACGGCGCCGGCCTCCTCCCAGCGCGGACGCCCGGCCGGGAAGTCCCCGCTGAGCACCCAGTTCCGGAATGGTTCAGCCACCACCGGCGAATTGTCGCTGTAACCGCATTGCTCTGCCACCTCTGCGATGTCCGCTTCGGTGGTCCGCGGCGTAATCCTGTCCACGGAAGTGCTGACAAAGCTGACGTTCGCTTCGATCCACCCAGCCAACCCGGAACCCCACCCGGATGCCAGTCCCAGGACTGCGCGGCGGGCAACGTCACCGTTGGCGGACAGGTTGTCGCAGCTGACGACGGCGAGTGGGCCGGCGCCGCTGTCCCGGCGCCTGGCGAGGGCCAGCACCAGGCGCCCAAGCGGCGTGCCGGGCACTCCTGCCTCCCCGGACGCTGCTGCCGACAGCGCCCGGAGGTCTTCCGCCGCACCTGGAGCGCCGGCGTCGAACGTTCCATCCGCGGCCAGCCCGTAGGCAGCCTCGGTGATCGTCAGCGTGACGATTGCCGTTTCGTTGGCCGCGACCAGTTCGCAGAGCCGTGCAATGTTGGCCCCGTCCACCGCCTCCACGATGCTGCCGATGACTTCGAAGCTGTCGCCGCCGGCCGACCGCTCCACCATCGTGTAAAGGCAGTCCTGGCGGGACAACGCTGCCGCGGCGTCGGGGCGGCGGCCCGTGAACGCCGCGATCCCCCACTCCGCCGCGTCCGGGGCGTGCTGGGTGTACCAGGCCTGGTGGGAGCGGTGGAACGCCCCCAGCCCAAGGTGCACGATGCGCACCGGGGGTCTGGGCAGCGGCTTCAGGCTGCGGTTGAGTGCAGGCGGCGCGGCATTCACAGCTTGAACACCCGCCGGGGAGACGCGTCCACGATGTCCACGATCAGTTCATGTGCCCGTTCCTCGCTGACCCGGTGCTCAGCAACCAGCCTGGCCAGGAAGGACGCCTCGATCCGCCGGGCGGTGTCATGCCGGGCCGGGATGGAGCAGAACGCACGGGTGTCATCAATGAAGCCCGAGGACCGCGAGAAGCCGGCCGTCTCCGTCACCGCCGACCGGAAGCGCAGCATCGCATCCGGGGCATCGAGGAACCACCACGGCGCGCCCAGGTATACCGATGGGTAGAAGCCCGCCAACGGGGCCAGCTCCCGGGAGAAGACCGTCTCATCAAGGGTGAACAGCACCAGGTGGAAGTCCTTGGCCGTGCCGAAGTCCTGCAGCAGCGGGCGCACCGCCTCCGTGTAATTGACCGCCACCGGAATGTCATGGCCGGTGTCCGCGCCAAAGGCCTCGAACGTGGGCGCGTGATGGTTGCGGAACGAGCCCGGGTGGATGGTCATCACCAGGCCGTCCTCCACCGACATCCGGGCCATCTGGTAGATCATGTGCGCTTCGAAGGCGTCCCGGTCCGCAGGACTGGCCTGGCCGGCCCGGCCCCGCTCGAAAAGCCGCTCCGCCTCGCCGTCGTCCAATTTCAGCGTGGCGGGCGTGAAGACGCCGTGGTCGGCGGACACCGCGCCGCGCTCAACGAAGTGGCGCCGGCGCGCTTCGAGGGCCTTGATGTAGCCGGCGTAGCCGGAAGCGCCCTCCGCTGCGGCGTCGATGAGGCGGTCCACGTTGTCCCGCCACACCGGATGCGCCATGTTCAGGTACTGGTCCGGCCGGAAGGTGGGCAGCACCCTTGCGGCAAATGAGGGGTCGGCGTGCAGGGCCGCGTGGCTGTCCAGCGAGTCCAGTGGGTCATCGGTGGTGGCGAGCACCTCGATGTTGAATTCCTTGAACAGTTCCCGCGGCCGGAAGCCCGGCTCCGACAGTTTGGCCTGCAGCGCGTCGTACAGCCGGTCCGCATTGTCCGCGGACGGTTCCTCCGGCAGCCCGAACACGTGGGCAAATTCCTGCCGGATCCAATACCCGGACGCGGTCCCCTCGAAGTCCGGCCACGCCTCGCAGAAGTGGCGCCAGACTTGCCGTGAATCGGCAGGCTGGCTGCCCAGGCCCAGCTGGTCCATGGGCACCCCGCCCGCGTGGATCAGGCGGGTGACGTAGTGGTCCGGCGTGACCAGCAGCGCCGCCGGGTCAGGGAAGGGCGTGTTCTGTTCGATGATTGCCGCGTCCACGTGTCCGTGCGGGGAAATGATCGGCAGTCCTTCCACCTTCTTGAAGAGGGACCGTGCGATGTCCCGGACGCCGGGATCGGCAGGCAGCAGCCGGTCCGGGTGGTCCGCTATGGGCTGGCCCATGCTCAACGCCTTCCTGCCGGGACGGAGAGCCCCGCCAGGGCTGCGGTGGAACGAAGGTAGTCCAGGTTGTCAGCCGTCCGCTCGGCCAACGGAAGGTCGGTGGAGAAGTCCTCCACGGTCACCCACCCGTCATAGCCAAAGGCCGCGAGTGCCTTGAAGTACTGCAGCACGCTGCCCTGGCCCGAGCGGAGTGGAGCCCACTCGTTCCGGAAGACGGCCGCGCCGGACTCATCGGTTTCGCCGCTGTTGACCCAGACCGCGCTCTTCACGTGGACATGGGCCAGGTAGTCGCCCAGGAGCTCGAACGCCGGCAGGTAGTCCTCCTGCCCTTCGATGAGCAGGTTGCCGAGGTCGTGGATGACACCCACGTGCCGCGGATCCAGTCCGTCCAGCAGCCGCAGCGCTGACGACGCGGAAGCGGTGATGGTCCGGTGGTGCAGCTCAACGAGTGCCTTCACGCCATGGTGTTCAGCCCGTTCGGCGATCCATTCAAAATCACGGCGGGCTCCGGCGAAGAGCTCCGGGTAGGGCGTACCACTGGCCGGTTCGTTTCCCCAGGCCGCAGTTCCCAATGGAAGCGTTGTTACCCGGACCTGGCCGGCGCCCAGCCTGGCTGTGGCGGCCAGCATCCGGTCCACGTCGGCGTGGTTGTCGCACCGTGCGTACCCGCCGATTCCGGAGAACTGCAGTCCCGCGCTGCCGGTGATGGCCGCGATCCGGTCCAGGTGGTCCTCCATTCCCGTGAGCGGGACCGTGGCCCTGTTGCCGGCCCAGAAGCCTGGTTCCGCCGCATCGGCCTGGTCGGTGATGCGCCATTCGACGCCGTCCCAGCCCTGGTCCGCGAGGTGCTGGACAGCCTCTTCGGGCTCCCATTCCGGGGTTGATGCGGTAAATACTGAAAACTTCATGGCTCAGGCGCTTTCTGCCGCGGTGCCGGTGCGGACTTCGAGGTCGTTGTACTTGCCCGCCAGCACATCGTCGAAGAGGACGGGCTGGCCCAGGGTGGCCGATACGTACACGGCCCGCACCGCTGCGAGCGCGTTGACGGCGTCGCTGACCGTGACGCCGGGCTGCCTTCCGCCGGCAATGGCGGCCAGGATGTCCCGGTACTGCCGGACGTGTCCGGCGGGGTAGGTGGTGGGATCCGCGGCCTTGTAGTCCTCCTCCGGGTACTTGGCCAGTTCCTCCTCGGCCTGGTTGCCCCCGCCCTGGAGGCCCATGTCCGCGGATTCGCCGCCGGCGTCCTTGCTGTGGAAGTACTGCAGGCGGTCGTTATCCACTACGGCTGATCCTTCGGATCCCATCAGCTGCACGCGGACGGTCAGGCCGGGGTAGGCGGCAGTGGTGGCGTGCAGCACGGCCAGGCCCCCGTTTTCGAAGGTGATGGTCGCTACCGCAGTGTCCTCCACCTCGATCCGTTCGTGGGCCAGCCTGGCGGTGTGGGCGTGGATCTCCACGGGGCGTCCCATGAACCACAGCAGCAGGTCCACGGTGTGGACGCCCTGGTTCATGAGGGCACCGCCGCCGTCCATGGACCAGGTGCCCCGCCAGTCACCGGAGTCGTAATAGCCTTGGCTGCGCCACCACGCGACGGATGCGATGGCAGAGGTCAGCCGGCCGAAGCGGCCCTTTGCCACGGCATCCGCAACGGCAACACTGGACTGGTCGAACCGGTGCTGGCTGATAACGGAGGCCACGACCCCGTTGCCCGCGGCTTCCTTCGCCGCGGCTTCGATTTCCTGGGCCCGTGTGAGGTCCACGTCCAGTGGTTTTTCAATGACCACGTGCTTGCCGGCGGCCAGGACTTCCAGGCCCTGCTGGATGTGCAGGCCGCTGGGCGTTGCCAGGGCAACCAGGTCGATGTCCTCCGCCGCGAAGGCGTCCGCCAGGGTGGTGAACTGCTGCGGCCGCTGCCCGCCCTGCTGCTCGATAAAGTCGGCGAGCGCTTCGGATGCCGCCGGAATGGCGTCGACGAGGGCAACAATCCGGGCTTCCGGGAAGGACTGGAGGGCTACGGCGTGGGTGCGTCCAATGACGCCGCATCCGGTGATGGCTACGTTCAAGGTGCTCATGCGGTCTGGACTCCTGCTTCTGCGGTGACTTTTGCGAAGGCGCGTGCTGCGATGCCGAAGGCGGTGGGCCCGGAGAAGCCGCCCAGGCCGTGCGCACCTGCCAGGTGGGGTTCCAGGGAGGCGAAGCCTTCGTAGCCGTCGGCCTTGAGTGCTTCGACGGTGCGGAGCACGTCGCCGTCCCCTTCCCCGGCCGGAACAACATGGCCGTTGGCGAAGAGGGCGTCCTTGACCTGCAGGTACTCAAGGTGCGGGCGCAGCTTGGCGTAGCCCTCATCGAAGGGTTTGACGCCCACCTGGACAAAGTTCGCGGCGTCCCAGGCGACCTTCAGGGCCGGCGAGTCCACGGTCTCGATGATGTCCAGGACCCGGTCCGGAACATCCCCGAAAATGTCTTTTTCGTTCTCGTGCAGGAGGATCACACCGCCTTCCTCGGCAACGTCGGCGAGTGCCCGCATGCGTTCCATGACGGCGTCGCGGATGCTGTCCACCGGCACGGACCCGCCGTAGTAGAAGGAAAAGATGCGGATGTACCTGGCGTCCAGGACCTTGGCAGCGTTGACAGCCCGGCGGAGCCGCTCCACCTCGTGCTCCACGGGCAGGCTGACATCCACCTTTCCGATGGGGGAAGCGATGGCTGAAACCTTCATGTCCTTTTCGGCGAGCAGTGCGGCTAGTGCCTGCAGCTGCTCATCGCTGAGGTCCACGATGTTGGTGCCCCACGCGCTGCGGACTTCGATGTGGTTGGCGCCCAGCGCCTGCAGCACTGCGATCTGGACCGCGGGGTCGTCGTCGATCTCGTCGCCAAAGCCTGACAGCTGCCAGGTGACCTGGTTGGTCGAAACCATGGTTATTTAACTCCTCCGGCGGTCAGCCCGCCTACTAGGTAACGCTGGAAAATCAGGTAGAGAATGACCACCGGTGCGGCGCACACCAGGGCCGCCGCCATCATCTGGCCGTAGTAGGGAATGGCGCCGCCTTCCTGGGAGGCACCAAAGATCTGGAGTGCGACGGCGGCGGTCTGGCTTTCGGGGCGCGTCATCACCGAGGCGAAAAGGACGTCATTCCAGCCGAGCAGGAAGGCGAAGATGCCGGAGACGACGATGCCGGGCCAGCTCAGCGGGAGGATGATCCGGAAGAGGACCCCCAGGTTGGAGGCGCCATCGATCCGGGCTGCCTCTTCCAGTTCCTTGGGAAGCCCGCGGAGGTAGGTGACCATCACCCAGGTGGAGAACGGCATGGCGAACGTCAGGTAGGTGACGAACAGTCCCCACTGGGTACCAATCACCTGGATCCCGAGGTAGGTGGAAGCCGAGGAAAACAGGACGAAGACCGGCAGCACCATGAGGGTTCCGGGCACCGACTGGAGGGCCAGCAGGCCCCGCAGGATGGTCAGCCGGCCCCGGAAGGTGTAGCGGACCAGGACGAAGGCGGTGGATACGGACAAGGCAGCGGACACCACGGCGGTTGCGCCGGCCACCAGGACGCTGTTGGCGAGGCCGGTGGCCAGGCCCACGCTGGTCCAGATTTTGGAGTAGTTCTCAAACGTGACCGAGGACGGCCAGAACTCGCCGTTGGCCACCCCGATGTCAGAGTTCACGGAGGCCAGGAAGATGTACAGCACCGGAATCAGGACCAGGGCACCCAGGAAGACCAGGACGAAGATCAGCAAAGGGGTGGGAAGAAGGCGCAGGACCTCGTGCTGCCGGTGTGAGCCGGGACGGTCGACGTGGTCGGTGGCCGGCCTCTGCCGTGTGGCTGTGGTGGCGCTCATTTCTTGCCTCCTGGTGTTTCGGCGTCGTCAAGCTTGACGGCACGCAGGTAGACGAACAGCGGGATGGCGATGAGCACCAGGGAGATGAAGGCCATCGCGGCGCTCAGGCCAAACCGGAAGCTCTGGAAGCTCGTGACGTACGTCAGGATGGGGAGGACTTCGACGTCGGCGGGGGCCGGGACGCCGAAGAGCACGAACGGGAGGGTGAAGTTGTTGATGTGGTGCAGCATCCCGATCAGGAAGGCCAGCGACAGCGGGCCCTTGAGGTAGGGGAAAACCACGTACCGCAACTTGTTCCACCACAGTGCACCGTCCAGGGCCGAGGCCTCATGCACCTCATGGTCAACGGACTGCAGGCCGGACAGCGCCAGCAGGTAGATGAACGGCCAGGACGCCCAGATCTGGACCAGGACCAGCGTCCAGAAGGTCTGCGGCCCGTTGAGCCACAGCCCCACGTGGATCCCCACGGTGGCAAGGGCTTCATCAACGATTCCGCCGGGCTGGAGCATGGTCCGCCATACCGTTGCCACCACGAAGGACGGGAGGACATACGGGATAAGGAAGATGGAACGGATCACCGCCCGCCCCTTGAACGCGTTCTGCGTTGCCACTGCGGCGGCGATACCCAGGGGCAGTGTCACCACCATGGCCAGCAGCGAGTAGCTGACGCTGAGCCAGACGGCGTGGATCAGCGGCGAATCCGTGACCGCTTCAACGAAGTTCTCGGCTCCGATGAGCGGTGCGCTGATCCATTTCCGCAGGGTGTACTGGTCCAGGTTGAGCACGGACATGTAGATGCCCAGCAGCAGCGGGACCACGATGATGATGATCATCAGGGCTCCGCCCGGGATCAGCATCCAGAGCGGGCGGTTCCGTTCACTCAGGCCCTTGCGGCGCGGACCGCCCTTGTGCCCGGGCTGCTGCCCGGCGTCGTCGGTGTTCCGGGGCGCCCGGCCTGCGGCGGTATCCGCCGCAAGCCGGACTTCATGGGAGGCGTCGGTTGACATCAGAACCTATCCTTTGGAGGCCCGGTCCAGGGAAGCCTGGCCCTTGTTCTGGGCGTCCTTGATCCTTTGGTCCAGGGCTGATTCGTCCACCTTGCCTGCGGCAAGATCGGGGACGGACTGGACAGTGACGTTGAGGAGTCCCAGCTGGATGTCGCCCCAGGCACCGGTGAACGGCGTGGCCTTGGACTTGGCGGCGGCGTCGGCCAGCGGCTTGAGCTTGGGGTCTGTCAGGCTGGCCAGGGCCTCGGCGTTGGCAGGCAGGTCGCCGAAGGTCTTCTGGTAGTTCAGCTGCTCGTCCTTGGAGGTGATCAGCTTGATGTAGGCGAAGGCCAAATCCTTCTGCTTCGAGTAGTCAGCCACCACCAGGTTGTCGCCCGAGAGGATGCTGGCCGCGTCGCCGTCGGACTTGGACTGCGTTTCACCGGGCGCAACGGTGGGCATCAGCGTGTACTCGTACTTCCCGGCAACCGCCGACTTGTCGAGCGTGGGGATGGAGCTGGAGGTTGTCATCATCAGGTAGCCGGCCTTGCCGCTGGCAAAGGCAGCCACGGCGTTGCTGTTGCTCCAGCCGACCGATGCAGGGTCGACAACCTTGTCCTGGGTGAGCCAACCGAAGTAGGTCTCGTAGGCCTTCTTGACGGTGGGGTCGTCCATCTTCAGCTTGTTGCCGTCAACCAGCGGGTTGCCGGCCTGGACGGACATGGCCCAGATGAACTTCCAGGGATCGTAGTTGTCCTTGTAGCCAGTGGCGATGCCGTAGGTGTCCCCCTTGGTCATCTTCTTGGCCTGGGCTGCGAGCTCGTCCCACGTGGTGGCGGGCTTGTCGATGCCGGCTGCGGCCAGCAGGTCTTTGTTGTAGGCCATCACGAACGGACGGCTCACAAAGGGGATGCCGGCCTGATGGTCCTTGTCCGGCCCGGAAATCCCGAGTGCGGCCTGGTTGAAGCGGTCCTTGCCACCCACTGCTTTCCAGTCGTCATCGGAAAGGGTCACGAACGCCTTGGTGGCGTAGGCCGTGGGGGTGAACGTTGTGCCAAGGCCATAAATGTCAGGTCCCTGGCCTGATACCACCGAGGTCTGGATGCGGGTGAGCTCGTCGTTGGCCGAGGCGAAGGTTTCGAATTTCACGTCCGCCCCGGTCTCGGCCTTGAACTTGGCGGCGATATCGCTCTGCCACTGCTTCTGCTGTTCGGGGTACTGGCTCAGGACGCCGACCAGGACGTTCAGGGTCTTGCCCGTACCATCCACTTTCCCGTTTGCGTTGGTTGATCCTCCGCTGCTGCCGGAGCCTCCGGATCCACAACCGGTCAGGGCGAGTGCTGCAGCCGTGACAATTGCCGCGAGCCCAGTAGTCGATTTAAACCTCATTGTTTTTCTCCTCTAGGACACCCGCATGGCCACATCCGTCCTGTGGCGGAGATCACTGCAGGCGACTCGAGAGTCAGTCTAGGAAGATGGCAACGCGCATGGCAAGCGGTTGCCAAAAGTTGCCATAAATGCTCAGATTGAGTTCAACAGGATTCCGGGAACGAGTAGCCTTGGAAACCCCACATGGCCGGTTTTATCCCGGTCCGCGAGGAAGGCCCAGCGATGGCAGACCCAGCAACCACGGCGTCGTCAGTCCCGGCAGGCCTTGACGCGGGCACCCGGCGGGACCGCCCACCCACCATCCGGGACGTGGCAGAGCTCGCCGGAGTGGCCACCTCCACCGTGTCGCGGGCCCTCGCGCGGCCCGACCGGGTCAACCCGCGGACCCGGATCCGGATAGAGGAAGCTGCCGCGGAGCTCAATTACGTGCCCAGCTCCCAGGCCCGCGGCCTCAGTTCCGGACGGACCAACGCGGTGGCTGTCCTGGTCCCCGACATCACCAACCCGTTCTATTTCGACATCATCCGCGGCACACAGCACCAGCTCAAGGCGGCCGGCGTCACCCAGCTCCTGGTGGACACAGAGGAGTCCAGTGAGATGGAACTCGATGCCCTGCACAAGATGCGCAGGTCCGCGGACGGCTTTATCCTGGCCGCGTCACGCCTGACGGACGCCCAGCTTGCGGAGGTATCGCAGTCGCAGCCCCTGGTAACCTTCAACCGCGCCTCCACCAGTGCCCCTACGGTGATGATCGATACTCCCTCTGCCATCATCCAGGCCCTTGAGCACCTGGCCTCGCTGGGCCATCACAAAGTCTGCTATGTGGCCGGACCGCCCACCTCCTGGTCCAACCAGATGCGGTGGAAAGTCTTCGAGGAGGACGCGACCAAACGGGGTATGGAGGTCCACCGGATCGGCCCCTACGCCCCGAAGACCACGTCCGGCGCGGCGGCGGCGGATGCGGCCGTCAGGACGGGGGCAACGGCATGCATCGTCTTCAACGACCTGCTGGCCATCGGCATGCTCCAGCGCCTCCAGGCCCGCGGCATCCGGGTTCCTGCCGACATGAGCATCATTGGCTCGGACGACATCTTCGGCGCGGACTTCTGCAACCCTCCATTGACCACGATCTCCAGCCCTATCGAGCAGGCCGGCAGGGTGGCCGTGTCCATGCTGCTGGCGCAGCTCAACCCGCTGTCCGGAAGTGCCAGCAGGCAGCTCGCCGTCATGCCAACGCACCTGACCGTCAGGGAATCAACAGGCCCAGCCCCGGCCTGATCAGCCCACCGTGAACGGCAGGACCAGGCGGGACTGGTGGTGCGCGTCGCGGTAGATCTTGTGCGTGACCGGCCTGCCCACCGGGAGGTGGAAGGCGTCCGGCGGCAGCAGCGAGTTGTGTTCGTCCGCGAGCGGCTCACCGTTGGACAGCTCCACTACCAGCCGGTGCCCGGGGTTGAAGGTGTTGGCGAACGGGTAGAGGCGGACCACGTATTCCTCGATCCTCCCCGGCTCCACCGGAACCGCGCGGGTATGTGGATGGTAGGGGTTGCCCTCCGTGGTGCGGTCATCGAGTTCGCGGTGCGACGCCTTCAGGTAGCCGGTGGTGATGAGCTGCCGCTTCCCGTTCGGCGCTGCATCCCACAGGCGCAGGATGAAGTTGGTGTCCGGCTGGTCGATCTCGGCGAAGATGTGCGCCGCCCCGGTACCAATCATCTCGGCGGGTTCTTCAAACGTTTCGGTGCTCCAGCTGATGATCTGCACCTGGTCGGTGACCGTCAGCGGCGCCTGGTAGAAACCGTCGGGAGCCGCATGTTCGGTGCCCATCAACTCGGGTTCGGTGGAGAGCTTGTGCCGCGGGCGCAGGTAGAGGGCCCGGTAGTCAATGTCCCTGGGCGGCCACGCTCCGGCGGTAACCACGTCCCGGGAACCTTCCACGAAGACGGACACGGCGGGTTCGTCCATCACCCCGTTGTCGATGCCCTTGATCCAGTAGTCGTACCAGCGGAACATCTTGTCGTGCTCTTCGATGAAGGGCCGGGACTGCATGGGCGGGTACGGGCCAATGTCCAGCTTCTTCGGACCCTGGAGCGCGTTGAACAGCTCGATGGTGCCATCCAGCGTCCAGCCGCGGCCCTGGTCCAGCTGCAGCCACACCGGAATGTCGATGTTCGGGGCCAGGGTGATGGGATTGCGCTCTTCGTACCACTCGCCGTCGAGCCCGTTCATGACGATGTCGAACCACGCCTCGTGGTTCGTGGGGTAGTTCAGGACATGGACCAGGTTGGGCCAGGCGGCCACGTCCGGGTCCTGCAGCCGCTTGGCCACGAGCTCCTTGAGTTCCTCCGCGGAGTACTTCTCCACCATCCGGGATTTCACCCGGTCCGTGAAGGCCCAGCCGGAGTCCCCTCCCCTGCCCTCACGCGCAGCGCGGGGCATGAACCACATGACGCCGCCATGGTAGGTGGTCTCGTAGAAGTCATAGTGTCCGCCGGAGACGAAGATGGCCTTCAAATGCGGCGGCCGTTCGGCGGCGGCGAGGACCTGCATGGACCCGAAGTAGGATATGCCCACCATGCCCACGTTGCCGTCACACCAGGGCTGCTCCGCCACCCACTCGATGAAGTCGTACGCGTCCTGGCCCAGGGACACTCCCCCGGCGTTGTAGTTGCCGATGTGCTCGCCGCCGGAATGTCCGGAACCGCGCAGGTCGCCGATCACGTGGACGTAGTCCTCCTTGACGATCCGGGCGATGTCACCGGCCTCGATGCAGCCGTCCCACATCGGGCTGGGCCGGCGCTGCGGCGGGGTGGTCAGGGCCAAGGCCTGGAGCTCCTTGCCGTACGGGCTCAAGGCCACCAGCGCGGGCCGTGGCTTGTCGTCGGTGCCCTGGTAAGCGTCGGCGGCAAGTTCAACCCCGTCCCGCATGGGGACGCGCAGGTCCTTGCGGACGGCAATTTTCTGCCCGCCGGCGTCGATCGTCTGGTATTCAGCCATGGTTGCGGACTCTCCTCTGGAAAGACGTGGTGGTGGACTGGGTGCGGTAGCCGTTCATCGTGGTGAAGAACGGGGACGGCTCAAGAGTGGGATCGCCGTCGTAACCAAGCTCCCGGGCAACCGGGGCGAAGGGCGAGTACGGGGACTGGGACTTCTGGAGGCCGTCGGCCAGGCAGCCGCAGGCGGCCTGGCCGACGTGCGCCTCGATGGCAAGGCTCTCCGTGAGGGCCTCGCGTGCTTGGCTCTCGTCCAGTTCCACACCGTAGGGCGTACCGTCCGAACGGCGGTACGGGTGCCCCAGGTACAGGTGCCGCGGGCGGACCTCGTCCCGAAGGTACTCCAGGCTGGCACGGTAGCCGGACGGATCCACGTAGCCGGGGAATCCGTTGGCCGCACCCTGGACCTGCACGGCGTCGCCGACGAAGACGTCATTCTGCCCGTCGATGACGTAGGCCACCGACCCTGGGGTGTGGCCGGGAGTTGAATGCACCGAGACCGTGACGTCACCGCCCAGGGAGAGGGTTTCACCGCCGCGCACCAGCATGGACGGTTCCATCTCCCCCGAGATGACGGCGTTGGCGGCGCCAATCTGCTTCGCTTCGCCGTCGGGGTCCTGCAGATACTGTCCCCGGCCGGATAGATACTCGTCCACGTGCGCCCGGCGTGCGCGGAGCATCGGAGCATCGGCTTCGTGGATGACCACCTTGGCGCGCTGGCCGGTGAGCTCCCACAGCGCGTGCGCGCCGCCGATGTGGTCGATGTGCCCGTGGGTAAGCAGGATCCAGCGGACGTCCTCGATCCGGCGGCCGATAGCCTCCAGCGCCGGCGCCATTCCTTCCGCGGGGGACGACGCGATTCCGGTATCCACGATGGCCGGCTCCGGAGCATCAATGAAGAAGCTGTACAGGCCGAAGCGGCCCCACGGTGAGACCAGCGGATGGACAGCGACAGGTGTGGTCATTGCCCGGCCTCCGTTTTTACTGGTGAGCCGTTCAGGAACCCCGCCGTCTCTTCGAAGGCCCGGTGGTATTCCGGGAGCCAGGAGAAGTGCTGGACGAAGCCATGTCCGGCCCCGGCATACCGGCTGACGGTGACGGGCACGCCGGCCTCTTCAAGCCGTCGGCCGTACAGTTCGCCTTCGTCCCGCAGGGGGTCGTGCTCGGCGGTGATGATGAGCGCCGCCGGAAGCCCGGTGAGGTCCCCGCGTTTGATGGGCGAGACCAGGGGATCGGCCGGATCCGCGCCGTTCTCGAGGTAGAAGGAGTTGAAAGGCTTCAAACCCGCAGTTTCGAGTCCGTACCCCACGGCGTTCTCCCGCATCGAGGGGTACCGGTCTTCGTCAAAGTCCAGGTCAAGGGACGGGTAGAACATGACCTGGTGGGTGATCCGGTCGAACCCGGCGTCGTGGGCCTTGGCAGCGACGGCGGCCACGAAGGTTCCGCCCGAGCTGTCGCCAGCAATGGCGAGGTTCTTTCCGTCCCAGTCCAGGGTGTCGCCGTGTCCGGCGGCCCAGCGGACAACGCTGTAGCAGTCCTCGAGGCCCGTCGGAAAGGCGGACTCGGGGGCAAGCCGGTAGCCAACAGAGATGACCTTGTGGCCGGTTTCCTTGGCCAGGGCCCGCGCCACGTGGTCGTGGGTGTCCAGGCTGCCCAGGAAGAAGGCACCTCCGTGGAAGTAGACCAGCAGGCCGTAGGCGTCGGCGTCGACTGGTGTGTAGATCCGAATGGGCACGTCGCCGGCCGTAGTCACGGCAGTGGCGTCTTCGACGGCGTGCAGCGGGAGCCGGTCCTCCAGCGGCGGAACCTGCGCTGCTTCGCCGGCACGCATGGCCTCAGGGTTCAACGGACCCGGCGGCAGCGGCGGGAGGGTGCCGAGGATCCTGGCAATTTCGGGATGCAGCGACATCGGCTCAGGCCTGCGCCACGGCGGCGGGCTGCTGGGACTTTGGCTTCTGGCCCGGGAAGACGTCGTTGACCTCTTCTTCGCTCCAGCCCTGGCGGGAGATGCGCTGCAGCTCGTCGGTGACGGGCTTGCGGGTTGCCTGGAACATGGCCAATGCCTCCTTGACCGAGCCGGCCTGGGCCAGTGCGTCGGCCAGCGCTCCGGCGTCTTCAATGGCTGAGTTAGCGCCCTGGCCCTGGTGGTGGAGCATCGAATGGGCGGCGTCGCCCATCAGCACCACCGAGTCGGTGTGCCAGGTGTCCACGGGGTCGATGTCGTAGACGGCGCGGATATTCACACTGTCCATGTCCAGGCCGCGGGCAATGCCGACGATGCGCTCATCGAAGCCTTCCACCGTCTTCAGAAGGTCTTCCTTGGTGATGCTGGGCGCCCAGGTGCCGTCCGGGTTGAGGGCGGTGATGTCGAACGACATCTGGTTGCGGTGGCGCAGCGGCAGCAGGTAGACCTTGGTGCCCTTGCCGATGTACATGCGCAGGTTGTCGTCAGTCACCATGCCGTGGGCGTCGTCGGCCGAGATCACCACGCGGTAGGCATGCTCGCCGGAGAACACCGGGCCCCTGTCGCCGAAAAGCTGCTCGCGCACCGAAGACTTGATGCCGTCGGCGCCGACCACCAGGTCAGCCTCGGCGGTCTCGCCGTTGGCAAAGGTCAGGACGGAGCTGCCGCCCTTGTCCTCTATGCTCTCCAGCCTGTGGCCCAACTGCACCATGCCCTCGGGGAGGACACCGAGAAGGGCATCGATGAAGTCGCGGCGGTGGATGAGGTACGTGTGCTTCTCTTCGCCGAATTCCGGCCAGGTATCCTTCATGATCGGATCACCCGTGGCTGACAGGATTTCGAAGTAGTCGCTTGCCGTACTTACCTTGGCGATCGCGTCGAAGATGCCCCACTGGCGGAACCGGGCCATGGTGGCCGGGCGCAGGCCGATGCCTGCGCCGACCTCGCCCATCTGGGGAGCCTGCTCATAAACCTTGACATCTGCGCCAAGCAGGCTCAGTGCCTTGGCCGCGGCAGCGCCGCCGAAGCCTGCGCCGATGATGGCGATCTTGAGGTTCTTGAGGTCTTCAGCCTTCATTGGATAAGTCTCTTTCGTGGGCCAGGCAGGGCCTGGGGAAGTGGGAGGAAGTGGTGGCCTGTGCGGGTCAGGCGTGGAGGGACAGGAAGTCGGCCGGGTTGTCCTGGAGCAGGAGCTTGAGGGTGGCGTCGTCGATGCCGGCGGCGCGCATGTCCGGGATCATGTCTTCGAAGATGTAGTTGATGGTGTGACCCTTCACACCGGGCCAGCCCAGGGGGCTGCAGTTTGCGTCGGCCGAGACGAGGAGCTTGTCCGCATAGCCCTTGTTGACCAGCTTGACGAAGTGCTCCATGCGCTCGGCACGTTTGCGGCCCCAGAAGGGCGGGTCGGGAAGTTCGAGGTCGTACCCGAAGGTGTCGAAACCGATCCGGCCGCCCTGTTCGTAGATCCAGTCGTGCGGCGTGATGGGCGCGTTCAGGCCGTCGTCGGCGTGGCCGAACAGCACCCGGTCCAGCGGCAGGCCTTCTTCCTTGAAGATGGCCACGGCCGGTTCCGGGTCGATGGCCAGGTGGGTCAGGATCGGGGCTCCGGTGACGACGGCGGCACGGGCCGCAGCCCGGTAAATCCGCTTATCCAGGTCCGTCATGCGTCCGCCGCGGCTGACACCCACCTTAATGACGCCGGCCTTGGCGCCGGTATCGCCGATACCGACGGTGATTTCGTGGATGAAGACCTTGGCCAGGTAGTCAACCGTGGCGCGGGAAAAGTGGGGCAGCGCGGTGTCGCCGCCCACGAAGCCCGTGCAGGCCACGATGTTGACGCCGGTCTTCCGGGACAGGGACTTGTAGTAGTCGATGTCGCGGCCGTTGCAGATGCCGGTGGCGTCCACCATGGTGCCGCCGCCGTATTCACGGAACTTTCGGAGTTTGGGCACGGTTTCCTCGTAGGCCTGTTCCGGCGTCTTCCACCATTTGGTGTCCAGCTCGGATCCGGGCATGCCGTAGCCGATGTGTTCGTGGACGGCCACGATTTCAAGTTCTTCGGCCGGAATGGTTCCCAGCACTGTATTGACCTTGGTCATTGTTCTACCTCGGGTTTGGAGGGTGATGGAAGCGTGGTCAGCGGACTGCCAGCAGGGTGCGGGGGTTGTCCACGAGGATGCGTCGGGCATCGTCGTCGGCCAGGCCGCGGGCTTTAAGGAATGGAACGAACGTAGCCAGGACATGGCTGTAGGGAAGGTTGTATTCGGGCAGGCCCTTGGCCACTCCGATGGAATTGCCGGAAAGGATGATCTTGTCCGCGTGGCCGGCACCGACGAGTTCCAGGACCAGTTCGGCCCGGCCGTGGTCCGTGAGGTAGCCGGGGTGGTCGTTGAGGCCGACGTGATCGATGCCCACGAAGGCGCCGCGCTCGGCCACCTTGCCTGCGGCGCCGGCGGCGTCGAGGCGGTCCAGGCCGCCAACCAGCACGCGGTCCGCGGGAAGCTGCTCGTCCAGGACGATGTCCAGGTCATGGAGGGCATCGGCGCCGAAGCGGATGGACACGGGCACGCCGGTTTCCCGGGCAGCCCGCGCGGATCCGCGGAAGAGGCTTTCCTCGGTGGGGGTCATGCCGGCCCGGTCAGCAGTTGTGGCGATCATTCCGGCAGCCGCGCGGCGTTCAACCCTCGGGACCACCATCCCGTCGGTGACTTCCTTGCCAAAGAGATCGCTGAACTTTTCGGCCGGCCATGGGGTGGGCGGGTTGGTCTGCGGCGTCAGGAAGTAGCCACCGAGCTCCTCCTCGGGCCCAAGGCCGGTGGAGGCGATGATGTGCACGCCGGTGGAGCGGGACAGTGCCTCGTACAGCTTGAGGTCCCTGCCGTGGAACATGCCGGTGCTGTCGACGATCGCCTGGCCCCCGTGCTGGCGGAAGTCGCTGAGCTTTTCGGCGAGCGCCGCAAAGATGTCCGCCCGGTCCATTGAAATATCGGGGGCATACTGGGCTCCCGGAAGGACTGACAGCAGCGCTTCATGAATGGCGACCACGCCCAGTTCAGAAGCGGGAACCGGTCCCAGGACCGTGTTGACGGTGCCCTGTTCCTGGGTGGGGACGGGGGCGCCATAAGAATTGGCGGCCGGATGGATGCTCACGAAGTTCTCCCTTGAATCCGGGTGCTTGAGTAGGGGTCCCGCCGAGCCCTCGCTCCGTTGCGGTGTAGCCAGCATCACACATTTCTTTACATAGTGTCAAGGAAACTTTTTTTGCGAATTTTCCTTGACACTGTGTAATAGATCACTACAGACTGTTGGGAACAACACTCAACTTCGCAATGGAACAAGGGAGTTTCATCGATGAGCCTGACCCCCACCATTTCGAGCCGCGGCTCGGTACGTGCCACCTTTATCGCGGCCTACAGCGCCGTGACCCTCGCGCAAATCACCAATGCCCTCCCCGGCGCACTCAACGGAACCTTCGCCGTCGAATTCCGGACCTCCGGCGCCGGGCTGACCTGGATCGCCGGCATGTTCATGATGGGCATCGTTGTGTTCGAGCTCAGTTGGGGCCTGTTGGGTGACCTGTTCGGCCGCCGGAAGCTGCTGTACGCCGGCGCGGCCGTGAGCATCGCGGGATCCGTCCTGGCGGCACTGGCAGTCAACACGGAAATGATGATCGCGGCCCAGGCCGTGGGCGGCATCGGTGCCGGCATCCTCTTTCCCATCTCGCTCTCCATGATTGCGGCCATCACCCCGGACCACCGGGCGAGGGCCAAGGTCATCGCCACCTGGGCCGGTTTCCTGTCGCTGGGCGCGGTCATCTCGCCCATGCTGGCGGGCCTGACGTCACAGGCGTTCACCGTCCCGGGGCCCGCGGCAGGCTCACCCAATGCCTTCAGCGGCTGGCGGGTGGCCTACTACATCGCGGCCGTGATCGCCGTCGTGGTGCTGGTCATGGCCACCCGGGCGAAGGACTCCGCTGCTGCTGAAGGGCGGAAGCTCGACGTGCCCGGCCAGGCCACCCTGGCGCTGGGCCTGATTGCGGTGCTCTTTGCCACCGTGCAGGCGGTCGACGCCGGATTTGGCAGCGCCGAGGTCATCGCCAGCTACGTTGTGGGTGCTGCCCTCCTGGTTGCCTTCGTGGTGATCGAGACACGGACGCACCAGCCCCTGGTCCACCTGTCCCTGTTCCGGAACAGCGCCTACTCCATCACCGGAATCGTGGCCGTCACCGGCATGTTCGCCTTCCTGGCCGTCTGCTACAGCACCAGCGTCGCCGTGGGCGGCCTTGCCCTGGCTGAGGCCTGGAAGGTGGGCGTGCTGTTCGTCTTCATCCAGGGCCCGGCGTTCGCCTTCATTTCGGTGGTGGGCTGGCTGATCCACCATGTGGCACCACGGTGGGTGCTGACGGCCGGCTTCGGTTTCATGGCAGTCTCCGCCTTCTGGCTGTCGACCATCCCGCTGGGTGTCCCGGAGGCGTTCGGCGGGACACCGTGGACCGCGTTCATCCCGCCCCTGCTCCTGCTGGGCATCGGTTTCGCGCTCACGGTAGGCTCCATCACCGCAGTGGCCATCAACACCGTACCGCCGCAGCACATCGGCATGGCGTCCGCCACCACCAACCTGCTGCGCGATCTGGGCTTTGCCCTGGGCCCGGTGATCGGATCTGCCATCGCGTTCGGCGTCGGTGCCACCGCCTTCGCAGGCCCCCTGGCCGGAATCCTGGGCGGAGCGGGCCTTCCCGCCGAGGCCGTGGCCGGACTCTCGCACGTACCGCCGCTGGGTTACCTGTCCGGCTGGGACGGCGTCGTTGCCCAGTTCTCCGGCCAGGCCGCTGCGGGCGGTGCCCCCGCCCAGGCTGTGGACGGCATGGCGAAGGCCCTGGCCTCGGTCCAGCCCCAGATCCAGGGGGTAGCAGGAACGTCCCTGGGCCAGGGCTTCCAGGCGGTCTACCTCGCGGCGGGCATCGCCGCCGTCCTGTCCGCCGTCCTGACCCTTTTCATCAGCTCCCGCTCATCGGCCCCGACGGCCGATGCCATCGCCGAAACCACAGAAGCCAACGCCGAGGCCGTCCAGGCATGAACGGTCCAGGCCCGGAAACCCCCACTATCCGCAAGGAGACAGCTGTGAACCCCATCGAATCCGATATCGACATCTGGGATGACGACATCACGGTGGACCCCTACCCCACCTACGCCGCGCTGCGTGAACTGGGCGGCGTGGTCCACCTGCCGAAGAACAACCTCTACGCCGTCACCCGCTACGACGTCATCCGCGACGTCCTGGCGGACCCGGAGTCCTTCTCCTCCACCACGCTCGGTTTCAACCCGATGGTGAACGAGGCTCTGCAGGGCACCTCGCTCGCCTCAGACCCACCCATGCACACCCAACTGAGGGCCACCCTGTCGGCGAACCTCACTCCCCGCGCCCTCCGCGGCCTGAAAGTGACTATCGACGAGAAGGCGGACAAGCTGGTGGCCGAACTGGTGTCCACCGGCTCCTTCGAGGCCATCGATTCCCTGGCCCGCGCTTTCCCGCTGGACATCGTGGCGGACCTGATCGGGTTCGGCGGCCACGTCAAGGACAACATGCTGCGCTGGGGCCAGGCGGCCATGCAGGTGATCGGCCCGCTGAACCACCGCACCCAGGAGAGCTTCCCCATCGCCGGCGAACTCTATGGCTGGTGCTCGTCGGTCACTGCGGAGGACCTGGCGCCCGGCTCCATCGGCCGGGGCATCTTCGACGCCGAAGCCCGCGGGGACATCCCCGAGGGCTCCGCAGGCCATATCATCCACCAATACCTGGGTGCCGGCGTCGACACCACCATCGCCTCCATCGGCAACATCGTGGCCCTGTTTGGCCGCCACCCGGAGCAGCTCGAGCTGGTCCGCAACAACCCCGAACTGGTTCCCGCGGCCTTCGCCGAGGTGCTTCGCTACTGGACTCCCCTGCACATCTGGGGCCGTACCACCACCCGCGAGGTGGAGCTCGACGGCGTGACCGTTCCGGCAGGTGCCCAGCTCGGCATCCTCCTGGGTGCCGGCAACAGGGACCACCGGCACTACGACAACCCGGACACCTTCGACGTCACGCGGAACCCAGTGGACCACCTGTCCTTCGGCTACGGTCCACACGGCTGCGCCGGCCAGGGACTGGCACGCCTGGAAGGGCACGCCATCGTTGAAGCCCTGGCCCGGCGGGTGAAATCACTGTCCCTGGGCGACGGGTACCGGGTTCCGAGCAATATCACCAGGAGCTTCGAACAGCTCCAGGTACTGGAGGTGGAAGCAGCATGAGGATCGAACTGGACCGGCCACGCTGTGAGGGCCACGGACTTTGCGAGGAAGCAGCCCCGGCGCTGATGCACCTGGACGACGACGGCGAACTGGTTATCGACGTGCCGGAAGTGGACGGGGAGCAGGACGTCGCGGCGGCCAAGGCTGCAGTCCGTGTTTGCCCCGTAGCAGCCCTGAGACTGGTGACGGTGTGACGGCACGGCGGATCGTCGTCGTCGGCAACGGCATCGCAGGCCTCACCGCGTGCGACTCGCTGCGGGCAGCGGGCTTCGACGGCGAGCTGACCGTGGTGGGCGCCGAGCGCCACTCCCCCTACAGCCGGCCCGCCCTGTCCAAGGCGCTGCTCCACGGCGGTGACGGGTTGGCGGCGCACGAGCTCCCCGCACCGACGCACGGCGCGGACGAGTTGCTGGGGGTAAGCGCCACAGGGCTCGACGCCGGGGCGCGCCGGGTGACGCTCGACGGCGGCGGGAGCCTGCCATACGACGGGCTGGTGATCGCTTCGGGTTCCCGGGCCAGGCGGCTGGCAGGGACTGCGGATCAGCACAGCACCGAGGCAGGCGACGACGGCGAGCTGACCCTGCGCACCCTGGAGGACGCCGTCCGGCTGAAGGAACTGGTGGCCGGCAGGCCGTCGGTGATGGTGGTGGGCGGTGGTCCGCTCGGCATGGAGGTAGCGTCCGGCTGCCTGCACAGCGGCTGCGACGTCACCCTGGTCACCGATGGCGAACCGCTGGTGCGGCAGCTGGGCAGTCACCTGTCCGGCATTTTCACCGCGGCGGCGCGCACGAGCGGGCTGCGGATCGTCAATGGCTCCAAGGCCCGGCTCATCCGGTCAGGGACCACCCCGCAGGTGGCGTTGGCCGACGGAACGGTCCTGGAAGCGGACCTGCTGGTCAGCGCGGTCGGCGACGAGCCGAACGTCGAATGGCTGGAAGGCTCCGGCCTGCTCACGGACGGCGTCCTGCGGGTCGATTCCCGCGGCCGTGTGCGCCCGGACATTGTCGCAGCCGGCGACGTGGCATTCTTTCCCACCCAGCGGGGACTGAGCCGGGTACCGCTGTGGACCAGTGCGATCGACCAGGCCAAGGCCGCCGCCGTCGGCCTCCTCCTGGGGGATGAAGCACCGCCGCTGGAATTCCAGCCCTATTTCTGGACGGAAGCCTTTGGACTGTCGCTCAAGTCGGTGGGCTTCACGCCCGTGGAAGGAGCGCCGGACTTCCGGGAACAGGGCGCCGGGGCCGCTTCGGCGCTGCTGCGCTGGGAGCATGCGGATGGTTCCGGAACCGCCGCGGCCATCAACTACCGCATCCCCATTCCCAAGCTGCGGCGGCTGGCCAACACGGGATCACAGGTGGCCTGGGCCGCCGAACCCGTGACGGCCTGAGGCCACCACCTCCGGTTCCAGCGCCCGGACTCCACGTTAGGATTGACGCTATGCCATCGCTGCGCGAAGCCCAGAAGCAGCTCACCCGGGACACCATCGTGGAACGGGCGCTGGAGCTTTTCACCAAAAAGGGCTACGCCGCGACCACCATTGATGAAATCGCCGCGTCAGCCGGAACCACCCGTGTGACCTTTTACGCGTACTACCCCACCCGCGCAGACTTGATGCGGGATTTCATGGCCCGGGTTAACGCGGTCCTGGAGCGCGCCGACGGACCCGACAGCGGATCAACCGCTCCGGACCTGGTGCAGGTGGTGCGGGACGGCAAGCTGGCCGGCATCCTGTCCTGGCTGGAATCCCGGGCAGCGCTGTGGCCGGTCTTCCGCCCCTACCTGGATGTCCTGGACGAGGCCGCGGCAGTGGACCCCGAGGTGCGCACCATGGTGGAACGCTGGCATGAGGAAGTCATCACGGACATGGTCCGCGGCATGCAGCTCGCCGGGCGCTTTGCCGCGGAAACCCGCCACATCCGCGGCACCCTGGCCTTCACTCAACTCGACTACGTGGCCACGCTGTGGACCCGCCGCAAGATGGAACCAAACCGCGAGCACGCACTGGAAGTACTGGCTGACAGCTGGTACCACCTGCTCTGCGACGAAGGCTGACCAGGGCAGGGGAAGCTAGGCCCGTTCGGTGATCCACGCACCAAGTTCGGCGGCGGTTTCCGCGGTGAGGGCGTGTCCGCCCGGGTCCTTGCGGGCGTGCGTGTCCGCCCCGGAAGCGCCCAGGAGGTAGTCCCACGTGCGGCCCAGCAGGTCAGCCGGGATGACGGTGTCAGCTTCACCGTGGGCCAGGAACACCGGGGCGCCGGCAAGCCGGTCGGGCGACGTCGGGACGCCAGCCTCGAACGGCAGCGTCCCGTAAAGGACGGCGGTGCCCGCGAAACGCTGCGGATCAGCCAGCAGCAGCCCGCCGGCGAACGCCGCACCGCCACTGAAGCCAACCAGGATCACCGGCCGTCCTTCCGGCGCGATCGGCTCCAGCCAGGTCCGGAACCATTCCATAGTTTGGGCCAGCGACTCGGCGACGGGCCGGCCTGTCCCCCGGTTCGCGAACCAGGCGAACCCGCCCCCTGCCGGGATCGGCGCCCGGACAGCTGCGTAGGAGGGGCCGGCGGGAAGGTGGTTGGCCAGTCCGATGATTCCCGATTCATCCGATCCGCGCCCGTGCAGCAGCACCACGAGCGGGCGGTTGGGATCGTCGGGGCTCTGCCAGGCGACGGTGGGTTCGGCGAACGGTGCGTGCATATCGTGTCCTCGGTGTTGGTGGTGGAAATGGCTTGGGTCAGGCGGGGGCCGGGGCCCCGATTTCCCGGTTGACTGCGGGCATGATCTCGGTGGCGAGCAGCTCGATGGAACGCGCCGTTTCGGCGAACGGCAGCCCGCCCAGTCCGATCTGGGCCATGTACCGGCTGGTGCCCAAGGCCTCGTGGATAGCCAGGATCTTCTCCACCACCTGCTGCGGGCTCCCCACCAGCAGGCCGCCGCCGGGTTCGGACCAGTCATCGAAGGTTGAACGCGGGAAATGGTCCACGGGCCGGGGCATGTTCTGTTCGAAATATGCCCGGTAATAGGGATAGAAGGTATCGCGTGCCTGCTGGGAGGTGGGCGCCACGTAGAAGTGGCCGCCGGCACCCACCGGCAGGGCGGCGGCGTCATGCCCGGCCTCGGCAGCGGTGTGCCGGTACAGCTCCACCAGGCGGCGGAACCTTTCGGGTCCGGACAGCAGCGCGACAAACAAGGGCAGGCCCAGGCGACCGGCGCGGGCAAAGCTGGCCGGCGTGCCACCCACTCCCACCCAGACGGGAAGCTGTTCCTGCAGCGGCCGCGGGGCAATGTCCATGCCGGGGATTGTCTGGGTCAATGTGCCCTGCCACGTCAGGGTGGCGTTGTCCCGAAGCTCCAGCAGCATGCGCAGCTTTTCGTCGAAGAGGGCGTCGTAATCGGCGGTGTCGTAGCCGAACAGTGGGTAGGACTCGATGAACGCGCCGCGCCCGGCGATGATCTCGGCGCGGCCGCCGGATATGAGGTCCAGGGTGGCGAACTGTTCGAAGAGCCGCACCGGGTCCTGGGTGGAGAGGACGGTAACGGCGGTGCCCAGCCTCAGGTTGGTGGTCTCGCGGGCAACCGCGGCCAGCACCATTTCGGGGGCGGACAAGGCGAAGTCGCTGCGGTGGTGCTCGCCCAGGCCCAGGAAGCTGATGCCCGCCTGGTCGGCCAGCTTGGCCAGCCCAATGATCTCTTCCAGCCGCTGCTGCGGCGACTGGGCCAGCCCGGTTTGTCCGTTGCGGGACAGTTCGCCAAAAGTAAAAATGCCAAAGTCCATATTGGTTGAACATTCAACTTTGTTGATCTATTCCAGCGCCTTCCCTTGCAACCAAAAAGGCGGGCGCACGACGCCGGGAGCCACCCGCCGTCGTACGCCCGCCTTGGCTCGCGGTGCTTAGGCTTCCACCAGCTTGGTGCCGGCAGGAACCTCGGCCGGGGCACCGGGCACGTTGCGGCCGTACAACCAGTCGTTGTACTGGAAGTTGTTGTCGCCACGGCTCTTGAACAGTATGTTCCGCAGGACGCGTGCCACGCCGTCCACATGCCAGGACTCGCCCCAGATCCGGGCGGTGCGCTGGACACGGGCGGTGCGCGCCGCCCGTGTTTCGTTGAACTCGCGGAAGGCATCCTCCCATGCACCGGCGTCGATGCCTTCGGGCGTGAAGACCTTGTGCTGCGCGGCGTCCTGCAGCACAGCAGCATCCTCGAGTGCCTGGCAGGCGCCCTGGGCCAGGTACTGCAGCATCGGGTGGGCGGCATCGCCGATCAGTGCCATGCGGCCGGAGACCCAGTTCTCGATCGGGTTGCGGTCGTACATGGGCCAGCGGATGCCGGTGGCCAGGTTCTTCAGGGCTTCCTGCACGGCGGGGACGCAGTCCTTGTAGGCCGCCTGGAGTTCGTCCACGCCGCCGTACTGCTCTTCGCCGCGCTCGAACGACGGGGACTTGAACACTGCCACGGTGTTGAGCAGCTGGCCCTTGCGGAGCGGGTACTGGACCAGGTGGCAGTTCGGGCCGAGGTAGACGATGACGTCCTCCAGGTCCGCGGCGGGGGTTTCCTCGGTGATGGGCACGGTGCCGCGGTACGCCACGTAGGCGGAGTTGACGGGGCCGTCGTTGGCAACGGTGGCGCGGAGGGTGGACTTCAGCCCGTCCGCTGCCAGGATGGCGTCAGCCTCGAACACCTCACCCTTGGCGGTGTAGGCGCGGGCGCGGTCGCCGTCGGTCTCCACCTTCTGCACCAGGACGTCGTTCACCAAAGTGACGCCGGCTTCCTGGCACGCTTCGAGCAGGATCCGGTGCAGGTCGCTGCGGTGGATCACCACGTAGGGGGCGCCGTAACGTTCCTCGAACTCGCCGCCCAGGCTCTGGCGGGTGAGTTCCTCGCCGGTGATGGCGTCGCGGAACACCAGGTGCTTGGGCTGGACGCCGATTTCCAGCGCCTTCTCCAGCAGGCCCCAGCGCTTGAGGACGCGGGAAGCGTTGGGGGCCATCTGCAGGCCGGCGCCGACTTCGCCGAAGGCGGGTGCCACTTCTACCAGGGTGACGTCGGCGCCGTTTTCGCGAAGCGCCAGCGCTCCGGCAAGTCCGGCCATGCCGCCGCCTACTACCAGGACGTCGGTGGACGCTTTGACGTTAGACATTGGAAACTCCTACTGCTGTTGATTTCTTGATTTTGGTACCGACGGCTGCGAGCAGGACTGCTGCTGCTGCGGCTGCTCCGGCAAATGCCAGGAAGTTCGAGTTGACGCCCAGCCCCGCCGCGAGCAGGAGCCCGCCGGCCTGCGGGGCGGCTACAGCCCCGATCCGGCCCACCCCGAGCGCCCAGCCAAGGGCGGTGCCGCGCAGGTGTGCCGGGTAGTGGCTTGCCACGGCTGCGATGATCAGGCACTGGGTGCCGTGCGTGCCCACGCCGGCGAGCACCAGCATGAGGTAGACGACGGCGACCGGCGGCCCGGTCACCAGGACCAGCAATCCGATGGCGGCCACGGCCGCTGCCGCGATGGCGGTGGGAATGGGGCCGAACCGGGTGCCGGCCCAGGCGGTGAGCACCGAGCCCGCCACCGCGCCCAGGTTGAGGGCCAGGGCGAACGTCAGGGCGGACCCGAGGTTGTAGCCTGCCAGCTGCATGAGGTTGGGCAGCCAGGTGCCCAACCCGTACCAGGCGAAGAGGGTCACCAGGGTGCCGATGGCGAACAACAGGCTGGTGCCGAGGTAGGGCGCACGGAGCAGGGATCCGAACCCGACGGCGTCCTTGGCGGTGCTGCCCTGGGCTGCGCCCTTGGAGCCGGGTGCCAGCGTCTCCGGCAGGTAGCGGATGCCCAGCGGGATGACCACCACCAGGGCGACGACGGCGACCAGGAACATGACCGGCCAGCCGAAGGCCGGGATCAGCGGAATGCCGACGAGGGCGGCGATGGAACCGCCGATGGGGACGCCGGACATCATCAGGGTGGCGATGGTGGACCGCCACTTTTCGGGAACGAGTTCTGCCACCAGGGCATTGGCCGACGGCACCAGGCCGCCCAGGCCAATGCCTGCCAGGAGACGCAGGCCGCCGAAGACGGGCGCGTTGGGGGCAAAGGCGCAGAGGATGGTGAAGAGGGAGAACACGACGGCGCAGCCGATGATGGTGCGCCGGCGGCCCCAGGTATCGGACATGCGGCCTGCGAAGACCGCTCCGATCATCATGCCGATGAAGGCCATCGACCCGATGGTGCCGGCGGTGGCCTTGGTCAGGCCCCAGCCGGTATCGCTGATGAGCGAGCCCTGGACCGTCCCATAGACGATCAGGTCATAGCCGTCGAAAACGACCAGCAGCCAGCACACCAGGACGGCAAGCACGGAACGCCGGGGAAACCCGGTACGGCCGGCGCCCGGGGCGGGGGCGGCCGTGCGCTGCGGCGCTGCAGCGGAAGTTGTGTGATTCATCCCACCACTGTGCTGGCAGCCATACCGCTCCGCACATAAGATTCTGTTATGCAGAATCTTCCGGCCCGGCGGAAGCCCACCTACTCCATTGAGGCGGTGGACAACGCCCTGCAGCTGCTGCAGCTCCTGCGGGACGTGGGCAGCCTGCGGCTCAAGGACGCCGCGGCGGAGCTGGGCGTTGCCCCGTCCACCGCCCACCGGTTGCTTGCCATGCTGGTCTACCGCGGCTTCGCGGTGCAGGACGAAACGCGCCGGTACGTGCCGGGCCCGGCGATGGGCGCCGGCCCTGCCGGGTTCAGCTGGACCCGGCAGCTGCGCGACATCTCCCGGCCCCACATGGAAGTCCTGTGCGCCCGCACCAACGAGACCGTCAACCTGATGATCCGGGTGGGCACCAAGGTCCGCTTCCTGGACACGGTGGAAAGCTCGAATATCCTGCGTGTGGGTGACCGGCAGGGCACGTTGCTGCCGGCGCACAAGGCGTCGGGCGGTAAGGCCATCCTGGCGGAGCTGGAACCGGCCGCGCTGGAACAGCTGTTCCGCAGCCCCAACGCGGAGCTGGCCGGCGACTACATTCCCGACGCCGAGTACCCGGCATTCCTGCGCGAACTTGAGTCGGTGCGGGCCAACGGATTCGCTGCCAACTTCGAGGGCACCGAGGAGGGCATCAGCGCCTTCGGGATGGCGCTGCACAACGGCAAGGGCATGGTGGTGGGCGCCTTGAGCGTCGCCACTCCGGTGGCCAGGTTCCGGCCACTGTTCGACGCAGGGCTGGTGGGCGTGATGATGGAAACCCGGCGCCAACTGGAGATGGACATCGCGGCCAATCCGGCCGACGGCGGCGCGGGCGGCTGACCACGACTGGCAGCTCTTTCTGCTCTACAGAATATGCTGGGGATCACAGCGCTCATTCCTTAGGGTCGAATCCACGTCGCAGTCAGTCCGCACGCAAGGAGAAGGCCAGTGTCGATCAGCGCTGAAAACCAAACGCACGAATCCGTGGCACAGGAACACCATGTTCCCGAGCCCACCCCCGAGGAGGCTGCCCAGCTCGAGCAGCTGTACAAGGACTTCAACAAGGAAAACCTGATTCCCCTGTGGACGGAGATCGCGGACCTGATGCCCATGGTCCCGTCCCCCAAGGCGGTACCGCACGTATGGCGGTGGGATGACCTGTACCCGCTCGCCGCCCGCGCCGGCGACCTGGTACCCGTGGGCCGCGGCGGGGAACGGCGGGCCATCGCCCTGGCCAACCCCGGCCTGGCCGGGACCCCGTACGCCACCCCGACCCTCTGGGCCGCCATCCAGTACCTGGGCGGCCGCGAAACCGCCCCCGAGCACCGCCACTCCCAGAACGCCTTCCGCTTCGTCGTCGAAGGCGAAGGCGTGTGGACCGTGGTGAACGGCGATCCCGTACGCATGTCCCGCGGCGACTTCCTGCTCACCCCGGGCTGGAACTTCCATGGCCACCACAACGACACCGATGAGCCCATGGCCTGGATCGACGGCCTGGACATCCCGTTCGTCCACTACGCCGACGCCGGGTTCTTCGAATTCGGCACCGAACGCGTCACGGACGAGGCCACGCCGGACATCTCCCGCTCCGAGCGGCTCTGGGCCCACCCCGGCCTGCGCCCGCTCTCCGGACTGGAGAACACCACCAACTCCCCCATCGCCGCCTACCGGTGGAAGTACACCGACGCCGCCCTGCGCGAGCAGCTGCTCCTGGAGGACGAGGGCCACCCCGCCACCGTGTCCCAGGGCCACGCAGCCATCCGGTACAGCAACCCCACCACCGGCGGGGATGTCATGCCCACCATCCGCGCGGAGTTCCACCGTCTGCGGGCCGGCGCCTGGACCGAGACCGTCCGCGAGGTGGGCTCCAGCGTCTGGCAGGTCTTCGACGGCACCGGCACCGTGACGCTCAACGGCGAAACCAGGGTCCTGGCCAAGGGCGACCTGTTCGTGGTCCCGTCCTGGGCCGCCTGGTCCCTGCAGGCCGAATCCGAGTTTGATTTGTTCCGGTTTAGCGACGCACCCATCTTTGAGCGCCTGAACTTCAACCGCACCTACATCGAAGGACGCACCAAGTAATGAAACTCCTCACCCTCCGCACCGCTGACGGCACCAAGGCGGTCCGCCAGGACGGCGACACCCTCACCGAGATCCCGGGCTTCTCCGACGTCGGGGCCCTGCTGAAGGACCCCAGCTGGGAAACCACCGCCAAGGCGGCCAACGGCGCAACGCACCCAGTGGACGGCGCCGACCTCGCCGCCGTCGTGCCCTCCCCCGGCAAGATCATCTGCGTGGGCCACAACTACCGCAACCACATCAAGGAAATGGGCCGGGAGGTTCCCGAGCACCCCACCCTGTTCGCCAAATACGCCGAATCCCTGATCGGCCCCAACGACGACCTGGCCCTGCCGCAGGAATCGGACACCGTGGACTGGGAAGCCGAACTCGCAGTCGTCATCGGCAAGGCCGGCCGCCGCATCCCCGAATCCGAAGCCGCTGAGCACATCGCCGGGTACTCCGTGCTCAACGACGTCTCCATGCGCGACTACCAGTTCCGGACCATCCAGTGGCTGCAGGGCAAGACCTGGGAGAAGTCCACCCCGTTCGGGCCTGCCCTGGTCACCAAGGACGAGTTCACCGCCGGCCCGCTGATGACCTCCGCCGTGGACGGCGAAGTCCAGCAGTCCACCCCCACCTCGGACCTGGTGTTCACCCCTGAGTTCCTGGTCTCCTACATCTCCACCATCATCACCCTGAACCCGGGCGACGTGATCGCCACCGGCACCCCCGGCGGAGTGGGCCACGCCCAGGACCCCAAGCGCTACCTGCAGGAGGGCCAGGTCCTGGTCACCACCATCGAGGGCCTGGGCCAGCTGACCAACCGCGTGGTCAAGGAAGCCTGATGGTTGCCCGGCACGACCAGACCACCGATCCCGTCCTGCTCGACGGGCTCCTGCAGGCCCGGCGCGGCACCGCGTTCTTCGCCCGCAAGCTCAACGAGCTCACGGACGCGGAACTGGACGGGGACTCGCTGCTGCCGGGCTGGACCCGCCGGCACGTTGTGGCCCACGTGGGCTACAACGCGCGGGCCGTGGCACGGCTGGTCGAATGGGCAGCCACCGGCGTGGAGACCCCCATGTACCCCTCGGTGGAGGTCCGCAACCACGAGATCGACTTCGGCGCCACGCTCAGTCCCATCGCGCTGCGGAACCTGTTCGACCACTCCGCCGTGCACCTGAACGTCGAGTGGCGCGACCTGCCCGCCGACAACTGGCACCACAAGGTCAAGACCGTCCAGGGCAGAACCGTCCCCGCCGAAGAAACCGTCTGGATGCGCACCAGGGAAGTGTGGGTGCACGCCGTTGACCTGGACAACGGGGCCACCTTCCAGGACATCCCCGCGCCCGTCATGGAACGGCTCCTCACGGACATCACCGGCGCCTGGCACACCCGCGGCACGGACAAGGACCTCGTGGTCAAGGTCACCGGCCAACCCTCTGCGCTGGTCTTCGGTGACACGGCAGCCGCCTCCCCCACCGTGGTGTCAGGCTCCCTGGCCGCCATTGCACAGTGGGCCACCGGCCGCGGTACGGACGGCACCACGGCACAGCACGACGGCGGATCGGTCACCCCCGCGCCCCCGGCCCCGGCCTGGATCTAGCTGCAGATCGAGCGCACGGGCAAGCCATCTGCCACACCGCACCCAAGGCGGGCCAGCATACGCTGGCCCGCCTTTGCCGTTGCTGCCCGGGCTCGTCCCGCGCAGCCGGCCTTCGCCTCGGGCTGCAAACCAAAAAACCGTCCCCGCGTTTGGGACTGAGCCCATAATCAGGACGGCCGCCGCTGGATAGCATGAGGTGACCGGACAGGCCGTCCGGCGGGATCGACGCAAAAGGAAAACCCATGGCCGCGGTTACGGTGGATGACATCCTCTCGGATCTCCCCCTCGGCTTCGCCAGCCTCATCCTCCGTCCAGCCCCCTCGGCGCCGGCCATTGAACGGTTCCTTATTGTCGACGCCGACGACGAGTCCGTCCAGGCTGCCGGCGCGTTTGTCCTGCTCATCGGTGTCCGCGGCCGTTCGGCCCTGCCGACGCTCCGGCGGCTCCTGAAGGACCCGCCCCCGGTGGTAGCCGTCAAGGGCAACCGCGAAGACCTCGCCGAAGCGGAAGAACTCCTGCAGGCAGCGGGCTCGGGCCTCCTCCTGGTTGATCCCGCCGCCGACTGGGACCGCCTGCTGTCCATCGCAAAGGACCGGATCCAGCCGCGCAGCTACGAGAGCGAAGTCCTCACCCTGCTTGAGGAAGACCTGTTCGCCATCGCCCAGACCACGGCCAGGCTCACCTCCAGCCACGTGCTGATCGAGGACGCGGCCAACAAGGTCCTGGCGTACTCCACGGTCACCAACGACATCGACGAGCTCCGCAAAGCGTCCATCCTGTCCCGCCGTGGCCCGCGGAAGTACGAGTTGCTGCTCAAGGACCTGGGTGCCTACCGCGAACTCCACCGCACCCGGCAGCCGGTCCGCGTCCCCGCGAGGCCCCAGGACGGGCTGCGTGAACGGGTGGCCATCGCGCTCTTCGCCGGGGAGCGGATCATGGGCTACATCTGGCTCCAGGAGACCGGAGAAGGCTTCGGGCCCGACGTGGAGTACGTCCTCACCGGATCCGCAGCCAGGGTTTCCGCCGAACTGATCCGCTACCGCAACCAGCAGTCCGTCCACATGCGGGAGGACCGGGTGGCACGGATCCTGTCAGGTCCCGCCGAGGCCGCCGCCAGCGCCCACAGCGGAAAGATCCCCTCGGAGCGTCCCGCGGCACTGCTCCTGATCGGCATGTCCGACGCCGACTCCCGGGCCGACGACGCCGCGCTCAAGCACGGCGAACTGGCCAACCTGGCCTCCATTCACGCCGCCGCGTACAAGGCATCCGCCGTCGTGGGCCAGTTCAACGGTGACACGGCCATTATCCTGCCGGACCTGCAGTCCAGCACGGCGGAGGCGGGGCTGAGGGCACTTGCCGAAGCGGTGGTCAAGGATGCCCGCAAGCACCTGGGCATCATTCCCTTCGCCGCCGTCGGACCGTTGGCGCCGGACCTGCTGTCCATCCACGGGGTCACCGGCATCACTGAAGCACTGCTGGCCTGCGTGCGGAACGCCACGCCGGGCACGGTGGCCACCGTTGACGATTTCGAGGCGGAAATCCTCTACCGCGAGGCCGTACGGAACTTCCACGGCTCACCCTTCCGGCACCGCAGCATGGCGGCGCTGCTCCAGGAGGATGCCGAACTCGCAGCAACCCTGCAGGCCTACTTCGACGCCTGCTTCGACGTCTCCGAATGCGCCAAACACATGAACCTGCACAAAAACACCGTCTATTACCGCGTTGCCAAAGCAGCCAGGGTCACCGGCCTGGACTTCGGCAACCCCCGCGACTCACTGGTGGCCCTGCTCCATCTCCAGGAGTGGGCCGCCTCCACCGACAATCCAGGCAGGAAATGAGCACCACACTCAGCGCACCGCCCCTGGGCCTCCTCCTTGAGGACATCGTCCGGCGCCACCGGCCCAGGCAGAACGCGGGCAGCGTTCCCGGAAACATCCCTTTCCTGGCCACGGTCCCGTTCGACCGCTTCGGCATCGCCGTCGCCACCACCTCCGGCGAGGTCTTCAGCTCCGGGGACGCCGGCGTTCCCTTTTCCATCCAAAGCATCTCCAAGGTGTTCACCCTGGCCATGGCCCTGCAGGGCGGCAGGTCCGCTGCCCTGTGGTCCCGGGTGCTGCGCGAACCCTCCGGAACGTCCTTCAACTCACTGGTCCAGTTGGAAGCCGAAAAGGGCATCCCGCGCAATCCGTTCATCAACGCCGGCGCCCTGGTGGTCACCGACCACCTGCTGGAAGAGACGCCCGACGCCGCCACGCAGCTCCTGCGGTTCCTCACCGAACAAGCGGGGAGCCATGAGGCGGAGCCAGGCTCCCACGCACCGTTCATCGATGAAGCCGCTGCTGACGGTGAGCTGGCCGGCAGCAGCCGCAACCTGGCCCTGGCGCACTTCCTCAAGGATTTTGCCAACCTCACCCAGCCCGCCGCCGTCGTGGTGGAGAACTACGTCCGCCAGTGCTCCATCATGATGACCTGCGTCCAGCTGGCCCGTGCCGGCCTGTTCCTTGCCAACGACGGCCAGGGATCAACCGGCAGGGTGCTGTCCCCCAGCGAGGCCAAGCGGATCGGCTCCATCATGCTGACCTGCGGCATGTATGACGCCGCCGGCGAATTCGCATACCGGGTGGGCCTGCCCGGCAAGAGCGGAGTAGGCGGCGGGATCCTGGTGATCGTCCCGGGGCAGTGCGCCATCTGCGTCTGGAGTCCCCGGCTGGACGCCAAGGGCAATTCCCTTGCCGGCACCGCCGCCCTGGCCGACCTCTCCGACCGCACCGGCTGGTCAGTCTTCTAAGTTTCCCCCATCCAGCAAGATCTTTTCCGGATCGAAAGGAATACCCATGCCCAACAACCCCAATGAAGAGGTTGAGTTCGACCACGTTATTGACGGTGGTCACGCGCATGCGTCCGAGACTTCCCTGCACGCGGAGGACAAGGGTTACCACAAGAACCTGAAGCCGCGGCAGATCCAGATGATCGCGATTGGCGGTGCGATCGGTACCGGCCTGTTCCTGGGCGCCGGCGGCCGGCTCAACGCCGCGGGCCCGTCCCTGGTCATCGCGTACGCGGTGTGCGGGTTCTTCGCGTTCCTGATCCTGCGCGCCCTGGGCGAACTGGTCCTGCACCGGCCTTCCTCGGGCTCGTTCGTTTCCTACGCCCGTGAATTCTTCGGCGAGAAAGCCGCGTTCGTCTCCGGCTGGTTTTACTGGATCAACTGGGCCACCACCACCATCGTGGACATCACCGCCGCCGCCCTCTACATGCACTTCTTCGGCAACTACGTCCCCTGGATGGCCGATGTCCCGCAGTGGGCGTGGGCGCTGACCGCCCTCGTCGTGGTCCTGGCCCTGAACCTGGTCTCCGTGAAAGTCTTCGGCGAAATGGAATTCTGGTTCGCCCTGATCAAGGTCGCCGCCCTCGTCGCGTTCCTCATCATCGGCACCTACTTCGTCATCTTCGGTACCCCCGTGGACGGCCAGCAGGTCGGCATCAGCCTCCTGTCCGATAACGGCGGGATCTTCCCCAACGGCCTGCTGCCCATGATCATCCTCATGCAGGGCGTCCTGTTCGCCTACGCCTCCATCGAACTCGTCGGCACCGCCGCAGGCGAAACCGAAAACCCCGAAAAAATCATGCCCAAGGCCATCAACTCCGTGGTCTTCCGCATCGCCGTGTTCTACGTCGGCTCCGTGATCCTCCTGGCCCTGCTGCTGCCCTTCACCTCCTACCAAAAAGGCGTCAGCCCCTTCGTGACGTTCTTCGGCTCCATCGGCGTCCAGGGCGTGGACGTCATCATGAACCTCGTGGTCCTCACCGCCGCCCTGTCCTCCCTGAACGCCGGGCTCTACTCCACCGGCCGGATCCTGCGCTCCATGTCCGTCAACGGCTCCGCCCCCAAATTCGCCTCCCGCATGAACAAAGCAGGGGTCCCCTACGGCGGCATCGCCATCACCGCCGTCGTCTCCCTCCTCGGGGTCCCGCTGAACTACCTCGTCCCGGCCGAAGCCTTCGAAATCGTCCTGAACATCGCCTCCGTCGGCATCATCATGACCTGGGCCACCATCGTCCTCTGCCAAATCCAGCTCAAACGCTGGGCCGACAAAGGCTGGGTCGAACGCCCCTCCTTCCGCATGTTCGGCGCCCCCTACACCGGCTACCTCTCCCTGCTCTTCCTCGTCGGCGTCCTCATCATGGTCTTCATCGACTCACCCCTGACCATGCTCGTCACCGCCATCGCCTCCATCCTCATGGTCCTCGGCTGGTACGCCTGCCGCCACCGCATCCGCCAAATCGCCGAAACCCGCGAAGGCTTCACCGGCAAAGCACCCGTGATCGCCAACCGGACGCCCATTTCCTGACCACAACGCCTGCAACCCTCCGAGCTGAAGAAAGACCATGACACCAGAGCCGCAGCCCACCCTGACCACCTCCCGTCCCCAGCCCGCCGCCGTCGTCCACCACCAGGACCGTGTGGCGCCCGCCCTCAAATCCGCCGGGCACGTCATCGTCGATTCGCTGGTGGCCCACGGCGTGGAACGCACCTACGTGGTTCCCGGCGAGAGCTTCCTCGACGTGCTGGACGGCCTGCACCAGTCCAGCATCGAAACCATCGTCTGCCGGCATGAGGGCGGCGCTGCGTACATGGCGGAGGCGGACGGCAAGATGCAGCAGCGCCCGGGCGTCGCGATGGTCACCCGGGGGCCGGGGGCCGCGAACGCGCATGTGGGCCTGCACACCGCCTGGCAGGACTCCACCCCCATGCTGCTCTTCGTGGGCCTGATCCCGTTTGCCCACCGGGACCGTGAAGCGTTCCAGGAATTCGACATCAAGTCCTGGTTCGATACCGGCGCCAAGCGCGTCATGGTCCTGGACCATCCGGAGCGGGCCTCCGAAATCGTGGCCGAGGCCATGTTTGCGGCGATGAGCGGACGGCCCGGGCCCGTGGTTGTCGGCTTGCCGGAGGACGTGATCCGGCAGCAGGTCAGCCCGGTTCTCCACCCCGCCATACCCGTAGCCGCTGGGGGCCTGAGCGGTACGGACTCCGCGGCGCTGAAGGCGGCCCTGGCCGAGTCCAGCAAGCCGCTCTTCGTCACCGGCGGCAACGACTGGACGCAGGAGGCAGCCGGGCAGCTCACCGCCTGGCTGGAGCGGCACCACATCCCGGCCGCCGCGGAATGGCGCACGCAGGGGACGGTGTCCTTTGATTCGCCGTCCTACGTGGGGCCCATCGGGTACGGCCGGCCGCGCCCCACGTATGACCTCCTGGAGGAGACCGACCTCCTGGTGTTCGTGGGCACGGTGCCGGGAGATGTGATCACTGACGGATTCGTGTGCCGCCAGGACTGGAGCAAGAAGAACTTCCTGGTGACGGCGGACCCGTCGCTGCGGGGGCGGTCCGGACCCGTGTCACGGCAGATCCTGGCCAAACCGGACGCGTTCGTCCGCGACCTGGCGGGCATTGACCTGCCGGTCAAGGAGGAGTGGAAGGACTGGACGGCGAGGATGCGGGGAGAGCAGGAAAGCTTCGCGGCGCTCCCTTCCGCGGTGCCGGCTCCGGGCCAGGCGAGGATGGACACCCTGATGGCCAACCTGGTGCCCCGTCTTCCCGGGGACGCGATGGTGACGTTCGGGGCCGGGGAACACACCAACTGGGCCCACCGGTATTTCCCCACCCGCCGGTACGCGTCCATGATCAGCGCCCGCAACGGCTCCATGGGGTACTCAGTACCGTCCGCGATCGCCGCTTCCCTGGCTGAGCCCGCGCGGCGGGTGGTGACCATCGCGGGGGACGGCGAGTTCCTCATGAACGGGCAGGAACTCGCCACCGCCGCCCAGTACGGTGCAACGCCCCTGGTGGTGGTCATGGACAACCAGGAGTACGGCACCATCCGCACGCACCAGGAACGGCACTACCCGCAGCGCGTGTCCGGAACGCAGTTGAAGAACCCGGATTTTGCGCTGATGGCCAGGGCTTTCGGCGGCTTCGGCATCACCGTCACGGAGGACCGGGACGTGCCGGCCGCCCTGGATGCAGCGTTGGCGGCCATCGACGATGACGGGATGTTTGCCCTTATCCACCTCATCGTGGAGCAGCGCGTCAAGGCGTACTGAGGCAACGTGCCGCTGATGCGGCAGGCTCCATCCGGTGACGCGGACGACGGCGGGACCTCCCGCCGTCGTCCGTTTGGGTTTAATTGCCGGTCGGCGGAATAGAACGGCAACTGCTGTAGTTGAAGCTTCAAGTAAGGGCATTTCAACGAAGGACTGCAGTGAATTTCCTATCCCGCCTCTTTGGAAAGAAGAACATCATGACTGACATCACCATCATTGGCACCGGCAACATGGCCCGCGGACTTGCAGCCCGCGCCGTCGCCGGAGGCAACAGTGTCCAGATCCTGGCCCACGGGGACAAGGCCAAGGCCGACGCCCTGGCCGCGGAATTCACAGGCCAGGTGAGCACGGGCGTGCTGGGCGACGCCATCACCGGTTCCATCGTCATTCCGGCGGTATACTTCGACGCCGCCAAGGACATCGTGGCCCGCTACGGCGACAGCCTCGACGGCAAGGTGTATGTGGACATCACCAACCCGGTGGACTTCTCCACCTTTGAAGGCCTCTCCGTTCCCGCCGGCAGCTCCGCCGCGGAAGAACTGCAGAAGACCACCGGAGCCAAAGTGGTCAAGGCGTTCAACACCACCTTCGCCGCCGCATTGGGTGCGGGCAAGGTGGCCGGCCAGCCGCTGGACGTCCTGGTTGCCGGCGACGATGACGACGCTGTCGCCGCCGTGGCCGCCTTCGCTTCTGCCGCCGGCCTGACCCCCATCATGGTGGGACCGCTCCGCCGCGCACGGCAGCTGGAACAGACCGGTTTCCTGAACATCCTGCTCTCAGCCAATGAGCAGCTGCCGCAGTTCCAGTGGAACTCTGCCCTGAGGTTCGTTCCCGCGGCGTAGCCGGGAAGGTATGCAGCTGGAAGACAAAGGGAAGGCCGGCACGAATGTGCCGGCCTTCCCTTTGTCGCTTTCCCCAGGCTACAGCCGGTCCGTCCGGTCCTCGCCGCCCTTGTGGCCGGCCCCGCGGAGGTTCTCCTGGACCTTTCCGAACAGGTCCTTGATGGTGGATTCCGCGTTGGAAATGACGTCCACCGGCACGTAAACCTCATGGGTTACGGGCAGATCGTATTCGTCCTTCAGGTGGGTGCCGTTTCCCACTCCCGCCAGGGACAGGTAGACCATGGCTTCCGTCCGTGCGATGCCTGCGAGCTTCCCGAAGACGACGGTGAACTCGTTCGGCTGGAAGCTGATTGTCTGCCCAATATGGCTGCGGCCCAGTTCACCGGCGTGAACGACCTTCTCCGACTGGCTTCCGGTGTAGTCCATGAACTTCTCCTTCGATCGCCAACACGTACGCTGGCAGTCTAACGCCGCCCTCAACGCCGTCACAGGCCCGGAGAGCTTCCGGACAGTGCCGCGCAACCCTGCACTTCCCGACGCCGCCGACCTGCGAAAGCGGCCAAGCGGACTGATATCCCAGGTCGCCGCCGACGGCCAGGACCCGCACGACCTGAAGGCTCCCGCACCCTCGATCACCCCCACTGCCGCGGCGGCCGGTGACGCGGCAACCGGCAACCAGTTACGACGCATTTGATGCCCGGATCATCACGATCCGGGCATCAAATTGCTGCCAGTGCATGCCGCATCGTTGACGTGGGCAACGGCTACCGCGAAGGTGGTGCCATGAGGTCTCAGAAAATTTCCCAGGGGTTTGCCATGACGACGGCGATAGCAGCGTCAGCACTGCTGCTCACCGCATGTGGTCCAAGCCAGCCGCAGTCCCAGACGACCACGTCGCCCGCCACCGGGCAGGCCAGCCAGTCCCCCACGGGAACGGCGTCCACGCCGCCTCCGGCATCGTCGGCGCCCGCCAGCTCCACCCCGGCCTCCCCCGCCCCCGGCACCACGGCGGCAGGGGAACCCGGCCTGTGCAAGGCGGCAGGGCTCACCGCCGCCACCGATGCATCCGGCGGCGGCGCGGCAGGCAGTGTCTACATGAAGCTCAACCTCACCAACAAGGGTGCCGACCCCTGCATCCTCCGGGGATACGCCGGCGTCTCCCTGGTGGCGGACGCCGCCGGAGCCCCCATCGGCGCACCGGCCACGCGGGACGATTCGGCCGGCGTCGTGGACGTCCTCCTGGCTCCCGGCCAGACCGGCACCGCCGTCCTCCGCTACACGCAGGCCCGCAACTACCAGGGCTGCATGGTCGTGGACGCCGCCGGTTACCGGATCTACCCGCCGGAGGACACCGACTCACTGTTCATCCCGAAGCCCACCACGGCCTGCAGCAACGCCGAAATCACCCTGCTCAGCATCGGGGCATTCCAGCCCGCCTGACCGCTTTGCCCCGCAGGAAGGCCCCGTGACACAAAGGCGGCCCGGCTATCAAGCCGGGCCGCCTTTGCGTCCGGTTGGGCCGGCGTCAGCAGTGCCCAGGAGCAGGGGGACGAAGTCGTGCTTAAGCCCCAATATCATAAGTACACTTAGCAAATACGCCGCGGATAGCAGGGGTGCATAACGGACCCATCACGAAGCTTGTGAGGGTTGTGGACCGAAGGCAGGTTGGACTGGCATGACGTCGATTTGGCTGGAGCGCAGGGCTCCCTTTGCCTCTGATCCGTTCGAACCGGATTCCAGGTACGACACCGTGGTGGCGGGTGCAGGGCTCACCGGGCTGGTCACCGCCCTGCTGCTGGCCAGGTCCGGGCAAAGCGTGCTGGTACTGGAGGCCCGCTCCCCAGGCGCCGTGACCACCGGCAACACCACCGCCAAGGTAAGCCTGCTGCAGGGCACGTTCCTGTCCCAGCTCGCCCGCCAGTATTCGCAGAAACAGGTGCAGGCGTACGTGGACGGAAACCGGGAGGGGCAGGCGTGGCTGCTGCGCTACCTGACGGAACAAAACGTGCCCTTCCAGCGCCGCACCGCCTACACCTACGCCGCGTCCGCCCAGGGCACCGAGAAGCTGCGGGAAGAGATCAGCGCCGCCGGCACCGCGGGACTGGACGTGGACTACGTGCGCGACGCCGGCCTGCCGTTTCCCGTCCACGGCGCCGTCCGCCTGCGTGACCAGGCCCAGATCAACCCGATGGGTGTCCTCGACGCGCTGGTGGCGGACATCCGGAGCCGGGGCGGGCGCATCGTCAGCGGCGTGCGGCTTCGCGACGTCACCGGGGACGCGCCCTCCGCCGTCCGGACCGACCGGGGCAGTGTCAGGGCGGACAAGGTAGTGCTCGCCACCGGTATCCCGGTCCTGGACCGCGGCCTCTATTTCGCCAAGCTGAAGCCAGACCGTTCGTACGCGGCAGCGCTGGAACTGCAGGAGGACCAGGCGCCGCCGCCGGGCATGTACATTTCCGTCGAACAGCCCACCCATTCGCTCCGCGACTACGAGGTGGGCGGGAAGAACCTGCTGCTCGTGGGCGGGCACGGCCATCACGTGGGCAGGACGGACTCCGAGAAGGCGCACCTCGCCGGGCTGCTGGACTGGGCGGGAAAGCATTACCCCGGCGCTGCCACCACCCACACGTGGTCCGCGCAGGACTACATGCCCACCAACCTCATGCCGTTTTTCGGCAAGCTCCCCCGGGGCAAGGGCCAGATCTACTTCGGCACCGGCTACAACAAGTGGGGAATGACCAACGCCGTCGCCGCAGCGCTGGGCATATCGGCTGACATCCTTGGCGGCCAGGTGCCGTGGGCTGACACCATCCACCACCGCGTCACGTCACCGGCCGGCGCGTTCTCCGCCGTCGCGCTGAACGCCGGTGTGGCAGCCAGGCTGGCCTCTGACTGGGGGAAGGTGGCCGCCGAGGGCCGCAGGCTCGATGGCTTGAAGCGGGGCAAGGACCGGGCTTCCTGGCCCGCTCCCGGGGAGCCGGCCACTGCCCCGGCCGAAGGCCAGGGCAAGGTCTACCGCGACGGCAATCGGCCGGTGGCAGTGTCCACCGTTGGTGGAAGCACCTGCAGGTTGTCCGGGGTCTGCACCCACTTGGGCGGCATCCTGCACTGGAACGACAATGAACAGACGTGGGACTGCCCCCTCCACGGCTCGCGCTTCACGAACGAGGGCACGCTTCTTGAGGGCCCTGCCACCAAGGACCTGCCGCAGGCTGGGACGGCGTGAGCAGGGCTGCGTTACGCGGGACATCAGTAAGCGGCATCCTGGGTTGGATCAGGCCGGTTTCTGCTGGGGGCGGAGCCGGGGCCAAACGCGGAGTTGGGTGTCGGTGCCTTGGGGCATGATGGAGGCATGAACCAGGAACAGCGTCCTGCCGGCGGTAGCGCCTCCGGTACGGCTGCGCCCATGGGCCAGTTCAGCCGGCCCACCCGGGACTGGTTCCTCGGCGCGTTTTCGGAGCCCACGCCGGCGCAGGCCGGGGCCTGGAACGCCATCTCCTCCGGCTCGCATGCGCTGGTGGTGGCTCCCACCGGCTCTGGAAAAACCCTCGCGGCCTTCCTCTGGGCGCTGGACCGGCTGCTGGTCTCAGCGTCCCACGCCCCTGAGCCTGCCGCTGCGGAGGTGCCCGCGAAAGGCAAGCGCGCCCGGGCGCCCAAGCGTAAGACCCGAGTCCTCTATATTTCGCCGCTGAAGGCGTTGGGTGTGGACGTGGAACGGAACCTCCGGTCCCCGCTGATCGGTATCACGCAGACCGCAAAGCGGCTTGGGCTTCCCGCCCCGCTGATCACCGTGGGGGTCCGGTCCGGGGATACTCCCGCAGCGGAGCGCCGCGGGCTGCTGAGCAACCCGCCGGACATCCTCATCACCACCCCCGAATCGCTGTTCCTCATGCTCACGTCAAAGGCCCGGGAGACCCTGGCCGAGGTGGACACCATCATCATCGACGAGGTCCACGCCGTGGCCGGCACCAAGCGTGGAGCACACCTTGCCGTATCACTGGAACGGCTGGACGCGCTCCTGCCCAAGCCTGCACAGCGCATCGGGCTTTCCGCCACGGTGGAGCCCCGGGAACTCGTGGCGCAGTTCCTTGCGGGTTCGGCTCCCGTGGAGATCGTCGCGCCGCCGGCCCGGAAGAACTGGGACCTGACGGTCTCCGTCCCGGTGGAGGACATGTCGGACCTGCAGGGCGCCGCCGGTGCCTTCGATTCCGGTCCCGCGTCCGGGCTCCAGCCGCAGGCGTCCATCTGGCCGCATGTGGAGGAAAAGATCGTGGACCTGGTCCTGGCCAACCAGTCCACCATCGTCTTCGCCAACTCCCGGCGCCTCGCCGAACGCCTCACCGCCCGGCTCAACGAGATCTACGCAGAGCGCCAGCTGGTTGCCGTGGGCGGCGGCTGGGACGGACCCGGCCCGGAAGGGCAGGCGGCCGCGCCCGGCACTGCGGATGGACCGGCGTCGGGCATTCCCGCGTCAACCGCCACACCGGCCCACATGATGGCCCAGGCCGGAAGCTCCGCCGGCGCGGACCCCGTACTGGCCCGCGCCCACCACGGTTCCGTGTCGAAGGACCAGCGCGCGCTCATCGAGGACGACCTCAAGTCCGGACGGCTGCGGTGCGTGGTGGCAACGTCGTCCCTGGAGTTGGGCATCGACATGGGCGCCGTGGACCTGGTGGTCCAGGTGGAGTCGCCACCCTCGGTGGCCAGCGGCCTGCAGCGGGTGGGCCGCGCCGGTCACCAGGTGGGCGAAATCTCCCAGGGCGTCCTCTTCCCCAAGCACCGCGCTGACCTGGTCCACACGGCCATCACGGTGGAGCGCATGCTGGACGGCAAGATCGAGCGGCTCAGCATCCCTGCCAACCCACTGGACATCCTGGCGCAGCAGACCGTGGCTGCCACGGCGCTGGGCAGCATCGACGTGGAGGAGTGGTTCAGCACCGTCCGGCGCTCGGCGCCCTTCGCGTCCCTCCCCCGGTCGGCCTTCGAGGCCACCCTTGACCTGCTCGCGGGGCGGTACCCGTCCGACGAATTCGCCGAGCTCCGGCCAAGGATCATCTGGGACCGCAACGCCGGTACCATCGAGGGCCGGCCGGGAGCCCAGCGCCTGGCCGTGACGTCCGGCGGCACCATCCCGGACCGCGGCCTGTTCGGCGTCTACATCATCGGCACTGAACAGGAGGGCTCGGCTTCCCCCTCCGAGGACGGCAAACCGGCGCGCGCACCCAAGGGCGGCCGCCGCGTGGGCGAGCTGGACGAGGAAATGGTCTACGAGTCACGGGTGGGCGACGTCTTTGCCCTGGGTGCCACCAGCTGGAAGATCGAGGACATCACGCACGACCGCGTCCTGGTCTCCCCCGCGTTCGGGCAGCCCGGCAAGCTGCCGTTCTGGAAGGGTGATTCCCTGGGCCGGCCGGTGGACCTGGGCCGCGCGCTGGGCGCGTTTGTCCGCGAACTGTCCGCGTCCGACGCCGGCCCTGCCACCGAACGCTGCAAGGCCAGCGGCCTGGACGACTTCGCCGCCAACAACCTCATCCAGTACCTCACCGAGCAGAAACAGGCCACCGAGGTGGTTCCCAGCGACACCACGCTGGTGGTGGAACGCTTCCACGACGAACTGGGCGACTGGCGCGTCATCCTGCACAGTCCGTTCGGCATGCCGGTGCACGCGCCGTGGGCCCTGGCCGTGGGGCAGCGGCTCCACCAGCGCTACGGCCTGGACGGCTCGGCCATGGCGGCCGACGACGGCATCGTGCTGCGGGTTCCCATGATGGAGGACGAGCCGCCGGGCGCGGAGCTGTTCCTCTTCGATCCCGAGGAACTGGAACAGATTGTCACGGCCGAGGTAGGCGGCAGCGCCCTGTTCGCCTCCCGCTTCCGCGAGTGCGCCGCACGTGCGCTCCTGCTGCCCCGCCAGACCCCCGGCAAACGCCAGCCCCTGTGGCAGCAGCGCCAGCGGTCCGCGCAACTGCTGGACGTGGCCAGGAAATACCCCACCTTCCCCATCGTGCTGGAGACCGTGCGCGAATGCCTCCAGGACGTCTACGACCTGCCGGCATTGAAGGACATCGCCGCGTCCGTGGAGCGGCGCGAACTGCGGATCGTGCAGACCACCACGCAGCAGCCCTCGCCATTCGCCAAGTCCCTCCTCTTTGGCTACGTGGCACAGTTCCTGTACGAGGGCGATTCCCCGCTCGCGGAGCGGCGTGCCGCCGCCCTGGCGCTGGACTCCACGCTCCTCAACGAGCTGCTGGGCCGGGTGGAGCTGCGCGAACTCCTGGACGCCAAGGTCATCGACGCCACCGAACGCGAGCTGCAGCGCCTTGCCCCGGACCGCCGTGCCCGCGGCATGGAAGGCATGGCGGACCTGCTGCGGCTGCTGGGCCCGCTGGATCCGGAGGAGGCCGCTTTGCGGCTGGAACCTGCCGAAAGCCCGGTGGTTGAGGCCGCCGAACCCGCGGTCAATGAGTCCGCCGAACCGGTGGTTGAGCCCGTGGAGGCTCCACGCGCCGAAACCCCCTCCGCCACCGTGGCGGAAGCGGCAGCCCACCTGGCCGCCCTCCAGCGTGCCAACCGCGCCATCAAGGTCAACATCGGTGGCGTTGAACGTTTCGCGGCGGTGGAAGACGCAGCCCGCCTCCGCGACGCCATCGGCGTGCCGCTGCCCATGGGCGTCCCGCTGGCCTTCATTGAGCCGGTTGCCGATCCCCTGGGCGACCTCGTCTCCCGGTACGCCCGCACCCACGGCCCCTTCACCGCGGCGGAGGCAGCGGCCCGCCTGGGCCTGGGCGTGGCAGTAGTGGGCACCGCGCTGAAACGCCTTGCGGCCGACGGCCGCGTGGTGGAGGGCGAATTCCGGCCGCACGTCACCACACCAGGCGCCGCACACCCGGACTCCCCACCACAGGACGGGCCAAAGAACGGCGCCGCGCAGGAATCGGCCCGGGAGTCCGCGCAGGAATCCGGCCTTGAGGCCGGTACCCAGGCAACGGAGGAACTGCCCACCCCTGCGGCCGGCTCCCCTGCCGGCACCACGCACACCATTGCCAGCGAATGGTGCGACGCCGAGGTGCTGCGCAAGCTCCGCCGTCGTTCGCTGGCCGCCCTGCGCGCGGAAGTGGAGCCGGTGGATGCCGCCGCCTACGGACGCTTCCTGCCGGCATGGCAGCATGTCAGGACCCCGGGCGGTGGCCGCGGCCAGCCCTCGCTGCGGGGACTGGACGGCATCATCACCGCCATCGACCAGCTCTCGGGCGTGCCCGTTCCTGCCTCGGCCTGGGAACCCCTGGTGCTGGCCACGCGGGTGTCCAACTACCAGCCGGCCATGCTGGATGAACTGATGGCTGCCGGCGAGGTCCTGTGGTCCGGGGCCGGCGCACTTCCGGGGAATGACGGCTGGATCAGCCTTCACCTGGCGGACTCGGTGGAGCTGACGCTCAACCCATCACCCGAGTTTGAACCGGGGGACGCCGGCCAACGGCTCCTGGACCACCTGCGGAACAACGGCGGCGGGTACTTCTTCCGCCAGCTGACCGAGGTGGCCGGAGGCATGGACGCCGTCCTCAGCGACCAGGAAGTGGTGGCTGCGCTCTGGGACCTTGCCTGGGCCGGCAGGATCACCGGGGACACGTTCGCCCCTGTCCGGGCACTCATTGCCGGCGGCCACACAGCCCACCGCCAGGTGGCCCGCGCACCCCGGGCCAGGGCACCGCGGCTCAGCCGCCTGGGCCGTTCCCATGGCACCGGCCTGATGGGGTCCCCCGGGCTGGCCGGGGGCCGGTACGGATCGCAGGGGGCCTCCACTCCGCCCACCGCGGCGGGCCGCTGGTCTGCCCTGCCCGAGCCTGAACTCGATGCCACCATCCACGCCCGTGCCACCGCGGAACTGCTGCTGGACCGCTACGGCGTGGTCACCAGGGGCTCCGTCATGGCTGAGCAGATCCTCGGCGGCTTCGGACTCATGTACAAGGTGCTGGCACGGCTGGAGGAAGCCGGCCGCTGCCGCCGCGGCTACTTCATCGAGCACCTCGGCGCCGCCCAGTTCGCGGTGCCGGCCACCGTTGACCGGCTCCGTTCCTACTCGGAGGACACCCAGCTGGCCAAGGCCGAACCCGTGGCCCTGGCCCTCGCCGCCACCGATCCCGCCAACCCGTACGGTGCGGCCCTCCCCTGGCCGGCCCTGCAGACGGACGCCGGTACCGGCCACCGGCCCGGCCGGAAGGCAGGGGCCCTGGTTGTCCTGGTGGACGGTGCGCTGGTCCTCTACGTGGAGCGCGGCGGCAAGACCCTGCTGGCCTTCAGCGAAGACGACGCCGTCCTGGCGGCGGCAGGTGCGGCGCTGGTGGGTGTGGTGACGCGGGGAGCAGTGGACAAGCTGATCATGGAGAAGGTGAACGGGCACGGAATCCTGGACACCCCGGTCGCCGTCGCCCTCAGCTCCGCCGGCGCCTACTCCACGCCGAAGGGACTGCGGATCCGTGCCTGAGGGGGATTCCGTCTGGCGGGCCGCCCGCCAACTGCATGAAGCCCTGGCGGGCCAGACCCTGACTGCCTCGGACTTCCGCGTGCCCCGGTTCGCCACCCTGAACCTGTCCGGCTGGACCGTCGATGAGGTGATCCCCAGGGGCAAGCACCTGCTGATGCGGGTGGTCAGCCCGGAGGACAAGAGGCTGACCATCCACTCGCACCTGAAGATGGAAGGCGCCTGGCAGGTCTACCCGCCCGGCGGGAGGTGGCGCAAGCCGGGTTACACCGCCCGGTGCGTTCTGCGCACGGCCGTCGCTGACGCCGTCGGCTTCTCCCTCGGAATCGTAGAAGTGGTGGCCACCGCCAACGAGGATTCGATCGTTGGCTTCCTTGGCCCGGACCTGCTGGGCCCGGACTGGGACCCGGACGAAGCCGAACGCCGCATCAGGTCACGCCCCGAGGTTCCCATCGGCGTCGCGCTGCTGGACCAGCGGAACCTCGCAGGGATCGGAAACATCTACCGCTGCGAAGCGTGCTTCCTGTCGGGTGTGCATCCGGCCACTCCCGTATCGGACGTCGCGGACGTGCGGACCATGATCACAGACGCCAAGCAACTCCTGGAGGTCAACCTGGGTCCGGGGCGCCGCGTCACCATCCTCAACACCCGCGGGCTGCCGGTGGGCAGGATGGCCGGCAGGCCCGGCTACTGGGTGTACGGCGGAGAACGGCGGCCGTGCCTGAAATGCGGCACGCCCATCCAGCGTGGACTCCTGGGGAAGCCGAACGGCGAAGAGGAGCGGGACATCTATTTCTGCCCGAAGTGCCAGCCCCCGCCCGCCTGACGTGCTGCAGGGGTGAGGTCAACAGGTCGACGCGCTGGGTTCCTTGACGGTGCTGGACTGACTGGCCGCCACCATGAAGCGCGGCAGCAGGATATGGACCAGCGGACCGATCGCCAGGGCGTAGACCACGGTACCCACACCCACCGAGCCGCCCAGCAGCCAGCCGGCGGCCAGCACGGTGACCTCGATCAACGTGCGGGAGAACCTGACGGTCCATCCGGTGCGCCGGGCCAGCCCGGTCATCAGGCCGTCGCGGGCGCCTGGCCCAAAGCCGGCGCCGATGTAGAGGGCCGAGGCCACGGCGTTAACCAGTACGGCCCCTGCGAGGAGGCCAATCTGGGCGGCCAGGGGGGTTACCGGCGGGATCACGGCCAGCCCGATGTCCGCGAAGACGCCCACCAGAATGGCGTTGCACAGGGTTCCGAAGCCGGGCATCTGGCGCAGGGGGATCCACAGCAGCAGCACCAGGAAGCTCGCGGCGATCACCACCACGCCGATGCTCAGTCCGCTCCGGTTGGCCAGGCCCTGGTGGAACACGTCCCACGGGTCCAGGCCCAGGCCGGCGCGGATGAACATGGCCAGGGAGATGCCGTACATGGCGAGGCCGGTGAAGAGCTGGACAAGTCTGCGGGTCATCATGGAACCATGCTCGCAGCCAACTGGCATTGAATTACATATCCAGTCTGAAATACTGGCTACATGGCTGCCGCCCTTACCGCCCTCGCCCTGTCCCGTCTCCTTGGCCCGTGGAACACGGGCACCGGGCCCGCGTACCGCGAACTGGCTGATGTCGTGCGGCTGCTGATCCTGGATGGCCGCATCCCGCTGGATACCGCCCTGCCCAGCGAGCGTTCACTGTGCTCCACCCTGGCGGTCAGCCGGACCACCGTCACTGCGGCTTACGCCAGCCTCCGGGAGCAAGGCTTCCTGAGCAGCGGCCAGGGCAGCCGCGGCAAGACCCGCATCCCCGAACTGACCCCGTTCGGCCCGGCACTTTTCGGTCCGCAGCCGCCTTCCACCGGCCCGCTGGCAGCACCCGGACTCACCGCACCCGGGCTCACCGCGCCCGGAGGTTTGGTGGACCTGGCCTATTCGGCGCTGCCCGCCAGCGGGGAGGTGGTGCACCGGGCCTTCGCCGCGGCGCTGACGGAGCTACCGGCATTGCTTCCCGGGTTCGGCTATGACGCCCTGGGACTGCTGCCGCTGCGGCAGGCGGTGGCGGACCGTTACTCAGCGGCCGGCGTGCCGACACAACCGGGCCAGATCATGGTGACCTCCGGCGCCCAGCACGCCCTGACCATCATCATCCGCACCCTGGCGGACCGGCAGGACCGGATCCTGGTGGAGCACCCCAGCTACCCGCACGCGCTGGATGCCATCCGTTCCGCCCGGTGCCGCCCCGTGCCGGTGGCCTTCGCCGATTCCGGCTGGGACCTGCCCGCGATGGAAGCCGCCATGGTCCAGCAGCAGCCAAAACTCGCCTACCTGGTCCCGGACTTCCACAACCCCACCGGCATGATCATGCCCGATGCCCAGCGCCGCCGGCTGGCCCGCGCGGCCGCCGCGGCCGGAACCGTACTGGTGGCCGACGAAACCCTCCGTGACCTCAACCTCGACGGCGTTGCCACCACTCCCCTGGCGGGTTTCGGCAGCACCGTGGTGTCCATCGGATCACTGAGCAAGTCCCACTGGGGCGGGCTGCGCACCGGCTGGATCCGCGCCTCGGAGTCCATGATCCAGCGATTTGCCGCGGCCCGGACCACCCTGGACCTGGGCGGGCCCGTCATGGAACAGCTCGCGGCAGCACACCTGGTGCGGGCTCTGGAGGAGCCCCTGCCCGCCCTGTTACAGATGCTGCTCCGCAACAGGTCCACACTGCTCGGCCTCCTCGCGGAGCACCTTCCCACGTGGCAGGTGGCGCCGCCCGCCGGCGGCCTCTCCGTGTGGTGCCGGCTGCCCGGCCCCATCAGCACGGCCCTGACCGTCCTGGCCCCGGAATACGGCATCAGGCTGGCGGCCGGGCCCCGGTTCGGAATCGGCGGCGCATTTGAACGCAACCTGCGGCTGCCGTTCACCCTCCCGCCGGACAAGCTCGAAACGGCAGTCCTGGCGCTGCGGGCGGCCCAGGACCGGCTGGACGCCGCACCCCAGCTGCGGCGCTCACTGACCCAGGCTCCCGCCGTCGCCATCGCCTGACCAGCCGCTGACGGAACCGCCGGAACAGCCGGGAAGCGGGAGCTACCCGTACACGCGCTCCAGGAAGCCGCCCCAGGCCTTGGCGGTGGCCTCCGTGCCGCCGGCGCCGCTGAAATCGTGCACCGTCATGCCCACGGGGGCACCCCATGCGTTGCGGCCGAAGAACCGGTACAGCGCATCCTGGGTGCGGATGCCCAGGAAGTGCTCGTTCGCGAAGTCCACCTCGCCCGTAAGCCGCCCCACGCCGTCGAGCTCCACATCGACCGTGGCGCCCCGCTCCGCGGAACCGGCGCCCAGCGCGTCACGGAGGCGGGTGAAGCCGTCCGGTGTTTGGGATGCCGCCGGGGCCTGGATGTCGGTGAACACCACGGGGCGGCCGTCGAAGTACTGCAGGTACTGGCCCAGCGTGTGCAGGTAGAACTCGGTATGGCGGCTGGCGCCGTCGTACTGCTGGTCCCAGTTGTCCGCGAAGATGCCGCTGTGGACGTAGTGGAGCCGGGCGCGGCCGCCGTCCAGGGGCTCCAGCACGTGCTCCAGCTGGTTGAACCAGCCGTCCGGCCCCTCCATCCGCGACACCAGGTGGTGGGGGTATTCCTCAACGGTTTTGACTGCCGGCCATTGGTCCGTGGGGAACATCCAGGCCGGCGTTCCGTGGGTGACGGCTTCCCACACCCGCTCGGGGGTGCCGGGCAGTTCGGTGTCCTGGACGATCTCGAAGTCCCGTTTGTTGCTCATTTGTCCTGCTCCTTGCCTGCTGTTTCGTTGGTTGCCGTGACGGCATTGGTCTCTTTCAGGGCCGGGTGCAGCGCCACCACGAGCCGGTGCCGCCGCCCGCGGGATGATGCGCCGGCGTCGTGGTACTTGTCCACCAGCCGCGTGACCTCGACGCCGAGTTCCTCCGCGAACGCGGCCCTGTCAGCCGCCGTGCGGAAGGTGATCTCGCCGTCGATCGCAAACGTGGCCAGCTTCTGCCGGGCCGCGGCGGCGCCGGCGATGAGCTTTCCCACCTCCTGCACCATCCGGCCGGCGAGCGCCAGCAGCCAGAACGCCGAAAAGCGGTCCGCGAACCGGACTGGGTCCGGGGACACGGCGGCGAGCGCTGACGGCGAGATGAGGTAGGAAGCGGCGGTGGCCTGCAGGACCCGTTCGGTGACGTTGCCCTTGCGGCGCTCCTCCACGAGTTCCACCAGTCCGTGCCGCTCCAGCGCCTTGAGGTGGTAGTTCACTTTCTGCCGTGGCAGGCCGATCCGCACTGCCAGCTGCGTGGCCGAGGCCGGCTGGACCAGCTCCCGCAGGATCCGGGTACGGATGGGATCCAGGGATGCTTCGGCGGCTGCCGGGTCCTCGATGACTGCAATGTCCTGCATGCCTCCAGTGTGCCCACCGACAACTTTTCTTGTCAAGAACTTTTTTATGGTCGGAGGGCGTGGGCGGCCGGCAGCGGGCCAGACCGGCTAAACCAGCGCCGGTAGAATGGACCGGTGATGCAATCCCCCCTCCCCGTCCGCGACGGCGTCAATGCCACGCGCCTGCGCCTTCCGGAAGAGGGCCCGTGGGAGACCGCGATGGACTACATGATGCACCGCTGGGGCCACATCGACCCGCAGGGCATCGAGGACAGGTTCGACGCCGGCGAGATCGTTGGCGAGGGCGGCATCCCCCTGGACCGGGCCACGCCGCTGCAGGAGCACACCTTCATCTGGTACTACCGCACCCTGCCGCCGGAAACGCGGCTGCCGGTGGAACTGAGCATCCTGCACCAGGACCACCACCTGCTGGTGGTGGACAAGCCGCACTTCCTGCCCACCACGCCGGGCGGCACATACATCCAGGAATCCGCCCTGGTGCGCCTGCGGAACCAGCTGGACCTGCCGGACCTGATCCCCATGCACCGGCTGGACCGCATGACGGCCGGCGTGCTGCTCTTCTCCACCAACCCGCAGACCCGGGGCAAGTACCAGGTGCTCTTCGAGAAGCGTCAGGTGCAGAAGGAGTACGAGTGTGTGTCCGCCGCCGAGCCCACGCCGGGGCGCCCCGCCGTCGACTTTCCCGTGGTGGTCCGCAACCGGATGACCAAGTCCCGCAGCTACCTGCTGGCGGAGGTCGTGGACGGCGAACCGAACGCGGAGACCAGGATTGAGCGGCTGGAAACGTTCGACGTCGGCGCACCGGCAAGTGCCGACGGCACCGGCGTCACCGGTACAGGCGCCATCGGTACAGCTCAGCGCCTGGCCAGGTACCGGCTGGAGCCCCACACCGGCAAGACCCACCAGCTGCGGGTCCACATGGCCTCGCTGGGGCTGGGGATCGTGAACGACGCCTTCTACCCGGAGCTGCTGGACAAGGCCCCGGACGACTACGCCAGGCCGCTCCAGCTGCTGGCACGGGGCATCCGGTTCGTTGACCCGATCTCGGGAAAGCCCGTGGAATACCGCAGCAGCCTGGAGCTCAGCGAAGCGGTCCGAGCACGTCCCTGAACACCGCCTCCATCTCCGCGGTGTGCAGCACGAACTCCACCAGCTCCAGCCCGCTGGCCGGATGGGCGGTCCGGAACCCCGTCAGCGCCTCAAGCGCTGCCTGCGCCACGTGCGCGGCACTCCACCCGTAGGCTCCGCCGCTCACCGCGGGAAAGGCCACGTCCTGCGCCCCCAGGGTCTCGGCCAGCCGCAGGCTTTCGCTGAAGCAGGACACCAGGAGGACGCGGTTGGTCTGTCCTGCGTGCCGGTTGGGCCCCACTGTGTGGATCACCCATCGGGCCGGCAGCCGGAAGGCAGGTGTTGCCACGGCGGCTCCGGTCTGGAGGCCGTGCGGAAGTCCGGTGGCACGCAGCTCCCTGCATGCAGCGAGCAGTTCCGGCCCGGCCGCCCGGTGCAGCGCCCCGTCCACTCCCCCGCCGCCCAGCAACGAGGAGTTCGCAGCATTCACCACCACATCCACGCGCCGTTGCGTAATGTCGCCCCGCAGAACCGAGATCCGCATGCCGCCAGTTTCCCAAGTGCGGTACCTTGTGGCAATGGACTTCGGCAGCGTTGACAGCTGGGGGACGGCCCTCTACTTCTGGGTCATCCCCGTCGTGATCGGCGATGCCATTTTTCCGCCCATCCCCTCCGAGATGCTGGTGATCACCGGGGGCGCCCTGTCCGCGGACGGCCGGGCCAACGTATTCCTGGTGCTGGTGCTCGCCGCCGTGGCGTCCTGGCTGGGCGACATGGTGGTCTTCCATCTCTTCCGGCGGCGGCTGAGCCATGTGCTGGACCGGTGGAAGTGGGGCCGGCGGGTCCACAGCGGCATCCACGCGGCGCTGGCCAAGGCCGGCCGTTCCTCCACCTACGGCACCATCATCGGCGCAAGGTTCATTCCCGGCGGACGGCTCGCCACCTCGGCGGCATCCGGCGTGGCCAACGTGTCCGTCCGCGGCTTCAGCCTGTGCGCGGCCCTGGGTGCCGTGCTGTGGGCATGCTGGCTGGTGGGCCTGGGCTACTTCACCGGGTCAACCACCAGGCTGCCGTTCTGGGCGAGCTCCCTGATTGGCGTGGCCGTCGGCCTGGTGATCGGCGCCGTCGTGGGCATCCTCGTCACCCGCCGCCGCGGCGACCGGTCCCCGGTGGAGGAGGAGCCCCTCCCGGACGCAGGCTAGACGGGCAGCCACTTGCCGCGGCTGCGCCGCAACACGCTGAGCGGGCCCGTCAGCGCAACGCGTTCGACGGCGTCGCGCATCATGGCTGCCGATTCCACCGCCTGGCGGTTCTCACCGCTGTACTCGCTCGCCTCCACGAGGAAGCGCAGGTTCAGCTGCGGCACGCCGCCGGCGATCTGCAGCTGGTGCGCCTCCACGTGGTGGCGGGTGCCCAGCGCCTCCACGGCCGCGTCCATAACGGACTCGGGCGGATTCCCCGGCCGGAGCCCGGTGATCTTAAGGCGGGTCTGGAAGGAAGGCATGCCTCCAACCCTATCCAACCCACGGATGCGCCATCACGTGTGGCCCCCAACAGCGCCTGTGAGGGACCACACGTGATGGAGCAACTGGAGAATCAGCCGGTGTTGCGGAGGCCGGCCGCCACGCCATTGACGGTGATCAGCATGGCCCGCTGGAGGCGTTCATCGATCTCGGCCCCGCTGATCCCGCCCTCAGTGCGGATGCGGCGCAGGAGTTCCACCTGGAGGTAGCTGATGGGGTCCAGGTACTGGTCGCGGATTTCCAGGGAGCGTTTCAGGGTGGGTTGGGCATCCAGGAGGATGTTCTCGCCGGTGAGCTTGCGCACCTCGGCGACCGTGAGTTCGTACTCTTCCCGGATGGTGCGGAACAGATGGTGAAGTTCCTCCGGGACCAGGGTGGACACGTAGTAGCCGGCGATATCCATGTCCGTTTTGGCGAGCGTCATCTCGACGTTGGACAGCACGGACTTGAAGAAGTTCCAGTGGTCGATCATCTCCACCAGCTGGGCCGAGTGCCCGGCCTCCCGGGCGGCCTTGAGCCCGGAGCCCACACCGAACCAGCCGGGCACGATCTGCCGGGACTGGGTCCAGCCGAATACCCAGGGGATGGCGCGCAGGCCGCCCAGGCCGGCGCCGGAGTCCGGACGCTTGGACGGGCGGGAACCGATATTGAGGGAGCCCAGCTGCTCCACCGGGGTGGAGGCCATGAAGTAGGCGGGCAGGTCCGGGTGGTCGATCAGCTTCCGGTACCGGTCAAAGGCGGCGTCGGAGATGGCTTCCATGACGTGGCCGTACCGCTCTCGCTGGTCCTCGGAGGTCCGCGGGTTCCGGTGCAGGGCAGACCCCTGCAGCACGGCGGCCAGCGACAGCTCCAGGTTTTCGCGGGCCAGCTCCGGCAGGGAGTACTTGTCCGAGATGACTTCACCCTGCTCGGTGAACTTGATTTCGCCTTCCAGGACACCATTGGGCTGGGCCAGGATGGCGTCGTAGGTGGGTCCGCCGCCACGGCCCACGGAACCGCCACGGCCGTGGAACAGGCGGACGCGGACGCCGTGCTTGGCGGCGACGTCGCGCAGCTTGCGCTGCGTCTTGTGGATTTCCCACTGGCTGGTCATCACGCCGGATTCCTTGTTGGAGTCCGAGTAGCCCAGCATCACTTCCTGGATGTCGCCGCGCAGGCGCACCAGCTCACGGTAGGACGGGTCGGAGAGCAGCTGGTCGACGATCTCGGCGGAGGCCCGCAGTTCCTCCACGGTCTCCAGCAGCGGCGCAAAGCCGAGCTTGGCGTAGGGCTTGTCGCCAAAGAGGTTCACCAGGCCGGCTTCGCGGGCCAGGACGGCCGCGGCCAGGACGTCATCCGCGCCGCGGGTCATGGAGATGATGTAGGTCTCGATGACGTCCGGGCCGTACATGCGCAGGGCGCGGCGGATCTCGCGGAAGACGTCGTAGGTGCCGTCGGCGGCGCCGTCGAGCTTAATCGGGTGGCCGGACAGCGGACGGCGGGACGCCAGCTCGGAGCCGAGCACCTCGAAGCGTTCCTCACGGCTCAGCTCGGCGTAGCGCAGGCCGGGGCCGCCGATACGGTCCATCAGCTGGCCGACGGCGTCGTGGTGGTGGTCTGCGTGTTCGCGGATGTCCAGGGTGGCCAGGTGCAGGCCGAAGGAGGCGATGGCACGGCGGACGCGGGCCAGGGAGCCGTCCGCCGCCAGGGCCGCGGAGTGGTTGCGGAGCGAGAGCTCCAGCAGGTTCAGGTCCGCCAGGAGCTCCTCGGTTCCGCTGTAGTCGCGGCCATGCTCATGGTTGGAGTTGGCGGCCACCCGCTTGCCCGTGTTGATGAGCTTGGCCTTAATGCAGGTGAGCTTCAGCCGGTACGGCTCCTGGGCGTTCAGCTCCAGGACCCGCTTGTCCAGGCCGGGCAGCTTCTTCAGGTCCTCGTCGATGGACTCCAGGAGCGGCTGGTCCGCGCCTGCCAGGGCCGTGGAGTTGGACAGGATGGAAATCAGCTCGTCGATCATACCGATGCTGATCCGGATGGCGCTTTGGTTCTGGATCTGCAGGATTTCGCGGGTCACGGCCGCGGTGACGTTCGGGTTGCCGTCACGGTCACCGCCGATCCAGGAGCCAAACCGGATAGGGGCGTCCTTGGACGCAAGGGTGACGCCGTGCTCGCCCAGCAGTTCGGAGAGCTCGGACAGCATTTCCGGCATCGCGTCCGTGAGGATGCCGCCCAGGTAGTAGATGGCGTTCCGGGCCTCATCCACGGGAGTGGGCCGGACCTGGCGCAGCTCGTCGGTCTGCCACATCTGGTCGATGATCTCTGCCAGCTGCCGGTCCTGCCGGCGGCGTGCCGTGGACCCTTCGGCCGTCGACTGGGACAGGACGTCGGAGAGCTTGCGGATCTTGTCCAGGACGGAGCGGCGGGACGCCTCGGTGGGGTGGGCGGTGAAGATGGGACGCACGTCCAGGCCGTTGACCACTTCCTGCAGCACGTCCGGGCCGGCCTGCGCGGCGATGTCCGCCACGGTCTTGGCCAGCCAGCCGTCCTTTTCGGCCCGGGTCCGCAGGCCCCGGACCCGGTGCACCTGTTCCGCGGCGTTGGCCAGGTGGAAGTAGAAGGCGAAGGCGCGCACCAGGTCGGTTGCCTGCTCAATGGGCAGGGAGCCGAGCAGTTCGCGGACCTGGGCAACGACGTCGTGCGCGCTCCAGGGCCCGGTGGCGTGGGCACCGCCGCGCGCTGCTTCTTTGGATTCCTTGGTCAGGAGCCGGACCTGCTCCACGAGGTCCAGGAGTTCCGGTCCGTGCTGGCGGACCAGCGATTCACCCAGCAGGGTGGAGACACGCCGGACGTCCGCGCGCAGTTCGGAGGCAAGATCGGTTTCGGGAGGTGTTGCAGTGTGAGCCATTGAAACAATCTTTCGAGGGATTTGGACTTGGCTCGTACACTGCGCTGGATACTGTGAGCCACGTTACTAGCTAAAGATGCTACCCCCGGACCCGTGGGTCAGTGGAATCCGTCTCACAAGATGTCGCGGTACCCCACATGCCGTTTGACGGCGTCGAGCTCAGCCCGTAGGTTCTGCACCTCGTCCTGCCAGGCGGCCGCCTCCGCCGTGCGGCGCCGGGCCCTCCCGGCCTGGACCACGGCAGCCGTGAGCAGCAGCGGCACCAGGAGGGCCAACGCCCAGCCGGCGGCCGCGAAGAAGTCCAGTGCCACCGGCAACGCGGCCCGGAAGTCGATGAAATCGTTGACGCCGCCGGCCATGCCTGCCATGGCTCCGTCGAGCGGCTGCAGGAACTGGCCCACCACGGGGGTCCCGGAGAGTTCGGGCGGGGCGAGTTTCGCCTGCGCGTCCCCGCCCCAGCGCCCGTCCGCGAGGTGGTTCAGGACGTAGATGCCGGCGCCCACGTTGGCTGCCATGAAGACGGCGACCGCGGCGGCCGCTGCGAGGTCCGGCCGCCGCCGGCGCCACGCCAGGACGCCCGCGGCGGCAAGGGCGGCCGCCAGCCAGGTGAGCGCGGTAAGCCACTCCCGATTCACTCCCGCAAGGATGTCCACGTCTCCATTCAACCCCGGATAAAGGAATCAGCGGTGGAATGAACATGCCTGGCCGGCGGTTGTAGCGTGGGCAGACGAAACCGGAAGGAACCATGACCACCACGCCAGCAGCCACCGCTCCAGCCGCCAGGGAGGAGCGCTGGCAGCGCTTCCGCGCCAACCGCAACAAGGCCCTGGCAACGCCGCACGGCTGGCTGACCCTCACGTCCTTCCAGTGGCTGGAAGAGGCACCGGCCGCCGTCGAACTGGCCCCCGGCCTGTGGTCGAGTGACGCCACGGGCTCGACGGCGTTCCTCACCGCGGTTCCGTCGGACGGGCTCACGCTGGTGGAGACAGGGGAAAAGGTGGACGGCACGGTGTCCGCCGTCCTGGCGGACGAGGAGTCGCTGATGTGGGTGCAGTTCGGCGGCCCGGACGGTGACCAGGTGGTGGTGGAGCTGGCCATCCGCGGCGGCCGGTATGCGATCCGGACCCGGGACGCGGCATCGCCGGTCTTTAAGGAGTTCGACGGCGTGCCCACCTTTCCGTACAACCCTGATTGGGAGGTGACGGGCCGGTTTGAACCGTACCCGGCACCGGTGGATGTGCCGATCGGGACCGCGAACCCGCTGGTTGACGGCGTGCACCGCAGCGTTGGCGAGGTGGTGTTCCGCCTCCCGGGCAGCAGCCACGAGTTCCGGCTGCAGGCGGAGGAGGAGAAACTCGGCGCCCTGACCGTCACGTTCCACGACGAAACCAACGGCGACACCACGGACGAGTGGCGGAAACTCTCCCTCCCCAGGCCCCGGCCGGACGGCTCCGTGGTGCTGGACTTCAACCGGGCCATCAACTACCCCAGCGCCTTCACCCCCTACGGCACCTGCCCCATGCCGGTGAAGAACAACAGCCTCGACATCCGGGTGGAGGCCGGCGAGAAGGAGCCCTACCCCGCGTAGCGCCCGGGAAGCTCAGGAAATGGCCGAAATCCCGGTGATGGCCCGGCCCACGATCAGGGTGTTCACCTCGAACGAGCCCTCATAGGTGTAAATGGCCTCGGCGTCGGCGAAGATCTTGGCCATCCGGTAATCGGTGACAATCCCGTTGCCGCCCAGGATGGACCGGCCCAGCGCCACCGTCTCACGCATGCGGGCGCTGAGGTAGGACTTGGCGAGCGCCACCTGCGGCATGCCGGCGGCGCCCTCCTCCTGCAGCCTGGCGATCCCGGCCATGATGGACATGCTGGCCACGGTGTTGCCCAGCATGGTCACCAACTGCTGCTGGATCAGCTGGAAATGGGCCAGCGGGCGGCCGAACTGCTGCCGTTCCACGGCGTACTGCCGGGCGACGTCGAAGGCCGCCAGCTGCTGGCCCACCGCCTGCCAGGCCACCATGATCCGTGAGCTGCGGAGCAGTTCCTTGGTGTCCTCGAAGCTGCTGATCCCGCCGAACCGGTCCGCCTCGGCAATCCTGACGTCGCGGAACTCGATGTCGGCGTTCTGGACGGTGCGCAGGGCGATCTTGTTCTCGATCCTGCTCCGGCTGACCCCCGGCAGGGTGGCGTCCACGATGAAGCCCCGCACCGAGCCGTCCGCCTCGTCCCGCGCCCACACCAGCATGTAGTCGCAGAACGTCCCGTTGCCGATCCAGCGCTTGGCCCCGTTCAGCACCCAGGTGTCGCCGGCGTCGTCCGCTTCTCCCGTGGTGGAGGAGATCCGCCGGGCGCGGGTCTCCAGGCCGCCCGCCACGTCCGAGCCGTGCAGCGGTTCGGTGAGGGCGAACGCGCCGGTGGTGCGCAGTTCCGAGGCGTCGGCCAGCAGCCGCTGTTTCTGGTCGTCGGTGCCGAAGGTGTGCAGGGACTCGACGAAGAGGTCGTGGTGGACCAGGAAAAACGTGGCCAGGGAGGTGTCCACCCGGGTTATCTCCGCAATGACAAGCCCGGCGAAGAGATGGCTGTAGCCGCGGTGGACGGGCGTGCTCAGTTCCAGGGCCGCCAGCTTGGGCAGGATGTGCGCGGGAAACTCGGCCTTGTTCCACCAGTCCCCGGCGTAGGGTGCCACCTCGGCGGCCAGGAAGTCCCGCAGTTCGGCGAGCTTGGTCCGTTCGGCCGGGTCCAGTGTTGCTTCGACGGCGAAGAAGTCCGCCGCCGGCAGCTGCGATACGTCCGGCGCGCTCATTTCGGTCCCATCCGGATGGCGCCGTCCAGGCGGATGGTTTCACCGTTCAACATGGCGTTGTCCACGATGTGCGCCACCAGGTTGGCGTATTCCGCGGGCTTGCCCAGCCGGGACGGGTGCGGAACCTGCGCCCCCAGCGAGTCCTGCGCTTCCTGGGGCAGGCCGGCCATCATGGGAGTCTCGAAAATGCCCGGGGCGATAGTGACCACGCGGACCAGCGAGCGCGCCAGTTCGCGGGCAATCGGCAGCGTCATGGCGGCCACGGCGCCCTTGGAAGCGGAATATGCAGGCTGGCCAATCTGCCCGTCGAAGGCAGCCACTGAGGCGGTGTTGATGATGACGCCGCGTTCCGGGCCGCCCAGCGGGGTGGCGGCGGGCTCGGTGGCCACCATGGCCTCGGCCGCCAGGCGCAGGACGTTGAAAGTCCCGATCAGGTTGACCTGGATGACCTTGCTGAACGTTTCCAGCGGCAGCACGCCGTCCCGTCCCAGGACCTTGCCCGGGGTGGCGATCCCCGCGCAGTTCACCACGATCCGCAGCGGTCCCAGCCCTGCGGCGGTCCCGACGGCGGCCCGGACGTCCGTTTCGCTGGTCACGTCTCCGGGGGCAAAGACGGCGGACTGGCCGGCCGCGGCGCGGCCGTTGAGTTCGTCGGCCACTGCCTGGCCGCCTGAGGACGGCAGGTCAACGAGCACGACGGATGCGCCGGCGTCGAACAATCTCTGCGCGGTGGCGGCTCCCAGCCCTGACGCCCCGCCTGTCACCAGTGCGACGCTGCCTTTGATGTCCATACATCCTCCTTGATGCGTGTCCCCACGCCGCGGCACGGCCTTGGGCAACAGTTAATGCATGTTAACTGAAATCCGGCGCCGCCGCACGCACCCCCGGTTCCCTGCCCTCCCGGCTCGGGCGGCCCGGTTAGGGTGGACGGCATGACGTCCAGCAGCACCTCCCCCACCACCTGGCAGGACCGGGCGAACCACGCGGCCCGTTCCGTGACCGCCCTGTTCGGCCGGAAACTGCTGTTCCTGCCCGGAACCCACCTGGGGGCCGTGCTGTGGCAGGGCCGGCATGCGGCCGGTCAGCCCACCCCCTCAACGCCGGAGCAGGAGCCCGGCACCCAGCCGGGGCCGCGGTGGCGTGCCGCGCTCCGCCGGATGCGGCCGGCCGCGTCCTTGGCCCTCCCCTGGCATTACTGGTGGCAGGCGCATTACGTTGACTGCCTGGTGGACACCGGGCGGCGGGAACTTGGCGGCGGAGCGACCCCCGCGGCCCGGTTCAACGGCCCCGGCCGGCCCAGCGCAGGGCACCTGGCCTCACGCCTGGTCACCGGGATCAGGCTCCGCAACGCCCTGACCTTCGTGAACAGCTATTACGACGACATGGCGTGGCTTGCCCTGGCCACCCTTCGGCTGGACAGCCTGGCTGAGGAGACCCGGCGTCCGGGCCGCCGCCGTAACGCCGTGGTCCGCGCGTCGCTGGCGCTGCAGTTCGACGCCGCGTGCACCGACGACCTGGGCGGCGGGACGTTCTGGAGCAAGAAACGGGACTTCAAGAACACCCCCGCCACGGCGCCGGTGGCCCTGTTCTATGCCCGCACCGGCCAGCACGCCAAGGCCCAGGCGCTGCTGGACTGGCTGGACGCCACGCTCTTTGACGCGGACCAGGCCCTCTACCTTGACGGTGCACGCCTGAATCCCGCCGGAGAGGTGGTGCTGGAACGTGCGGTGTACACCTACAACCAGGGCCCGGTACTGGGTGCGCTCCTCGAGCTCGGGGGCGAGGCGAACCTGGCGCGGGCCGCGGTCCTGGTGGACGCGGTGCAGCGGCTGCTGACCGTCCCGGCGGACAGTTCCGGCCCCGGCTCCGTGCTGCGCTGTGAGGGAACGGGCGACGGCGGCCTCTTCACCGGGATCCTCTGCCGTTACCTGGCGCTCGCCGCAGCAGACCGCCGGCTTCCGGACGCCACCCGCGCCACGGCTGCGCGGCTGGTGACGGACACCGCTGACGCGTTCTGGTCCGGCCGGCGCCCCGTGGGGCCGGGTGAAGCCGGGGCCGGGCGGGAAGGCAAGAGCATCTTTTCGCTGCACGCCGCCCAACCGGCGGCCGCTGCGTATCCGCCAGGCGCCGCCGTCGAACTTTCCACCCAGCTCCAGGCGTGGATGACGTTGGAGGCAGCGGCGGCGGTCACCGCCTAGCGGATGCCGGCCAGCGGCGTGACGGTGCCGTGCCGGAGGGACACGGCACCGTCGGCCGCAAGCCGCACTTCCCTGGGTCCCGCCGGCGGAAACACCAGCGAGGTCAGGGCGTGTCCGTCCACGAAGACCTCCACGGAGGACCGGTCCACGTAGACCGTGAGGCGGACGGAGTCGCCGGCGGGCTGCGCATCCACCGACCGCGCCTGCCGGTATTCGCCGCGGGCGTCCGCCCGGTCCGCCAGGCCGCTCCCGCCGGCCGCCGCATCGCCGCCGCGGTCCACGAAGGCCCGGCCGGCCGCGAAATCGTAGCCCACCGCGGCGTAGGTGGTGCCTCCGCTTTGCAGCAGCAGCCGCGCCTCACCGGTCCCGTCCGCGGGCTTGGCCAGCTCGACGTCGGCCTTGAAGGCGCCACTGTCAGGAACCGGCAGTGCCGTCCCGCCACCGATGCTGCCGCCGGGCACCTTGACCGGATCCCCTTCCAGCGACTGGAGCGCGGCGGTGGGCGACGACACCAAGGCCGGCCGGCCGCCGTCGGACGCCAGCCGGATGTCCCGCACCACGGAGGCGGACCCGTACCAGTCACCGGTGGGGAGCTGCCGGGCGTAGGTCCAGTTGTTCATCCAGCCGATGGCGTGGCGGGACGCCTTCCGCTGCGCATCGTCCAGCCGCGGGTCATCCCAGGTGACGGCCGCGTAGAAGTCCGGGCCGCCGTCGAGCCACTGGTGGCCGCCGTCAGCTTTGAAGGCCTTGCCGTCGAACCCGCCGGTCCAGTAGGCCAGGCCGGTGGTGCGGCCCTCCCCGGAACCGTTGGCGCTCGCAGCCAGGACCCACGTCCGCTTGGCGGGGTCGCCGTCGACGTCCATCTGGAAGAAGTCCGGGCACTCGAGGATGCCCAGCCCCTCCTGTTCGAAGCCTGACACGTAGGTCCACTGCTTGAGGTCCCGGGAGGTGTAAAAGCCGATCTTGTGGCCCTCCGCGAGGAGCATCAGCCACTGGTTGGTGGCCTCGTCCCGGATGATCCTGGGGTCCCGCCAATGCTCCGCGCCGGGATTCTCCATCACCGGGTTCTGCCCGTAGGCCTGGAAGCTGTAGCCCATGTCCGTGGAGTAGAACAGGGACTGGCGCTGGACACCGTCGTGCTGCTGGGTAAGGACGGCGATCACCGCCCCCTTGCCGAATCCGGCTGTCCCCTCGGTGTCCACCACCGCGGACCCGGTTTCGATGTCGCCCAGGCCGTTGCGGAACTTGGGAATGGCCACCCCTTCGTTCTTCCAGTGCACCAGGTCCGTGCTGGTGGCGTGGAACCACTCGGTGCCGTTCCCTTCCGGGTAGTCGGCGTTGTAGAGGTAGTAGTAATGCCACAGGCCATCAAGGAAAAAAGGCCGCTGCGGATCGTTCATCCAGTGCTGGTCAGGGGTGAGGTGGTACGCGGGCCGGTAGCCGGCATCGTCCGCGGGGGCAGCTTCCGGCGGAGCAGCGGGCTGCCCCGTTTCGCTCTGCCCGGTACCGGCCTGCGGGGTTCCGGCTTGCCCGCCGTCCCTCTGGATATTGCCGCCCAGCACCAGCAATGCTGCCAGCACCAGCACCGTCACGGCCGCCAGGGCCCACAGGACGGGGCGGCGCCGAACGGCGGCGGGAACGGTTTCCGGAATTTTGGGGGGCATGGCGGTGTCAATCCCTCGCTGAACACACAAGTGCCGTCCCCCGGGTTCGGGGAACGGCACCAGCGCAAGTGAACCGTCAATTTTACCGGCCAGCCCCGCGGGAGCAGAATCCCTGGCGTCACACAGCCGGCACTAGCCCTGCCCGGCGGGGCGCTTCTTCTGCGGATACGGGGTCTCGCCGCGCGCCAGCATGTCCACAAAGCCCGCGATCCTGCGCTCGCGGGTGGCTGCCTGTTTGGCCGAATTCGTCCGGTACACCAGGGAGAACAGGTTTGTTTTCGTCAGGACATCGAACATTGCCTGCGCGGCGGGGTTGGCGGCGATGGCTGCTGCCAGGTCTGCGGGAACTTCGACGTCGGCCTGACCGCCGTAGGCCGCGTCCCAGCGGCCGTCGGCCTTGGCGGCCTCCACCGCCGCCCTGCCGGCGTCGGTCATCCTGCCCGTCTCCTCCAGCCGCGCGACGTGCCCCACGTTCCGCGCGGACCAGACGCTGCGGGGGCGCCGCGGCGTCATCCGCTGGAACACGCTTTCGCTGTCCCGGCGCCGGCCCTGCCCGTCGATCCAGCCAAAACACAGGGCCTCGTCCAGGGCCGCCGCGTAGTCAAGGCCCGTCACCGTCCCGCCCTTCTTGTGCAGCACCAGCCACACCCCCGGGCTGGTGCCGTGGTTCTCTTCCAGCCAGGCACGCCAGGCAGCGGCATCGGGCAGCAGCAGTTCCTCAAGCTCATTGGCCATGGGCTAATTCTGCCCGTGGAATCGCGTGCCACAAGCCCCGTGTGCAGAGCGGTTTCGCGTGGCATCATGGCCCTACAGATCCATCCGCCACCTGAGGACAACGCCATGCTCCGAGTCCGCCCCGTCCATTTCACCTCGCGCACCGAGTCCTGGAAGCACCTCCTCACTGCCCTGGGGATGGTGCAGACAGAGGACGACGGCGGGTGGCAGGTCTTTGATTCGGCGTCAGGACGCGTGGCGCTCCACTCCGCGGAGGCGGGTTCCGGTCAGGACGGCCGGACGGTGCTGGCGGTGGAAGTGGGAGACGTGGCCGAATTCGCCCGCCGCACCAACCTCTCAGCCCAGGAGGAGTCCCCACAGGAAGGGGCGGCGGAAGGCGCCGGACCGGCCGAACTCGTCACCGCTGACCACGGTGACGCCTGCCGGATCAGCGCGCCGGACGGGTTCAGCTTCCTCGCGGACAAGGCCGCCCACTTTGCCCAGTGCGCCGACGCCGATCCCGCACTGGCCGTCGCCGCGGTCTGGTACACCGCGGACCCCGAGGGTGCCGTCCGCACGCTGCTGCACATCGGCGCCCGCCCCCGGCCCGTGCCGGACAATGACGAGACGGCAGACTTCACTGCCAAAAACGGCGGCATCCTGCTGGTACGGCCGGCCACCGGACAGTCCAGGTCAGGCTTGGGTTTCGAGTACGACGGCGGGCTGGAACCGTTGCAGGAGCGCCTCACCGCCGCGGGCCTCACCGCCAGCCTGACAGAGGAGGCGTTCGGAAGCACCCTCCACGTAGCCAACCCGGATGCCGGCAGCCCCAACGCGCCCGCCACGGTGTGGATCTCCCAGCGGCGCCCCATGGGGTAGAACTTAAGCATGAACGTGCGCACACCTGACCCGAATCCCGGCTGGCTCTCTGAAGAAGACCTCTTTGAGGCACGGGGGCGGCTGCCCATGGTGTACGTCGAGGCAGTACCGGTCCGGCTGGACCCGCTGGGCTACGTCAACGAAGTGGGCACGCTGCTACAGGCGGACGCAGACGGGACCATGGTGCGTTCCCTGGTGTCCGGGCGCGTCATCTACCGCGAAACCATCCGCGCCGCCCTCCTGCGGCACATGGAAAAGGACCTCGGCCCCCTGGCGTTCCCGCAGCTGCCGTTGAGCCCCGTCCCGTTCACGGTGGCCGAATACTTCCCGGCACCGTCCCAGACCGGCTTCACGGACGAGCGGCAACACGCCGTGTCCCTGGCTTACGTGATCCCGGTGACGGGTGAGTGCGAGCCGCGCCAGGATGCCCTGGAACTGACCTGGATGACCCCGGAGGAAGTCCTCAGCCCGGGCGTCCAGATGGAGTTTTCCGGCGGCCGCGGCGGCCTGATCCGGCAGGCCCTGGCGTTTGCAGGCGTGGGCTTCTGACCACCCCGCCGGGACGTGGGGGTCCCCGGTTTTGAGTGCCCGCCTTTGTAGACTGTAGGGCGGACCGCAAGAGAACTTAAGGACTCCCATGACCGAATCACCAGCCGCCAGGCACCACCGTGAACAGCAGGCTGGATCTCTGACCACCGGCAGCCACATCCTCCTCCCCGACGGCCGGCGCACTGCCGAAATCGACCAGGTGGAGCTCGAGCACGACGACTTTGGCTCCCCCGCACTGGTACTGGCCAGCCTCTCCGGCGGCGGAACCCTGCGGGTTGCCATCGGCACCATGGTCACGGTGGTGGACGGAGCGCACGACGACGTCACCCAGCTTCCGCTGCCGGCGGACCTTCCGGAGGCCGCACCGCCGGCGGAAACCCTGACGCCCCGGAACGGCGCGCAGGAGCAGCCCGGCGCCGGGACCGGTCCCCTCAATGTGGCGCCCGCCGTCGTCGTCCCTCCCCTCCCGCCGGCGCCGCCCGCAGCGACCGGGCCCAGCGAGGAGGAACTGGCACTCATCCCGGCGCCGGCCGGCACCCCCGAATCAGTAGTGGAGGCCGCCGCGGAGGCGCATCCGGATGCGGAGGGCGTCCTGCTCCTGGCCGACAGGCTCTCCAAGGGCGTCAACTTCAAATCCGGAAGCTGCCTGAAGGACCTCAGCGACCTGGCGCACGAACTGTTCATTACGCTCAAGGACGCGGACGGCGCACTGTCCGTAGCGGACCTGATCACCGTGCTGCCCTACGACGGAAACCCGGGCCGGTGGACCTCGGTGGAGGCCTCGCTGGCGCTGGCCAGCTACATTTGCCGGCAGGACGGCCAGGACGAACGCGCCGAAGTGTACGAGAAACTGATCCGCACCCCCGAAAACCAGGAAACGGACCCGTTCAAGGCACGCATGGCAGCCAAGGTGCGGCAGCGCTCGCTCAACGAGCCCAACCTGTACGACAAGGAAATCTTCCGCTCCATCGACAACTCCAACCATGACGCCGAGCGCGAATGGCGGCTGCTGCGGCTGGAATCCCTGCTGTTCCTGCGGGCGCACGGCGGCTCGGAAACCATCGGGACGTCCGAACTGGAACGGCGCATCAGCAACGAGCTGGAGGCCGTCCGCTCCTGACCCGCGGGGCGTCCGGCAGGCGCCTCCCGCGCGCCTTCCGGGCATCTTCCCGGCGCCTTCCCGCAATGGGAAATAGCCCCTACCCGAGGCTATGTCCGGGGCGTACATTCGGGGCTATGACCAACAATCTCAGCGTAGTGATCAACGCCGATGCGCCGCAGGTCTGGACCATGCTGCGTGAACCGTCCAAGGTGGCCCAGTGGCATGGCTGGCAGGCCGAGGACCTGGAGTCCGAGATCAAGGAGATCTACTTCTCCAGTGACGTGCAGGAAGCACCGGACCACACCAGCCTCACCGTGCACGGCGGGGACACGTTTGAGCTCCACCCGGAGGCCGGTGGAACCCGGGTCAGTGTCACCCGCGCCGCCATGGACCATGACTCCGAGTGGGCTGCCTGGGACGAGGACATCACGCAGGGCTGGCTGACCTTCCTGCAGCAACTCCGCTTCGCCCTGGAACGCCACCCGCACGGCAAGCGGCACACCCTGTTCCTGCACCTGACCGAGGGCAAAGCCTCCGCCATTGAGAAGCTGGGGCTCTCCGACCTCCCAGCGCCGGGCGAGCCCTACCAATTGACACTCGGCACCGGCGAGGACATCAGCGGCAAGGTCTGGTACCGGACCAGCCACCAGGTGGGCCTCACGGTGCACAGCTACGCCGAACACGGCGAGGGGCTGCTGGTGGTGGCGGACCATCCGGCCATCAAGGATGTCCGCGCGGAGGGTGACGGCTCGCTGGTCATCGCTTCCACGTACGACCTCGGCGCCGGCGCCTTCGACGCCATCCGGCAATCCTGGGATTCCTGGCGGTCCGAGAACTACCCCGCCTCGGAACCGGCCAGCTGAGTTTACGGGGGCCGGGCGGTTTGCTGGCACACTGGTACGGTGCCAGCCAACCCCGCCTTCGCCCTGCCTGAAACCCGATCCCAGTTCTCCTTCACGGTCGGCACCCGCCTGGCGGAGTCCTGCCCGCCGACGGCGGCTCAGGTAGCGGAAAACGACGGGGAATTCCTGGGCCGCACCGGCACCATCACCACCCCGCACGGTGAGATCCAGACGCCGGCCTTCATCGCCGTCGGCACCAAGGCCACCGTCAAGGCCGTGCTGCCGGAATCCATGGCGGACCTGGGCGCCCAGGCGCTGCTGGCCAACGCCTACCACCTGTACCTGCAGCCGGGCCCGGACATCCTGGATGCGGCCGGCGGCCTGGGTGCCTTCATGAACTGGCCCGGCCCCACCTTCACCGACTCCGGCGGATTCCAGGTGATGAGCCTCGGCTCCGGGTTCAAGAAAGTCATCGACATGAAGTCCGTGGACGCCTCCGGACCGGATGATGCCGTGGCCCCCGGCAAGGAACGCCTGGCCCATATTGACGACGACGGCGTCTGGTTCAAGTCCCACCTGAACGGCGATCGCCACCGCTTCTCGCCCGAGATCTCCATGCAGGTCCAGCACCAGATCGGCGCGGACATCATGTTCGCGTTCGACGAGCTGACCACCCTGCAGAACTCCCGGCGGTACCAGGAGGAATCACTGGAACGCACCCGGCTGTGGGCGGAGCGGTGCATCGAGGAACACTTCCGCCTGACGGAGGAACGGGCGGCCAAGCCCTACCAGGCGCTGTTCGGCGTAATCCAGGGCGCCCAGTATGAAGACCTGCGACGGAAAGCCTGCCGCGACCTCGGCGCGATGCCGTTCGACGGGTTCGGCATCGGCGGTGCGCTGGAGAAGGAAAACCTTGGCACCATCGTGCGCTGGTGCAACGAGGAACTGCCGGAGGACAAGCCGCGGCACCTGCTGGGTATTTCCGAACCGGATGACATCTTCACGGCCATCGAGAACGGGGCGGACACCTTCGACTGCGTCTCCCCCACCCGGGTGGCCCGCAACTCCGCGTTCTATACCCCGTACGGCCGGTTCAATCTTTCCGGCGCCAAGTACAAGCGTGATTTTGGGCCGCTGCAGGAAGGCTGCGACTGCTACGCCTGCGCCAACTACTCGCGGGCCTACATCCACCACCTGTTCAAGGCCAAGGAAATGGTGTCCGCCACCCTCATCTCCATCCACAACGAGCGGTTCGTGGTGAAGATGGTGGACGACGCCCGGCTGGCCATCGAGTCCGGCACCTTCTTCGATTTCAAGGCCGAAACCCTGGGCCGGTACTACTCCTGAGCGTGGCTCCCGGGTGGCTCCGCTATCCTGACCAAATGCTCATCGAGATCCAGGCCGCAGCAGGCCCTGCCGAAGCCATTGTCGCCCGCCCGTCCACCGGCACCGGCCCGTTCCCGGGGGTCATCTTCTACATGGACGCGTTCGGCCTGCGCCCGCGCATCCAGGAGATGGCGCAGCGCATTGCCGAATGGGGCTACGTGGTGCTGGCGCCAAACGTGTTCTACCGGGAAGGAACAGTCGCCGAGTTGGCCCCGGCCGGTGACATGTCCACCCAGGAGGGCCGGGAAGCTGCCGGCAAGGCTGCCTTCCCCCGGGTGGGCCGGCTGACCCCGGACAAGGCCTTGCCGGACATCGATGCCTGGGTTTCCGCGCTGGCGGCGCTCGACGGCGTGGCGCCGGGTCCTATTGGCACCACCGGCTACTGCATGGGTGCCCGGCTCGCTGTCCGCACCGCCACCTCGCACCCGGACCTGGTGGCAGCGTGTGGCGGCTTCCACGGTGGCGGCCTGGCAACGGAGGATCCGGACAGCCCGCACCTGGGGCTTGGCACGGCCCGGGCGCGCTTCGTCTTTGGCCACGCGGACCACGACCGGAGCATGGCCCCCGACGCCGTCGCGCGCCTGGGCGAAGCGCTCAAGGACGCCGGGCTCGAGGCATCCAACGAGATCTACGAAGGGGCACCTCACGGCTACAGCATGGCGGACACCTCGGCGTTCCACCCGGAAGCCACGGAGCGGCACTTCCGTGAGCTGCGCGCCCTGCTGGACGGGGCGCTGAAGGGCTGACCCGGCCGGCCGCCGTCGAACCCGCCGGAAAGCTGCCGGCCCGCCGGAACGTCGCGGCGAACCGGACGGGTTCCGGCGAGTTGGGGACGCAGGACGTTGTCCACATGACGACGACGGCGCTTTCAGTGAGTGCCGCAGCGGCGGGATCCTGTCGGGATGACACCGCAGCAACCAACCCCTCTCCCGGCTCTGCCAAACACCGGCAACCTGTGGCGGACCGGGCAACTGCAAGGGAACGGCCTCAATTCCCGGGCCATCAAGGCCTTGGTCCTCCACGGGAAGCTGGTCCGCCTCCGCCACGGTTGCTACATCCGCGCCGAGCCGTGGGAAAAACAGTCACGTCCCGTCCGCAGCATGCAGCTGATTCACGCCCATGCACTCGGCACGCTGACCACTTCGGCCGGTGGCTACGTGTACAGCCACACCTCCGCGGCCCGGCTGCACGGGTTGTATCTCTGGGACGTGGATGACCTGGTCCACCTTTTGATGCCGGGAAACCCTTCCAGTGAGCGGCTCGGCAAGGATGTCCGCGGCCATACCCGGCCCTGGACTGCGTTGGAGGTGGTGACCCTCGGAGGCCTCAAGGTGACCTCGCTGGAGCGGACGGCAGTGGATTGTGCCATGATGCTGGGCTATCGGCAGTCGCTGGTGCTGATGGACCACGCCCTCCGGCTCGGCGCGGACAGGGCCCTGATGGAAAGCATGGCTGACGGCCTGCAGGGACGGCGCGGGATCCGGACCCTCCGGCTGGCGCTCGCCCACGCAGATCCGCGCTCGGAGTCCGCCGGAGAGACACTCACGCGCGAACTCCTTATGCGGCTGAAACTTCCCCTGCCGGAGCCCCAAGTCTCGGTGGATACGCGTGCCGGCCGGTACCGGCTGGATTTCGCCTGGAAGGAAAAGAAGGTTGCCCTCGAATTCGACGGGAAGACGAAGTACTTCGACTACAAACCGACGGATGAGGTGCTGTTCCAGGAACGACAGCGGGAGAATGCCCTCACCGAGAACGGCTGGACGTTTGTGCGCGTGAAGTGGGCCGACCTCTTCCGCGAACACGAGTTCAAAGCCCGCGTGCTTGCCGCGCTCCGACCCTAGCCACGCCGGTGGAGCGCCCAAATCGCCGGAAAGGTGCCGGATCGCCGGTTCTTTCCGTCGATCCGGCACCTTTCCGGCGATCCCGGGACTCGGGGCACCGGTTTGGCGGGCGTCCGACGGCGGGTGGCAGGATGGGTGCATGACTTCCGCTACCCCTGACGCAACGCTGCCCGCCGCACGTCCCGCCGTCGTCCTCACCATCGCCGGGTCCGAAGCCACCGGTGGCGCCGGCGCGCAGGCCGACCTGAAGACCTTCCAGGAACTGGGCGTCTTCGGCATCGCCAACCTGACCTGCATCGTGTCCTTCGACCCCAAGGACAGCTGGAACCACCGCTTCGTGCCGGTGGACCAGCAGGTGATTGCCGATCAACTGGAGGCGACGACGGCGGCCTACGGTCCGGCGTCGGGCGCCCCTTCGGCTTTGGACACGGTGAAGATCGGCATGCTGGGCAGCCCGGCGACCATCAACACGGTGGCCGGTGCCCTGCAGGAGAACAGCTTTGCCAACGTTGTCCTGGACCCGGTGCTGATCTGCAAGGGCCAGGAACCGGGGCACGCGCTGGACACGGACCAGGCCCTGAAAGCCCAGATCCTGCCGCTGGCCACCTTCGTCACGCCCAACCATTTCGAGGCGGAATCACTGTCCGGCCTGGAGATCACGGACGTCGAATCCCTGAAGGCCGCTGCCGTGCGCATCCACGAACTCAGCGGCGCAGCAGTCCTGGCCAAGGGCGGGGTCCGGCTGGAAGGCCCGGACGCCGTCGACGTTTTCTACGACGGCCAGACCCTCGAAGTCCTCAGCGCCCCGAAGGTGGGCGAGGTGGCCGTCTCCGGCGCCGGCTGCTCGCTCGCCGCCGCCGTAACGGCGGAACTGGCCAAGGGCGCCAGCCCGCTGGAGGCCGCCCGTACCGCCAAGGACTTCGTGACCGCCGGCATCCGCAACCGCGTTGCCTCCGGCGCCCCGTTCGATGCCCTGTGGCAGGGCGGCGCCCGCTGACCAAACGCCCCATCACTTTTGGCCCTAAAACCCAAACGCCCCATCACTTTTCGCCCTTAATTCCGGAACGCGTTTGCATAAAGTGCAGACGCGTTCCCGATTTATGGGCAGGATGTGATGGCGGGTTTGGACCCCGGTCAGCGCCGCGGGATGTTGCGCAGGTTGCTGCGCGCCATACTCACGGCCTCACCCGCCCCGCGGTTCAGCACCACCTTGGACATGGCCGTGGCGAACCCGATCACCTGGGAACCGGAGATCTTCGGCGGGATGGACAGCGCCTTGGGGTCGGTGATGAGTTCCACCAGCGACGGGCCGGGGTGGGCGAACGCTTCCCGGTACGCCGATTCGATCTGCGCCGGATCCGTGACCCTCACCGCATGGAAGCCCAGCGCCTGTGCCACGGCCGCGTAGTTGGCATCGGGGACGTCCACACCGAAATCGGGCAGTCCGTCCACCAGCATCTCGAGCTTGACCATGCCGAGGGTTGAGTTGTTGAACACCACTACGTTCACCGGCAGCTTGTAGGCGGCGGCGGTGATGAGCTCACCCAGCAGCATGGACAGCCCGCCGTCGCCGGAGACGGAGATGACCTGCCGGCCGGGGTACGCCAACTGGGCGCCGATGGCGTGCGGCAGGGCGTTGGCCATGGAGCCGTGCAGGAAGGACCCGATGAGCCGGCGGGTGCCCAGCGGGTTGATGTACCGCGCGGTCCAGACGTTGCACATGCCCGTGTCCGCGGTGAAGATGGCGTCCTCGGCGGCCACCTGGTCCAGCAGGGACGCCGCGTACTCCGGGTGGATGGGCTGCTTCTTCTCCACCTTCCGGGTGTAGGCGCCCACGGCCTTGTTCATCAGCCGGTCGTGCTTCTTCAGCATCTGGTCCAGGAACCTGCGGCTCTTCTTCGCCTTCACCAGCGGGAGCAGTGCGCGCAGGGTGGGCAGCACGTCGCCGTGGACGGCAATGTCGACGTCGGTCCGACGGCCCAGCCGGTGGGCCACCCGGTCCACCTGCGCGGTGCGGGTGTCCGGCAGGAACTGGTCGTATGGGAAGTCGGTGCCCAGGAGGATCAGCAGGTCGGCGTCCTCGATGCCTTCGGCCGCGGCCCCGTATCCCAGCAGCCCGGTCATGCCGATATCGAACGGGTTGTCGAACTGGACGAAGTCCTTGCCGCGCAGCGAGTGCCCCACCGGCGCCTTGGCCAGGTCGGCGAGCGCCATCAGCTCGCTGTGTGCCCCTTCCACGCCGGCGCCGGCGAAGATGGCCACCTTGCCGGCGTCGTTGATGGCGTCCGCGAGTGCCTGGACGCTGGCCGGGTCCGGGACCAGGCTGGCAGGCCGGAAGGTGGCAGGCAGCGGGGTGGGGCCGGCGGCCTCCAGCCCGGCGATGTCACCCGGCAGGGTCACGACGGCCACTCCCCCAAGCCCCAGCGCGTGCTGGATGGCACTGTGCATTACCCGGGGAGCCTGCTCTGCGGTGCTGACCAGCTCCGAGTACACCGAGCATTCGTTGAATAGGCGGTCCGGGTGGGTCTCCTGGAAGAAGCTGCTGCCGATCTGCTTGCTGGGAATGTGGGAGGCGATGGCCAGCACCGGAGCGCCGGAGCGGTTGGCGTCGTACAGGCCGTTGATCAGATGCAGGTTTCCGGGGCCGCAGGATCCGGCGCACACGGCAAGCTTTCCGGTGAGCTGCGCTTCGGCTGCGGCCGCAAAGGCGGCGGCTTCCTCATGGCGGACGTGGATCCAGTCAATGCCGCCCTTCGCGGAGCCGCCGGTCTGGCGGACGGCATCCACGATCGGGTTGAGGCTGTCGCCCACAATCCCGTAGATCCGCTGCACGCCGGCAGCCTGGAGTTGTTCGATGAGCTGGGTGGCAAGTTCCTTGGCCATGGGTGCAGACTCCCGCGATGGTGGTGGTGTGCTGACATGGCCCAATATAGTCCGCCCACCCGGCCGGTTCCCCGGCAGGCCTTCTAGCCGGCCTGGTCCAGGGCAGCTCCGGGGGCGGCCCGCACCTCGGCGGCGAGGGCTTCAGCGAGCAGGGTTGCGGTCCGCACGATGAACGCCCGACGACGGGTGGTCCGGTCAGCACTGCTGCCCGCCAGGAGCGTGTCGATCTGGGGCAGGACCGGCCAGCCGTCGCACAGGGTGATGACGGTGATCAGCAGGTCCGCGGCGTCGGTCCTGTCGATTCCGGGCAGGACGTCCAGGACCTGTCCCACCTTGATGGCGCAGTGGTCGGACCGGGTGGCGCGGCTGACAGTTTCCCCGCCCCGCTCCAGGCCTTCCCAGAACAGGAGCCTGGGCAGGACGCCGTCGGTGGTGTGCCGGTCGAAGAGGCGGCCGGCGTATTCGCCGAACGCCTCCGGTCCGCTGCCGGTGATGGGCACCTCGGTCATTACCCGGACCATTTCGGCGGCCAGGACGGCGTCGAACAGCTCATCCTTCTTGCCGAAGTACTGGTAGATGCGCTCCTTGTTCACGCCCGCGGCGGCTGCAATGCGATCCACCCGCGCCCCCGCGAGCCCCTTGGCGCTGAACTCCTCCGTGGCAGCGGCCAGCAGCAGTTCCCTGGTCCGCGCTGTGTTCCATGCCATGACATAAGTCTACGCAATTCCAACCAGGTAGTTGCAATTGCACCCGTCCGCGTTTAGTGTCTTTGCAAGCATTAAGCAACTAATCAGTTGGAGTTTTTCCATGGACACGGTTCCACAGCCCGCAGCCCCCTCCGTTGCCCAGCCGGCAACCCTTTCCGCTCCCCAGCCCGTGCTGCCCGCAGTCCCACCGGTGCCGGGGGTTCCGGCGGCTCCGCCGTCCATCCATGTCCGCGCGGCCATCACCTGGCTGGCAATTTTTCCGCTGGTTGCCATCGGCATGATGGCGGCCGCACCTCTCATGGAAACCTGGCACCCCGTCTTCCGGGCCATGGTGGTGGTTCCTACCGCGGTGTATGTGGTGCTGCCCCGCCTGTTCGCCGCGCATGGGTTCCTGATGCGCCGACGGATGACGCGCCGCTAAAGGGGCTCCGCGTCCCATACCTCCCTTTGCACATGCAAAAGGAGGCGTACGACGGCGGCCTGGCAGCCGCCGTCGTACGCCTCCTTGGGCGATGCGTCCGTTGGGACGCCTGAATGCTAGACGCCGAGCGCGTCCTTGTCCTTGCCGCCACCCTGCGGCGCCTGCTCCCAGGCGTGGCCCTGTTCGTCGTCCAGGTGCGTGGCCTTCTTGTTCTTCAGGGCGAAGATGTAGACCACCAGCGAGATGGCGATGGCGATGGTCACGTAGGTAAAGAACAGGTCCTCCCGCTCCGCCTTCTGGAAGGCCGCGCCGATCAGCGGCACGGTCCCGCCGAAGAGCGAGTTGGCGATTGCGTAGCCCAGGCCAACGCCGAGCGCGCGGATGGAGGCGGGGAACAGTTCAGCCTTTACCAGGGCGTTGATCGAGGTGTAGCCGCCGACAATCACCAGGCCACCCATCATGAGCAGGAACGCGGTGAACGGGTCCTTGGTGCCGGCCAGGGTGGAGAGCAGCGGCCAGGTGAAGAGCACGCCGGTGATGCCGAACCAGAGCAGCAGCGGCTTGCGGCCCACCTTGTCCGAGATGATGCCGTAGACGGGCTGGAGCAGCATGAAGATGAACAGCGCCCAGAAGTTGATCACGGAGGTGTCGGTCTTGGCGATGCCCGAGGTATCGTTCATGAACTTCAGGATGAAGTTGGTGTAGGTGTAGAACGCCACGGTCCCGCCAAGGGTGATGCCGATGCAGACCAGCAGCGGCTTCCAGTAGCTCGTGAACAGCAGCTTCATGGTGCCCGGCTGGGCCTGTCCGGCAACCGCGGGAGTCTTGGCGGCCTCGAGCTGCTCGGCGGAAACCGTCTCCTCCATGGAGCGGCGGAGCCACAGCACCACCAGGGCGGCCACGCCGCCGATGGCGAACGGGATGCGCCAGCCCCACTCCCCCAGGTCGCCCTTGGGCATGACGTTCTGCAGGATCACCAGGACCAGCAGGGCCAGCATCTGGCCGCCGATCAGGGTGACGTACTGGAAGCTGGAGAAGAAGCCGCGGCGCTTGCTGGTGGCTGCCTCGGACATGTAGGTGGCGCTGGTTCCGTACTCGCCGCCCACGGAGAAGCCCTGAATCACGCGGACGAGCACCAGCAGGATCATGGCCCACAGTCCGATGACGTCCTGGGTGGGCAGCACGGCGATGGCGAAGGAACCCGCCGACATCAGCGTGACGCTGAGGGTCAGGGCAGCCTTGCGGCCCTTGCGGTCCGCGTACCGGCCAAAGAACCAGGCACCGATGGGCCGCATGAGGAACGACGTCGAGAAGACGGCCATCGCTTCGAGGCCCGCCTGCAGCTCATCCTTGGAGTTGAAGAAGTGGGCCTGGAAGTAGGCGGCAAAGACGGTATAGACGTAGAGGTCGTACCATTCCACAAGGTTGCCGGCGGAACCCTTCAGGATGTTGCCCACGGCCCGCCGGGTCTGGGCGGCCTCCGTCAGGGGCGCGGTTTGTTGGGTGCTCATCGGTGAGTTCCTCCTTGTGGTGACGTGCGTCCTCCAACGCCGGAGGGCCTCATCCACGGTATGGGTGATCCACCGCACAGCCAACGTGGCGGGGCATTTCCTAACACTTCCTTAGGTTTTGCCTGCGTGTCCCGTCTCGGCCGGGCCGGCCTCCGTCGGGCATATCCTGGCGCCACGCGGTAATCTCACGTGGCGGGGATGAACCGGACACTACAGGAAACGCAGCAAGGAAGATGGCCATGGACGTGCTGATCGTCGAGGACGACGACAGCATGGCCGGCGCCCTCACCGCCGCCGTCGAAAGCGCCGGACACCACCCGCAGCGGCTGGCGCGGGGCGCTGATGCGCTGCTGTCCCACCGGAACTTCCAGGTGATCCTCCTGGACCTCGGCCTGCCGGACATGGACGGGCTGGAGGTGCTGCGCAAACTGCGCCAGGTCACCGATGTCCCCATCCTGATCCTGACCGCACGGGACGACGAACGCAGCGTGGTGCTCGGGCTGCGTTCCGGCGCGGACGACTACCTGGTCAAGCCGGTCAAGCTGGTGGAACTGCTCGCCAGGATCGAAGCGGTGACGCGGCGGGCGGGCCGTGGCGGCGGCACCCCGCAGGAGCACGTCATCGTGCTGGATGACGTGGCGATCGACCTGAACCGCCGCACCGCTTCCAAAGCAGGTTCGCCGCTCGCCCTGACCGCCACGGAGTTCGAGCTCCTCGCGCTGCTGGCACGCCACGCCGGCTCGGTGGTGACCCGGGAACAAATCCTTGACGCGCTGTGGGGCGACGCCTTCCTGGCTTCCTCCCGGTCCCTGGACGTCCACCTCACCGGGCTGCGGGCAAAACTGCAAAAACCCGGCTTCATCATCAACGTCCGTGGGGTGGGGTACCGGGTGGAGGCGGCTTCCGGATGAGGCTGCGGGTGCTGGGCGTCCTCAGCGTGCTCTGCCTGGTGGTGGTCTTCCTGATCTCGGGCACCATCCTCACGTCCGCGTCCCGCGAGCTGACCCAGGAGCTGCAGATCAACCGGGCGGCGTCCCTGAACCGTCTGGCGCAGGTGGCGTTCGATGCCTCCGCCGACGGGGACACGGCGCGGCTGCAGCGGGAGATGGACACGTACTCCGGGCTGTACGGGGAAGGGATCGTGGTGCGTGTGCAGCAGGCCACCCTTCATTCCGGGGACCTTGATACCGGCCGGTCCGACGTGCAGGACGCGCTGTCCCTGGCCCGGCTGAACGTCAGCAACACCGCCCTGGAACCACTGGAACCTTTCGGTTCCGGCTCCCGGGTGATCTTCCGGCCCTTCGGCAGCGCCAGCCAGGTCCTGGGCGCCGTGGTGCTGGACGTGGACGCCGGCACCGCGCAGCAGAAGCTCCGGGAACGGTGGCTCGCGGTGGGGGTGGCGGCGCTTGCCCTTGCCGCCGTGCTCCTGCTGGGTGCGGCCCGGGTCACCGTATGGGTCCTCCGGCCCGTCCAGCGGCTCAACTCGGCGGTGCACGAACTGGAAAATACCGGCCGGGCGGGACGCCTTCCGGAGGACGGGCCGCCGGAGCTGCGGGAACTGAGCCGGTCCTTCACCGTGATGGCCCGGACCGTGAGCGCCAGCATGGCAGCGCAGCGGCAGCTGATCGCGGACACGTCACACCAGCTGCGCAACCCCGTGGGGGCCCTCCGGCTTCGGCTGGACCTGCTGCAGCTGGAACTGAAGACGGCCCGTGAACACGACGCCGCCGAGCGCGCCATGGCGGAGCTGGACCGGGTGGAGGAGATCCTGGACGGCGTCCTCAAACTCGCCGCCGCGGAGCACCGGGCCTCCGAGGGGTACCTCCGGGCTGCCGGCCGCCTGGAAGGCTTCCCTGCACCGGATCCCGTGGACCCTTTCCCGGTCCTCCAGGGGGAGATTGAGCGGGCGGCACCGCTGGCAGAACAGGCAGGCTGCAGGCTGGTCCTTGCTCCGGCGCCGCAGCCCCCGGCACTGGTTTCCTGCCACCCGGCGGAGCTGGCCCAGATGGCGGCCGAGCTCCTCAACAACGCCCTCAAGTACGCCCCCGGTGCCACCGTGACGGCCACGGTCCGGATGGAGGGCGGCGCGGTGGTGGTGGAGATTTCCGACGACGGTCCAGGGCTTCCTGCCCCGGAGCGCGCCGCGGCTGCCACCAGATTCTGGCGGTCCCCGCAGCATTCGTCGGTTCCCGGGACCGGGCTGGGCATGACGATCGTGGGCCAGCTTGCCGCGGCCAACGGTGGCCGCCTGGTGCTGGCCGAAGCGGCCCCGCATGGGCTCGCGGCCCGGATCGAGTTTCCCGCTCCGGCGTCTGATCAGCTGCTTCCGGGCAGCAGGAGTGGTGATGCCAATGCGTGAAGCGCTTGCCCCGGGCCGCCATGTCTCCCTGCCGACGCGACGGTCCGCGCTCAGGTGGGCCTTCGCCGTCGGACTCGCAGCCTGCCTGCCGCATGCCCTCAGTGCGTGCACCGGAGGCGACCGGCCGGAGAACCTGGTGGTGGCCGGCGGCGAACCCGGCGGCTTCTACCTCGAGTTCTCGACGCTGCTGGCCGCGGCGCTTGAACGCCACGGCGTAGCGGGCCATGCCCGGGCCGTGGCCACCGGCGGAAGCCTGGACAACATCGCGGAACTGCGGGCAGGCCGGGCGGACTTTGCTGTGGCCCTGGCCGATGCCGCCAGCCAGGCGGGCGGAGACGGAGCGGAGATCGCCGCCATCGGGAAGGTTTACGAAAACTACGTCCACTGCGTGGTGCGGAAGGACAGCGGGATCCGGGACATTTCCGGGCTGGCGGGGCGGCGGGTCGCCGTGGGCCAGCCGGGGTCGGGCACCTCTCTTACCACTCCCCGGCTGCTGGAAGCAGCGGGCCTGGGCACCTCCGCGGATGCCGCGCCGCCCTCCGCCGGAACTGCCGCCGTCGAACATCTTGGCCTGAATGACGGCATCGCGGCGCTGAAGGCGGGGACCGTGGATGCCCTGTTCTGGTCCGGCGGCGTGCCCACTGCGGCCATCGCCAGCGCGCAGCAGGACGTGGCGCTCGGACTGCTGGATTTGTCCGCGCTGCTGCCGGAACTGCGGCGGAGGTACGGCGGAATGTACGACCGGGTCCTGATACCGGAAGGCAGCTATCCCGGCATACCGGCGGTGTGGACGGTGGGTGCTCCCAATCTGCTGCTCTGCCGCAGGGACCTGGACGCCGCCACCGTGGAGCGCACCGTCCAGCTGCTGGTGCACAACGCCGGCGAACTCATCCCCCAGTCCACCTTGGGCGTGCAGTTCCTCAGCGCGGAGAGCCTCATCAACACCGCCGGGATTCCGCTGCACCCCGCCGCCGCTGAGGCCTACCGGACCCTGCACGGCTGACCCAACGCCCCATCACTTTCGGCACTTAATCCAGCAACGCGCCATCACTTTTGGCGGCGTACACCCAAACGCCCCATCACCTTTGGCGGCTTATTCCCAAACGCCCGATCACTTTCGTCAGGAAAGTGATGGGGCGTCGGGAGGAAACCGGCGGGAGGTGATGGGGCGTCGGGAGGAAACCGGCGGGAGGTGATGGGGCGTCGGGAGGAAACCGGCGGGAGGTGATGGGGCGTCGGGAGGAAACCGGCGGGATGTGATGGGGCGTTCCTATGAGCCGGAGTGGGCCTGCAGGAAGCTGTACACCTCGGTCTCATCCACGCCGGGGAAAGCTCCGGGCGGCATCGCGGCCAGCAGGTGCGAGTGCGCACGCGCGGACGGCCAGGCGTTCCCGGCCCACTGGTTGGTCAGTTCGGCAGGCGGCCGCTTGCAGCAGTTGGGATCCGGGCAGTTGGACCTGGCCCGTGCGCTGGTTTCCCGCCCGCGGAACCACTTCACGTGCTGGTACGGCACGCCAATGCTGAGCGAGAATTCGCCGCTGGCGGACCGCTCGGTGCGGGCGGTGCACCAGTACGTGCCCGACGGCGTATCGGTGTACTGGCTGTAGGCACTGAACTTGTCCGGCACATCGAACACGGCACGGGAGGTCCAGGCCTTGCACGACGGCTGGCCCTCAATGGCTCCGGTGTGGTCCTGCGGGAAGTTCACGCCGTCGTTCTCGTACGCCTTGTAGATGATGCCGCTCTGGTGCGTCTTCTGGAAATGCGTGGTGATGCCCAGGTGCTTGGTGGCCAGGTTGGTAAAGCGGTGCGCCGCGGTCTCGTAGGAGACGGCGAACGCGTCGCGGATGTCCTCCACAGCGATTTCCTTGGCCGCTTTGGCTTTTTGCAGAAATTCGACGGTTGCCTGCTCGGGCAGGAGCAGGGCGGCGGCGAAATAGTTGGTGGCCACCCGCTGCGCCAGGAAGTCACCGTAGTTCTTGGGCGTTTCATGGCCCAGGACGTAGTGGCCCAGGGCCTGCAGCAGCACCGAGCGGGGGTCGTGGTCCTGCCGCTGGCTCTGCGTCAGGTAAATTTTGCGGTTCTTCAAATCCGTCACGGAACGGGTGGAATGCGGCAGATCCCCCACGTGGTGCAGGGTGAATCCGAGGTGCTCGGCGATGTCCGCGATGACGTGCTGGCTCAGCGGGCCGGTGGTGTAACCCACCTCCTTGAGGACCTTCTGCGCCTCGGCCTCGTACTCCGGGAAGTAGTTCCCGCGTTCCCGCATCATGGCCCGCAGTTCGCCGTTGGCGCGCCGGGCTTCCTCCGGGGTGGCCACCTGCTCGTTCATCTTCCGTTCCAGCTCGTGCAGCAGCCCCACCTGGGCTTCCAGCACATCCAGTGGAAGCCGCGAGCTGATGCGGATTTTGGGCAGGTTCAGCGATTCGTACAGCGGCCCGCGCTGGTAGCGTTCCAGCTCGATTTCGAGGGCGGCGCGGCGGCTGGGCGGCTCGGCCCCGAGCAGCTGGTCGATGCTGACGTTCAGGGCGCCGGCGAGGTGCTGCAGCAGCGTCAGTTTGGGCTCGCGTTTGCCGTTTTCAATCAGGCTGAGCTGGCTGGGGGCGGTGCCGACGGCGGCGCTCAGGTCATCGAGCGTGAGCCCGGCTTGTTTGCGGAGATGGCGGACGCGGCGGCCCAGCGCGATGACGTCCAGTTCCGCTGCGGCGGCTGACGGCGGCTGGGAAACGTCCCTGTTCCAGCTTGAAGGTGACATTTCTGAAGAATACGTGAAGAAGTGCATTTCTTTCCAGACTTTTTGTCTAGAAAGGGGGTTGAAAGTGCTGAAAAGTAGTTGTCACGGAAAGAAACACCGCACCGGATAAGCCGGTGGGAACCTCAACGACGCGGTTCCCACCTACTCCATCCGGAGCTCAATCAAGGAGATCAACGATGACTGCAGCATTTGAGCCCACCCAGCAGACGCCCGAAGAGCAGGCCGCCGCCCTGGAGCTCGAGTGGGCCGCCAACCCCCGCTGGGAAGGTGTGACCCGTGACTACTCAGCCTCCGACGTCGTCCGCCTCCGCGGCCGCGTCACCGAAGAGCAGACCCTGGCCCGCCGCGGCTCCGAAAAGCTGTGGAAGCAGCTCACCGAGGAGCACAAGACCGGCGGCTACACCAACGCCCTGGGCGCCCTCACCGGCAACCAGGCCGTCCAGCAGGTCAAGGCGGGCCTGCGCGCCATCTACCTCTCCGGCTGGCAGGTAGCTGCCGACGCCAACAACTCCGGCCACACCTACCCGGACCAGTCCCTCTACCCGGCCAACTCCGTCCCCACCGTGGTCCGCCGCATCAACAACGCCCTGCTCCGGGCAGACCAGATCGAATTTTCCGAAGGCATCCAGACCGTTGAGGACTGGCTGGTCCCGATCGTCGCCGACGCCGAGGCCGGCTTCGGCGGCCCGCTGAACGCCTACGAACTCATGAAATCCATGATCCAGGCCGGTGCAGCAGGTGTTCACTGGGAGGACCAGCTCGCCTCGGAGAAGAAGTGCGGCCACCTCGGCGGCAAGGTGCTGATCCCCACCCAGCAGCACGTCCGCACGCTGAACGCCGCCCGCCTGGCAGCCGACGTCGCCGGCACCCCCACAGTCGTCATCGCCCGCACCGACGCCGAGGCCGCCACCCTGATCACCTCCGACGTCGACGAGCGCGACCAGGAATTCATCACCGGCGAGCGCACCGCCGAGGGCTTCTACAAGGTCCGCAACGGCATCGAACCCTGCATCGCCCGAGCCAAGGCCTACGCCCCCTACTCCGACCTCATCTGGATGGAAACCGGCACCCCGGACCTGGAGCTTGCCCGCAAGTTCGCCGAGTCCGTCAAGGCCGAGTTCCCGGACCAGATGCTCTCCTACAACTGCTCGCCGTCGTTCAACTGGCGCAAGCACCTGGACGACGCCACCATCGCCAAGTTCCAGCGTGAACTCGGCGCCATGGGCTTCACCTTCCAGTTCATCACCCTGGCCGGCTTCCACGCCCTGAACTACTCGATGTTCGACCTCGCCCACGGCTACGCCCGTGAAGGCATGAGCGCCTACGTCGAACTGCAGGAAAAGGAATTCGCCTCCGAGTCCCGCGGCTACACCGCAACCAAGCACCAGCGCGAAGTCGGCACCGGCTACTTCGACACCATCTCCACGGCGCTCAACCCGAACGCGTCGACCCTCGCATTGGTCGGATCGACCGAAGAGGGCCAGTTCCACTAATCCCCAGCCGCCCAAGGTGAGCCGTTCGCTTCGCTCACCGAAGAGGCACGACGGCGGCACTCGCCCAAGCGTGACCGTCGCGGGCCGGGAGGGGGAATCCGGAAGCGTGCGTAAAGGGGCCCTGTCCCCGGCGTCGACCGAGCTTTGCGAGGTCTTACGCCCGGGATGGGGATAGCACGCGGAGGATTTCCCCTCCCGGCCCCACCCAGGCAAGTCCCGCCGTCGACCTTCCCTTTCGTCTTTAAGGAGACTGAAATGAACAGCTTCACCGACAGCTTCACGATCAATGGCATCACCCTGACCGCACAGCCTATTTGCCGGCAGGACGAAGTACTCACCCCGGACGCACTGACGTTCATCGCGAAGCTGCACCGGGCAACTGCCGAGCGGCGGCAGGAGCTGCTCCAGGCCCGGCGCACACGGCGGGCTGACATCGCCGCCGGGGCGGACCCGCGGTTCCTGCGGGAAACCGAGCACATCCGCAATGATGCGTCCTGGCGGGTCGCTCCCCCGGCACCCGGGCTGGAGGACCGCCGGGTCGAAATCACGGGCCCGGTGGACAAGAAGATGACCATCAACGCCCTGAATTCGGGTGCCAAGGTGTGGCTGGCTGACATGGAGGACTCCTCCACCCCCACGTGGCGGAACGTCATCAAGGGCCAGCTGAACCTCACCGACGCCCTGGAGCGCCGGATCGACTTCACGTCCGAAGAAGGCAAGGAATACAAACTCCGCCCGGCCGGCGAGCTGCCCACCATCGTGGTCCGGCCCCGCGGCTGGCACCTGCCGGAAAAGCACATGCTCATCGACGGCCAGCCCATCGCCGGCGGCATCGTGGACTTCGGACTGTTCTTCTTCCACAACGCCCGCCGCCTGCTGGCCCAGGGCAAGGGACCGTACTTCTACCTGCCCAAGATCGAGAACCACCTCGAAGCCCGGCTGTGGAACGACATCTTCATCCTGGCCCAGGACCTGCTCGGGATCCCGCAGGGCACCATCCGCGCCACAGTGCTGATCGAGACCATCACCGCAGCGTTCGAAATGGAGGAGATCCTCTACGAACTGCGCGACCACGCCGCGGGCCTGAACGCCGGCCGCTGGGACTACATCTTCTCCCTGATCAAGAACTTCCGCACCCGCGGCCCCCGCTTCGTCCTGCCGGACCGCGGCCAGGTCACCATGACCCAGCCCTTCATGCGCGCCTACACCGAACAGCTGGTCCGCGCCTGCCACAAGCGCGGCGCCATGGCCATCGGCGGCATGGCAGCAGCCGTCCCCAACCGCAAGGACCCCGAAGCCAACGCCAACGCTTTGGAGAAGGTCCGCGCGGACAAGACCCGCGAGGCCAACGACGGCTTCGACGGCTCCTGGGTGGCCCACCCCGACCTGGTGCCCGTGTGCCGCGAAGTGTTCGACGGCGTCCTCGGCAGCAAGCCCAATCAGCTGGACCGGCTCCGCGAGGACGTCACCCCGGACGACCGCGCCCTGATCGACGTTGCCGCCACCACCGGCACCATCACCGAACAGGGCATCCGGAACAACATCGAGGTAGGCATCCGCTACATCGAATCCTGGCTCCGCGGCAACGGCGCAGTGGCCATCCACAACCTCATGGAGGACGCCGCCACAGCCGAGATCTCCCGGTCCCAGCTCTGGCAGTGGATCTACGCCCGGGCCATCACGGACCACGGCGAGATCATCAGCCACGAGTGGGTGGAAGAACTGCTGGACGAGGAATTCGCCCAGCTGGAACGCTTCGACGGCGACCGGTTCGAGGACGCCCGCGACATCTTCGAGGAAGTCACCCTCAGCCGTGAGTTCCCGTCCTTCCTCACCCTGCCGGCCTACGCCCGCTACCTGACCGAGGCCCGTGAAAAGGCCACCGTCGAGGAGCTCACCGCGGCCTGACCCACCAGTACTTCCGTCTGCCGGGCCGGCTCGCCCTTCGCAACAGGCCCCCCGAAATCCGGGGCGCCGGTCCGGCAACGGAGCACCACCCACAACGCCCGATCACTTTCCCCAGGAAAGTGATCGGGCGTTGTCGTATTCGTTGCTATAAGTGATCGGGCGTCGTTGTGTTTACTGCGCTAAGTGAGCGGGCGTACAGGGGAACGTACGACGGCGGGCCGCGCCTCAGCGGCCCTTCGGCACCTGCCGCACGGACAGGGTGGTGCTGACGAAGAAGGTCAGCACCGACACCAGGATGACCAGCAGGGCCGGCGTCCATGATGCGGAGCTGTCGTGGACGAATCCCACCAGCGGCGGGGCGACGGCGGCGAGGCAGTAGCCCAGGCCTTGGACCGTGGCGGACATCCGCCCCGCGGAGGCCTGGTCGCGGGCCAGCTTGATGACGGCGATGAAGATCAGGGTGATGCCGCCGCCCTGGGCAATCCCGCCGGAGGTGGACCACAGCCACCACAGCTGCGGCAGGAAAAGCAGCCCCACCGGAACGGCAAGCCACAACGTACCCAGGGTGACCGCCACCGCCGTCGTACTCAGATATTTGGCCGCGAAAGGCACACCGAGTCCGCCCACGATGGCCAGGATCTGGAAGATCGAGGACGCGGCGCCGGCCTGGGCTGCGTTCATTCCCAGTTCGTCGTGCAGGTAGCTCGGCAGCCACGCCGTGACGCCGTAATAGGAGAACGCCTGGCCGCCGAAGCCGGCCGTGAGTCCGGCAGTAATCCAGCCGGAACGGGTTGCCGGGGCACGGGGCGTATCCCCGCCGTCTTCGGCCTCGGCCAGGAAAGCCGTCCGGGGCCCCACTGCCAGCACCCACACCACCACCGCGGCGACGGCCAGGACGGCGACAGCGGCCAGGGCCAGCCGCCACCCCGTCACTGCGGCGAGCGGGGCCATGATGACCGAGGTCAGGAAGGACCCGATGTTCAGGGCTGCGGTGTAGATCCCCATCGCAGTCCCCTGCCGTCGGGGAGCGAAATCGCGGCGGATGATCAGTGGCACCGCGATGTTGCCTATGGTGATGGCCACCCCGATGACCACCGTGCCGGCCACCACCAGGACCGGTCCTCCCGCAGACCGGAGCAGCACGCCGGCCAGGACCCCCAGAATGGTCAGCGTCACGGCGAACTCGGCACCAAACCTCCGCGCAGCCAGGGACGCCAGCGGAGCCGCGAGCGAGAAGCAGAGCACGGGGATGCTGGTCAGCAGCCCCAGCATGACCGGCGAAAAGTGCAGTTCCGCCTGCATGAGGTCCACCAGGGGCGCGACGGCAACAAAGGGGCCACGGAGGTTCAGCGCCAGCAGGCCGATGCAGGCCAGCAGGACCCAGCTTTTCGGGACGCGGGACAGGACGCGGCTGCTCACAGGGTCAAAATCGGGAATGGGCGTGGATTCATCACTCCCATTGCTATCATGCTCCGCGTTGCTGGAGTTTCAGGCACCCTCCCGGACGGCCCTGCCATACGATGAACGTGACCCAGGACGTAGGACACTGCGAAGGACACCGATGACCCACCGCCTTGCCATCCTCGATGACTACCAGGACGTGGCCCACGGCTTCGCTGACTTCACGGCTTTGGAGGCCGAAGGGGTCACGGTGACGTCCTACCGTGAACCTTTCACATCCCGCGACGCGCTGGTTTCGGCCTTGGCGGACACCACCATGGTGATCGCCATGCGGGAACGGACGGCGTTCCCCCGTGAGGTGTTCGAGAAGCTGCCGTCGCTTGAGCTGCTGGTCACCACCGGAATGGCGAACGCCGCCATCGATGTGGCGGCGGCGGCCGAGCACGGGGTGACGGTGTGCGGTACGCCCGGCTCACCCACGGCCGCGCCCGAACTGACCTGGGCCCTCCTGCTGGCCATCGCCCGGCACCTTCCCGCCGAGGAAAGCTCGCTCCGGGCCGGTACCTGGCAGTCAACGGTGGGCTTTGAGCTGGCCGGCAAGACGCTGGGCATCGTGGGGCTGGGCAAGATCGGCCGGCGGGTGGCCGCCTACGGGCAGGCTTTCGGGATGGACGTCGTGGCGTGGAGCCAGAACCTAACCGCGGAGGCAGCCAAGGAGGCCGGCGCGCGGCTGGTGTCCAAGGAGGAGCTCTTCACGGTCGCCGACGTCGCCACCCTCCATCTGAGGCTCTCCCCGCGGTCCGAGAACACTGTGGGCGAGGCCGAGCTGCGGCTGCTGGGGCCCGAGGGCATCCTGGTCAACACCGCCCGGGGGCCGCTCGTTGACCAGGAGGCCCTGGTCAGGTCATTGAACGAAGGGTGGATCCGCGGCGCCGCCCTGGACGTCTTCGACCAGGAGCCCCTGCAGGCCGGCCACCCGCTCCTGGCAGCGCCGAACACCCTGCTCTCCCCCCACCTGGGCTACGTCACGCAGGAAAGCTACCGGCAGTTCTACGGCGGTGCCCTGGAGAACATCACCGCCTGGCTTGCCGGCTCCCCCATCCGAACCCTCACGGCCTGACCTTCCCTACCGGAGCAACCGAATGACGCACACCATCCGCACCGCAGCATCGGACGACGCCGGCCCCCTCGCCGGGCTGGCGGCCGTCACCTTCCCGCTGGCCTGCCCGCCGTCGTCGTCACCTGCCGACATTGCCGCCCACCTGGCCAACACGCTCAGCGAGGAGCACTTCAAGGGCTACCTCGCCGACCCGGACATCACCATCCTGGTCATCGACGCCGACGGGCAGCTCTGCGGCTACAGCCTCCTGGTGGACAGGCCCGCAGCGGACCCGGACGTGGATTCCGTGCTGACGCTGCTGCCGTCCGTGGAAATCAGCAAATGCTATGTCCACCCGGACTATCACGGGCTGGGCGCGGCAGCAGAACTCATGCACGCGAGCCTCCAGGCGGCAGCAGCATCCGGCAGCGCCGGGGCCTGGCTGGGTGTGAACAGCCAGAACGCCCGGGCCATCCGTTTCTACGAAAAGTCCGGTTTCCACAAGGTGGGCACCAAATCATTCCGGCTGGGCAGCACCGTGGAGCACGACTTCGTCCTGGAGCGCGCCCTACCCTGAACTGTTCAGCTGCTGGACTGCTGTAGGCCCGGGACGCGCGAGTTGGCCGGGGCTCCGTTCGGCGGATAGGCCAGCGGTGGGCGGGGCTCCGTCAGGAGCTTCAGCCCCGGCGGGAGTCCGTCGATGCCGCCCTGGGTTCCCGTGGCGGTGATGGTGACCCGGCTGGTATCCAACAAAACGTTCTCTGCGCGGAATGTCCCCACGACTTCAGGCAGGATCGGGGCCAGGTGCACCACCCCCCGGGTGAAGACGGGATCGAACCGGAGCAGGATCCGGGCGAGCTGCACGGGCGCCGCCGCCGCCCACGCCTGCGGGGAGCATGCAGTGGGATACGGAACAGGGCCCGGGAACTCGCCGCGGTCGAACCCGCAGAACAGTTCCGGCAGCCGGCCATCAAAGTGCCGGGCTGCGTCGAGGATGCCCAGTGCCACCCGTCTGGCCTCGTCCACGAACCCGTAGCGCATCAGCCCGGTGGCCACCAGCGCGGTATCGTGGGGCCAGACCGAGCCGTTGTGGTAGCTGACGGGGTTGTAGGCGCCCATGTCGGAGGCCAGCGTACGGATGCCCCAGCCGGTGAACATCTGCGGGGACATCAGGTTTTCCATGACGGACACGGCTTTGTCCTCGTCCACGATGCCCGTCCACAGGCAGTGGCCGATATTAGACGTCAGCGCATCGACATGCCGTTTGTCCTTGTCCAGCGCCACCGCAAAGTACCCCTTGTCCGGCAGCCAGAACTTCCTGTTGAACTCCTCCTTGAAGGCTGCCGCCTTGTCGGCCCAGTGCTTTTCGAGGTCAGGATCCCCCGTCCAGTGGGCCAGCAGCGACCTGCCCAGGTAGGCCGCATATACGTAGGCCTGGACCTCGCAGAGTGCGATGGGGGCTTCCGCGATGGTCCCGTCCGCGAAGTTGATGCCATCCCAGGAGTCCTTCCAGCCCTGGTTCACCAGTCCATGCTCGTTGGGCCGGAGGTACTCCACGAAGCCGTCGCCGTCGCGGTCGCCGTATTTTTCGATCCATTCCAGGGCCCGGTCGGCGTGGGACAGCAGCGGCTGGATCGCATCCCGGGACAGTCCCCAGCGGCTCAGCTCGCCCAAGGTTGCCACGAAAAGCGGAGTGGCATCCGCCGTGCCGTAATACGCGGTGCCGCCAAGCGACAGGCCAGCGGTCACGCCCAGCCGGACCTCGTGCGGGATGCGTCCGGGTTCCTCTTCGGAATCCACATCCACTTTCTTCCCCTGGATCCCGGCCAGGGTCTGCAGCGTGCCCAAGGCGAGATTGGGGTTGACCATCATGCTCATGTAGGACGTCAGCAGCGAGTCCCGCCCAAACAGCGCCATGAACCAGGGCGCCCCGGCCGCGACCGCCGCGCGGTTGGGATGGTGGGCATCGAAGATTCGCAAGGCACCGAGGTCGCTCTGGCTGCGGTTGAGCACGTTCTGGAAGCTGCTGTCCTCGATGCTGATCCGCGGCACGTTCTCTTCCCAGGCCAGGTGGCGCCGCACGCCCTCACGGTGGTGCGGCAGCTGGCCCTCCATGAAGGGCTTTTCCGGGGCCTCCCCGTTGACCAGGGGCACCACAATCACGCTGGTGCTCCACTTGCCGCGGGCGGGGACGGTGACGCGGAACCGGAGCCCATCCGTGCCCACCTCCGCATCCTTGGCCCCGATGGCGGAGCCCCGCTGCTGGCCGTGCCGTGATGCTTCGATGATGAGCTTTCCATCCACCACTGTGCGGGTGGTGTCATCGGGGCCAGTAGTCCGGCCGCCCTTCACTTCGAAGAGGTCGGCCTGGTCCGCGTCCACAAGCAGCTCTATGGCGCATTCAACGGGTTCCGCTGCGTAATTCTCCAGGATGATGTCGTCCTGCAGGCCCGGTCCGATGTGCCGGACCTGCCGGACCACCAGCGGACTGTCGAACCGGCCTCCCGGCCATGTTGCGCGGCCAACGAAGGTTGCTTCGAAAGGCTGGGCCTTCTGGGCGGACAGCGGTTCGCGCCGCGAACCGTTGATCCGCAGAACCCAGCCCGAGACGATCCGGGTGTCCTGGTAGAACGCACCATTCGTGCTGCCGTCGGCGCTGATGTCGCCGGTTCCGGCCGAGATGCAAAACGAAGAGCCTTCCAGTACGGTGACGGCACCAACATCGGAGCCGGAGGCCTCATTGTCTTCGTTCCAGGCGGTCATGGAAGGACTCCCTTCTCAGGCTGGATGCTGCCGGGGAGCCCAACGCCCGCCGGTCCCCCCTTAACGATTCTGGTGCACCGGCGGGGCAACCGGAACCCCTCCCGGCAATCTCCCGGCCAGCAGGTCATCAAAGAGCCTGAGGTGCTGCGCCACCATCCGCTGGGCGCTGAACCGCTCCTCTACTGATGCCCGGCAGCGTTCCCTGCTGAGCCCGGCGGCCGCCTCAACGAAGCCCCGCAGTTCCTCGGTCTTCCCGAGGAAACCCGTCCGGCCATGTTCCACGATCTCAGGGGCGGAGCCGATGCGCGTGCCGATGACGGGGGTGCCGGTGGCCAGTGCCTCTATCATGACCAGGCCGAAAGGTTCGGACCACTGGATGGGGTTCAGGAATGCCAGCGCCTCACCCATCAGCCGGTACTTGGTGGCGTCATCCACCTCCCCCACAAAATCCTCGTTGGGGCCAAGTATCGGCTCGATGACCTCGCGGAAATAGCGGATCTCCTCGGGCTCCCGCATTTTCACGGCGATCTTCAGGTGCACGCCCGCCTGCCGCGCAATAGTGATTGCCTCCAGCAGGCCCTTGTCCTCGCACGCCCGGCCCACGAAGCACAAGTAACCACCGCGTCCGCTTCCGACAGGGACAGCGGAAACATCCATCCCGTGATGGATCACCTGCGTGACGGGGACTTCCGGGGCATGGGACGCCTGGTCGCGCGATATCGCCACGATGGCGACGTCCTGGCCCATGGCCCGGTACAGGTCCTCTGCGTCCTGGTGGAGCGGCCCGTGGATGGTGGTCACCACCGGCACCTTTGGAGGCCTATGCGCGTAGAGGGGGCCTGCCAGGGTGTGGTCATGGATGATATCCACGTCCTGGAGGCCCTTGTAGGCGCGGATGACATGGCTGAGCTCAGACATCGTGAGGCCCAGTTCATCGCGGGATGCCGGCCGCATCCCGGGTACCTGCGGCACGGGGCAGGTACTTTCCGAAGGGGCTGCCAGCAGCACTTCATGTCCGGCCGCGGCGAACCCGCGCGCCAGGGTGTCCACGACTCTTTCAATGCCGCCGTAGGTGACCGGTGGAATCGGAATCCACGGTCCTGCAATAAGTCCGATACGCATATCCGGCCTCCAGAAAACGAGGCCCGAGCTCCCCAGCCGCCAGGCACATAAATCCGCAGGACATGCTTGTCCCGCGGTGTTCGACATTTCCATGGCGTCTGCTTCACCTACCTCAGAACTATTGCCCAGGATCGCCCCGGCCACAAGGGCTGAATGTGCCCCATCTCACGGCACGCGCCGGAATGGCCGCCAGGGCGGCCCGGTTATGCAGGGCATGAAGATTGAGATCTGGTCGGATGTTGCATGCCCGTGGTGTTTCATCGGCAAGCGCCGGTTCGAGGCTGCCCTGGCAGCGTTTCCCCACCGTGAAGCCGTCGACGTGGTGTGGCGCAGCTACCAGCTGGACCCAACACTGCCGGAGCACTACGACGGCACCGAACTGGAGTACCTGAGCAGCCGCAAGGGCATGCCGGCGCCGCAGGTCTCGCAGATGTTCGAGCACGTGGCGCAGCAGGCCAAGGGTGAAGGCCTGGACTACCGGTTCGACAAGGTTGTGGTGGCCAACAGTTTCACCGCCCACCGCCTGATCCACCTCGCGGCGGCCCACGCCAGGCAGGATGCGGCCAAGGAGCGCCTGCTCAGCGACCACTTTGAGCACGGCAAGGACATTGGCAGCCGGGAATACCTCACGTCCTTGGGCGCGGACCTGGGCCTGCCGGCCAGCGAGGTGGAGGAACTCTTCACCACCGACAAGTACTCGGACGAGGTCCGGTTCGACTTCCAGGAGGCCCAGGGCCTCGGGATCAGCGGCGTCCCGTTCTTCGTGATCGACCGGAAGTTCGGATTGTCCGGCGCCCAGCCCACGGAGACGTTCACCGCTGCCCTTAACCAGGCGTGGCAGGACGCCAACCCGCTGGTCCTGGTCAATTCCTCCGAAGCTGAGGCCTGCGGCCCGGACGGCTGCGCGGTTTAGCATCTTTTACTGACACATCGCGGTAAAGTGTCTGCATGCCCAGGATTTCAGCGGCCAGCAACGCCGAACAACGCGCGGACACCCAGCGCCGCATCCTCACCGCTTTCGGCGAGCTCCTTTTCACCCATGGCCTCCCGGGGCTGACCATGACGGATGTGGCCCGGCACGCAGGTGTGGGCCGCACCGCCGTGTACAACTACTACGCGGACATCGAAGAACTGCTGATCTCCTACGCTCTGGACGAGACCGAGAAGTTCCTCTCCGACCTGCGCGAATCGCTGAACTGTTTGGAGAACCCGGTGGAGCGGCTGGCACTGTACGTCCGTGCCCAGGTGGTTGACCTCAGCCGCCGCCACCTCCCGCCGGGGCCTGCCATGGGGGCGGTGCTGTCGCCGTCGTCCTTTGCCAAGCTCTCCGACCATGTGGGCGAGCTCAGCGTCCTGCTGCAGGGCATCCTGCGTGACGGCATGGAGCAGGGCTACCTGCCGGTGGCGGACGTGGGCCAGCAGTCCCAGCTGATCCTGGGCACCTTGTCCTCAAGTGCCGCGAGGGGCAGCGACGAGCCGGCCGAACTGGAGGCGCGCGTGGCGCGGACCGTGCGCTTCATCCAGTTGGGCGCCGGTGCAAGGTTCGACGACGGCGGCCGGCCCGTGCGCGTCGGCCAGCTTCCGGCAGTGGCCGGCTGAGTCCGGCGGTCAGGGCGTCGGAGCGGCGGCGGGCATGACGGGCAGCTTGTCCGTGTCCGCAGTGCGCCGGTTCTCCCTCGGGCAGCTGAGCTTTCCCGGTGTCTGGTCCACCAGTTCCGGCGGGACCAGCGCTTTGTAATCCTGGGCCAGGATGACGTCCACGCTGGCGTCTGTCCTGCCGTCCTGGAAGTAATCCGATCCGGGCACATGGCGCTGCACCGTGAACGCCGCCGCCTGGCCGGCGGCGCCTGACACCACGGCAGCCACGCCCCGGTAGCCGGCGTTGATGTTCGACACGTTGCCCACCACGAACTTGCGTGCCAGCAGTTCATCCGCCACGGAGCGGGCAAGGCCGGGCCGGCTGGTGGAGTTGTAGACGTTGAGGTTGATCTTGTCGGTGGGCGTGTAGTCGAACGTTGGGGCCGGGCAGGATGACACGGGGGTCGGGGCCGGCTCGGCCGACGGCAGCTTCAGCCGGCCGTTGATGATGGCCAGGGCAACGATGATGCCTGCGGCGATCACTCCGATGAGCAGAACCAGCACCACGCCGTGCAGCACGCGGCGGCGGACCCGGACGGTTTCGTCGGCGTCCCTTGCCGCTTCCATGGCGGCGCGCAGCTCAGGTCCGGAAACGACGTGGTGGCCATGCAGGATGCCGGGATCCTTTGGCCGCTTGCTAGCCATCGAGCACCAGGACCCGGGCGTGGATCGCGGTGCGCTGGTGCAGGGCGGTCCGCACTGCGCGGTGGAGTCCGTCCTCCAGGTAGAGGGTCCCTTGGTACTGCACCACGTGCGGGAACAGGTCACCGAAAAATGTGGAGTCTTCCGCCAGCAACGCTTCCAGGTCCAGGGTGCGCTTGGTGGTCACCAGTTCGTCGAGCCGCACCGGCCGCGGCGGCAGCGATGCCCACTGCTTGGGAGTGCTGTAACCATGGTCGGGGTAAGGGCGGCCCTCGCCCACAGCTTTGAATATCACCATGCCACAGTAGGCACCGCGGTGCCCCAGCGAAAGTAGCAGGGCTGGCCCGCGCCAGGTTGTAGCCAAACAGTGACCATACCGCCACACGGCCTGCTCCGCGGGCGCCCGCACGGGACGGCGGCGGTCCTGCTGACAGAATGGACGTATGACAGTATCCGAGTCCCCTGCCGTGTCCGCACCCGGAATCCGCCTGCCGTCCGCACCGCCGCTGGCGCTCCTGCTGGACGTGGACGGGCCGGTGGCCAGCCCGGTGACACGGGACGTCAAGCCCGCCATCATCCTGGACCTGGTGGCCCTCGCAGCAGCCGGGATTCCTGTCATCTTCAACACCGGCCGTTCCGACGCCTTTATCCGCGAGCAGGTCATGGAACCGATGATCGCGGCCGGCATTCCGGCGGGAACCGTCATCCACGCCATCTGCGAAAAGGGGGCGGTCTGGTTCAGCTATACGTCGGCCGGCCCCGGCCCCATCCACGTGGACCGGGAACTCGCCGTCCCCGCAGCGTACGGGGATGACATCCGCCGGCTGGTGGCGGAGGACTATGCCGCCCACATGTTTTTTGACGAAACCAAGCGCGCCATGGTGTCAGTGGAGCAGCACATCGACGTGCCCAGCGCTGACTACCTGGCGGAGCAGAAGCTGTTCGACGCCGAGGCGATGGAACTCATGGCACGCCACGGGCTGGGCGTTGTCCGGCTTGACCACCACGTGCCGAATTCCGACGACGAGGTGGACTACCGCGTGGATCCCACCATTATTTCCACGGACATTGAGTCCGTGCGGCTGGGGAAGGACCTGGGCGCCAGCCGTGCGGTGGAGCTCCTCGCGGCGCAGGGCATCACCCCGCAGGCGTGGCGGACCGTGGGCGATTCCCGCACCGATTACGCCATGGCGGACTGGCTGCACCACAACGACCATCCCGTGAAGCACGTGGACGTGCGGCCGGCGGACGGTGTGCCCAGCAAGCCCTACCCCGTGCTGACGGCAGCGGACCTGGGGCTGGAGTCCACGGTGATCCACGACGACGCCGGCGGCGCCTTCCTGCGGGCCTGGCGGGAGGCGCTGGACGCCTGAGTCCCTGCCGGGCGGGGGATGCCCCGCGCGGCCGCAAAAGCGCCGCGAAACCTTCCGTTACCAAGGCAGGACTATCATGCAGGTAAGAATGCCCACTTCCACCAGCACGGAGACAACCATTACAGAAGCACCGGTCCAGGACGAGGTCTACTACGGCGCCCAGGCGTCAGTGGAAGAACAATTTCACGCCGAGATCACATCGGCGGCGGCAGAACGGCGGCTGGGCCACCGGGCCGACGTCGTCCGGCACAAGGGCCGCTATGCCCTGATCAATGACACCAGGACCCCCTACCAGGCCATGGTGGAAGACCTGCTGTTCCTGCGGAACGTCCTGGCGAACGCCGGCCTGTCGTACCTCCTGGTCCGCGGCAACAATGACCGCCCCGTGCTGGCCCTGGACTGGAAGGATCGGAAGAAACTCCGGGCTGCCCTGGTGGAGGCGTGCCGGGACGAGCCCTTCTACTCCATGACCGTGGACGCGAAGAAGAAGACGTCCGTCCTGGTGGCGGACGGCGAGCTGTCCCCCAACCGGCAGGGACGCATCTTCCGGCTGTACCGGCCGCGGGTGGAGCCGGTGGGCGGTTTCGAGTTCGGCGCCTCTGCCGGCGTCCAGATTGAGCTGTGGTCCTTCGAGGGAGAACAGCTCATACTTCCGATCGAGAACTCCCTGACCCGCAGGACGCTGCTGCGCCAGGATGCGGTCCGGGGCACCGTGGAGCGCTACGGTCACACGTGGCCCACCATCGAGAACATGTTTGCGGACCACGCCAGCGACATCAGCTTCGACATCGACATCGTGTTCTCCTGGGTGGACGGCAGCTCCCCCGAATACATCGCGGCCCGCCGCGCCCAGCAAAAGGGACATGTCCTGGGCGAAGGCGACGACCATGAGGCCCGGTTCCGGCAAATCAACGAACTCAAGTACGCACTGCGGTCCGTGTACATGTTTGCGCCCTGGATCCGCCGGATCTTCATCGCCACGGACTCCCCCGCTCCTTCCTGGCTGGCGGAGCACCCTTCCGTCACCATCGTACGGAGCGAGGAGTTCTTCTCCGATCCCTCGGTGCTGCCCACCCACAATTCACAGGCGGTGGAGTGCCAGCTGCAGCACATCGAGGGGCTGTCCGAGCACTTCCTCTACTCCAACGACGACATGTTCTTTGGCCGGCCGGTGGGCCCGGACATGTTCTTCACGCCCGGCGGCATCACCAAGTTCATCGAGGCGGAAACCAGGATTGGGCTGGGCGAGAACGATGCCGAGCGCAGCGGGTTCGAAAACGCCGCCCGGGTGAACCGCAAGCTCCTGTGGAACCGGTTCGGCCGGATCACCACCCGCCACCTGGAGCACACTGCCGCGCCCCTGCGGCGGAGCGTGGTGGGCCAGATGGAGGAGGAGTTCCCGGAGGAGTTCCGCAAGACGGCGGCCAGCCGGTTCCGTGCAGCGGACAACATCTCCGTGACCAATTCCTTCTACCACTACTACGCCCTGCTGACCGGCCGTGCCGTGACGCAGACTGCGGCGAAGGTGCGCTACGTGGACACCACCATGCGCTCGGGCCTGAAGTACCTGCCCAAGCTGCTGGCCAAGCGGAACATGGATTTCTTCTGCCTGAACGACGGCAGCTTCCCTGAGGTCAGCGCGGACGAGCGCGCCGAAGTGGTGACGGACTTCCTGGAAAGGTACTTCCCCATCAAGGCACCCTGGGAGAAGTAGGCTGGCCGCCCATTGACCCTTCACTTCCAAAGCACTGGGGCAGGCTCCGTCAGGGAGCCTGCCCCAGTGCTCTGTGGAGCCGGTATTACCGGCTGGTAGGCACCCCGAGTTTGGTGCTGCCGCGCTGCTTGGTGGTTTCCGGGATCCTAATCCCGGCGGCCTCCAGCCGCCGGGCCGTCTCCTCGGGAGACACATACTCGCCAACGGTGGGGGCACTGCCCATCGGCACCACGGAGTGCACGATGGTGTGTTCATACACGTGCACCAGGTTGAACGCCTGGCCGCCGTCCTGCCCGCGGGTTCCGCCCACAGGTACATTAAGGTCCTGGGTGTAGCAGGAAGCCGACGCCACCGAGACGGGAACGCCGGCGAAGCTCGCGGTGGTGGAGTAGTGCAGGTGTCCGGCCAGGATGGTGCGGACATCCGAATTACGCACTACTGCGGCCAGGGACGCCTGATCGCGCAGTTCCACCAGCACCGAGAGGTCCAGCACTGACGGGACCGGCGGGTGGTGGAGGGCCAGGATGGTGCCGTCCGGGGCAGGGGTTTCCAGGTGGCGGGCCAGCCACTCCAGCTGCGACGGACTCAGTTCGCCGTGGTGGAATCCCGGGACGGTGGTGTCCAGAGTGATGACCCGCAGCCCGTTGATGAAGTAGCTGTGGTCAACCGGCGCGTCACTGCCGGGCTGGTCAAGGAGTCCCCTGCGGAAGTTGGCCCGGTCGTCATGGTTTCCCATGGCCCAGATGACCTGGGCGCCCATCTCCTTGCAGGCCGGCTCGACGATGGCCCGAAGCTTCACGTACGCCTCGGCATCGCCCTTGTCGGCAAGGTCGCCCGTGAAGATCACGGCCTCCGGCCTGGCCCCGGACGCTTTGACTTCATCGAAGAGCTGGATAAGCCTGGCTTCGCTGTCGACGGTTCCGTAGAGGGGGTCTGGACCTCCCAACAGGTGGGGATCGCTCAGGTGGAGTAGGAAGTGGCGTGGCCGGGGGTGTTCGGCCTCGATGTGCTCCATTGCTACCTCTATGGTCGGTGGGAAGCCGTTCTTCCCTTGTACCCTTCAGTAATATTTATCCAATCAGACATTTGGCAAACATGGGGTAAATCTCCGCCGCTGATGTGGAAAAAGTTACAAGAACTGCGCTTTTGCAGGGCAAATTCGGCGGGCCGCCCTTTATTCGAGCGCATGCTCGATGGCCTCGATGATCTCTGCAGAGTCGGGCTCGACCGTGGGGGCGAACCTCGCCACCACGTCCCCCTCCCGGTTGACCAGGAACTTCTCGAAATTCCACTTCACCAGCCCCGGCAATAGCCCGGTCTTGAACTTGGTGAGCTCCGAATAGAGCAGGTGCTGGTTCCTGCCGCGGACCTCTGCCTTGGCCGTCAACGTGAACGTGACACCGAAATTCCGTTCGCAGAAGTCAGCAATGTCGCTGTCCGTCCCCGGCTCCTGCCCTGCGAACTGGTTGCACGGAACGCCCAGGACCTCGAACCCCCTGTCGCGGAACTTGCCGTAGAGGGCCTCCAGGCCTGCGTACTGCCGCGTGAAGCCGCAGTTGGAGGCCACGTTGACCACCAACACCACTTTTCCCTTGAACTGGCCGAAATATGTCCTGGTGCCATCGTTCAGGATCAGCGGGATCGGATAGAGGGGTCGGTGGCTGCGTGTCAGAGGAGAGATGTTCATGGAAGGGATTCGGTGCCGGCGGGGCGCCGTACGGGTCCGGGGTGGAAATTCCCTAGGCCGGGGGTGCAGTCGGTACTGGTTCTGTCGAGGTAGGGGTGGGGGTTGGCGTCGGCGTGGGGGCAGGCTCCGCAGGCGGCAGGGTCGGCGCAGGTGCCGGGGCGGTGGTGGTTGGTGCCGGGGCCGGCTCAACCGGTGCTGGGGCCGGGGCGGGAGCGGGCGCGGTCTCCACCGGCGTTGGCGCCGGTTCTGGGGCGGGAGCGGGGGCAGGTTCCACCGGCGTTGGCGCCGGAGCCGGGGCGGGGGCGGGGGCGGGCGCGGTATCAACCGGCGTTGGCGCCGGAGCCGGGGCGGGGGCGGGGGCGGGCGCGGTATCAACCGGCGTTGGCGCCGGAGCCGGTTCAGTGGGCGTGGGCTGGGCGGGAACCGGCGAAGTCGTCGGCGTTGGGCTTGCAGGGTCCGTGGGCGACGGCGACGGTGTGGGCGACGGCGTGGGACTTGGTGACGTCGGAGTTGGCGAAGTCGGGGTCGGCGAAGTGGGTGTCGGCGACGGCGTGGGACTTGGTGAAGTCAGGGTGGGTGAAGTGGGCGACGGCGATGGCTCCGTCGGTGACGGAGACGGCGTCGGGCTTGCCGGGACGGTCGACGGATCGCTGGGTGCCGCCGCGGGCGAAGGCGGCGCGGCACTTACCGACGGTTCAGCAGTCGGCGGTGCCGTCGTCGTCAACTGCACGTTGGGAGCGGGCAGCACGATGCCCGTTGCCTGGGATGGCGACGGTGCCGGGCCGGGTACGAAAAGCGGCGGGAAGGGTGAAACCTGGAGCCCCGCTGCAGGGAGCCCGTCACCCGGATCAACCTGGAGGGGGATGGTCCAGCTGATCCTGCCGCCGGACAACCCCATGCCGGGCGCGTACGAAACCATCTCACCCGGAAGGGCCTGGTCAAGCGCCCGGAGCTGGAGGAAGCTCCATCTCAGGGGGTTGGTGTAGCGGCCATTCAGGATTGCCTCGAAATGCAGGTGGCAGCCCGTGGACCATCCGGTGGTGCCAACGCGCGCGATGACCTGGCCCACCCGCACCTGGTCGCCGGTGTGCACACCAATGGATTCCAGGTGGTTGTAGGTGGTGATGAGCCCGTCGCCGTGGTCAATCTCAATCCGGTTGCCACCGCCCCAGGGGTGCCAGCCGGCTGCCCGCACAACACCGGAATCAGCGGCGTAGACCGGGGTTCCGCAGGGGGCTGCGTAATCCTGGCCCAGGTGGAAGTCTCCCGCCGCCCCGCTGATCGGGCTGACCCGGAACCCGAACGGCGAGCTCGGGTCCAGAAGTTGCAGGGGCGCCATGAGGAAGCCGGGCAATGGCCTGCCGGCACCGGCCGGACCCAGCGTGAGGGCCGCCGTGGCGCCCTGGTCGACGCCGCCGATGGACGTGTGCGGGAAGGCCAGGGCCACCTGCGGATTGGAGAAGATGGCCGGCGGAAGGGCAGTGGCGCCAAGCTGGTCCGTTGCCGTCGGGGCTGGTTCGCCGTGCCCTTCCCGGAGGTTCGCCGTTCCGGACGTTCGGTACGGGGCGGCACTGCCCGGAGTGGTCCCGGTGCCGGCCACCGATCGCGCCAACTGTGGCGGCTCAGCGGAGCCTGCGGAAAGGTTGACGGCGCAGACGGACGCCGCCAGCACGCCGGCAGCAGCGACGGCCCGGGCAACGGGGGGAAAGGTACGCTGGTCCGGCTTGCGGTTGCCGGGCACGGATTTCTTGCCCAATTGACTGACTCCACGACGTGGCCTGCCGCACGGTGTCTCGACGGTATGTCCCATGGGACCACAGGACCGCAGGCGTGGAAACCCCATAGCCGGACAATGCGGGTTTTTTGTGGGTCGTTAGGGGGTGGAGCTGCGCTTCCCTGCCGGATCCGGCCGCGCGTGGCGCAAATGGGCGACAATGTCTCATGCGCAATGTCCTTCGTACCTGGCAGGACGAAATCAAAAAGACCTTCTCAGGCAGGGCCGACGCCCCGCCGGACTGGACGCTCAAGCTGGCCGAGGGCGACAACGCTGGCTACCACCTGCCCGGTTCGGCGGTGTGGGCGGTGCACGGCTCCATGACGCCCATCGTGGGTGGAATCCGCACGCTGCTCATGCAGTCGCTCCATCCTGGTGCGCTCGCGGGCGTGCATGAGCACTCCAACTTCCGTGACGACCCCCTGCGCCGGCTGGCCAACACAATCCGCTGGATCTTTACGGTCACCTATGGATCCACGGACGCCGCGGAGGAAGCAACACGGCGGGTACGCCGCCTGCATGAGCCAGTCCAGGGCAACTACGAGGACAACGACGGCGAAGTGCGCACCTACAGTGCCAACGATCCGGGGCTGGCCAACTGGATCCACCTGGCCTTCACGGACGGCTTCCTCGCAGCCCACAGGATTTGGGGCGGGCCCATCCCCGGCGGCCCGGACGCCTACGTGCGGGAGTGGGCCCAGGCCGGGCGGCTGATGGGGGTGGAAGACCCGCCGCTGACGGAGGCGCAGATGCGCAGCCAACTGGAACGCTGGTACGCGCAGGGGAGGCTGCGGGCGGACGGCCGCGTCAAAGAGACGGTGGAGTTCATCCGCAATGCGCCGCTGCATCCGCTGCTGAAGCCTGGCTACCGGATCCTGTTTGCCGCTGCGGTCTACAGCCTGGAACCCCGGTACCGCCAGATGCTGGGGCTCTCTCTTCCACGGCTGGGCCCGTTTCCCCTGCCCGTGCGGCTAACCACAAAGGTGGTGCTCGGCGTCGTCCACCTGGCCCTGGGCGGTCCCCGGAGGCGGATGGGTCCCAGCGAAACAGCAGCGAGGCAGCGCCTGAGGCGGCTTGGTGAACCCTTGGCAGATCTGGCCTGACCATGAATCGGAAGGCTGCAACGGAGGCAAAAAAGCAAGAACCCGGCCCCGGGTTACCGGGGCCGGGTTCTTGACCGGCGGAGAATGGGGGATTTGAACCCCCGAGGGCGTTAACCCAACACGCGTTCCAGGCGTGCGCCATAGGCCGCTAGGCGAATTCTCCAACTGCTTCTGAATCAAAAGCAGGTACTAGATTACCTGAAGTTTTCCGCATCGCCCAATTGGCCCATCCGGCGGCGATTTTCTGCCGGCTGCAGCCCGCCTCAAAGGGGCGCGGCGACGGTTGCCTTAACCTGAAAATGGACGCCCCCAATGCGCCCATTCCCCGTTGCACCGTTGAGCTGCCGGGTCCAACCCCGTTAAGCCAGGCCACGCAGCTCACAACCTTGAGATTGCCCCAATCGGTGTACATAGCCATGATCCCGGCTGGGGCGGGGATAAGCAATGGACATCCGTCCCCGGGCATCCACCGGCCAGGTGCCGCCGACCCGCCGGGCGGCGTGCCAGGGCCTCGGGCGGCGGCGCCGGGTCCGATTCGAGTCGGGCCGGATGTTCGGGTAAAGTATCTGACGGCCCCTCATGTGGCGTCATCCTGTTGAACTCCCCCAGGACCGGAAGGTAGCAAGGGTAGACGGGCTCTGGCGGGTGCATGGGGGGTCTTTACTATTCCTCCACAGGGCGGCATGATGTCAGCCCGGATTGGTAGGGTTTTCTCTGTGACAGTTACTACCGCCCTGTACCGCAGATACCGTCCCGACTCGTTCGCTGACGTTATTGGCCAGGAGCATGTCACCGAGCCGTTGATGACGGCTTTGCGGAAAAACCGCGTCAACCACGCCTACCTTTTCTCGGGCCCCAGGGGCTGCGGCAAGACCACGTCCGCCCGTATCCTGGCCCGCTGCCTCAACTGCGCCCAAGGCCCCACGGACACTCCCTGCGGAACCTGCCCCAGTTGCGTTGAGCTGGCCCGCGGCGGCTCGGGTTCCCTCGATGTCATCGAGATTGACGCCGCGAGCCATGGCGGTGTTGACGACGCCAGGGACCTCCGCGAGCGCGCCACCTACGCCCCCGTGCGGGACCGCTACAAGATCTTCATCATCGACGAAGCCCACATGGTCACCTCCGCCGGGTTCAACGCCCTGCTGAAGATCGTGGAAGAGCCGCCGGAACACATCAAGTTCATCTTCGCCACCACAGAGCCGGACAAGGTCATTGGAACCATCCGTTCCAGGACCCACCACTACCCGTTCCGGCTGGTGCCGCCTGAGCCCCTGATGGCATACCTGGAGCTTCTGTGCCGCCAGGAAAACGTTCCCGTCGCCCCTGGCGTCCTGTCACTGGTCATCCGCGCCGGCGGCGGCTCCGTCCGCGATTCGCTCTCCGTCTTGGACCAGCTCATGGCAGGCGCCGGACCCAACGGACTGGACTATGAGCTCGCCGTGGCCCTGCTCGGCTACACCCACGCGTCCCTGCTGGACGACGTCGTGGAAGCCGTGGCTGCTTCCGACGCCGCCACCGTTTTCCGCGCCGTGGACCGGGTCATCCAGACGGGCCACGATCCCCGCCGGTTCGTAGAGGACCTGCTGGAGCGCTTCCGCGACCTGATCATCGTGCAGGCCATGCCCGAGAGCGCCCACGCCATCCTGCGCGGGATGCCGGCGGACCAGATAGCCCGGCTGCAGAACCAGGCCCACAACCTTGGCGCGGCGGAGCTTTCCCGGGCCGCTGATGTTACCAACACGGCCCTGACCGAAATGACCGGGGCCACGTCCCCCCGGCTGCACCTGGAGCTGTTGTGCGCCCGGATCCTGCTGCCCAGCGCTGAACAGAATGAGCGCGGCATGGCAGCCCGGATCGACCGGGTGGAGCGGCGGCTGAACTACGCCGGGAACGACGTCGGTGCTCCCGCCACGGCAGCGCCGGCATCGGCGGAGGTGCCGGCGGCGGCAGTCCAGCCAACGCCAGTCCAGCCAATGGCCCCAGCTGCCACTCCCGCCGGTTCCCCGATGGATTCCCAGCGCGCGCACCAGCCGGTTGCCCCGGAGCCTTCTGCCAATACTGCTGCAGCCAAGGCTGCGGAGGCCCAATCCGCGTCGGCCCATGCCGGACCGGCTGCTCCCGCCATGCCCGGTTCCGGGGACGGACAGGTTGCTCCCGCCGCTGACGGCGCCCGCAGTCCCCTGACACCCCCGCGGGTCAGCACCAGCGACTGGCCCGTCGAGGCAGAACCGTCCCGGCCCCGGACGCCACAGGGCCCCCAAGGTTCTGCCCCCGGCGGGACCACCAACCCCACCCAGCGGGCCTCTTCAGGGCCGCAAGACCATGCAGCGCCGCAGGCCCAAGACACCGCAGCAGGCCAGGCCCAAGCTCAAGCCCAAGCAGCACCGCAGGGACAGGAAGACCGGCCGGCGCCCGGCCAGGCCGCGGCCACTCGCGTCCCGGACCGGCCCCTGGCCCAAAGCGACCAGGTGCCAGCCAGCCACGGGCCCGGCAGCAACTCCCCCGGCGCCCAAACGCCAGGCCAGCAGGTGCAAGGCCAGCAGGCCCCTGTTCATCAGGCTCCCGCAGCGCACCACCAAGCACCCGGCGGGTCGTCCCCGGCCAACCCCACGGCCATGGGCGACGTCGAGGTTCTTCGCAGGGCCTGGCCGGATGTCCTGCAGGCGCTGTCCAAAATTAAGCGCAGCACCTGGGCCCTCGTTGAACCCAATGCGCAGGTCCAGGCGTTCGACGGCAGTGTCCTGACCCTGTCCTTCACCACGTCCGGCCTTGCCGGCGCCTTCGGCAGGGCGGACCATTCGGACAACCTGCGCCAAGCCATCCACAAGACCGTCGGCATTGACTGCCAGATCCAGGCGGTTGCCGGCGGCGCCAGCCAGGCGAGCTCTGAGCCAAACCCAAAAGTTCCCGCCAGCCCGGTGGTTCCGGCCACCTCAGCTGACGTTGCCTGGGGCCTGGCCCCTGCCTCTGCCTCTGCCTCTGCCTCTGCCTCTGCCTCTGCGCAGGCAACCCCAGCGGTGCAGGTACCCGCAGCAGCGGCGGCCACCGGAACGCCGCTGGGCGGTAGTTCCGGAAGCCCAGCCGCTGCCGGCAGCTCCCCCGCCGCGGGAAGCACCGCCCCTTACGGCAGTTCGGGAAGTTCTGCTGTCGCCGCAAGCCCGTCGGCCGCACCTGCAGCCGCCCCTTCAACTGCCGCCCCTTCTACTGCCACCCCTCCGGGTGCCCCCTCTCCGGGGGCACGCCCGGCGGCCGACGCCAACGCGAGGGGCAACCACGGCATGGATCCTGCGGGGTCTGGCCCCATTGCCACTGCCGGTGCCAGCGCCCGGGCAGCAGGGACCGCTGCCGACACCTCCGGCACGAATTCCGCCCACCCCGCGTACCCGCCTGCCGGAGGCGACTATTCCTACTCCGATGACGATTGGGGACCGCCGCGGGATGAGGACGCTCCCCCGCTGGATGAGGAACCCCCCATGGACTGGGAGCCCTCCGCACGTCCGGGCAACCGGACGGCACCACCCTCCCCTGCCACTGGCGCCGACCAGGCGGCAGGCGGCGCCCACCCTGCAGCTGCCACGCGCCCCCAGGGGACTGGTGGCCCGGGCTCGAGCACCGCTTCCCAACCTGCCGGCCAACCGGCTTCCCAGCCTGCTGGTACCGCCCACGATCCCTGGACCCGGGCCGTGGAACAGGCACCCGGCGTATGGGTAGTGGGAGACAAGAGCAACGTCGGCGCCAAGCCGGAACCTGCATCCGCGAAGGACAACATTGGGGCGTCCGCCACCGTCCCCCATTACGAGCCCGCAACCGCCCAAGTGCCCCCCTCCATTCCCGTGGCCCCGGCAGCCATGGCTGCTGCCGCAGCGGGGCCAGACTGGGCCGCGGGGGCAGTTTTCGGCTCCAGCCGGACGGAGCCGGATGCGGGGCCGTACCAGGCCCAATCCCCGGATCCTTCCCCGGTACCCGAGTTCGCCATGGCGGCCGCCGCACCTGCCCCGGTCACCCATGCTTCGGCTGCCCAGGCCACTGTTGCCCAGGCACCGGTTCCACAGCCAACTGCTTCCCAGGCAGCGGTTGCACAGGCGGCCGCGCGTGCGTCCGTTGCGCAGGCACCGGCCGCACCCTCCCGGCCGCAGCCGGGAAATGCCGTGCCGGCTTCTGCAGGAACTTCTGCACCCGCGGCCGGACGAACGGAAACGCGGCAAAGCCTGTACCAGCGGCTGTCCAACAGCCCCGAAGCTGAGGCAGGACGGGCCAAGGCCCCGGCCAGGGCCGCCGCGGCGCCGAGTGCCTACGTCCAGGACATACCAAGCGCCGACGATGAAACAATCGAGGAATCAGGCGTTTTCGGCCGGGCCGCCGTCGAACGCATCCTGGGCGGGAAACTGATCGAGGAGCGGTCCCTGGACGGAAGCCCGGTCACGCCACGCTACTGAAGGCCCGGCCTGCGGCCGGGCCTTGACGATTGATTGATTCATCCGCTATTCACACCAAGCTAAAGAGGGAAACGTGTACGAAGGTGCTGTCCAGGAGCTGATCGATGAGCTTGGACGCCTTCCGGGCGTGGGGCCCAAGTCCGCACAGCGGCTGGCATTCCACATCCTTGAAGCCGACCCCCAGGACATGAAACGGCTGGTTGAGGCCATCACCACCGTCAAGGAACGGGTGAAGTTCTGCACCGTCTGCGGCAACGTCACGGAGCAGGAACTGTGCAATATCTGCCGCGATCCCCGCCGCGACCCCGCCGTGATCTGCGTCGTGGAGGAGTCAAAGGACGTCCTGGCGGTGGAGCGCACCCGTTCGTTCCGTGGCCGGTACCACGTGCTCGGCGGGGCCATCAATCCCATTGCGGGCGTGGGACCGGAGCAGCTGCGGATCCGCGAACTGCTCACCCGGCTTAACGACGGCGAGATCCAGGAAGTCATCATCGCCACCGACCCCAACCTGGAGGGTGAGGCAACGGCCACCTACCTGGCCCGGATGCTTAAGACGATCGGCATCGCAGTGACCCGCCTTGCCTCCGGACTTCCCGTGGGCGGCGACCTGGAGTATGCCGATGAGGTCACGTTGGGCCGCGCCTTCGAAGGACGCCGGAACGCCCTGGGCTGAGGCACCCGGCGGCCTCCCGCCGTCGTAGTCCCCGCCGGGCCGGACGTGCCGCAGCCCTGCCCGCGGTACCACGGCGCCCTATGGCCGGAATGTGGTCACAATTCAACGTCCCTCCGGGCGCGGCGATAAACTGTGGAGGAAAGCCGCGCCGTCCAGCGTCAGGCTGCCTGGCCTCCAGAACTCCAATTGATCCGATGAAGGTACGCGCATGAGTACGCCCACCACCGAAGTGCACAACGCAACACAGCCGCTGGCGGCACCCGCCTCCGGCGCGGTGACCAAACAGCTCATTGTGCAGAAGTTCGGCGGCTCCTCCGTCGCGGACGCTGACGGCATCAAGCGCGTTGCAAAGCGCGTCGTGGATGCCCAGCAGGCCGGCAACGAGGTCGTGGTGGTCGTCTCGGCAATGGGCGACACTACGGACGAGCTCCTGGACCTCGCCGCCCAGGTGACCGACTCCGCCCCCGCCCGCGAAATGGACATGCTCCTGTCTGCCGGCGAGCGCATTTCCATGGCGCTGCTGGCCATGGCCATCAACAAGCTCGGCGCTTCCGCCCAGTCCTTCACCGGGTCCCAGGCCGGCATGATCACCGACGGCATCCACGGCAAGGCGCGGATCATCGACGTCGACCCCCACCGCATCCGCACCGCCCTGGACAAGGGCAACATCGCCATCGTGGCAGGCTTCCAGGGCATGAGCCGGGCCACCAATGAAATCACCACCCTGGGCCGCGGGGGTTCCGACACCACGGCCGTGGCACTCGCGGCAGCCCTCGAAGCGGATGTCTGCGAGATCTACACCGACGTGGATGGCATCTTCACCGCCGATCCGCGCGTTGTCCCGTCAGCCCAGAAGATCGACACGATCTCCAGCGAGGAGATGCTGGAACTCGCGGCCTCCGGCGCCAAGATCCTCCACCTGCGGTGCGTGGAATATGCCCGCCGGTTCGGCGTCCCGCTCCACGTCCGCTCCTCATTCAGCCAGCATGAAGGCACCTGGGTCATCCCCAGCGCCGACGACAAGATCACCACTCAAGAGGGAGTTGCCTTGGAGCAGCCAATCATCTCCGGCGTTGCGCATGACCGTTCCGAAGCGAAGGTCACCGTGGTCGGCGTCCCCGACATCCCCGGCAAGGCCGCCGCAATCTTCCAGGTCATCGCCGACGCGCACTCGAACATCGACATGATCGTCCAGAACGTGTCCACGCACGGCACGGGCAAGACCGACATCTCCTTCACCCTGCCCATCGTTGAAGGCGCTGATGCCTTGGCCGCCCTGCACGCCGCGCAGGACCAGATCGGCTTCGAGGCCATCGAATACAACGAGCAGATCGGCAAGCTGTCCCTGATCGGCGCCGGCATGCGGTCCCACCCCGGTGTCTCCGCCACGTTCTTCAAGGCACTCTCCGACGCCGGCATCAACATCAACATGATCTCCACCTCGGAAATCCGCATCTCGGTGGTCACGCACGCCGATCTGCTGGACGAGGCCGTGCGCGTCATCCACAACGCGTTCGGGCTCGACACCGAAAGCGAAGCGACGGTATACGGCGGCACCGGCCGCTGATCGCCAACGAAAAGCCGGGCTGCCCTTTCCTCGACAGGAGAAGGCAGTCCGGCTTTTTTGTTTCTGGAAGCATCCAGGAAGAATCAGGTTTCGCGTTCCAAATCTTCACGGCGTACGGCGTAGTGGTGGCCGGTTGAGTCGGTCTCCACCACGAAATGCGAAAGGTCCTCTTCCGAGGCCTGCTCGAATTCGTCGTGTTTGTGCACCACGGGCGCGTCGGCGTCCAGTCGGGTGGCAGGACCAAAGACGAAGCGCAGCCTGTCGGTCAGGCCCATGAAGCTGGTGAGGACATGTGCCACTGTTTTCCACCCCCTTCCCGACCATCGGGCGAAAGTGCAGCAGGCCCCGGCAGGAGCCAGTGCCCCCATTTTATGCCCGGGACGCGGAAAAGGCTCCGGCGTAAAGCGAAGGAATCGCTACCGCAGGGAGCGGTCTTCAGGATTCCGCGGGACAACATACGTGCTGCCGTCCGGCCTGGTGATGGTCTCCCACTGTTGGGTCTCCGCCTGGCGCTGGGCCAGCAGGCGGCGGTTCTCGTCAGTCATATCATGCGCCAGCGCGGTGCGGCTGGCGGGACCGAAAACGGCCCGCAACTTCCCGGTGGCACGCATGAAGCGCTGGGAGGCATTGCCCTTGTCCGCGGACCTGTCCCTGCCCATGAAGAGGTTCCTTCCACTCACTGTCCAACCTGCCACCAATGTACACTAATCATTAGTGCACTAACAATCGGAGGACCAATGACTGCCACAGCGGCAACGGACTCAAAAGAAACTGACGCAGCACACGAGGAAGACCTGCTCCTCGAACATCAGCTCTGCTTTGCGCTGACCGTGGCTGCCCGCAGCGTGGTGGGCGCCTACAAGCCCGTGCTCGAAAAGCTCAACCTCACCCATCCGCAGTACCTGGTCATGCTCTGCCTGTGGGAAGACAGCCCCCGCACTGTCCGGAACATCAGCGAAGCCCTGGCCCAGGAACCGGCCACCATCTCCCCGCTCCTGCGCCGGCTGGAAGCGGCGGAACTCATCACCCGTCGCCGTGCGGACGGCAATGAGCGCGCGCTCGCCGTCGAACTGACACCCAAAGGCGCCGCACTGCGGGAGCATGCGCTCCGGGTGCCGGGGACCATGATGGAGCGGCTGGGGTTGACCCGCGGACAGGTCACCGAACTGCACGCGTCCATGATGGGGCTGATCGCCGCCACCTCCCAGTGAGTGATTGCGGCCAAACGGAAACCTGCCGCCGTACGCCAAGCGACTAGAATTACTGGACGAAGGAGAGGTGGCCTGATGCGGAAATTTCGGATGCTCGCGGCATTCCTGGCTGTCGGCGCCGGGCTGATCTCCGGTTGCAGCGGCACCCCTGACAGCGGCACGTCCAAGGGCACAGCGCCTTCCTCCGCCTCAACCTCCACGGCTCCGGTAAGCTCCCCCGCGGGCTCTGCAGCTCCCTCCCCCGACACCGAAACTTCAGTGCCGGCTCCTGCCCCCGCCACGTCACGGCCAAGCAATGGCCCGGGGCAGGGGAACGCTGAACTCGCCATCACCCTGGTGCCATCCCCGGGCGCGCCCGAGGTCAACTACACCCTGGTCTGCTCCTCAGGTGAGCCGGCCGCGGAAAGCAGCCATCCCAACGCCGCTGCCGCCTGCGCGGCACTGAAAGCCAATGCGGCCATCGCCGCTCCGGCCGCGCCCGGAACCGCACAGCCCTGCACCCAGCAGTATGGCGGCCCCCAGACAGCCGCCGTCACGGGCATGGTGGACGGCGTCGCCGTGGAGTCAATGTTTTCGCGGACCAACGGATGCGAGATCAGCGCGTGGGACGCTGCCAAGGACGTATTGGGCGCATCCGGTGGAGCCTCTTAAGCTCCTGGCGGCGGACACTGCGCAGGCAAGGGAAGAGGCCCACCTGCAGCGCGTCAGCCGCTATGCCGATCCATACCTGGCCCGGCGCTCCGCGGGACAGAAACACCCGGTGGAAGACTTCCTCTTCACCTACTACACCCAGAAGCCCGGCCAGCTGAAGCGCTGGCACCCCGGTGCCGGCGCAGTCCTCACCGGCGCTCAGGCAGCCGGACGGCTCGGCTGGAAGCATTACCGGACGCTCGACGACGGCGAGCTTGCCGCCCTGGGACTGGCTGCGGGAAGCACCGCGGTCACCTTCGACCGGCACGCCTTTTTGGCCGACCGCAGGGATGCAGTGGCCTTCGCCGGCATCATCCTCCGCGGCACGGCCGCCAGGCCGGCGCAGTTTGGCTGCTTCGGACTCCACGAGTGGGCCATGGTCTACCGGCAGGACAAGTTCGACCTCCGGCATGAGTACCTGCAGCTGCGGCTGGGTGCGGCCGGTACGGACAAGGTGGTGGAGGACAACAGGATCCGCTGCACCCACTTCGATGCGTTCCGGTTCTACACCCCGGATGCCATCCCGCTCAACGAGCATTCGCCCAGCCGGGAATCGCAGCGGCACATGGAGCAGCCGGGATGCCTCCATGCCAACATGGACCTCTACAAATGGGCCTATAAACTGCTGCCGGCGCTGCCCAGCGAGCTGGTGATGGACTGCTTCGAACTGTCATGGCGGATCAGGGCCATGGATATGCAGGCATCCCCCTACGACCTGGCCGACTGGGGGTACCCCGCCATCCCCATTGAGACGCCCCATGGCAAGGCCGCCTATGTTGAGCACCAGCGCTCTTTCGCAGCGGAAGCGGGTGCACTGCGCGAACGGCTGGCAGCGGAACTCGGGGTCATCGCGGAAGGAGCGCCACGGTGATAGACCTGACCATCAGCATCCGGGACCACCCCGACGCTCCCGAACACGTGTTCCGGCTGGTATCAAAGGACGGGCACCCGGCTGCCGGGACCACCCTGCCAGAGCCCGTGGCCGCCCTTGCCGCCGTGGAGCGGTTCGGCGAAGACATCTTTTTCCCCAAGCCGGGGCCACCCAAACTGTGCACGCAGCAGTACGGGGGCCCGCAGGTTGCCGTGGTCACGGGTATGTACCGTGGGCGCGCCGTCCACGCGACCTTCTCCCGTACCGACGGCTGCGAAATCGCCCGCTGGAAAGCCATGGGCCCCCTGCTCGGCGGGACGGCCACGTAGCTTCCTGCAGCAGCAACGAGGCCGGAACGAAAGCGGCCGGAACGAAAAAGGTCCCGGGTGGCCAGACGACCACCCGGGACCTCCCCCCATGTCTTCCCGGTCAGGTGGCGGGTACCGCCTGTGCCAGGCCAAGCTGGGGAGCGCCGGCCGGGGCGGGCGCGGAGCCCGGTCCCACCTGCACGTTCACCCACGTTTTGATGCCGTTGCTGCCAAGGCTCAGCCGTGAGAGGTAGGAACCGTCAGCAAGGCCGGTCCAGTTCAGCGTCGCCGAGGTGGCGGTTCCGTTCGGCGCCACGATGGGGTTCGGGTTCACCGTGAGATTGCCAGCGTCCCCGGCGAAGGTCACCGCCTGGACGGAGGCCGTGGCGGGGCCGTTGTCAGGTGTGGCGTACAGGTTGGCCACCACATAGTAGGTTCCGGGACGGGGTGATTCCAGGTCCAGGAACTCACTGGCGGATGCTGTTGCCACCTGGGTGGCCGTGAGGCCGCCCGCTCCGTTCGGGGCGTAGACCACCATGTCCCAGTCGACGTCGTTCGACTGCGCCTGGATGCCGAGCCGGGCAAACGACGTGCCGGCCGGCACGTTTACCTGGACCAGGGCATTGTGCGCATCGTTCGTCGGGGCATACGCGCCCGGGGTCTTGGTGATGGCGGTCTGGCTCAGCGGCGCCAGTCCTTCGACGGCGACGGCGATGGGATTGTCCGAACCGGAGACAAGCTCCATGGTGCCGCTGCCGGTGCCCGTGGCCGAGCTGAAGGTGAAGGACGGGGCGATCTGGGCGTCAACGGGGCGGATGGCGATTGGTGACGCCACCGTCCGGGGCCCCTTCCAGGTGAGGCTTCCCGTGCTGAATTTGCCCATTGGTGCGCTGACGTTCCGGATGGTCAGGGTTACGTCACGGGTCTGGCCTGCCTTGGCGAAGTTCAGGGCCTTGGGTTCGACGTTGACGTTGAAACCCGGCATGTTCACCTCGGGACGGTACATGCCCGGCACCAAGGCGGTCACCTTGCGCTTCACCTGGACCTCTCCAACCAGGCTGCCCAGGGCGATCGAGGGCAGGTTGAGGTCGCGGGCGGCGATGGTGCCTGCCTGTGGCGCTCCGGTCTGCACACCTTGTCCATTCAGGAAACCAAGCCAGTCCTGGATGCCGGAGTCGTAGACCAGCCCGGGATCAAGCACCCGGGTGGAGTCGATGTGGCCGGCGCCGCCCTGGAACGGATCCGTATTGGGGGTGCCATCGGCGTTGACCAGCGGATAGGCCGTGGTCATCATGGCGGACTTCACCCTGGCGGGGGTCCATTTGGGCTGCTTACCCAGCACCAGCGCGCCGAAACCGGCGATGTGCGGGGCTGCCATGGAGGTACCGGACATGAATCCGAACTGGGCGCCGTGGTTGCCGATGGTGGAGACGCCGGCCAGGACGTTGACACCGGGGGCAGAGATGTCCGGCTTGAGCAGGTCACCGCCGGAGGCCAGGGTGGGTCCGCGGGATGAGAAGCCGGCGATCTGGGGTGCGGCTGCCGGGGGCAGGCCGGTCAGGTCGCCCTTGACCAGGCTGACGGTCAGCGCCGGGTTGGCTTCCAGCTTGGATTTCAGTTCCAGGCTCTTGGGGGCATTGACGTGGACGGTGGGAATGACGTGGTTGTCGGCGTCCTCGGAGCTGCTGGTGAGGTTGACCAGGATCATGCCCACGCCGCCCTTGGCCAGGACTTCCTGGCTCTTGGCGGTCCGGTCCACCACGCCGCGGTCACAGACGACTACCTTGCCCGCCACTTTGCCGGCGTCAAGGGTTCCCGGACCGCAGAGGTTGGGGTTGGCCGCGCCGGGGGCCGCGGCAGCAGCAGCCACGACAACGGGCTTGTCCGCCACTTCCGACTTCATGATCGACGCGCCGCGGTACAGCGACCCGTCGGACACCTTGACCGTTCCCAGCAGGTCACTGGGGAAGGTGGACGCAGCAACCGTGGTCAGCCACGGGGACGCGTGGTTCACCGTGGAAGCGGTCGGGCCGGAGTTTCCGGCGGAGGCCGAGACGAAGATCCCGGCGGCCGCAGCGTTCAGGAATGCCAGCGCCACAGGGTCGGTGGTGCTGTTGTTGTTGCCCGAAATGGAATAGTTCAGGACGTCGACGCCGTCCTTGATGGCCGCGTCCACGGCCTCAACCGACGCCGAGGAGTAGCAGCCGCCCGTGTCCGGGTTGGTGTCCTCCCAGCAGACTTTGTAGACCGAAACCTTGGCGGCGGGGGCAATGCCGGAGCTCTTCCCGAAGCTGGCTCCGTCGATCACCTGTTCGATGTTGGCGTTGCCGGCGGCCGTGGTGGCGGTGTGCGTGCCGTGGCTGCCCACGTCCACCGGGGAGATCTGCTCTTCCGGGGCACGCTCCGCCGGGGGCACATACTGAAGGAAGGAATCCGCGAAGTAGCGGGCGCCGATGACCTTGGAATTGCAGAGGGATCCGTCAAAGGACGCCCCGGTCCCCTGGCCTTTTTGGCATTCGCCCTCGAAGGTTGTGCCGTCCGCTTTGAGCATGGCAATCCTGCCGTCACCGGTGCGGTAGGGAACGCCGACCTGCGGGTCGCCCTGCAGCGGCTTCAGCGGTTCGCCCTGCAGGAAGGGGTTGTCCGGCGCGTAGCCGGAGTCGATGACGCCCACCACAACGCCCTTGCCGGCGTTGGCTTCGCCGCCGAACTGCTGGGCCCAGGCGCCGTCGGGGCCGGTGAGCTTGAGGAAGTCGGTGGTGGTGTAGTCGGGCTTGTTCTCGACGTCCGGTGCCACGGCCAGGACCCGGCTGTCCTTTGACAGTGCTGCGGCCTGCGCTGCCGTCAGTTCCGCCGTGAACCCGTTAAGGGCTGCGGTGTACTGTTTGGCGGGGGTGACGCCCTGGGCCGCTGCAACGTCCCGCTGCTGGGTGCGCAGGTGGGCGTCGTACGCCTTGTAGTTGGGACTGCCGGCGTCGAGCTTCCTGCCCAGCTGGGGCTTGGTCGCACCAAGTCCTGCAGCTCCCCCTTCGTAGGCCGCGGCGGCCGGACCGGCGAGTACCACAATGTACCGGCCGTCCTTGAACTGACTGTCCTTTGCGCTGGAGGAAACATTTCCCGGGCCTTGGACGCCAGGCGCCGCCGAGGCGGGAGCCACGGCCAGCGAGCTCAGGATCAGGGGCAGCCCGACGGCCAGCGCGGCCGCCTTCCGGAGTCCCCCAGCCCGCGAAGGGCTCTTTCCAGTTGATTTCACGTGCAACCCTTTCACGATGTGCGGCCCATACTTGGTGGGCGCCCCAATGACTGGCACTGCAGAGGGAATTACAGGTTTTGTAATTTGCCGCGACCAGACTGTTCACAGAGTACAGACTGATAGCGCGATATGACATAGAGCACATTTAAGAAAATTCCGCTTGTCATACGGGGAACACCGAAGGAGTGCGGAACTAAAAAAGGGCGCCCCGAAGGACGCCCTGCAAGGAGCGGAGGAAGCCTGCCCGTGCTACTGCCGGGGAGTGCGCACCACATCACTGATCCATTGCCTGGTCTTTTCATCCACAGGCCCGGCCACCCGGGTCTCGCGGGCCAGCCGGTCCGCTTTCACCTTCTGGAACACCATCCGGCCCAGACCGGCGAACACGGCAGCGGCAACCACCGGCAACAGCACGGACTTCGAATTCTCAGCCATCCAGCAATCCTAGTGAAGGCCTCCCGGCAACTCCAGAACCAGCCAAAGAATGGCCGTGCGGCCCCGGCGTTTCGCGCGGCTCCGCTGCAGGGAACCGCGCGATTCAAAGGGATGCGCCCGGGCCGGTAGAATGGTAGAGCAAGCTCGCGGAGCGCCCGACCTCATGGTGAACCAACGCAGGTGACCCCCTTTGTCCCCGGCACCCCCGGTACGGCGTGAGACGGCACCACTCCGCTGCGCCCTTACCCAAGCTCACGCACAGGAGTTGCCGGATGCCCCGGATCGTTGTTGACGTCATGCCCAAGCCCGAGATTCTGGACCCGCAGGGGAAGGCAATCGTTGGCGCTCTCCCCCGGCTGGGCTTCACCAGCTTCAGCTCTGTCCGCCAGGGCAAGCGTTTCGAACTGACGGTCGACGGCGAGGTGACGGAGGAAATCCTGGCCCAGGCCCGCGACGCCGCCGAAACCCTCCTGTCCAACCCCGTGATCGAGGACGTCGTCAACGTCGAGGTCGTCGAGGCCTGAGATGACTGAACTTCCCCTGATTGGCGAGGCTGTCGCCGTCGCGGCGGAGCCGCGCCTCGCCGGCGCCCGGATTGGCGTCGTTACCTTCCCCGGCACCCTTGACGACCGGGACGCTGCCCGCGCCGTCCGCCTGGCCGGTGCCACCGCCGTCGAACTCTGGCATGGCGACGCCGAACTCGGTGACGTCGACGCCGTCATCATCCCCGGTGGATTCTCCTACGGTGACTACCTGCGCGCCGGCGCCATCGCCCGCTTCGCCCCGCTGATGTCCAAAATCATCGACGCCGCGAACTCCGATGCCAAGCTGCCCGTCCTGGGCATCTGCAACGGCTTCCAGATCCTCACCGAGTCGCACCTGCTGCCCGGTTCGATGATCAAGAACGACCACCTGAAGTTCCTCTGCCGCGACCAGGTGCTGCGCGTCGAGAACAGCAACACGGCGTGGACGCTGGACTATGAGGCCGGCCAGGAGATCACCATCCCGCTGAAGAACCAGGACGGCCAGTACATCGCCGACGAAAAAACCCTGGACGCCCTTGAGGCCGAGGGCCGCGTCGTCTTCCGGTACGTGGGCTTCAACCCGAACGGTTCCCGCCGGGACATCGCCGGCATCTCGAACGCCGCAGGCAACGTGGTGGGCCTCATGCCGCACCCGGAGCACGCCGTGGAACCGGGCTTCGGCCCCGAGTCGCTGGACGGCATCGGCGGGTCCGACACCGACGGACTCGGTTTCTTCACCTCCGTACTGAACAAGATTGTGGGAGGCGACAAGTGACCACCGAAACCACCAAGAAGTTCAACATCGACACCGTCGAGAACGCTGCCAAGACCCCGGACACCGAGCTGCCCTGGGCCGAGCTGGGCCTTAAGCAGAACGAATTCGACGAGATCGTCAAGGTCCTGGGCCGCCGCCCCACCGGCGCCGAGCTGGCCATGTACTCCGTCATGTGGAGCGAGCACTGCTCCTACAAGTCCTCCAAGAACCACCTGCGCCAGTTCGGCCAGAAGGTCACCGAGGAAATGAAGAAGGACATGCTGGTGGGCATCGGCGAAAACGCCGGCGTGACCAACCTGGGGGACGGCTGGGCCGTGACCTTCAAGATCGAATCGCACAACTCGCCGTCGTTCGTTGAGCCCTACCAGGGTGCCGCGACCGGCATCGGCGGCATTGTCCGCGACATCATTTCCATGGGCGCCCGCCCCGTGGCCGTTATGGACCCGCTGCGCTTCGGCGCCATCGACCACCCGGACACCGCCCGCGTCATGCACGGCGCGGTTGCCGGCATCGGCGGCTACGGCAACTCCCTGGGTCTGCCCAACATCGGCGGAGAAATGGTCTTCGACTCCGTGTACCAGGGCAACCCGCTGGTCAACGCGCTCGCCGTGGGCGTCATGCGCCACGAGGACATCCGCCTCGCCAACGCCTCCGGCAAGGGCAACAAGGTGGTGCTGTTCGGTGCCCGCACCGGCGGCGACGGCATCGGCGGCGCCTCCGTGCTGGCCTCCGAGTCCTTTGACGACACCAAGCCCTCCAAGCGCCCCGCCGTCCAGGTGGGCGATCCCTTCGCGGAAAAGGTCCTCATCGAGTGCTGCCTGGAGCTCTTCAAGGGCTCCCTGGTGGAAGGCATCCAGGATCTCGGCGCCGCGGGCATTTCCTGCGCCACGTCCGAGCTCGCCTCCAACGGTGACGGCGGCATGCAGGTTGAGCTGACCTCCGTGTTGCTGCGCGATCCCACGCTGACCCCGGGCGAGATCCTGATGTCCGAGTCGCAGGAACGCATGATGGCCGTGGTGACCCCGGAGAACGTGGAAGCGTTCGAAGCCGTCATGGACAAGTGGGCCGTGGAGTACTCCTGGCTGGGCGAGGTGACCGACACCGGCCGCCTGATCATCACGTGGGAAGGCGACGTGATTGTCGACGTCGATCCCCGCACCGTGGCGCACGACGGCCCGGTCTACGACCGCCCGTTCGCCCGCCCCGAGTGGCAGGATTCCGTCCAGGCAGACACCTTCACCGGCTCGGTGCAGGATGCCGGCCGCCCGGCCGCTCCGGCCGAGCTGGCTGCGGCCGTGACTGAACTCGTGGCCTCGCCGAACATGTGCTCCAAGTCCTGGATCACCAACCAGTACGACCGGTACGTGGGCGGCAACACCTCCATGGCATTCCCCGACGACGCCGGCGTGGTCCGCGTTGACGAGGAAACCGGCCTGGGCGTGGCCCTGGCCACCGACGCCAACGGCCGCTACACCTACCTCGATCCGTACCACGGCGCCCAGCTGGCGCTGGCCGAGGCTTACCGCAACGTCGCCACCGCGGGCGCCATCCCCATGGCCGTCAGCGACTGCCTGAACTTCGGCTCCCCCGAGGACCCGGACGTCATGTGGCAGCTCGCCGAGGCCATCCGCGGCCTCTCCGACGCCTGCATGGTGCTGGGCATCCCGGTCACCGGCGGCAACGTCTCGCTCTACAACCAGACGGGCACCACGCCCATCCACCCCTCCCCCGTGGTGGCGGTCCTGGGCAAGCTCGACGACGTTGCGCGCCGCACGCCGTCCGGCTGGCGTGAAGATGGCCAGGCCATCTACATGCTGGGCACCACAGGCGCCGAGCTGGACGGTTCAGAGTGGGCCAACATGCGTGGCCATCTGGGCGGGCAGCCGCCGAAGGTTGACCTTGAGGCAGAACGCGCCCTGGGCGAGATCCTGATCAATGCTTCGCGCGACGGCATGATCGACTCCGCGCACGACCTCTCCGAGGGCGGCCTCGCAGCTGCGCTGGTTGAATCCTCGCTGCGCTACGGCGTGGGCGCCCGGATCGCCTTGCAGGACATCATGGACCGGGACGGCGTGGACCTGTTCACGGCACTCTTCTCCGAGTCCCAGGGCCGCGCCATCGTGGGCGTCCCCCGGTCCGAGGAAGTCCGCTTCACCGACATGTGCACCGCCCGCGGCTTCGCGCACACCCGCATCGGCGTGGTGGACGCGGCCAGCGGCACGCTGGACATCAACGGTGTGGAGAGCCTGTCCCTGGACGCCCTCCGTGAAGCCCATGAAGGGACGCTGCCGAAGTACTTCGGCTAGCCCCTCACCGGCACCACCCATCGACTGCTCCGTACTTGTCGTTTTGACCCGTCAGAACGACAAGTACGGAGCACTCGATTTTAAGAACCCCTTCGCCAGCCGGCCTGCGCCAGGGCAACAAGAACTTTGGCTGCGGCCGGTTTCGCATCGTTGACCATGTGGCGTTTGGAAATTCTAACCTCCGTCCACCCCAGGGCGGCGTACCGTTCAGAGCGCGTTATGTCCCTGGCGATCTGGCTTTCATCTCCGTGGTGCTCGCCCTCGTACTCGATTCCGATCCTGTATTTGCGGTAAGACAGGTCCGGTTCATGGTGCCTGACGCCGTCCTCGGTGATGATCGGAACGTTCAGCTCGGGTTCGGGCAGGCCTGCGCGGACGATAGCGAGCCGGAGCATCGTTTCCTGGGCCGAATCCGATCCGACCCGGATGAGTTCCAGGGCCTCCTTGGCCTTCCGGAGGCCCCGCTTTCCCCGGTGCCTGTCGATGGTCCGCTGCAGGTCCCATATGCTGCACAGCGGCATGCTTCGGCCCTCGAATTCGAAGCGCGGAGCACGGACACAGGCGTCCCCCATGGCCACGATTTCATCCACGGACAACAACTCGGCCATGTCGAGCCAGGTCCGGGCAGGCGTTGTCACCGGAATTCCGTCAAGTGTGGCGACCTCATCCTCAAACAGCTTCATGCGGTGCACGATGACATGGGGCCTGTCCAGGTGGGCGGCACCTTCGGGGCGGATGAGGTGGTAATCGTCACGGGCCTCGTCCTGGCGCCGCTGCGGCAGCGAATGCAGCTCCGCAGCCGTCACGTGCGAGGCTGCACACAGCTCGTTGACCTCGATGAAGGGCCGAACCCGAACGCTTAAGGGGAACGCCGTCGTCGTGCCTTCCACCCTGATGCCCCGGCCACGGTATGTCAGCGACCCGTGCCGCCAGCGGCGCGGGGAGACTCCGGCAACCGAAGCGTCAACAAGAGTGAAGGGGCGTCCCCGGAGTTCCTCCGGCAGCGGGTGTGGGGTCTTCATCGATCCATGAGAGCAGAATCCCGACAACACCCGCAGAAGTTATCCACACCCTCCATCCATTGCTGAGCAGATGTCGTTTTGGCGCGTGAAAACGACAAGATCTCAGCAATCGATGGGTGGGCCAACGCCGCCAGGGTTCCCTGGCCGAGCTTGCGAGGCGAGGGTGGCGGCGGGGTCAGTCCTCGCTGTGGAGCTCGCGCTGTCGGGCGCTGAGCAGCTCGATCTCGGGCCGGCCGGCCACAAAGCGTTCGACGGCGGCCAGCACCTCCATAAGGTGTGGCCGGTCCGCTGCCACCAGGCCGACGCCGAGCTGCGTGCGCCGGTACTGGCTGTGGTCCCCTACCTCGGCGACCGACACCTCAAAGCGGCGTTTGAGCTCGGCCAGGAGCGGCCTGAAGACGGACCGTTTCTCCTTCAGGCTGTGAACGTCGCCAAGGAGGATGTCGAACTCGATCCAGCCAATCCACATGGCTCCGGACCTTCCCTACTCGATGGTGAGCTCGCCCATCCGGTCCCAGCCGTCGCCGTCGAGCTGCCGGCTGACGATCCTGGGGGTTTCGGCGAGGGCCTGCGGCATGTCCGCCATGGCCTTCTTGAAGTGGCCGCTGTTCACGTGGTCGCCGGCGTCGTCGTCCTTGAAGGCTTCCACGAGGACGTATTCGTTGGGATCGTCCAGGCTGCGGGACCAGTCGAACCAGAGGTTGCCGGGTTCCTTCCGGGTGGCTTCGGTGAAGTCCGCCACGAGGGCCGGCCAGCGCTCGGACCACTCGGGCTTGACCTTGAACTTGACGACGATAAAGATCACTGGGATTTTCCTTCCGCGGCGAGACTGCGTGCCCCTTCAATGTACCGGGAAGTAACGTAGCGCTGCGCCGCACGGGTCACCACGCCGCCAGCCGCGTAGAACCAGTTGGCAGGCCTGCTGAACGCCCGGATCCGCAGCCATACTTCACCCTGGCTGTTGATCTCCACTTCAAAGGATTCCTCCCCTCGGGCAGGGTGTCCGGGCAGCGTCCCGTAGCCAAAACCCGCCGATTGCGGCACGCCGTCCGGCGTCGGCTCATGGACCCACACCACCTGGCAGGGGGCCGGCAGGCGGAAGGGCCCGACGCCGAATCCGCTCACCACGCGTGCGCCGGGGACCGCCTTTGGCGAATCCGCGCGGACGCGCAGACCTGCCCGCCGCTGCAGCTCCCAGGCCAGGATGCCGTCCGCCACGCGACGGTAAACGTCCAGTCCGGTCCCCAGGCGTGCCTCCTCAAGGACACGGCCGTATCCTTCGGGAGCGCTGCCCTGTTCCGTGCCTCCCACTCCCGGGTAGTCCAGCCTGGCCGCGGCCCTGTCAGTCAATGCTGCCTTCCTTCCCGAGGCGCGCCCACCCCAGTTGTTCCTGCTGCTTCCGGCTCAATCCTGACACCACCAGGTCGTAGGAGTCCTCCACCATGTCCTTGACCATCCCGTCCGGCAACGAACCGTCAAGGCGGACACCGTTCCAATGGGTCTTGTTCATGTGCCATGCGCCGGTAATCGCCGGGTGCACCGCCCGCAGCTGCACGGCAAGGGCCGGTTCGCACTTCAGGTTCACGTAAAAGTCGTCCTCATCCATGGATGACAGGGCAAACAGCTTGGCCTCGTGGCGGGTGCCGCCGGCAATGTGGGCCCGGACCTTGAAGACCGATGTTTCCGGTCCGAACGGAAAATCCTCGTAGGCTCCCGGAAACGAAAGGCAGATCGTCCGCAGCGCGTTTGGGTCCATGAAGGAAGCCTATAAAGCAGGCCTGCACGGTGCTAGTCTGCGAGGATGTCACGCGACCAGGGAGCCATACCTGTTCTGGATCTGAGTACCGCACGGCAGCCCTACGGGCCCTTCAGCCCGGAGTTCATCGAGCAGCTGCGGCATGCCACCCACGATGTGGGCTTCTTCCAAATCACCGGCTACGGGGGCCGCCCTGGCCAGGCAGAAGAGCTGCTGGACCTCCTCGGGCGCTTCTTCAACCTGCCGCTTGAGGAGCGTATGAAGCTGGACAACCGGCTGTCCCCGCACTTCCGCGGCTACACCCGGATGGGCACCGAAGTGACCCAGGGCCGGGCGGACGCGAGGGAGCAGATCGACTACTCCCCGGAACGTGAGCCGGTGAAGGACTATCCGGAGGACCAGCCCTATTGGCTGCTGCAGGGGCCCAACCTCTGGCCGGACGAGGCGTTCCCCGGGCTCAGGCCTGCCGCCATGGAGTGGGCCGAGCTCATGTCGGAGGTAGGGATGGAGCTGCTGCGGGCCATCGCGGTGTCGCTGCAGCTGCCGGAGGACTACTTCGATGAACCGTTCCGGGACACCCCGGCGTGGATGGGCAAGCTGGTGCATTACGTGGGCGGCGTGGTGGAAGCCGCCGGTGACCAGGGTGTCGGTTCGCACGCCGACTACGGGTTCGTGACCCTCCTGCTCCAGGACGGCGTGGGCGGCCTGGAAGTACTGCCGCCCGGCACCAGCCAGTGGTTGCCCGTGGAGCCCCTTCCGGGAGCCCTGGTGGTGAACCTCGGCGAGATGCTGGAAGTAGCCACGGAGGGATACCTCGCAGCCACTATCCACCGCGTCCAGGCCCCGCCGCCGGGTGTGGACCGCTACTCGGTACCGTTCTTCTGGTCGCCCCGGCTCGATGCGGTCATCGAACCGGTTCCGCTGGCTCCCGGGCTGAAGGCGGCGGCCCGGGGCATCACGGACGATCCCGCGAACCCGCTGCTGGCTTCCTTCGGCATGAACATGCTCAAGGGCCGCATGCGCGCACACCCTGACGTCACGGAGCGGCACTATCCTCACTTGTTGCAGGGCCGCAGCTGATGAATTGCCGGAGCCGCTGAAGCTCTACAGGTTGTACTTCCAGGCGAGCTGCGCCGGGCAGGCGTTCATCACCACGTCGAGGCCGGCCGCCTTGGCGCGCTCCGCCGCCGCCTCATCGATGACGCCCAGCTGCAGCCAGACGGCTTTGGCCCCCACGGCAATGGCCTGGTCGACCACGCTGCCCACCTTCTGCGAATTCACAAAGCAATCCACGACGTCGATGGGCTGCTTTTCGGCCGGGATGCCGGCCAGGGTGCGGTACCCGGTTTCGCCGTGGACAGTATCGCCGGGCAGGTTGACGGGAATGATGTCCATGCCAAGCTTGTCGCGGATAAAGAGCGAAACATCGTAGGCTGCGCGCCACTCATTGGTGGTGAGGCCGACGATGGCCCAGCGGCCCTTGGTTCGCATGAGGCGTTCAATGACTGCAGGATCGTTCGTGTGGCCCATGGGATCAGCCTACGCGCCATGCCCGGGCTCGTGGAGTGTCGAATAAAAGAACGATCTCCATTCGCTGACGGACGCGTGAACGAATATTACGCGGCAGACGCGAGAGTTTGCTCTCGCCGATTCATTGCTGTGTAGTGGTCTTTGACCATCCCGAGCGGCCGAGAGACCTGGATCGATGACGCCGCAGCAACCCTGGTCGCCGGACGCGCCCCAACGCCCCGGCGATAGCAAGGACCGCAGCCGCGGGTATCCGGAACTGACCACTCCGGACGGCTGGCTCCGTAGGGTGCTACTGCCAGGACCGATGGAGTGATCCTATGACCGCAGTTTTGTCGCCCCTGCCTGCCGGGGCGGGCACCGCCCACGCGGCAGCCCTTCCGGTGTCCTTCCGGGGCCTGCGCCGCACATTCGGTACCGGTTCCGCTGCCCACACCGTCCTGCGGGACGTGACCTTCGATGTGGCAGCGGGAGAGGTGCTGGCCATCCTGGGACCCTCCGGTTGCGGAAAGTCCACCCTCCTGCGCGCCACCGCCGGCCTGGATTATCCAAGCGCGGGGTCGGTAGTCATCGAGGACACCCCCGTGCATGGCATCGATCCCCGGTGCGCCTTCGCCTTCCAGGAGCCCCGGCTGCTTCCCTGGCATACCCTGCAGGCCAACGTCGCCATCGGACTGCCTGCCGGAACCAGCGCGAAAGAAGGCAAAGCCAAGGTGGCGCGGCTCCTGGAACTCGTGGGGCTCCAGGACTTCGCCAAACATCGTCCCCGCGAGGTGTCCGGCGGCATGGCGCAGCGCACGTCGCTTGCCCGGGCCCTGGCCCGGAACCCCGGGGTCCTGCTGCTCGACGAACCCTTCGGCGCGCTGGACGCCCTCACCCGCATCAAGATGCAGGACCTGCTCCTGGACATCCACCGGGAAGAGCCCACCACCGTCCTGCTGGTGACCCATGACGTTGACGAAGCCCTTCAGCTCGCCGACCGCATCATCGTCCTGGGTCCCGACGCCGCCGGCGCAGGCGCCACCATCGTCAGGACCATCAAGGTGCCCGGCAGCCGGCCGCGAGAGCGTGCCTCCGCGGAACTCGCGCTCCTGCGCAGTTCGCTGCTTGAGACGCTGGGCGTCGACGGGCACTAAGCGCCCCTGACACCTCCGGGACCGCCACCGCCCCCGGTTGGTGCCTGCCGCCGTCGTACTTCACGCTCCACTCCCCGGCACCCGGCCGGCCGCTTCTTCTCCGCACCGTTCCATCACCCGCTTCCAAAGGAAACCCATGCCGCACGCATTGCCCATCACCCGCCGTTCAATCCTTGGCGCAGCAGCCCTTGCTGCCTCCGCGGTCCTGGCACTCACCGGCTGCGTCGCCGGGGAAGGCTCCTCCGGCAGCGCGGCAGCGGCCGGTAGTAGCAAAGGCGGAACGCTCAACATCGACTTCGCCACCTACAACCCGCTGAGCCTGGTCATCAAGAAGCAGGGCTGGCTCGAGGCCAGCCTCAAAGACCAGGGCGTCACCGTGAACTGGGTTCAGTCCGCCGGCTCCAACAAAGCCAACGAAGCCCTCCGCTCCGGCGCCATCGACGTAGGTTCCACCGCCGGATCCGCAGCGCTGCTGGCCCGGGCCAACGGCTCGGAAATCAAGACCATCGACATCTACTCCCAGCCCGAGTGGGCGGCCCTGGTGGCACCCGCCGGCTCGGACATCTCCTCCGTGGCCGACCTCAAGGGCAAGTCCGTGGCCGCCACCAAGGGCACCGACCCCTATTTCTTCCTGCTCCAGGCACTCGAGCAGGCCGGCCTCAAGCCCGGTGACGTGACCGTCCAGAACCTGCAGCACGCGGACGGCCGCACCGCCCTGGAAAACGGCTCGGTCCAGGCCTGGTCCGGGCTGGACCCCATCATGGCCGGGGCGGAGCAGAAGGGCGCCAAGCTGTTCTACCGCAACCTGGACTTCAACACCTACGGCTTCCTGAACGCCACCGAATCGTTCCTCAAGAACAAACCTGAGCTGGCCCAGGCCGTGGTGAACGCCTATGAAAAGGCGCGCGCATGGGCGGCGCAGAACCCGGACCAGACCGCCCAGATCCTGGCCGACGTAGCCGGACTGGACCTCGCCGTGGCTAAGACCGTGGTTTTGGAGCGAAGCAACCTGGGCGTGGACCCCGCGCCCGGTGACGCGCAGCGCAAAGTATTGGAGAAGATCGGCCCCACCTTCGTGGAAACAGGTGACGTCAAAACGCAGAAGCAGATTGACGACGCCGTGGGCTCCCTTCTCGACGACTCGCTGGTGAAGAAGGCTGATCCGTCAGCCATCAAGGCCTCCTGATGAGCTACCCAGGAGAGCCGAAGACCACCAGCGGCAGTGTTGCGGACGGGCGTGCTGCAGCCGCCGCCGCAACCGCGGCAGACGCCGCCCAGACGGGCGCCGCTACGGCATCCGCTCCGGCACCGGGATGGTCTCCCGCCGGAGTCCGTTCCAGGAACTGGGCGCGTCTGCCCCTTGGCCTCATCATTCCCGTTGCGCTGCTGGCAGCATGGCAGGTGGCCTCCACGAACGGTATGTTCACCGTGGTCCAGCTGCCTCCGCCCGCCATGGTGCTGGCTGCTGCCGGCGAGCTCGTGGAACGCGGCGAGCTGGGCACCCACATCGCCATCTCCACCCAGCGGGTCCTCATCGGGTTCCTGGTGGGAGCCGTCCTGGGCCTGGTCCTGGGCGCCACCGTGGGCCTGTCCAAACTGGCCGACGCCCTGCTGGCACCCACCATCGGCGCACTGCGGGCGGTGCCATCGCTCGCCTGGGTGCCGCTGCTGATCCTGTGGATGAAGATCGGCGAGGACTCCAAGGTCACCCTCATCATCATCGGCGCGTTCTTCCCGGTGTTCACCACCGTGTCCCTGGCACTGCGCCACGTGGACCGGAACCTGGTGGAAGCCGCCCGCGCTTTCGGCCTGAAGGGGGTGCGGCTGCTGACCACCGTGCAGCTTCCCGCGGTGGTCCCCGCAGTGTTCTCGGGGCTGCGCCTGGCCCTGGCCCAGGCCTGGCTTTTCCTGGTGGCCGCTGAGCTGATCGCTTCCTCCATGGGCCTGGGCTTCCTATTGATCGACTCGCAAAACAACGGCCGAACTGACCGGCTGCTCCTGGCCATCGTGATGCTCGCCGTCATTGGAAAAATTACCGATGCCCTGCTGGGCCTGGCTGAAAAATGGGCGGTGAAACGATGGGCTTGAGCGCCGCTGAAACGATGGACCTGAACGCGGGGGTCCACCCTGACAATGTTGCCTTTTGGGAGCAGCAGGCGCTGCGTCTGGACTGGGACACACCTTGGCACACGGCGCACCGCTGGCTTCCGGCAGACCCGGAGGCTGCCCGCGGCCCGGAGATCACCTGGTTCGAGGGCGGCACGCTCAACGTCGCCGCCAACTGCGTGGACCGCCACGTGGCGGCCGGCCGCGGCGCCAAGGTGGCCCTCCACTTCGAAGGTGAGCCGGGCGACCGCAGGTCCATCACGTACGCCGAACTCCAGCGCGAGGTGGCCAAAGCCGCCAATGCGCTCCTGGCCCTGGGCATCACCAAGGGTGACCGCGTGGTCATCTACCTCCCGGTCATCCCCGAGACAGTCATCATCACGCTCGCCGTGGCCCGGATCGGCGCCATCCACTCCCTGGTGTTCGGCGGTTTCTCGGCCGAAGCGCTGAAGTTCCGGGTGGAGGACACCGGCGCCAAGCTCCTGGTCACCACCGACGGCCAGTTCCGCCGCGGCGTGGCCGTTCCCGTGAAGGACAACGCGGACGCCGCCGTCGCCGGGGACAATGCCATCGAGCACGTCCTGGTGGTCAACCGCACCACCCCTGCCAACGGCCTGGCCGCCGTCCCCATGACCGCAGGCCGCGACGTGTGGTGGCATGACGTCGTCGGAAACGCCCCGGACGTCCACGAGCCGGAGGCTTTCGACGCCGAAACGCCGCTGTTCATCATGTACACGTCCGGGACCACCGGGAAGCCCAAGGGGCTGGTGCACACCTCCGGCGGCTACCTGACGCAGGCCTCGTGGAGCTTCGAGCACCTGTTCAGCAACCCGGATCCGGCCCTCCGCGACCGCGACGTGCACTGGTGCACGGCCGACCTCGCCTGGGTCACGGCCCACACCTACGAGATCTACGGCCCGCTGTCCAACGGCGTGACGCAGGTGATCTTCGAAGGCACTCCCAACACCCCGCACCCGGGCCGGCATTTTGAGGTCATCGAACGCTACGGCGTAACCCAGTACTACACGGCACCCACCCTGGTCCGGTCCCTCATGGGCTGGTTCCCGGACGGTGTACCGGACACCTACGACCTGTCCTCCATCCGCCTGCTGGGGACCGTGGGGGAAGCGGTCAACCCCGAGGCCTGGCGCTGGCTACGGAACAACGTGGGCGCCTGCACCGCACCGGTGGTGGACACATGGTGGCAGTCCGAAACCGGGGCCACCATCCTCTCCCCCGCGCCGACGGACAGCAGCTTCAAGCCCGGCTGCGCCGCCCGTCCCCTGCCGGGAGTCAGCACCAGGATCGTGGACGACGGCGGCAACACCGTTGCGCCGGGCGTGCAGGGATACATCGTGGTTGACTCCCCCGGGCCCGCCATCGCGCGCACCGTCTGGGGCAACCCGCGCCGCTACTTCGACTCCTACTGGAGCAAGTACGCGGACCAGGGCTGGTTCCTCGCCGGCGACGGCGCCAAGTACGACGCCGACGGCGACATCTGGATTCTGGGCCGCGTGGATGACACCCTGAACGTCTCCGGCCACCTGCTCTCCACCATCGAGATCGAGTCCGCCCTGGTGTCGCACCCGGACGTGGTGGAGGCCGGCGTCTGCCCGGTGGCGGATCCGAAGACCGGCCACGCGGTGGTGGCCTTCGTCGTGCTGAAGGCCGGGGCCCCGGCAGACTGTATCGACGAGCTCCGGAACCACGTGGCCAAGGAGATCGGCCCCATCGCCAAGCCACGCGACGTCGTCGTGGTTCCCGATGTCCCCAAGACCCGCAGCGGCAAGATCATGCGCCGGCTGCTCACCCAGCTGTTCGAGGGAACTGCGCTGGGCGACACAACCTCCCTCCAGAACGAACCGGCCATCGCCGGTATCCAGGACGTCCTGCGCCAGCGGGCCCTACCGAAGGAAAATTCATGACCGAGATCAGCAACGTCGCACGACTCTCCGAACCGCTCAAGTTCGCCTACTGGGTGCCCAACGTCTCCGGCGGCCTGGTGGTATCCACCATCGAACAGCGCACCGGCTGGGACTTCGACTACAACAAAAAACTGGCGCGCATCGCCGAGGAGTCCGGCTTCGAATATGCCCTGACGCAGACGCGCTACGCCGCCTCCTACGGCGCGGACAAGCAGCACGAGGCGACGTCGTTCAGCCTGGCCCTGTTGGCCGCCACGGAGCGCCTGAAGGTCATCGCCGCGGTCCACCCGGGCATGTGGCACCCGGGCGTGCTGGCGAAGTACATCATCACCGCCGACCACATCTCCAACGGCCGTGCCGCCGTCAACATCGTCTCCGGCTGGCTGAAGAGCGAGTTCACCAACTTCGGCCTGGAGTGGCTGGAGCACGACGAGCGCTACGTCCGCACCGAGGAATTCATCAACGTCCTGCGCGGATTGTGGACCGAAAAGGACTACAGCCAGTCCGGCAAGTACTACAACATCACCGACTTCACCCTGAACCCGGCCCCCGTGGACGTCCCCGGCCGCGCCCACCCCGAGATCTTCTTCGGCGGAAACTCGACGGCGGCCCAGGCCACCGCCGGCCGCGTGGCGGACTGGTACTTCTCCAACGGCAAGGACCTTGAGGGTTTCAAGGACAACATCGCCGGCGTGGTGGCCGCTGCCGGCGAAACCGGCCGCGGCGCCGAAGGGCAGCTGGCCGCACCCCGGTTCGGCCTCAACGGGTTCGTCATCGCCCGCGACTCCGAAAAGGAAGCCCGGGACACCCTGCGCGAGATCGTGGAAAAGGCGCACAAACCCGCCGTCCAGGGCTTCCGCGATGCGGTGCAGGAAGCCGGTGCCTCCACCAAGGACGGCAAGGGCATGTGGGCCGACTCCACCTTCGAGGACCTGGTCCAGTACAACGACGGCTTCAAGACCCAGCTCATCGGCACCCCGGAGCAGATCGCCGAGCGCATCGTGGAGTACAAGAAGATCGGTGTGAACCTGTTCCTCACCGGCTACCTGCACTTCCAGGAGGAGGTGGCGGCGTTCGGCCGCGACATCCTGCCGATCGTCCGGGAGCTTGAGGCGGACCTGGCCCGCAGGAACGGCACCGAATTGGTCCCCACCCGCCCCCTAGCCTCGCAAGCTCGGCCAGGGAACCCTGCGGGCGTGGGCCCATCCGGCACCCCGGTTGCCGCCGAAGCCGTGGCTGTCTGATGGCTGAGCGCACCTTCGGGTTCCGCACCCGCGCCCTGCACGCCGGCGGCACCCCCGACGCCGAACACGGCGCCCGCGCCGTACCCATCTACCAGACCACGTCCTTCGTCTTCAAGGACACCAACGACGCCGCCAACCTGTTCGCCCTCCAGAAGTACGGCAACATCTACTCCCGCATCGGCAACCCCACCGTCGCGGCGTTCGAGGAGCGCATCGCGTCCCTCGAAGGCGGCATCGGAGCGGTTGCTACGGCGTCGGGCATGGCAGCGGAGTTCATCACCTTCGCCGCCCTGACCCAGGCGGGCGATCACATCGTGGCAGCCTCCCAGCTTTACGGCGGCACCGTGACCCAGCTCGATGTCACCCTGCGCCGGTTCGGCGTGGACACCACCTTTGTTGCCGGAACCGACCCCGCCGACTATGCCGCGGCAGTGCGGGAGAACACCAAGGCGATCTTCGTGGAGGTGGTGGCCAACCCGTCGTCGGAGGTCCAGGACCTGGCGGGGCTGGCCAAGGTGGCACACGACGCCGGCATCCCCCTGGTGGTCGACGCCACCTTGAGCACGCCGTACCTGGTGCGGCCCATCGAACACGGTGCCGACATCGTGATCCACTCCGCCACCAAGTTCCTGGGCGGGCACGGCACCACCCTGGGCGGCGTCGTGGTGGAGAGTGGCCGGTTCAACTGGGGCAACGGCAAGTTCCCCACCATGACCGAGCCCGTGGCGTCCTACGGCAACGTCTCCTGGTGGGGCAACTTCGGCGAGTACGGGTTCCTCACCAAGCTGCGCAGCGAGCAGCTGCGGGACATCGGTCCGGCCCTTTCGCCGCAATCGGCGTTCCAGCTGCTCCAGGGCGTTGAGACCCTGGCACAGCGGCTCGACGAGCACCTGAAGAACGCGCAGGCCGTGGCCGAATGGCTGGAAAACGATGAGCGGGTGGCCTACGTCAACTACTCCGGCCTGCCTTCCCACCCGCACTTCGAACGGGCCCGGAAGTACCTGCCGCTTGGCCCGGGCTCGGTGTTCTCCTTCGGGGTCAAAGGTGGGCGCGCCGCAGGGCAGAAGTTCATCGAGTCCCTGCAGCTGGCCTCCCACCTGGCCAACGTGGGTGACTCCCGGACCCTCGTGATCCACCCCGGCTCCACCACCCACCAGCAGCTCAGCGCAGCCCAGCTGGAATCCGCGGGCGTGCCGGAGGACCTGGTCCGCATCTCGGTGGGCCTCGAGGATATCGAGGACATCCTGTGGGATCTGGACCAGGCACTCACCGAAGCCTCCAACGCCGCGGCCCGGGACGCCGCCGTCGCCCAAGAACCCGCAGGCGCCTGCACGATCGGAGCAAACGCATGAGCACCGCCGAACGCACCTGGTCCGGCCCGTCGGCACCTGAGCGGCTGGCCCTGCTCCGGCAGGCGACATCCATTGCCATTGTTGGAGCCTCTGACAAGCCGTCGCGGGCCAGCTACTTCGTGGCCACGTACCTGCTGTCCTCCACCCGCTACAAGGTGTACTTCGTGAACCCGGTGGTCAAGGAGATCCTGGGCCAGCCCACGTATGCGTCCCTGGCGGACCTGCCGGAGAGCCCGGACATCGTTGACGTGTTCCGCAAGCACGACGACCTTCCGGGCGTCCTGGACGAGGCTGTGGCCGCCGGCGCCAAAACACTCTGGCTGCAACTGGGTTCCTGGCACGAAGGCGTCGCGGCAGGCGCGGAAGCCGCGGGGCTCAACGTGGTGATGGACCGCTGCGTGAAGATCGAGCACGCGCGCTTCCACGGCGGACTCCACCTGGCCGGCTTCGATACCGGCGTGATTTCCTCCAAGCGCCAGGTAATGGCCTGACCGGCGACTGCATGAGGCGACAGCGGGTCCGTCCGACGGGCCCGCTGTTGCTGTGTTTCGGCTATTTCGCCGGAGACGTGGGCTTGGGCCCGGCTCCCTGTCCTGCCGCCTGGGAGCCTGTTTGGCCCTGTCCCAGTATTGCGTTGGCCGCGGAGCCCGGCGCCTTTAGTGCCTCGGCGGCTGCATCCCCGGCTGACGGCCCGGTGCTGGCCGCCGGGAGTCCGGCCTTCGCCGGCCCGGAAGCCCCTTGCCCTGCCGGCATCCCGTCCGTCGCGGCGCCGGGATTCTCCTTGCCCCTGCCAAGTCCATTGCTCTGGAAAGAAGTCCCGGGAGCCGCGGGCGTGCACGCTTCGGCGCCGGCCTCGTGTTTGACCGGGCCGACGCACGGCGGCAACCCGGTGTGCGCCCGTCCTGTGTGGCGGGAGGAGCCGGCAGGATCCCGAAGGAGGCTGGAGGCAAGGTTTGCGGCATCGGCGGACCCACCGGGTGCAGGTGAGCCGGCAGCGGCAAGGTCCCCGTCGGAAGCCATCTGGGGACCCCGGTAGCTGAAACCGGCGGCGGACGGTTCCCCGGCTGTACCGTTCCAGGGCGCCCAATCCTCCAGCAGGTGCTCCACGGGACTTGTTCCGGAAGTGCTGGAGCTGGCGGCTACCCCGCCCACGCCCAGCCCCATCCCGGCCACCAGCACCAGGCCCAGCGCGGTGGGACGGTGGCGCCGGCGGCGGCGCGCCAGTTCGTCCCCCGGCTGCGCATCGGCCTGTCCATCGGCCTGTCCACCGGGCTGTTCGGGTGCCTCTTCAGCTGCCTGTTCAGCTGCTTCCCCGCCCGGCTCCCCTGCCGTGAGCAGTGCGGCAAGCTCACCGCTGGGTGCCGGTGCGGGCAGCGAAGCCAGGGTGCCCAGCGACAGCAGGGCGTTGCGAAGGTCCGCATCCAGCTGGCAGCCGGCGTCCAGCAGCATGTCATCAACAAGGGCGGCGCGGTTTTCCGAGGCGGGTGTCATGGCGCGAGGTACTCCTTCACTGCGGCGAGTTCCCGGAGTTTCAACAATGCGCGCCGCTGAAGCTGCTTCACCGAACCGGCGCTCTTTTCCATGGTCTCGGCCGTCTGTTCCACCGTGAGGCCTCCCACCAGGCGCAGCGACAGGACGTCCCGCTGGTCCTGCGGCAGACCGTCCAGCAGCGTCAGGACCTCCTGGGGCGAAATGCGCTGCAGGGCTTCCTTTTCCGCTGAGGTGTCTACCCGCTGGTCGAGCTCGGGCTCGAAGGGCAGCTTGACCGGGGTCCGGCTTTGCCGCCGGTGGTCATCCACCATGCGGGCGTGGGCAACGGAGAAGATAAAAGTCCGCAGGCCGGATTCGCCGCCGTGCACGGTGTGGAGGCGGGGCAGCACGGAAAGGAACACTTCCTGCATGGCGGCCTCCGGATCCTCGACTCCCCGGGCTGTGAGGTAGCCCAGCACCTGTGATGCGTAGGTCTTGTAGACAAGGCTGAAGGCGGCAGTCCCGGAAAGCGGCTGGTCCGGAGCCTCGTCTGTCTGTGCATCGGTCACTGACGTAGTGCTTTCCGTCAAAGAAGGGTGTTGGCAAGGCGGGCGTTCAGTACATCCGGAACGCTGCCCTTACTTTACCCTCAGGTAACCACCCCGCCGGAACCGCCACGGCGCCGGAAACAGGGCCGGTGCCGGGCCAGGCGGTGCGGCCACCCTTGCGGAAAGACAAAAGAGCCGGCCTGGAACGTGATGGGGGACAGGTTCCAGACCGGCACTTCATAGGGGTAATCGCCGGGGACCCCCAAAGGGTTACGCGCTTTCAAAAAAACTTTTGAAAACTTTCTTCCCCGTCCGTCAGCGGGTTGCTGTCCTGGTCCACCGGGGGGCCGTGGCATGCCGGCGCGGCGTATTGGCCAGTGCAAAGGCGTGCCGCGTGGAGGGCGCGCGTTCCTCTCCGCACACGGGCACAACGGCGGCGGGCAGCCCGGCCGGAACAGCGGCAGCAGCCGCAGCGGGTGCAGGCGCGGGACGGGCTACGGTTCCGGCGGGGCACAGGTCGGTAACCAGGCCGGTCCCGGCACATTCACGCACCGCGGCGATCCCTGCCGCCACAGCGGCTTTGTCCTCGAAGGGGCCGGAGACGGCGATAACGGCCCCGTCCGGAGCCAGGAGACGGAACCGGAAAAACGAATCAGCGTCGATGAATGCTTCAAATTTTCCGGCCATGACGATCCTTCCTTGGGCACCAGGTTGTACAGACGAGTCTGGCCGCGGCACCGGAAGCCTCACAAGACCGCGCGCGTTAAGCCTGTGTAAATTCGCTTTCCGCCAGCAAAAACAAGCGGCAGGCCACCTGCAAAAGGTGGCCTGCCGCCGTCGTAATCCCCACCCGCTCCCTTGCAGGCGGGGCCCACAAGTCAGTCGTTGATGAGGTCGTTCACCACGATGGTCTGGTCGCGGTCCGGGCCAACGCCGATCGCGGAGAACCGGGTTCCGGAGAGCTTCTCCAGCGCCAGCACGTAGTTGCGGGCATTCTCGGGGAGGTCGGCCAGCGTCCGGGCTCCCGTGATGTCCTCGGTCCAGCCGTCGAAGTACTCGAAGATCGGCTTGGCGTGGTGGAACTCGGTCTGCGTCATGGGCATCTCGTCATGCCGGACACCGTCGACGTCGTAGGCCACGCACACCGGGATCTGCTCGATGCCGGTCAGGACGTCCAGCTTGGTGACGAAGTAGTCCGTGAAACCGTTCACGCGCGAAGCGTGCCGTGCCAGGACGGCGTCGTACCAGCCGCAGCGGCGCGGGCGGCCGGTGTTGACGCCGAATTCACCGCCGGTCTTCTGCAGGTACATGCCCATCTCATCGAAAAGCTCAGTGGGGAACGGCCCGGCACCAACGCGGGTGGTGTAGGCCTTGATGATGCCGATGGAACGCGAAATCCGGGTGGGGCCAATGCCGGAACCCACCGAGGCGCCACCGGCGGTGGGGTTGGAGGAGGTCACGAACGGGTAGGTGCCGTGGTCCACGTCCAGGAACGTTGCCTGGCCGCCCTCCATCAGGACTACCTTGCCCTCGTCCAGCGCCGAGTTCAGGACCAGGGTGCTGTCGATGACCAGCGGGCGGAGCCGCTCGGCGAAGGACAGGAAGTACTCCACGATCTCGTCCACCACAACGCTGCGGCGGTTGTAGACCTTGACCAGGAGTTCGTTCTTCTGGCGCAGCGAGCCTTCCACCTTCTGGCGGAGGATCGATTCGTCGAAGACGTCCTGGACGCGGATGCCCAGCCGGGCCACCTTGTCCATGTAGGCAGGGCCGATGCCGCGGCCGGTGGTGCCAATGGCACGGCTGCCCAGGAAGCGCTCGGTCACCTTGTCCAGCACCTGGTGGTACGGGGCCACCAGGTGGGCGTTGGCGGAGACCCGCAGTTTTGAGGTGTCGGCGCCGCGCGCCTGGAGTCCGTCGATTTCCTGGAAGAGGGCCTCCAGGTTCACCACGCAGCCGTTGCCGATGATGGGAACGGCGTTGGGGCTGAGAATGCCTGCCGGCAGCAGCTTGAGTTCGTACTTTTCACCGCCTACGACGACGGTGTGCCCGGCGTTGTTGCCGCCGTTGGGCTTGACGACGTAGTCAACACGGCCGCCCAGCAGGTCGGTGGCCTTGCCTTTTCCTTCGTCGCCCCACTGGGCTCCTACGATCACAATTGCTGGCATGGGATCCTCCCCCATTCGTTCGGACTGCCCGGGCCGGCCACCAGGTGGCGGGCCCATGCAGCGCCGTTCATGAGAATGCCCCGAACATACCGGCCTTCGCACAGCCGCAGCACGGCGCAGCGAAGCAAGAGTTCCGGGGCTCTTACCACCCAAGTTTAGCCGATGGGGCACTTTGTCCACTGTTGTGGCCCGCCGCGGTCCTTTCTGCCAAAAGGCCGCGGCGGCCGGTGCCGCCTATTCGTCCTCCGCCTCCCCGGCGGGCCGGGACGTCTGTTCGGCTAGCGTGTTCCAGAAGGAGGTGTCGGCGTCGGCAATGGACCCGTCCGCGATGGCCGCGGCCGTGGAGGTCAGCGTGGTGACGGTCTGCTTGATCAGGTAGCCGTTGCTGCGCTGTCCGAGTGCATAGCCGTCCAAATAGTGGTCCGACATGCCGCGCATCTCGAAGAGCAGGGTGGCGATGCCGTACTCCACGGAGATGCCGTTGCGGCTGATGGTTTCGGCACTGCCGCCCTGGTACTTGCCCAGGTGTCCCCAGCCGGTGGAGTCGACGTTGTTGAAGACCACCGCGCCGAGCTGCTTGGATTTTTCGACGACGGCGGGGTCGGCGTTGGGGGTGGTGGGGTACAGGATGGAGCCCGACACCAGCTTGCCGTCACGCTCGGCCCGGGTGCCCTGGTGGTGCAGGTCGATCATGTAGTCGATCCGGTATTTGCGCATGACGTTGTTGTGCAGCGCCTGGGTCTCCGGCTGGACCTTGGCCACATGGTCGCGGTTCAGGTCCACACCCTCGGCGTTGTAGCGGGTGAGGTGCCGGTCCCCCTTTGCGAGGTAATTGTCCAGGGAGAAGTTCACGTCGCCCATGGCGCCGTCCGCATTGAGCATGGGCACCACCAGGATGTTCACGCCTTTGAGGATGTCCGCGGATTTGCCGGTCCCCAGGTGCTTGATGAACTCCATGGCGCCCTCGGTGGTGAGCTGCTCGTTGCCGTGCTGCTGGGTCAGGTACAGGATGGTGGGCTTGGCGGGGTCCGAAATGTACTTGACCAAGTGGATGTCGCGCCCCTTGACCGTCTGCCCGATGACCTCCAGCTCCATTGCCGACTGGCGGGCATCCTGGTCCTTCAGGAACGAGACCATCTGTTCGTACGTGGCGAGCTTGGACGTGGTGATCTGGCCGTTGCCGTCGTAGGTGGGGCCTTCGCCCACAGCGTGTGCCAGCGGGGCAGGTCCTGCTACGACGGCCAGCGCCAGGGCTCCGGAAACGGCAGGAAAGCCGCTGGGCAGCCCGCCGCGACATAAAGCGGCGCAGACTTGCCCCGGGGCAGGCATCTGGATTTATGTGAGAGTGAACCATCCGGAGCGGCCGAGAGACCTGGCTCGATGACGCCGCAGCAACCACGGTCCAGCAGGATTCCTGCCGGCCGAAGGTGCTACTGCCAGGACCGATGGAAAGGAAGATTCCAGCATGTCCCTGAACACCGACTACATCCGCGTCACCCACGCGGGATCCTTGCCCCGCACCCCGGAACTCATCGCGGCCAACGCCGCCAAGGAAACCGACGGCGTCACCCCTGAATTCCTGGAACTTCTGGAGGCCTCCGTGGTGGAGGTGGTCCAGCGGCAGAAGGACCTCGGCATCGATATCCCCAACGACGGCGAATACGGGCACACGATGTCCAGCTCCGTGGACTACGGTGCCTGGTGGAACTACTCCTTTGCACGGCTGGGCGGCCTGGAGCCAACCAACGTGGACCGCTGGGCCGATGCCCAGGTGCACCGCTCCTCGCCCGGCAACATTGTCCTGACCTCATTCCCTGACCGGCGCGACCGGCAGGCGTTCAACGAGGCCTACAACGACCCCTCCTCGGGCATCCTGTCCCACCGCAAGAGCGTGACCCAGCCCAAGATCGCCGGACCCCTGACCTACACGGGCCAGGACCTGGTGGCATCGGACATCAGGAACCTGAAGACCGGCCTCGCAGCGGCCGGGTTGTCGGACGGCTTCGTAGCGTCCCTCTCCCCCGGCTCCTGCGCCCGCGTGGCCAACGAGTACTACAAGTCGGAGGAGGAACTTGTCTACGCCTGCGCCGATGCCATGCGGGAGGAATACAAGGCGATCATCGATGCGGGCCTCACCGTGCAGCTCGATGATCCGTCCCTGGCCGAGAGCTGGGACCAGATCAATCCCGAGCCCAGCCTGGAGGACTACCTGAAGTTCATCCAGCTGCGCGTCGAGGCCACCAACTGGGCCCTCCGCGACCTTCCCCAGGAACAGATCCGGCTGCACGTCTGCTGGGGTTCCTGGCACGGTCCGCACACCACCGACATCCCTTTCGCGGACATCATCGGATCGGTGCTGCAGGTTAACGCCGGCGCCTACTCCTTCGAGGCAGCCAATGTCCGCCACGAACACGAATGGCGGGTATGGGAGGACACCAAGCTCCCCGAGGGCAAGGTGATCATCCCGGGCATCGTCTCGCACGCCACCAACGTGGTGGAACACCCGGACCTGGTGGCAGACCGCATTGTCCGCTTTGCCGACGTCGTGGGCCGTGAGAATGTCATCGCCTCCACCGACTGCGGCCTGGGCGGCCGGGTCCACCCGCAGATCGCCTTCGCCAAGCTGGAGGCCCTCGGCGAGGGCGCCCGCCGGGCCACCAGCCGCCTCTGGTAGCTTCAAGAGGCGAAGCGGGAGCCCGCCGGTTCCGTGCCCTGGCAGAGTCAGGTGCACGGGACCGGCGTTTCGTTTCCCGGGGCTTGCTAAACTGGGTAAGGCCGACCAGGAATCGGCCCACCCCAATCAACCGCCGCTGATGTGTCGCGCCCCCGCGTGCCCGTTTCCGTGGCGGCAGCAACGCCAATCCCCGCAGGAGAACCAGCACTTCATGACAGCCCTGGCACCCGAAACATTCCACGAACAGCTCATGAGCCGCCGCTACGACCCCAGCGTTGCTGCCGTTAACGAGCTCTGCGATTCCCTGCAGGAGACCAAGCCCGGAACCGTGGTCCCCTATGTGGATCCCATGCACGACGTGGAGGAATGCCGCATCATCAGCCTGTTCTCCAACATTGGCGAGGCGGACCCGTCCGGGTTCATCACGGCCGGGGACCAGGACGCCGCGACCCGCATGCTGGGACTGCAGTGGAAGCTGGGCCTGCGCCCCGAGTTCGTGATGCCGTGGAACGTCCACCCCTGGCACGTTCCCGGTGAGCCCAACGGCAAGTTCACTCCCGACCAGATCCAGGCAGGCCTGAAGCCGCTGCTGAAGTTCCTGGCCCTGGTGCCCCGTGCCTCCGTCATCGTGGCGCACGGAACCGAAGCCAACCGGTTGGCCAACGCACTCCTGAAGACCGAAGTTCCGCTGCTGTGGCGCCGTGGCCTGAAGACCTACAAGGTGCGCTCCCTGAGCGGCCGCGCCTTCGCCGGTTCCCCCGCGCGCCAGGAGGAGTACCTCGAGGACATGCGCGCGGCCTACGCCGACGCCATGGCACGCACCGGCATCGCCAAGCCTTAAGCGGCCGACGGCGGGTGGTTACCTTTCCTGGAAAGGTAAACACCCGCCGTCGTTGTTTAAGCGCAAAGGACTAAAACTTGCCCTCGATCGCTGCCTTCGCCGTGGGGTCCGAGTCGTTGAGGAACTTTTCGATCCGCTCCGGCTCGTCAGCCTCGCCGATGGCAGAGGAAGCCCTGCCCAGGGAGTAGAGGGCCCGCAGGAATCCGCGGTTGGGCTCGTGCTCCCACGGGATGGGCCCGACGCCGCGCCAGCCGTTGCGGCGCAGCGAGTCCAGGCCGCGGTGGTAGCCGACGCGGGAGTAGGCGTAGGAATCGATGATCCGGCCCTCCGCCCATGCTTCTTCGGCGAGCACAGCCCAGAGCAGCGAGGACGTGGGGTGCTTGGCCACCAGGTCCAGTGCCTCGTGGCCAGCATCCAGCTGCCCGTACACCTCGGTTTCGGCAGGCAGGAGCGTGGGCTCCGGCCCCATCAGGTTCCGGCGGAACTCGTCCGACATCTAGAAGGTCTTTCCGGCCGAACCGAGCTGCTTGGTGGCTTCCACCACGCGGGCTGCCAGGCCGGCTTCGGCGGAGGCGCCCCAGACGCGGGGGTCGTAGGTCTTCTTGTTGCCCACTTCGCCGTCAACCTTCAGGACGCCGTCGTAGTTCTTGAACATGTGGTCAGCCACCGGACGCGTGTAGGCGTACTGGGTGTCGGTGTCGATGTTCATCTTGATCACGCCGTAGGAAACGGCGTCGGCGATCTCCTGGTCGGAGGAGCCGGAGCCGCCGTGGAACACGAGGTCGAACGGGTTGTCCTTGCCGATCTTGGCACCCACCTGGGCCTGGATGTCCTTGAGGATCTCCGGGCGCAGCTTGACGCCGCCGGGCTTGTAGACGCCGTGCACGTTGCCGAAGGTCAGGGCGGTGATGTAGCGGCCGTTTTCACCAGCGCCGAGGGCGTCGATGGTGGCCAGGGCGTCCTCGACCGTGGTGTAGAGCTTGTCGTTGATGGCGTTCTCCACGCCGTCTTCCTCGCCGCCGACGGTGCCGATCTCCACCTCGAGGATCATCTTGGCTGCCGCGGTGCGGGCCAGCAGGTCGCGGGCGATCTTCAGGTTCTCCTGCAGGGTCTCTGCGGAGCCGTCCCACATGTGGGAGTTGAACAGCGGGTTGCGGCCGGCCTTGACTTCAGCCTCGGACGCTTCCAGCAGCGGCAGGACAAAGCCGTCCAGCTTGTCCTTGGGGCAGTGGTCCGTGTGCAGGGCGATGTTGACACCGTAGTTCTTGGCCACCTCGCGGGCGAAGGCAGCAAAGCCCAGGGAACCGGCCACCATGTCCTTGGTGGAGGCACCTGACCAGTAGGCGGCACCGCCGGTGGAAACCTGCACGATGCCGTCGGACTCTGCCTCGGCGAAGCCACGCAGTGCCGCGTTCAGCGTCTGCGAGGACGTGACGTTGACGGCGGGGAAGGCGAATCCGCCCGCCTTCGCGCGGTCGATCATCTCGGCGTAGATCTCTGGGGTTGCAATGGGCATGCTGGCTCCTCTGCTGAGTTTCGTCTGTGGGTGGATGACCCTCAAATAGACCGCTTACGGCTTGGCACCATCCTAGCCATTCCCGGGCTGGCAGGGTGTTTCGGGTCACCGGTCGGTAATACTCACACGTGCTGGTTGAAGACGTGCCGCCGGATCCAGGCGTGCATGGCAATAGCCGCGGCGGAGGCGGCGTTGATGGACCGGGTGGAGCCGAACTGCTCGATGGACAGGGTGGCGGCGGCCGCCTGGTGGACTTCCGGGGTCAGGCCCGGGCCCTCCTGCCCGAACACCAGCACGCAGTCGCGCGGCAGTTCGTACGTCTCCAGGGGCACCGAGTCCGGGAAGATGTCGATCCCGATGATCGCCAGCCCCTCCCCCTGCGCCCACTGGACGAAGTCCTCCACGGTGGGGTGGTGGCGGACGTGCTGGTAGCGGTCGGTGACCATGGCGCCGCGCCGGTTCCACCGCCGTCGGCCGATGATGTGCACCTCCTTGGCGAGGAAGGCGTTGGCGGTGCGCACCACGGTGCCGATGTTGAGATCGTGCTGCCAGTTTTCAATGGCCACGTGGAAGTTGTGCCGCCGGGAGTCCAGCTCCGCGACGATCGCCTCGTGCTTCCAGTAGCGGTATTTGTCCAGGACGTTGCGCCGGTCGCCGTCCGCCAGCAGGTCAGGGTCCCAGTGGTCGCCTTCCGGCAGGTCCCCTTCCCAGGGCCCGACGCCGACCTCCGCCTTTGCGGGTCCGGCCTCCCCGGGCTGGTGGTCGGGTTCGTCTGTCATGCCGGGCGTTTGGTTCACCCTTCAACACTAGACTGGACTCTTCGGGCAATCATCACAGGCGGAGGCAGGGCATGGCAGACGAGGACCAGGTAGCAGGCAACCCGGCGGTATACCGGAGCGGCCAGGAGATTGAGTGCTGGCTGACGGACATGGACGGCGTCCTGGTCCATGAAAACCAGCCCATTCCCGGGGCGGCTGAGCTGATCCAGCGCTGGGTGGACACCTCCAAGCGCTTCCTCGTGCTGACCAACAACTCCATCTTCACGCCCCGCGACCTCGCCGCACGCCTGCGCGCTTCCGGGCTGGAGATCCCCGAGGAGAACATTTGGACCTCCGCCCTGGCCACCGCCCAGTTCCTGAAGGACCAGGTGTCTGCCGGTGGCTCGGAATCGGGCAACCGCGCCTACACCATCGGCGAAGCAGGGCTGACGACGGCGCTCCACGAGGCGGGCTTCATCCTCACCGACCAGAGCCCGGACTTCGTGGTGCTCGGCGAGACGCGCACGTACTCTTTTGAGGCAATCACCATGGCGATCCGCCTGATCCTGGCCGGCGCCCGATTCATTGCCACGAACCCGGACGCCACAGGCCCGTCGAAGGACGGCCCCATGCCGGCCACCGGCGCCATCGCGGCCCTCATCACCAAGGCCACCGGCCGCGAACCGTACATTGTGGGCAAGCCGAACCCCATGATGTTCCGGTCGGCCATGAACCAGATCGATGCACACTCCGAGACCACCGCCATGATCGGTGACCGGATGGACACGGACATCATCGCCGGCATGGAGGCAGGCCTGCACACCGTCCTGGTCCTCAGCGGCATCACGCACAAGGACGACATCGCCGCGTACCCCTTCCGGCCCAACCAGGTGCTGAATTCCGTGGCGGACCTGAAGAACCAGATCTAGAAGATGCTGACCCGGGAGCCGCCCCGGGGCAGCGGGAAGTACTCGTCCAGCAGTTCCGTGACCAGGGGCCGGTAGATCTGCGGGTTCCAGCCGGGGCTGGCGTGGGCGGGCGCCGCACCCGTGGTCTGCAGGTTGCTGGAGACCATGTTGTCCTTGAACACCACCGCCCAGGTTTCGGCCGCGGTCTCATAGTCAACAGTGCCGTCTTTGGGGTTGCCGATATAGGCCATCTTGGCTGTTCCGAGGTGGCCGGCGAACTGGCTTCCCTCGAAGTGGTAGATGTAGGCGGACTCCGTTTGGACCAGGACGTTGGACGGGGCAATGGGTGAGAGCTGCTCCAGCGTCTGGTTCAGGATCTGGCGCCAGCTCCGTTCGTCCTTGTGGATGATCCGCTCCCCCAGTTCATACCCGCCGCGCAGGGTGGAGGGGAACCTGACGCCGCTCTCGTAGAGGAACACCACGCCGTCGAACCAGCTTTGGTCCAGGACGTCGTGGGCGCTGTAGGGGCTGGAGTCCAGGAGGATGAACTGCACCTGGACGCCCTGCAGGGCCAGGAGCCGGGCCGCCACCTGGGTGGCGAGCATGCCGCCGAAGCTGTGCCCGTAAAAGAAGAGCTTGGTGATCTTCTCGGCAGTGATGTAGTCGGTGATCGCGTTGACCACCTCAGTGATATTGAGCCCCAGGTTGGAATATCCGACGGCGGCGAGCCGGGCGCGCTTGTTCAGTGCGCCCCTGAGCGTGTTCAGGATCCACTGCGCTTCTTCCCAGCTGGTCTTGTACCCGGGGAACAGGAACCAGCTTGCGTCCGGGTAGTAGGCATCGGCGAAGTCGTCCGCAATGGTCAGGATCCTGGTAGTCCGGCGCTGCGACTGCACTTCCCGGGTCATCAGCATGTCCGCCGCCAGCAGCCCGGAGGCGCCGGCCCCGGCCAGGAACGTACGCCGCGAAAAGCGTTTGAGGGCAGCCGCTTCCGCCAGCAGCCGGGCATCGGAGACCCCTCGCCGGCTCTGTGGATTAACTTCCCCCTCATACGGCACACTCCTACCGTAAGCCCCGGGAAAGTCACCACGGCAACCGCGGATGTTAACGTTCGGTGACGCTGAGCGTCAGCTGGCGGCCTGCCCCTCCGTGGCCGGGAAGGGCGCCTGCGGTTCCTGCTGGCGGCGAAGGATCTCCAGGCCAATGTCGTTGTAGCGGCCCAGCAGGTCAGCGCCGTCGGGGGCGTCCGGGTTATCCAGCAGGGCAAAAGCGGAGTCGCTGGCGTGCAGCAGTTCCTGCTCCGTGTATTCCGTCAGCGGACGGCCATACAGCCCTTCGATCCACATCACCGGCAACTGGGGGTACTCACCTGCGAACTCACCGCCGGGGAAAAGCTCCCTGATGTCATCATCCACCAGGAGCGGGCGGAGGCTGGAGGCGTCCCATTGTGCCCAGTCGTGCGCCGCGGGGGTGAGCTGAAGGGACACCCCGGCGGAGGGGACGCCCGGCAGGGACGTGGTGTCCATGGCGTTGAGGTCGCCGCGGAGACCTGCCAGCGCGGATGATTCGACAAGTTCAGCCTGCGAGAGATCGACGCAGATACGGCAGCGGATGCCCATCCTCCGGACGCGGCGGATGATGTGGACCAGTTCAGCACGGGAATCGTGGTGAAGGGCTCCCCGGACTTCAATCCGGACGATGTCCGCGGGGACATCAAGGTTAACGAGTGCGTCTAGCGCGCGGTCCATAGGTACTCCAAAAGAGGTTCTATGGCCGACGGCTCAACCTCCGCTAGCGTAACCCTCACCGGGCCTCCGCACAACCTGCCTTCAGGCCCGCCGACCCTGGCCGACTTTGCCCGGTTCCTGGTAATGGGTACGCGCACCGGCGGTGCCGCCTACCGAATCCACCAGCGACTTGGCGATGTCCCGGAGTTTGGTGTTGCTGTTGCTGGACGCCTCGGTGAGGATTTCGACGGCCGCTTCCTGGCTGCACCGGTTCTGCGCCATGACGATGCCAATGGCGATATCGATGATGGTCCGCGACTCCAGCGTGGCCCGCAGGTTCGTCGCACTGTCTGCGTGCAGCGAGAACCGGACAGCCAGCCGGAGTGCTTCGGAAATTTCCCGGGTGAAGTCCCGCGCCCTGTCCGCCGCCCGGCCGTCAAACTTGCGCGGGGCGTCGGAGTAGAGGTTCAGCGCGGCCTTGGCCTCCCCCTGCAGGTTGAACGGCAGAGACAGCACCGAACGCAACCCGTGGGAGGCAACGGCAGCCGCATAGTCCGGCCCCCACCGGTCCTCCTGCAAAAGGTCCGGGACGTAGACTTCGCGCTCTTCCTGTGCCGCGGACAAGCATGGTCCCTGGGCGAGGGAATACTGGATTTCATCCACTTCCCGCGCCGCTTCGCTGCTCCAGCCGATGGTGGCTGCCTTGCGGTCGCGGAGCAGCGTGATGCCGCACAGGGCGTCGTCGCCGTCGCCTGCCATCTGGTGCGCGGAGAAGCGTGCCAACTCGTTGAGGAAGTCCTCGAAATCGGCGCTTTCCAGGATGAGGTTCTGGACTTGGTCCGTCGCGCTCAAAGGCTGTTGTGGGGGGAGCAAAATACAGGATCTCCAAGCAACTGAAAGGTGTTAACGCAAATAATAAATCAGCCACCAGCGGCAGGCCAACACCGGTCCCCCATGTGTCCCGGAGCGGGCCGCCGGGGCCGGCCCCGTCACGGGACTAGTCCAGGCCCAGCTCGTCCTTGCCGAATGCGAACAGGTAGGGAACGCCGGTTTCGGCTTCGATCTTTTCCTTGGCGCCGGTATCGCGGTCCACGATCACGGCCACTGCCACGACGTTGCCGCCGGCTTTCCGGACGCCTTCCACTGCGGTCAGCGCGGAGCCGCCTGTGGTGGACGTGTCTTCCAGGACCAGCACCTTGCGGCCCTCAACGGACGGCCCTTCCACCTGGCGGCCCATGCCGTAGGACTTCTGGGCCTTCCGGACCACGAACGCGTCAACTGTCCGGCCGGCGTCAGCGGCAGCGTGCATCACTGCAGTGCCGACGGGGTCGGCACCCATGGTGAGCCCGCCGGCGCACTCGAAGTCGATGCCGGCGTCGTCCGCCAGTGCCAGCATTACCTGGCCCACCAGCTTGGACGCCTCATGGTGCAGGGTGATGCGGCGCAGGTCGATGTAGTAATCGGCCTCGGCTCCGCTGGAGAGGATCACCTTGCCGCGGACCACGGCAAGTTCCTTGATCAGTTCGAGCAGTCGGGCGCGGGCAGCTGCAGTGTCTACCGCAGTGTCAGTGGGCGAAGTCATGGCCCCAAGTTTAGTGGGTGGCGGGACGGTGAGCGGGCGGGCGAAGCCGGGCGCGTGCTCGGGGCGCGGCCCGATCGCAATGACCCGGGGCAGGACACGCTTGACCACGGGGTTGTGGCGGAGGATGAAGAAAAGCAGGCGCTGGATGGAGAACGGCCTCCGGTCACCCACCCGGGCCAGCATGTCGCCGGACAGTGTGCCCGCGAAGAGCGGAACGAACACCACCCGGTGCATCACCCGCTGCACGGTCTGGACCAGCACCGTGGGCATGCGGCGGCGGCGCTGGATCGAAGCAAGGGTCCTGGTCCGCACGCGCCCTTGGCGCAAATCAGGGGCCAGGCGTTCCGCGGCTGCCACCGCGTCCTGGATGGCCAGGTTGATGCCCACCCCGCCCGCGGGGGACATCGCGTGCGCGGCGTCCCCAATGCAGAGAAAACCGTCGACGTACCAGCGCCGCAGCCGGTTCAGCCTGACGTCCAGCCAGTGCAGGTCCGCCAGGCTGCGGATGGAATCAACGCGGTCGGCGAGGTCGGGGCGCAGCGCTGCCACCCGCTGGCGGAAGTGTTCCACGCCGTCTTCCCGGATTTTGGCATCCGAGCCCTTGGGGGCCAGGTATCCCATCTGGTAGTAGTCGGTGCGGTTGAGGGCGATCAGGGCATCGCGGTCCCCCAGGGCGGGGACCACCCCGGCGACTTCGCCGCGCTCGGCGGCGCGGCGCGGGATTTTGAACCACCAGGTGTCAAAGGGCACCGGGTACTCCTTCGCCCGCATCCCGGCCGCCTGTCGCAGCACTGAATGCCTGCCGTCCGCGGCCACTACGACGTCGGCGTGCAGCACCTGCTCCGCGCCCTCCGCGCCGCCGGCGGTGGACCGGAAGCGCACTCCGGTGACGCGTCCGCCGTCGAACTCCAGGCCGGTGGCTTCCGTTTCCATGAGCAGGGTGAACGTCGGTTCCGCGGCGGCGGCCGAGGCGAGGAAATCCAGGAAGTCCCACTGGGGCATCATGGCCACGTAGTTGTACGGGGGCTTCAGGGAGTCAAAAGCCGCCAGCGTGACCAGCCCGCTGCCGGGGACCGGGACAGCGACGTTGCTCAGCCTGCTCTGCGGGAGGGCCCGGAATCCGGCGCCCAGGCCCAGTTCGTCGATCAGCCGGATGGTGGACGCATGCACGGTGTCGCCACGGAAATCCCGCAGGAAATCACGGTGCTTTTCCAGGACTGCCACATGCACTCCGGCCCGTGCCAGCAGCAGCCCCAGCATCATTCCTGCCGGGCCCCCGCCCACCACGGCGCATCCCGTCCGCTCCATGCACCTAAGCTACGCCGCCCAGGGCCTGCCCGGAACAGTTGAGGGTTGTTGACAGCGCTGGCTAGGCTGGACACCATGCGCGAACTCCAGGCCAAGATCATTGAAGAAATGGGCGTTCAGCCCCGGATCGATCCCGCAGGGGAGGTGCGCAAACGCGTCACATTCCTCAAGGAATACTTGAAGGCCACCCACACCAAAGGCTTTGTCCTGGGCATCTCCGGCGGACTTGATTCCTCGCTCGCCGGAAGACTGGCCCAGCTGGCGGTTGATGAGCTTGAGGCCGAGGGCGTAGAGGCCAACTTCGTTGCAATCCGCCTGCCCTACGGCGTGCAGCACGATGAGGAAGACGCCCAGGCGGCGCTGGACTTCATCAAGGCCAAGACCGAATGGACGTTCAACATCTCGGCGGCGGTGGATGGCTTCGAGGACGAGTTCGAGAAGACCGTGGGCTCGGAGATCTCCGACTTCCACAAGGGAAACACCAAGGCCCGCACCCGGATGATCGCCCAGTATGCGCTGGCCGGCGAGTTCAACTACCTGGTGCTCGGCACCGACCACGGCGCGGAGTCCGTCACGGGCTTCTTCACCAAGTACGGCGACGGCGGGGCTGACATCCTTCCCCTGTTCGGCCTCAACAAGCGGCAGAACCGGGCCCTCCTGGCGGAACTGGGTGCACCGGCGCGCGTGTGGGAAAAGGTGCCCACGGCGGACCTGCTCGACGACCGGCCGGGCCGCACCGACGAGGACGAACTGGGCATCAGCTACGACCAGATCGACGACTACCTCGAAGGCCGCGAGGTCCCGGACGCGGTGGCCGAATCCATCGAGCAGAAGTATCTCCGGACCCGCCACAAGCGCACCGTGCCGGTGACCATCTTTGACACGTGGTGGAAGGGCGAAGGGCCCGTGGAGCCCCGCGCCGGGCTGTAGGCAGGAATTCCCCACCTTTTGGGGTACGACGGCGGGGTCACCGGACAGGTGGACCCGCCGTCGTCGTATCCCGGCACAGCCGTGGCGGCTCAGCGGGCCCGGCGCCCGCCGTCGGCGCGTCCGCCCAGCTGCTGTGTAATCCTGTGGGCCTCCGCCATCAGCAGGCCACCCAGCTCCTCCTGCCGTTCGGCCTTGAACCGCGGTTCAATGCCGGTCAGTGACAACGCCCAGGCGGGCCGCCCTGAACGGTCGAACACCGCCGCGCCCATCCCCCAGCTTCCCTCCAGGACCAGCCCCGGGTTTACTGAGTAGCCGGCCAGCCTGGTGCGGGCCAGGTTCTTCCGGACCAGGTCAACCGTGTGGTTCACCGCGAAGGTCCCCGCATGCTCCGGCCACCGGCCCAGCAACTCTTCCTGCTCATTCGTTGGCAGGAAGGCCAGGATGGCTGTCCCGGCTGACGCGACGCCCAGCGGGAAGCGGACGCCCTCATGCAGGACAAAAGACCGGACAGGGAAGCTGCCCTCCTCACGCAGGAGGCACACCGTCTCATTGCCCCGGCGGATGGAGAAGAAGGCGCTCTCCCCCGTGGCCTGGGCCAGCCGGCGCAGGCTGGGCCGGGCGATGTCCTCCATGGGAAACCGTGCCGAGGCCACCGATCCCATCAGGAGGATTTCCGGACCCAGGACCCAATTGCCCGTTACGGGATCATGGTCCAGCAAGCCCTCCGCGGCGAGCGATGTCAGGAGCCTGTGGGCCGTTGGGCGCGTGAGGCCTGATTCCCGGACCAGGGCCGCGAGGGGCATCCCCTCCGAGCCACGGCCCACCAGCCGCAGCAGTTCCGCGATCCGCGCCACCACCTGGGCACCCTGCACCGGCGTCGATGCCATCACTTCCCCTTTGTCCACAATATGGATGCTTTTCACCCTACTGTCCATACTGTAAGGCACAAACTAGTGATTCTTGACACGTTCTGCCGGGCGCCCGTAGTCTCCAAACTCAGATCCCAAGCGTCCACTAAGTGGACTACCGCGCTCAACGAGGAGACGTCATGAAGAAACTCCAGGCTTCTGCCGCCACGGCCCTGGAAGGGTCCCTGCAGGACGGCATCACCCTCGCCGTCGGCGGGTTCGGCTTGAGCGGCATCCCGGCCGACCTCATCGAAGCCGTCCGGGATTCCGGCGTGCGGGACCTCACTGTGGTCTCCAACAACATGGGTGTGGACGGCAAGGGGCTGGGCATCCTTATCGAGGCGGGCCAGGTCCGCAAGGTAATCGCCTCCTACGTGGGCGAAAACAAGCTGTTCGCCGAGCAGTACCTCGCCGGCAAGCTGGAAGTGGAGTTCACCCCGCAGGGCACCCTGGCTGAGCGCCTCCGCGCCGGCGGCGCCGGAATCCCGGCTTTCTACACCAAGACCGGGGTGGGCACCCTGGTGGCCGAAGGCAAGCCGCACGAGGTCTTCGACGGCGAAACATACGTCCAGGAGCGGGCCATCCGCGCCGACGTCGCACTGGTCCACGCCCACACCGCGGACACCGATGGCAACCTCGTCTACCGCTACACGGCCCGCAACTTCAACCCGGTGGTGGCCACGGCCGGGATCCTGACCGTTGCCGAGGCGGAAGTGATCGTGGAGCCCGGCGACCTGGACCCGAACCACATCGCCACCCCCGGCGTCTTTGTCCAGCGGCTGGTGCAGGCCACGGACCGGGTCAAGGACATCGAGCAGCGAACCGTCCGGCCGCGCACCGGCCTTGTCCCGGCCTGACCGGACCCACGCCAGCCCCTGAAACACAGTACTCAATGGAGAGAAACACCCTCATGACCAGCACGCAGACCACCCACCAGGACGTCCGCCAGAAGGGTTTGGCCCGGATGGCTGAAACGCTGGCCGGGTGGACGCAGAAGTGGTTCCCGGACGCCTATATCTTTGCCCTGGCGGGCGTGCTGCTGGTGGCCATCGCGGCCCTGGCCATCGGCGCCTCACCCAAGGCTGTGGTCGATTCGTTCGGCAACGGGTTCTGGGACCTCACGGCCTTCACTCTGCAGATGGCCATGGTGGTACTGACCGGCTACGTCGTGGCAACCTCGCCGCCCGTGGCCAGGCTGATTGAGCGGCTGGCCCAGGTTCCCGGCTCCGCCCGCTCCGCCGTCAGCTTCGTGGCGGTCCTGTCCATGTCCGTCTCGTTCGTGAACTGGGGCCTGAGCCTGATCTTCGGCGGCCTCCTGGCGCGGGCCGTGGCCCGGCGCAAGGACCTGCACGTGGACTACCGGGCACTGGGCGCCGCGGCCTTCATGGGGCTGGGTGCCGTCTGGGCCCTGGGCATGTCCTCCTCCGCCGCCCAGCTACAGGCAACCAAGGCCTCCATTCCGCCGGCGCTGCTGAAGATCACCGGCGTCCTGGATTTCGGGACCACCATCTTCACCTGGCAGTCCCTGCTGACCCTGGCCATCCTGATGCTGCTGACCACAGTCATCGCGCACTTCTCGGCCCCGACGGGAGCCGGCGTGAAGACGGCGGCCGATCTCGGCGTCGACCTTGATGACCAGCCCGAACCGCCGGCCGAAAAGTCCCGGCCCGGCGAATGGCTGGAATACAGCAGGGTCCTGCCCATCCTGGCCGGCGTGCTGACCCTGGGCTGGCTGGTGTCCCAGCTGCTGACCCTGCCCATCCTCAGCGTGGTCAGTTCACTCAACGGATACCTGCTGGTCTTCCTGATGCTGGGGCTGGTGCTGCACGGCACCCCACGCAAATTCCTGCAGTCGGTCACCAAGGCCGTACCCGCCACGGCAGGAATCCTGGTGCAGTTTCCGCTGTATGCAGCGATGGCCGCCATCCTCACCAAGGCCCAGGGGGCCGGTGGCCTGTCGGTGTCCGAACACCTGGCACACTTCTTCACCAGCATCGGCGGCAACGGGGCATTCGCCGTCATCATCGCCATCTATACGGCCATCCTGGGCATGTTCGTCCCGTCCGGCGGCGGAAAGTGGCTGGTGGAGGCGCCCTACGTCATGCAGTCCGCCACGGACGTGAACATGAACCTTGGCTGGACCGTGCAGATCTACAACATGGCCGAGGCCCTGCCCAACCTCGTCAACCCGTTCTTCATGCTCCCGCTGCTCGCGGTGCTGGGCCTGCGGGCCCGGGACCTGGTGGGCTTCACGTTCCAGCAGTTCCTGTTCCACCTGCCGGTGGTGCTGCTGCTCGCGTGGCTGCTGGGCATGACGTTCGAGTTCGTGCCGCCGGTAATACCCAACTAAGTCAACGGGAACAGCTACAAGACCAAGGAGAAACCCCATGGGATGGACCAGGGATGAAATGGCTGCCATCGCGGCCGAGGAACTGAACGACGGCGACTACGTGAACCTGGGGATCGGCATCCCCACGCTGGTGGCCAACAACCTGCCCGACGGCGTGCGGGTGGTCCTGCAGAGCGAGAACGGCCTGCTGGGCATGGGCCCCTTCCCCTACGAGGGCGAGGAGGACGCGGACCTGATCAACGCCGGCAAGCAGACCGTCACGGTCCTGCCCGGCGGCAGCATCTTCGATTCCGCCACCTCGTTCGGCATGATCCGCGGCGGACACGTCAAGGTGGCCATCCTGGGCGCCATGCAGGTCTCCGGCAACGGCGACCTGGCCAACTGGACCATCCCGGGAAAGATGGTTAAAGGCATGGGCGGCGCCATGGACCTGGTGGCCGGGACCCCGCGCGTCGTGGTCCTCACCGAGCACAACGCCAAGGACGGCAGCGCAAAGATTGTGCGCGAGTGCACGCTGCCGCTGACCGGGCTCAGCTGCGTGGACCGGATCATCAGCGACCTCGCCGTCTTCGATCTGCACAAGGCGGACGACGGCGGCCGGCAGCTCACCCTGACCCGGCTGGCTCCGGGGGTCACCGTGGACGAGATCCGGGAAAAGACCGAAGCCGGCTTTGAGGTCCGGCTCGAGAATGAGGAAGTGGCGGCATGAGCCTGAAGGAACAGTTCGGCAAGGATGTCCTGCTCACCGGCTGGGGACACAGCCGATTCGGCAAGCTGACGGAGGAGACCCTCGAGTCCCTGATCGTCCAGGTGGCCACCGAAGCGATCGGCAATGCCGGAATCGACCCCGGGCAGATCGACGAGATCTACGTGGGCCAGTTCAACTCCGGCATGATGCCGCTGGCGTTCCCGTCCTCGCTGGCCCTGCAGGTCTCCCCGGCCCTGGCCAACGTGCCCTCCACCCGGGTGGAAAACGCCTGCGCCTCGGGGTCGGCCGCCTTCCAGCAGGGCACCAAGTCGCTGCTGGCCGGCACCGCGAAAACCGTCCTGGTGATCGGCGCCGAGAAGATGACCCACGCCGGTGCAGACGTGGTGGGCGCCGCCCTGCTCGGCGCTGACTACGACATGGCCGGCAAGCCCTCCACCACCGGCTTCACCGGACTTTTCGCCGAGGTCGCGAAGCACTACGAAAAGCGGCACGGACCTGTTTCCGACGTACTGGGCAGCATCGCGGCCAAGAACCACCGCAACGGCGTCGACAACCCGTATGCCCAGCTCCGGAAGGATCTTGGCGAGGAATTCTGCCGCACCGTCTCGGACAGGAACCCCATGGTGGCGGACCCGCTGCGCCGCACCGACTGTTCGCCCGTCTCCGACGGTGCGGCCGCCGTCGTGCTGTCCGTCTCCCCCACCGGCGGCGCTACCGCCCCGGTCCGGCTCGCGGGCTTCGGTCAGGCCAACGACTTTTTCCCCGCCGACCGCAGGGACCCCACCGCCTTCGCCGCCACCCGCGCGTCCTGGCAGCTGGCGCTGGGGATGGCGGGCGTCGGCCTGGCGGACCTGGACTTCGCCGAGGTGCATGACTGCTTCACCATCGCCGAGCTGCTCATGTACGAGGCCATCGGCCTGGCCGAACCCGGCCAGGGGGCCAGGGCAGTAAACGAAGGCTGGGTCTTCAAGGACGGCAAGCTTCCCATCAACGTCTCCGGCGGCCTGAAGGCCAAGGGCCACCCGGTGGGTGCCACCGGCGTTTCCCAGCACGTCATCGCCGCCATGCAGCTCACCGGTACTGCGGGCGACATGCAGCTCCCGGCGCCACGGCGGGCGGCTGTGCAGAACATGGGCGGCGTGGGCATCGCGAACTATGTGAGCGTGCTGGAAGCGGTCTGAGCTGACAGCCCGCTGAATCTCCCCGGATTCAAAGCCCGACGGCGGCGCGTCGCACCAAGAGTGCGGCGCGCCGCCGTCGTTAACCGGCAAAGGTGGGCAAGCCCGGCGGTCCGGCACCCCGACCGGCTAACCCTGGCCGCGTATCACGGCGGCTATCCCTGAAAAGCCGAGCCGCTCAGCGTTCTGCAGCGCCGTCCGGCCTTCCGGGTCGCGGATTCCGGGGTCTGCGCCGGCCGCCAGCAGCAGCCGCACCACCTCCTGCTGGCGCGGGCCGCCGTCGTTGAGCAGGATGGCCTCCTGCATGGCGGTCCAGCCAAGGTTGTTGACATGGTTGACAGGCACTCCGGCGTTGATGAGGATCGTCACTGTTTCCACGTGTCCGTGCTCGCTGGCCGGGATCAACGCCGTCCCCCCGTAGCGGTTGGTGCTGGTGACGTCTGCCCCGGAGGCCAGCGTCAGCTGCAGGACGTCGTTGAGCCCTTCAGCTCCGGCGAACAGGAACGCAGAGTCCTGGATAGGGTCCTTGGCGTTGACGTTGCCACCCCGGCCGATGAGTTCGGCCACCAACGCGGCGTTGTTGGCTTTGGCGGCCACGATAAGGTCCTGGTCCAGCCTTGCCTGGTCCGCGGGCGTCAGCGCCGGTGGGGACGCAGAGGAGGGCGGCGCGGGCGTCCCGGCACCGGGGCTGACCGAGGCAACGGGCGGCGGGGTATCCACTCCCTGCGGCTGGCCGGGACTGGCCTGGCACGCGGCCAGGAGCAACCCCAGCGCGGCCACGGTCATGAGTGCTGCGGTGCTGCCGGGCCTCAACGCGTCCAGCCTATTTCGCGGCGCCGGCGATGGCCTCCGCGCCTGCCGCCGCGCAGGCTTCATCCAGGGCGCCGTCAGGGGCCCCGCCGACGCCGATGCCGGCCACGGAGACACCGTTGACCTTCAGTGGAACACCGCCTGCGAGAAACAGGGTGCCCGGCAGATCCGCGATGGAGGGACCGTTGCCGTTGACGCGCCTGGCCAACTCGCTGGTGGGGGCACCGAACGCGGCTGCCGTATAGGCCTTCTGCTTTGCCGCCTCGATGGTGTGGGCGGCGGCATTGTCACCCCGGAGCAAGGCCTGGACAGTACCAAAGCGGTCAACGAGGGCCACCGTGACGAACGGCATCTTGTCGGCCTGGCACTTCGCGAGCGCCGCCGTGACGGCCTGGGCCGAGGCGCCGGCGGCAATGCGGTTTTGCTGCACCACCGTTTCCGGAGCCGGCTGGACATCAACGGCAGGTACGACGACGGGTGCTTCCGTAGTGCCCGCGGTACCGGCGTTGGCGGCAGCCGTTGCTCCGGCAGTGATCATGAGGGCTCCGGCTGCGGCGGCGGCGAGGGCTTTGGTGGACTTCTTCAAGGTGTTTCCTTAGGTCAGGGAGGGATCGTGTTGCCGCTATCCATGCTTTCGGGAAACACCGGACCTGGCATCGGGCCTTCGTCTGGTCCCGGCTCCGACGAAAGGCCAGCCGTATCAGCCAAAAGGCTGAGGCACGGGAGAACCCGTGAGCCCTAGCATGGAAGGCAGCACTTCCCGCCACCAGATCCGGATCCAGCATGCCCGCCAGAAACACCACCCAACACACCGGGCCAGCCCAAGCCGCCGCCGGTCAGGGCGCCGGATCCCGCCGTCCGCTGCTTCCCAATGCCACAGGCCGGCCGGGCAGCATCGAAGCAGCCGTCCACCTGGGCTTCGCCGTCCTCCTGGTGGCCTCGGTGGTCCGCTACGTCATGCGGCATACCCCGGCCGACAATCTCCTGGTCCTGGGGCTCGCCGTTGCCGCTTGCCTGCTCTACGCCGTCGTGGCCCTGCTCTCGGTACAGGACCGCCGCGGAACCCCCTGGATGGTGGCCCTGGTGGCCGTCTGGGCGGTCCTGGTTGTGGCTGCACCGAGTTTCGCGTGGTGTTCCTTCGCTCTTTTCTTCCTCTGCAGGAGCGCCCTGCGCGGTGCCGCGTCCTATGTCCTGGCCGGCGCCATCACACTCGCCACCGCAGCCGGCCTGTTCCGGCTGGGCAACGGTACCGACCTGGCCATGCTTTTGGGGCCCTTGGCCGTGGGCGTCATGCTGACATTGATTTACGACCGGATACAGCACGACGCCGAGGAGCAGCGCCGCCTGCATGCGGACATTTCCCTGGCCCAGGGCCAACTGGCCGCCAGCGAGCGACGGGCGGGCACCATTGCCGAACGGGAGCGGGTGTCGCGGGAAATCCATGACACTGTCACCCAGGGCCTCGCCAGCAGCTTGCTCCTGCTCGAGGCCGCCGGCCGTGGATGGCCCAGTGCAGCAGCCCGTGACGGCCTTCTCCAGGCCACCAGCCTGCTCCGCGCGAACCTGGCGGAGACCCGGAGCCTGGTCCATGAGCTGGCCTCGCCCGGTTTGGAATCGGTTCCCTTGCCGGAGGCACTGCTGGCCACCGCCCGCCAGTACGTTCCCGGGACCACGCTGCTGGTGACCGGTGAGCTGCGGCCGGTCTCCCCTGATGTTCGCCACGCCCTGCTGCGCGTCGTGCAAAGCGCGGCGTCGAACATCCTGCTCCACGCTGCGGCGTCGGCGGCCACAGTAACGCTGGGCTTCCTGCCGGACGCCGTGACCTTGGATATTTACGACGACGGCGCCGGCTTCGATCCGGGGGCGGCGGCTCCGCCGTCGCACACGGGAGGCTACGGGCTGCGGGCCATGCGGCAGCGGGTGGAGCAGCTGGGCGGAACATTCTCCGTGCAGAGCGCCCCCGGCGACGGAACAATCGTGGCGGCGCAGCTGCCGGTGGAGGCGGGCGCATGAACAACATCACCGTCCTGCTGGTGGACGACCACCTGGTAGTCAGGAGCGGACTGCGCGCACTGCTCAGCACGGAGCCGGACATCGAGGTGGTGGCCGAAGCCGCGTCCGGCGAGGATGCCGTGCACCTGGCCCAGGCGTTCTCCCCCGCGGTGGTGGTGATGGACCTTGCCATGGGGCCGGGCATGGATGGGCTCGAAGCGATCAGGCGGATCAGGGACCTCAACGGCCGGCAGGCCATCCTCGTGTTCACCACGTACGATTCCGACGCCGACATCGTCCGTGCCGTGGATGCCGGCGCCATGGGCTACCTGTTGAAGGATGCTGCTCCGGAGGAGATTTTTGCCGCCATCAGGGGGGCGGCCGTGGGCAGAAGCGTGATGAGCCCGCCGGTGGCATCCCGGCTGTTCCAGCAGCTCCGCAATCCCGACGAAGTCCTGACGCCGCGGGAGGCCGAGCTGCTGGGCCTCCTCACCGAGGGCCTCAGCAACCGCGAACTCGGCCGGCGGCTTTTTATCTCCGAGGCCACGGTCAAAACCCATCTGGCGCACATCTACGCCAAACTCGGGGTGGACACCAGGGCGGCCGCCATCGCCACCGCGATACGGCGCGAGGGCATGCGTTGACGGCACTTTATGGCGCATACCCTTGCACCCAGAGCCTGCGCCCCGTACGTTGGGGTCTGTGGGGGACTAACTCCCGCACACTCCGGGACGATCCCCGGGGAGAGAATCAGAGTCACATGAAGGAATGCAGCCATGGCAACAGGCACAGTTAAATGGTTCAACGCCGAAAAGGGTTTTGGCTTCATTGCCCCCGATGACGGGTCCGCTGACGTATTCGCCCACTACTCGGCAATCGCCACCAGCGGCTACCGCTCACTGGACGAGAACCAGAAGGTCGAATTCGATGTGACCCAGGGCCCCAAGGGCCCGCAGGCAGAGAACATCCGCCCGCTCTAAGTCTTCGGCGGCCTCCGGCATACGCCGGGACCCCATCCAGCGGTTCCTCCAACCCAGGTTGGAGGGGCCGCTGTTTTTGTACCCGGCGTCTCTGGGTTTCCGCATTTGGGATAATTGATTCATGACCGGACAGGACCAGGACAGGGATCCCTGGGAGGAGTTTGACTCCCTTGGCCCCGCAGCGCCGGACCGCGTCCCCGCACAGCCCGGCGGGGAGCCGCACGGCTTCGGGTTCCGGACGGGGGTCCGCAGCGCCCGGGTGGCTGTCGGATTCGCCGTCTACGCGCTGGCCCTGGGGACCATCCTGGCCCTGACCGGGTGCGTCGTCTTCATCAGCCGGCAGCAGTGGCTGCTGCTGGGCCTCATGCTGCTCATCGAGGCCATCTTTGTTTTCGCCTTCACGCGTTTAGTGGCCCAGGCCAGGCGCCGGAGGCCCCACGGCCGGCGGGTCGGGTGACGGTCCGCCGCCCTTGACCTTGACGCAGCGTCAATGCCTAGGCTCGGTGCATGCAGGATTTCTACGACGCCGGTGGCAAGGACTGGTCCATCCAGGACGTAGCCAGGCTCGCCGGCACCACCAGCCGCACGCTCCGGCACTATGACCGCATCGGCCTGCTGACGCCCAGCCGGGTGGGCCACAACGGTTACCGGTATTACGACGGCGCCGCCCTCCTTCAGCTCCAGCGCATCCTTTTGCTGCGGGAACTGGGCCTGGGCCTGCCGGCGATCGCGGAGCTCCTTGAGCGCCGGGCGGATCCCGTAGCGGCGCTCAGCCGCCATCTCGACTGGCTCGCGCGGGAGCAGCAGCGGCTGGCCCTGCAGGCCGAATCCGTCCGGCGAACAATCGAAACAGTAAAGGCAGGAGGCCAGCTGATGGCAGAGAACATGTTCCAGGGCTTCGACCACACCGAATACAAGGATGAAGTTGAAGAACGGTGGGGCAAGGATGCCTACGCCGCATCCGACTCATGGTGGCGCGGCATGGGGGCAGCGGAAAAGCGGGAATGGAAGTCCCGGGCAGAGGGCCTTGCCCGGGACTGGACGGCGGCTGCGGGAGCCGGGGTTCCTGCGGACGGGCCGGAAGCCCGGGAGCTGGCAGGGCGGCACGTGGCGTGGCTGAAGTCCATCCCCGGAACGCCTGCGGCCCAGAGCGGCGGGGATATCCGGGGATACGTCACCGGACTGGCGGACATGTACGTGGAGGACCCCCGTTTCGCCGCGAATTACGGCGGTGTCGAGGGGGCACGCTTCGTCCGGGAGGCCCTGCACAGCTTCGCGGAGACGTACCTCTAGGACACCCGGCCTCCAGGGCACCGGGAGGCGGCCTCAGCGGCGCGCATCCTCCCGTTGGGCCCTGGCCCGCTTGGTCCGCCGGACGACGAGCAGCACCACCGCAACGGCCAATGCGCCATAGACCGCGTAGTTCAGGAACCTGGAGTACTCCTCTATGAGCTGGTACTGCGTGCCCAGGAGGTAGCCCAGCCCGATGAGGGCGCCGTTCCACAGCCCGCTGCCGGCAAGGGTGAAAAGAGTGAATGTTCCCAGCGGCATGGCCGCCGCGCCCGCCGGCAGGGAGATCAGGCTGCGGACCCCGGGCAGCAGGCGGCCGAAGAAAATGGACGATCTGCCGTGCCGCCGGAACCAGCCCGCCGCGTGCTCGAAGTCTTCCCGGTCCACCAGCGGCAGCTTGGACAACCCTCGGATGGACCGGTCAAGCCCCAGCTTTGCCCCCAGCAGGTAGAGCAGCAGCGCCCCCAGATACGCACCAAGGGTACTGGTGGCAAAGACGAGGAAGAGATTCAGGGAGCCCTGCTTGGCCAGATAGCCCGCAAGCGGCAGGATCACCTCGCTGGGGATGGGCGGCACCACGGTCTCCGCCAGGGTAAACGCCCCGACACCCCACTCCCCCAGCGTGTCGATGGACCTCGCCGCAAAGCCCACGATGCCCGTAAGTCCCTCGGTGGGGCTGGCTGCACCGGTGATCATCGTCCACATACGCCTACCCCGTTCCGCTGCATGACGTGGCCGCGTGCTGGCCCGTACTGTCTACCTTACGGGGACCGGCGGACGCATGCCGTGCCGGCCCCGCCCGGCAGGGCATGCATGGGCCCGGACTAGCGGTGCTTGAATTCCGGCTGCCGCTTCCCGCTGAACGCCGCCATGCCTTCCTTCTGGTCCTCCGTGGCGAACAGGGAGTGGAAGAGCCGCCGTTCAAACACCACCCCCTGGGCCAGCCCCGTTTCGAAGGCAGCATTCACGGCTTCCTTCGCTGCCATCGCCGCAGGCTTTGACTTCCCGGCGATCACCCCGGCTGCCGTGAGTGCCTCGGACACCACGTCTGCCGCCGGAACCACCCGGGAGACCAGCCCGCACCGCTCTGCTTCCTCCGCGTCGATGAACCGGCCGGTGAGGATCATGTCCATGGCCTTGGCCTTGCCCACGGCCCGCGTGAGGCGCTGCGAGCCGCCCATGCCGGGGAGCACGCCCAGGTTGATTTCCGGCTGCCCGAACTTGGCGTTGTCCCCCGCGATGATCAGGTCGCACATCATGGCCAGTTCGCAGCCGCCGCCCAGGGCAAAGCCGGATACCGCGGCGATGGTGGGGATCCGCAGGCGGGTGAAGTCTTCCCAGCCCCGGAACCAGTCCGCCACGTACATGTCCATGTAGCCCTGGTCCGCCATCTCCTTGATGTCGGCGCCCGCGGCGAAGGCCTTGCCCGAACCGGTAATCACGACGGCGCCGACCCCGGGATCGGAATCCATGGCGGTCACGGCGGCCACCAGCTCTTCCATGGTGGCCTTGTTCAGCGCGTTCAGTGCCGAGGGCCTGTTGAGGGTCACCAGCCCTACCCTGCCCTGCTGCTCCACCAGGATGTTGGCGTACTCCGTCATTCGGGACTCCCGTCGTCGTGTGCTGTTGTGGCCCTGCGCCGGTCCGGCAACTCCGTGCCGTGCTCCGCTGCGGGACCGTCGCCGGCCTGCCGCTCCGATGCGCCGCGGATTTCGGTGATGATGGCGGAAAAGTCGCGGCCCGCGCCGCCCTCCGCGGCAAACCTATCGTAGATCCGGGCCGCGAGCGCTCCCATCTGACCTGCCACCCCGGTACTGTCGAGCGCGTTGACGGCCAGGTTGAGGTCCTTGGCCATGAGGGCCGAAGCGAATCCCGGCTGGTAGTCCCTGTTGGCGGGGCTGGTGGGGACCGGCCCTGGCACGGGACAGTTGGTGGTCAGCGCCCAGCACTGCCCTGACGCGGCGGACGCGACGTCGAACAGGGCCTGGTGCGTCAGGCCCAGCTTTTCCCCCAGCACGAAAGCCTCGCTGACTGCGATCATCGAGACGCCCAGGATCATGTTGTTGCAGATTTTGGCGGCCTGGCCCGCTCCATGGGCACCACAGTGCACCGCCCGCTTGCCCATCACCTCCAGGAGCGGCCGCACTGCCTCGAAGTCCTCCGCCTCACCGCCGGCCATGAAGGTCAAGGTGCCTGCCTCCGCGCCCACCACGCCGCCGGAAACGGGGGCATCGACGGAACGGTGGCCCGCTTCGATGGCCAGGCGGGCTGCTTCCCGCGCCTCTTCCACATTGATGGTTGAGCAGTCCAGGAACATGGTCCCGGGCCGCGCGGCAGCCAGCAGCCCGGGTTCCTCCGGTTGTCCAGGATTTCCAGCGCCGCCCCGGTAGGCGTCCAGGACGTGCCGGCCGCTGGGGAACATGGTCAGCACCACGTCGGCGCCCGCCGTCGCATCGACCGCGCTGGTCGCCACCGGAACACCCTGTGCCCGGGCAGCCTCCACGGCTGCCGGCACCACGTCGAACCCGGTCACGCGGTAACCGGCACGGACCAGGTTCACGGCCATGGGACCGCCCATGTGTCCAAGGCCCAAAAAGGCCACACTGCCCTTTTCAGGCATGGTCCGCCTCCTTCACTTCCAGGTCCGGCCCAGGCTGCAGGTCCAGTTCCCCGCCGTCCAGCGGCTGGAAGAACCTGTCCATCTGCGCGGGCAGCACCTCGGCCAGCGTGGCCGGCTTCCACTGCGGGTTCCTGTCCTTGTCCACCACCTGGGCGCGGATACCCTCGCGGAAATCAGGGCCGGCCAGGAGGCGGATTCCTACCCGGTATTCCTGGGCCAGGGCCTCATCAAGGGTCAGGTTTGCGGCCCGGCGCAGGGACGCCAGGGTGACCTTGACCGAGGTGGGTGACTTGGCTTCGATGGTGTCCGCCGCGTCCGTGGCATCTTCCTGGCCGGGCCCGGTCCAGGCGCGGAGCCGGGCCACAATTTCCCCGGCATCGTCGCTGGCGTAGCAGGCATCGATCCAGTCCCGATGCCCGGACAGTGCCGAGGCCGGAGGCTGTTCGGCGCAGCGGGCGACGGCGGCTTCCGGGCTTTCGTCCTCAAGCGCCGCCACCAGCCCGGGCAGCGCGTGCGAGGGGACGTAATGGTCGGCAAGGCCCAGGAACAGGGCATCCCCTGCGTCCAGGTGTGCACCGGTCAGGGCGGCATGGGTTCCCGTTTGGCCCGGCGCGCGGGACAGCAGGAAGGTGCCGCCGACGTCGGGGGCGAACCCGATGGTGGTTTCCGGCATCCCCATCCTGGTCCGCTCCGTGACCACGCGGACATTCCCGTGCGCCGAGACACCCACCCCGCCGCCAAGGACCAGGCCGTCCATGAGGGCAACGTACGGCTTGGGATAGCGGGCGATGAGCGAGTTCACGCGGTACTCGGTCTGCCAGAAGCCGGCGGTCCGGTTTCCGCCGTGCAGCATGTCCCGGTAGATGGCCACGATGTCTCCGCCCGCGCACAGGCCCCGCTCCCCGGCGCCCTGCACCAGGACGGCCGCCACGCCGTCGTCCCCTGCCCATGCGGTGAGCTGCCGCAGGAGCAGGTCCACCATTCCGGCGGTGAGCGCGTTGACCGCCCGTGGCCTGTTGAGGGTGATCACGCCGAGCCGGCCGCGGCGGTCAAACAGCACTTCCGCGGTTCCCTTTCCTGCCGTGCTGTCCGTGGTGTTGCCCGTAGCTGCCGTCATCGGCTGGTGCTCCTTCGCATGGTGTCCGGACGTGTGATCCAGGTCATTCTGGTGCGAATATACCCGCCGCCTGCTGCCCGGGACCAACCGTGCCCGCGCCGCGGGCGGGGCCTTTCGGGGGCTTTACCTGCCGCGCGGCTGCCAAGGTAAGTTAGGAACCGTGAAGATAGCTACCTGGAATGTGAACTCGCTCCGTGCCCGCGCCGACCGCGTCGAAGCCTGGCTCCAGCGCAGCGACTGCGATGTCCTGGCCATCCAGGAGACCAAGTGCAAGGACGACAACTTTCCGTGGGAACTCTTTGAACGGATGGGCTACGAGGTAGCCCACTTCGGGGTGAACCAGTGGAACGGCGTGGCCATCGCTTCCCGGGTGGGGCTTGAGGACGTGGAACGGACGTTCCTGGACCAGCCCTCGTTCGGCAAGGCCGGCAAGGATCCCGTCCAGGAAGCCCGGGCCATGGCTGCCACCTGCGGCGGCATCCGCGTCTGGAGCCTCTACGTCCCCAACGGCCGCTCGCTGGACGACGAACACATGCCGTACAAGCTCAAGTGGCTGGAAAGCCTGAAGACCCATGCCCAGGGACTGGTGACCGATGACCCCCAGGCGCAGGTGGCGCTGATGGGCGACTGGAACATCGCTCCATTCGACGACGACGTCTGGGACATCGACCTGTTCATCGCCAACCGGTCCACGCACGTCAGCCCGCCCGAGCGTGCGGCGTTCCACGCGTTCGAATCGGCGGGATTCACCGATGTGGTGCGCCCCTACACCCCGGGCCCGGGCGTCTACACCTACTGGGACTACACCCAGCTGCGGTTCCCCAAGAAGGAGGGCATGCGGATCGACTTCGTCCTGGCCTCCCCCGCGCTGGCGGCCCGCGTCACCGGCGCCTCGATCGACCGCGAGGAACGCAAGGGCAAGGGCGCTTCTGACCACGCACCCGTGCTGGTGGAACTGGCGGACTGATGACTGCACCCTGGACCCTTCCAAGGAGACCGTGATGACGGGAAACCTCTACCGGGGCCAGGCCGGCCTGCCATTTTCCTCCACCCTGCGCGTCTACGAGCCCCTGGAAGCCTTCCCGGAGGAACAACGCCCGGCCATCAAGGCCGCGGGCGCTCAGGCCGTGTCCCGCGCCGCCGTCGAAAACGCGGAACTGCTGGCGTCGCTGGGACGTATCACCCGCACGGGCGGCGATCCGTTCCCCACGGGCCGCACCGACCTGGTGCGAGTCACCACGGCGCCGGAGCCGGAAGGCGGAACGACCGACGACGGTGCTGACGCCGGCACTGAGCCGGTCCTCCTGTATTGCCCCAGCCAGCTTGTCCTGCGCGCCGGGCTGGCCGCGAACGCCCTGATGGAGGGAATCCACGGTCCACTGGCCGAGCTGCTGATTCCGGAGGAGCAGCGGGACCGGCACCAGGAGCGGATCGACCTGGTGAAGGCCCGTGACGGTTCCGTCCGCGTCCATACCCGGGCCTCAACCTGGGGCATCCCGTTCAGCTGGTTCTCGTTGTTCATGGAGTCCGACCGCAAGGATGTGGTGGAAGCCGCCGGGCGCATCCTCACCGTCCGCGTCTGGACGCCCATCACCGACGCCCTGGAGCGGGCCCGCTACGCGGTGGCCAACCTGGCCCTCGCCGCCCCGGACCTGGACATGCTCGATGACCTGGCGCAGCTGACGGAATGGCTTGAACTGTTCCACGTGAACTCCATGGTGGAGCTGGACTACGGCGCCGTGGCGGACAAGGTGTACCCGGACGAGTCCCCCATGGACATCAGGCTGGGCATCGAATGCCTGGCCGAGGGTGACATGACCGGCGCCGCCGCGGCCTACCGGCGGCTGGCCTCACGCTGGATCCCCATCCGGCAGCTGGCCCGCGCGTCGTAACGGTCCCCGGTTCCTGGCTGTTACAGGTTTTGGGGCGGCGCAGTGGTGCGCCGGATGATCAGTTCGTGGGGGGCGACGGCGGAACGCACCGCCCCTGCCTCGCCATCCAGTTCGTCCAGCAGCATCTTGGTGGCCAGTTCGGCCTGCTCGTCCGGGCGTTGCCCCACGGTGGTCAGGCCTATGGCGTCGGCAAAGTCGTGGTTGTCGATGCCCACCACGGACAGTTCGCCGGGAACGCTGACGCCCAAGCGGTTGGCCTCAAAAATAACCCCCATGGCCATTTCGTCCGAGGCGCAAAAGATGGCGGTGGGCTTCTGCCCCGGCCGGGACCACAGCCGGCGCAAGGCTTCCTGGCCGCTGCGGACGGTGAAGTCCCCCCACTCATCCCATTCCGGCCGCGTCGGCAGCCCGGCCGCCGCCATGACGTCCTTGAAGGCCAGGATGCGCACCCGGGGAACGTCGAAGTTCAGGTCGGTCTCGTCGTCGCCATGCAGCAGGGCGATGTCCCGGTGGCCGAGGTCGATCAGGTGCCGGACCGCGGTTGAGGCGGCGGCGTAGTCGTCGATGCCGATATACGGGCATTCCTCAACGTGCCCTCCCACCACAATCAGGGGTATATCGATCTTCTGCAGGTGCTCGATCTCTTCGTGGCTGAGCGCCATGCACAGGACCAGCAGGGCATCGATCTGCTTGTACACCATGGTCTTGCTGAAAAGCCGTTCGCGGTTGCTGCCATGGCCGCCAAGGTTGAACAGCGAGAGATTATAGTGGCGGGCGTGCAGTTCCCGGTCGGCGCCCTCGATGGCTTTGGAGAAGAACCAGCGGCTGACGAATGGGGCCAGGACGCCAATGGTCTTGGTCCGTCCGGTGGCCAGGCCGGAGGCCGACGAAGACGCGACGTAGCCCAGGTCCCCTGCGACTTCCAGGATCTTCTTCCGGGTGGCCGGCGAAACCCGCGGCAATCCGCGGACGGCCCGGGAGACTGTGGCTGTTGAGACTCCGGCGGCAGCCGCCACGTCCTCGATGCTGACGCCGTTATGGCCGCCCCGCTGGGACCTTTCCGTTGTCCGTGCCACCGTGTCCCCTCTTCAACTCCTTTGCGGCGTAGGGCCGGCCGGCCCTGCGTTTACCCCGGCCCTGTATTTTTCCACTCCGCGGGCAGGCAGTGGTAACCGGTCCGCTGGCTGCGTAGGCACCCACCATCACGGCGGCGGCCCGGCGCCGACCATTCCTACCTGCGGGCGGGGAGTTTCCGGCGCAGCCGCACCATGCCATACAGGGCCAGCAAAGTTGCCAGCAGTCCCAGCGCCCATCCAAGGGCAGGCTGGGCAGTAACTTCCATCCACACGGTGACCACCAGGAGGACCAGCGCCCAGAATGCGAGGAAGCCAATGATGATGTCGAAGTCCTCACCCGAGCGGACCAACCGGCTGCGGTTTCCCGCCCCCGGGATGCGGGGGCGGGAACCGTTGTCCGTCACTTGACTGCACCTGCCGTGAGGCCGGCGACAATCTTGCGCTGGAAGACCAGCACCAGGATCACCAGCGGAATGGTGACAATGGTGCCTGCGGCCATGATTGCCGTGTACGGGATCTGGTTGGGCTGTGCACCGGCGAAGTTGGCGATGGCCACCGTCACCGGCTGGGTTGCGTCGCTGGACAGCTGGCTGGCAATCAGGAACTCATTCCACGAGGAAATGAACGCCAGGATTGCCGTGGTGAAGATTGCCGGTGCAGCCAGGGGCATGATGACCTTGCGGAAGGCCTGTCCCTGGGTGCAGCCGTCCACGCGGGCCGACTCCTCAAGCTCCCACGGCATTTCCCGGAAGAACGAGGTCATGGTGTAGACCGTCAGCGGGAGCACGAAGGAGATGTTCGGGATGATCAGCGCCTGGTACGTCCCCATCCAGCCGATGTTGGTGAACAGCTGGAAGAGCGGGGTGATCAGGGCAACGCCGGGGAACATGGAGGCTCCCAGGATGAAGCCGAGCACCAGGAACTTGCCCTTGAAGTTCAAACGGGCCAAGGCGTAGGCCGCGAACACACCGATCAGCAGCGAGACGGCCGTGACCACCCCGCCGATGAACACACTGTTCAGCAGAGCCTGGCCGAACCTGTTGCCGAAGGACGTGTCAAAGGCTGTCGTGAAGTTGTCCAGCGTGACGTGCGTGGGAAGGATCGAGGTGTCGTACGTGAAGCCCACCTCGCGGAACGCGGTGACCACCATCCAGTAGGCCGGTGCCAGGCACCAGAGCAGGATGATGGCGGCGCTCAGGTAGGTCCGCCCCTGCGCCCACTTTTCCCGGTTCTGCGCAGCCTTGCGGCCCTTGTCCTGGCGGGCCCGGAGTGCCGAGGCGTCTGCTGTTGCCGTGGTCATTTCTTCCCCTTTCCTGTGGCGCCACTCTGCTCAACCACGTTTGCCCCGAGGAAGCGGACAAAGATGAAGGCGACGAGGAAGATGATGATGAAGGTGATGGTGGACAGCGCAGCCGCCGCATTGAAGCCTTGCCTGATTTGGTTGATCACCAGGATGGACAAGGTGGTGGTGTTATTGGCACCGCCGGTGAGGATGTACGGCAGGTCGAACATGCGCAGCGCATCCAGCGTACGGAACAGGATCGCCACCATGAGGGCTGGCTTGACCAGCGGAAGCGTGATCAGCCGGAACCGCTGCCAGGCAGTGGTTCCGTCCACCTTGGCTGCCTCGTAGACTTCTGCCGGGATCATCTGCAAGCCTGCCAGGATCAGCAGCGCCATGAACGGCGTGGTCTTCCATACGTCGGCGATGATCACGGCCCACTTGGCCGGCCACTCGCTGCCCGTCCACAGGATAGTGGTGTTGAACAGCTTGTTGGCGATGCCTTCGAAGGCGAAGATAAAGAACCAGAGCTTGGCCGTCACAGCGGTAGGGATGGCCCAGGGCACCAGCACGGCGGCGCGGACCAGGCTGCGTCCGCGGAACGTGCGGGCCATGATCATGGCCATCCAGAAACCGAGGACGGTTTCCAGTGCCACCGTTACCACCGTGAAGAAGAACGTGGTGGCCGTGGCGGACCAGAACTGGCCGCCCAGGGTGCCCGGCGGGCAGGCGACGGTTCCGCCGCCCGGCGCCGAACACTGCTGCGCCAGCCAGTTGACGTAGTTCTGAATTCCCGCTGGGCCGCCCGCGGTGAAGAGGCCCGTGGCCGGATCCAGGCCGGCATCCTTCTGGAAGGACATGACGATGGCGCTGATGATCGGGTAAACGATCACCACGGCCAGGGCGATGATGGTGGGGGCGAGGAGCCAGGAGGCCCAGCGCCCCTGGCTTGCAATCCTGTTGTCCTCCCCCACGCCCTTGGGCGCGTGATGGACGGGGGTACCGCCCGACGCCGGTGACTTGACCGGCGTCGGGCCTAGTTCGGTTGCCATGGCAGAACTACGATCCCGCACCGGCGGATTCGATGGACTTCTGCATGTCAGAGAGTGCGGTTTCCACGGACTTTTCTCCCTTGATTGCGGAGTAGGCGTTCTCTTGGATTGCCTTGGTGACAGCCGGGTAGAACGGCGTAACGGGACGCGGTACGGCGTTTTCGATGGACGTCTTCAGGACCGGCAGGTAGGGCAGCTTGGCAACGAGTTCCTGGTCCTCATACAGCGAACCAAGCACGGGGGCCAGCGAGCCCTGAGTGGCGTAGAACTTCTCGGTTTCGGCCGAGGTCATGAACTTCATGAAGTCGAGCGCGGTGGCCTTGTTCTTGGAGTAGACGCTGGTGGCGAGGTTGTGGCCACCCAGCGAGGAGGCACCCGGGCCGCTCTTGCCCGGCAGGGCTGCCAGGCCGGTCCTGTCCTTCACAGTGGATGAGCCTTCAGTGGTGATCAGGTTGAACGCGTACGGCCAGTTGCGGAGGAACAGGAGCTTGCCGCTCTGGAAGGCCTGCCGGCTGTCCTCTTCCTTGTACGTGATGGCTTCCTTGGGGATGTTGCCGTCAGCGTAGGCCTTCGCCAGGTTGCCCAGGCCGGCCTTGGCCTCGGCGGTGTTCAGGTCCGGCTTTCCATCCTTGTTAAGGACGGATCCGCCCGCGGAGTTGATGGCCTCGGAAGCATTTACCGTGAGGCCCTCATATTTGCTGAACTGGCCTGCGTAGCAGCCGATGTTGTTCTGCTTGGCGATGGAGCACATGCTCATCATCTCGTCCCAGGTCTTGGGCGGGGTGGGGACCAGGTCCTTGCGGTAGTACAGGATGCCGCCGTCGGAGGTCTGGGGAGCCGCGTACAGGGTGCCCTTGTACGTGGCGCTGTCCACGGTGGGCTTGAGCATGGCGCTGGTGTCGATCGCCATCTTGTCCTTCAGCGGCTGCAGCCAGCCCTTCGCTGCGAACTCCGCGGTCCAGACAACGTCCACATCCACGACGTCGTAATCGGACTGCTTGGCCTGGAAGTGCTGGACCAGGTCGTCGTGCTGCTGGTCCGCCTGGTCGGTCTGTTCCTTGAAGGTGACCTTTTCGTTCGGGTGGGCCGCATTCCACTTATCGACCAGGGGGCGGACAACGTTGCTGTTGTCCTTGCCCTGGACATACGTGATGGGGCCGCGGCCGTCGAGGTTGGCGTCAGCGTCGCTGCCCCCACCACCCGTGGTGCCCCCTCCACCCCCGCCACCGCAGGCGGACAACGTAAGGGCCAGAATGCCGGCAGTGGCAGCCGGAAGCAGGAATCTCGGGGTTTTCATTAGCTTGAAGCTCCTCGCTGAGTGACAAGTAAGTCGACAGTGCGCTTGCTAGGTGAGGTTGATGTGGTGACCATCACACTAGTAAGGTTGCTGTCTGCAATGCAAGCGTTTACATCAAAAAGTTATCAGAGGGGAACCAAATGCCCGATCCGTCCGTTCCCGCGCCGCGTCCAGCCTCCTCTGCCTGGTGGGCCGACGCCGTGGTCTACCAGATCTACCCCCGCTCGTTCGCCGATGGCAACGGCGATGGCATGGGCGACCTGGGCGGCGTCACCGGCAGGCTTCCCTACCTTCGCGCCCTCGGGGTGGACGCCGTCTGGCTCTCACCCTTCTACAAGTCGCCGCAGGCAGACGGCGGTTACGACGTGGCAGACTACCGCCAGGTGGACCCCCTCTTCGGCTCGCTGGCCGACTTCGACACCATGTTGCAGGAAGCTCACCGCCTCGGCCTGAAGGTCATTGTGGACCTCGTTCCCAACCACACCTCGGATGAACATGCATGGTTCCAGGAGGCGCTGGCGTCCGCCCCCGGGAGCCCGGCACGGGACCGGTATATCTTCAGGGACGGCAAGGACGAGGTGCCGGGATCCGGCGACGGCAACCGGGCTCCCAACAACTGGAAATCCATCTTCGGCGGGCCGGCCTGGAGCCGCGTGAATGAAGCCGACGGGTCACCGGGCCAGTGGTACCTGCACCTCTTTGACACCCGGCAACCGGACCTGAACTGGGACAACCCGGAAGTCCAGGAGGAGATGCGTTCAGTGCTGCGCTTCTGGCTGGACCGCGGCGCCGACGGCTTCCGGGTGGACGTCGCCCACGGATTGGTGAAGGAGGCAGGGCTTCCGGACTGGGAGGGCGTTGCAGCCATGGTGGAGGGAACCTCCGGACCCCACCGGGAAAGCCACCTGCCCGGTGATGCGCCGCACGCCCACACCGATGCCGAGGAACCCCACAGGGCAGTATCTCCCATGTATCCGCCGTCGCCCTTTTTCGACCAGGACGGGGTCCACGCCATCTACCGGGACTGGAACCGCGTCCTTGCCGAATATGGCGGGGACCGCATGATGGTGGCCGAGGCCTGGGTGGAACCGGCCGAGCGCCTGGCCCGCTATGTCCGGCCAGACGAAATGCAGCAGGCCTTCAACTTCGATTTCCTGCTGGCAGGGTGGGATGCCGAGCGCATGGCGGACGCCATCGACGCATCCCTGGCAGCGGCAGCATCAGTGGGGGCCCCGTGTACGTGGGTGCTCAGCAACCACGACACCGTACGGCACACCACCCGGTTTGGCCTCAAGGATCCCACGACGTTCCCGAAGGGCATCGGCCCCGCCGACGAACAGCCGGACGCGGCGCTGGGCCTTGCGCGCGCCCGTGCCGCCACGCTGGTTGAGCTGGCGCTGCCTGGGTCCGCCTACCTCTACCAGGGTGAGGAACTGGGACTTCCCGAGCACACTGCGCTTCCTGACTCCGCCAGGCAGGACCCCACATTCTTCCGGACGGGTGGGGCTGAAATCGGGCGTGACGGCTGCCGTGTCCCGCTGCCGTGGGTCCAGGACCAGCCCGGGTTCGGATTCTCCGGGGCACTCTCCGCCAACGCGTCCGGGCCATGGCTTCCCCAGCCGGAAAGCTTTGGCCCCTTGGCCGCGGACCAGCAGGATGGCGAGGAGGGCTCAACCCTTGAGCTCTACCGGGCAGCGCTGGCCTTCAGGTCAGCACAGCAACTGGGCAGCGGCAGCGTGGAATGGACTGATGAACACGCGCCGGACAGTGGACTGCTGGCGTTCCGGAACGGGGATGTAGTGGTCCTGTCCAACATGGGCTTCGCCTCCGCCCCTGTGCCGGAGGGCTACACCGTGGCGCTCTCCAGCGGTCCCGAACCGGCCGATGAATGGGCCGGGATGCGGGAGATTCCCGTGGACAGCACGGTGTACCTTCTGGGCGGCCGGTAGCAGCAGGGTGCCTGGGCTGCCCGTGCAGCAGTTCAGCGGACGCGCTCTGCCCGGCTGAAGCGTGTTCGCGCCCCGGCCCCGATGTGGATGAGGACAGGAATCTCCTTGCCCACAACGGCCTCCAGGGCGTCCAGGAGCCCGGAGACCTCGGCTGCGAGCAGGTGCGGGGCCACCCCTTGGCGTGGCAGGAGCCGGACCTTCAACGCCGGGGAACCTTTCACGTCGTAGGTGGTGACGGTGGCGCCTGCCAGGTCCGGCCGTCCTTCAAGGGCCTGCCGGAGGGCCTGCTCGGCCACCCCGCCGCCTATCCGGACGTCCCCGGGGATCTCTCCGGGATCGTATTCGGCGGCCAGCAGGTTTGACCGGCCCTTGCCTTGCTGGGCGATCCAGGCGACCATGAGCCCCATCAGTGCCAGGAGCGCCAGCGCCACGACGATCCACAGCCAGCTCTCCGGCCGGCCCGGGAAACGGGTGGAGTCGAACAGCCGGCTGACACTCTCCCAGGCTCCGCCGGACCAGGAATGCCACCAGGAGCCCACCGGGGGCACGGTTGCCAGCAGCACCAGGAGGAGTCCGGTGCCCAGCAGGATCAGGCCCAGCACGGTGAGGAGGATGCGGTTGAGCAGTGCCGGGGTGCTGTTCATGCTCCGATCACCCCGGTCGGGGTCACGTTGACGCGCGGAACAGGGGCCGGCTCCAGCAGCATCTGGTCCAGCTCATCCCGCACCGCGCCAAGGACGCGGTCCGCGTCCACGGGCACACCGGAGGTTGGCCGGACGTTCACCAGCACCTGGCGCTGGGAGACGACCACCATGACCTGGTCGGGGGTGACGTTGGCGGCCAGCCGCGCGCGCCGGGCGATCGAGGAAGCGACGACCTCGTCATCCACCACCACGGCCGGGAGTCCCTCGCCCGGGGCGCCGGCCAGGAGATGGCGGGCACGTTTCCCGGGAAGGATTCCGTTGAGCAGGAAGACCAGGCCCAGCATGGCCAGCACACCGCCGATGGCCGCCAGCAGCAGCGGGGGGATTCCGGCGGGCAGGTCGACGATGCGCTGGGCAGCCACCTGCGGCTCGATCAACCAGGCGGGCTGCCCCACGGCGTGAACGCCGGACTCGAGGACGCCGTAGCCAGCCAGCACCAGGACCAGGACGGCGGCCACGACCGACACCACGGCCCTGGAGGAATGGGTTTCGCGGTAGACCACCCTGCGCATGTCCGGGCCGTTGCTTCTCCGGGATCCGCTGTTGGCCCGGCGGCTTTCCACGCTGCTGCTCACCGTACCCGCCCTCCTGTACTGATCTTTGCCCCGCTGACGCGGATATCCACCCGGCTCAACTGCGAGCCGCTAAGTTCCGAGACCCTCGCCAGGATGCTTTCCTTGGCCTTCACCGTGCGGTCCCAGATGGATCCGCCGGCGGTCTCGACCCTGGCAGCGTCCAGCACCACGGACTGCAAGGGCGGGATGCTGATGGGAGTGACGAGGGACAAGGCCAGCAGGCCGTCGTCGTCCGTCCAGTCCGCGCGCACGTCCTGGGCGTCGACTCCCAGCGCCTGCGCCGCAGCCGCCTTGGCAAGGCTGGTCAACGCCTGGGTGCTGATCCGGTTATGGCCGCTGAGCGCCTGCCCACGCACAACGGGCGCGGGCGAGCTCATGAGGAGGAGCGCCGGCCGGTGATGGCATCGAATATGCCGCGCAGGTCCAGCTTGCCTTCGGCCGCACGGCCCAGGAGCGCCCCGATGGCCATGAAAAGAAGGGAAACGAGAAAGCCCCACAGGCCGAACTGCAGGGACATGAATGCCACGAACGCGCCCACGGCCGTGCCTGCCACGGTGAGGTTCACAGCAGCGCCTCCCGTTCGGGAGCAACCGGCGCGGTGGTCTTGACGGGCGGCGGCACGTAGACGTCCGTGATTTCGACGTTCACCTCGATAACCTGCAGCCCCACGAGTTCTTCAACTGCCCGGTAAACGGCGGCCCGGACATCATTGGCCAGGGCGTGCAGGGGCGTTCCGTAGCTGGCCACCAGGGTGATATCCACGGCTACCTGCGTTTCGCCCACTTCCGCGTGGACGCCGGCGGCATGATCGGAACTTCCGACCGCATCACGGATGGCGCCCAGGGCACGGGACGGACCCGAACCGAGGGAGTAGACGCCGGGGACCGAGCGCGCGGCGATCCCCGCCACTTTTGCCACGGCGGTCTCGGAAATTACGGTCCGTCCCGGACCGGGAGCCGGGCTGGCGGCAGGACGGCTTGGCACCACGGGTTGCGGGTTCTGGTATTCCATCAGGCACTCCCCCTTCTGTTGGTTCCACCCTATAACCAGGCTGCGGCACATGGGCTGGAAAACCCCGCAGGCGGGCCGCATCGCATATGGCGTTCCGTGCCGGGGTAATTCCGCGCCGGTTAAAAGGAACCAGGCGGGAAGCCCCTGGGGGCTCCCCGCCTGGATCACGTGCGGCGACCAGCCGCTGGTGCGTGAGGACCTACTTGTAGAGGCCTTCGCCGCCAACCCTTACATTGGTGGGCAGGTAGCCGAACGGGCCCAGGCCGTTCCGGCCAAAGTTCCTGTCCACCTGGGACACACCGTTGCGGAAGTTGATCTTCACGGTCGGTGACAGGGAGCCGCCGCGGACGCCGTTGACGTTGTCGATGAAGGACTGCACCAGGCCGCCGGGCTGCACGTAGTGCGAATATGCCTGGAACTGCCGCCCGTTCTGGTTCGGGGTGGGTGCCTCCGGGGACTCGGACGGAAGGTTCAGGTCCGTGGGCGAACCCAGGGCCAGGCCGCTGTTGTTCATCGGCTGGTAGTCCGAGCGGATGCCGTCACCCACGAAGCCGTACACGCCGTCGGGACCGCGCATGCCTGCCGCGTAGGTGAACTGGTGGCTGATGGTGAACAGGTAGTACTTGTTCTTGCCGTTTTCATTCTGGATGAAGATCTGCGGACGCTCCGTCTGGTCGTTCACGCAGTTGCCGGAAAGGATGGGCGGAAGGAAGGACCACTTGGTCAGGTCCTTGTTGTCCGCCACTGCCAGCCCCACGTTCGCTGTCTGGAAGTAGGCGCCGCTGTTCTGGACGTCGGTGACGCTCTCTGCATGGGGGTCACCGGGGCGGTACCCCAGGTCCTCGGCCTTGCACTGGTAGTCGCCGCGCTTTGCTGCGGTGTTGCCTTCGAACACCATGTACGTCTTCCCGGGGTGGGCCGGGTCCACGAACGTGTAGGGGTCCCGGAATGCGAACCCGGCGTTCTGCGCCTTGGTCTGGTACATCTTTCCGTCCGGTTCCAGCAGCTTGGTGTGCTGGAATCCGTCGAACGTGACGCCGTTCTGGTCGGCGTGGATGTTTCCCAGCGCCTTGGCGATCACAGCGTCCGGGGCGATTCCGCCGCCGCCGGCGTTCCGCTCGGCCACATCGTAGAACGTGGTGGCCGTGTAGAAGACGTTCACGTGGTTGCCCTGCATCAGGCGCGTGGAACCGGACCATTCGGTGTTGCCGATGGAAGTGTTGTCCAGGAACAGGTGTCCGCCGTAGTTCCACTTGTCCTTGGCCGGGTCCGCGTTGGTCTTCCGGAAGAAGTAGCCGATCCGGGCGTTTCAGTGGCGCTGGTCGAAGCCGTAACCGGCGTGCCGGTCAGCGACCAGGGAGAAGATGACGTCCCAGCCCTTGTAGCTGATCTGGTTGGCGTTTTCGTCCGTCAGGGACCAGGTGTCCCAGACCCAGACGTCGTCGTTCATGGCGGGGAAGTCCTGCGGGATTTCCGGCATGGTGACGTCCGGGCTCATGGAGTTCGCGCCCGGGGCGACGGTGGAGTCGCTCTGTGCCATGATCTGCCGGGCGTCTGCGCGGGTCCACTTGGAGGTGAAGTCCGACGCCGGGTCGAATGCCTGCTGCGTGTGCTGCGTGGGCAGGGGGAAGCCTGGGGCGGGGGCCGGCATCTGCTGGACGGCAGGCGGGTCGGAAGGCTCGTTGGCCTGTGCCGCGGGGACGGCCAGGAAGGCCGAGACGGCCAGGGTTGCCGCCAGCGCTGCGGCGCCGGTGCGCCACCGCAGCAGCCGGTGTTGGGGGTGCTTGTGCATGTCTTGCTCTTCTCGCGGAGTTGTAACTTTTCGTGGAAGGCGGGCGTGTGCCCATAACCCCGAAACCAACCGCGGACCCGGCAACACCTCTGGCGTCATCCGGGACGCCGTTGTGTTGTGGGGGTTCAGGCCTGGGTAGGGCCTGTCCGGCCGATGGAAAGCATGCTGTCCTCCGGCCGCGCTCAACCGTAGACGGGGTGGAGGGAGCACTTCAAACCCTGTTTCGGGAGCCGGAACCGGTTACCGCCCAGTAGAGTGCAAGCGCTTACGCAAGCCATTGCGCGCGCGTGCCACACCCCGTCGGCAGGGGTCAAATGTTTCGTTGGGAGCCCAAAGATTACCTTCGGCGCTGGCTGCGATGTTGCGTTAGCCACAGGGCGGACACTCATACGTGGCAGAAGGCCGCGTCAGGAGCAGTCGCAAAGCCTGGTCAAGGTTGCCCGAACCGGTGTTAAAGCAGAAAAGCACCAGTTCCGAAGAACTGATGCTTCCCAGTGGTGGCTCCGACCGGCGTCGATCCGGTGACCTTTCGATTTTCAGTCGAACGCTCTACCAACTGAGCTACAGAGCCTAGGTGACTAGTCACCATGACAGCCGGAATTTCTTCCAACAATCAGAGCGACCCTGACGGGACTTGAACCCGCGACCTCCGCCGTGACAGGGCGGCGCGCTAACCAACTGCGCTACAGGGCCTTGCGTTTCTTGCTTTTGCAGTATCTCTACCGCTTTTTTCAAGGCTTCCAGCCTACCAGACTTTTTTAGCCTCTTTGACCAGTTCCTTGCGTACCCCCAACGGGATTCGAACCCGTGCCGCCGCCGTGAAAGGGCGGTGTCCTAGGCCGCTAGACGATGGGGGCCAGAACCCGTTCGGAACAAAATAAAAGGCGTCAAGCGGGGCTTTCCGTCTTTGTCCTCTGCGTTTCTCCGAACTGGACTCTAAAACTATAGGGGCTAACCGGGAATATTCCAAAATCGGTGAAAAACCCCGCCGTTTGGCCCCGGGACGGGTCAAGATGGACGGATGGATGCCGTCGACGCGCTCAATGAGATCGCTTTCTGGCTGGAGCGCGGACGCGCGGCCACGTTCAAGGTCCAGGCTTTCCGGAAGGCGGCCGCCGCCATCAGCCCCCTCGGCCCCGCGGAAGTAGCCGAACGCGCCCGGAGCGGCCGGCTCAAATCCATGAAGGGAATCGGCGACCGGACCTACGCGGTGATCCGGCAGGCCGTGGACGGACAGGTCCCTGACTACCTGGCGGACCTCAGGGAGAAGGGTGCCCAGCCGCTGGCATCGGGCGGAACGGAGCTCCGGGCGGCGCTGCGTGGCGACCTGCACAGCCACAGCGAATGGTCCGACGGCGGCTCCCCCATTGAGCTGATGGTGGCGGCCGCTGAGGTGCTGGGCCGCGAATACCTGGCCCTGACTGACCACTCCCCCAACCTCACCATCGCCAATGGGCTCTCCGCCGGGCGCCTGCGGGAGCAGCTGGACGTGGTGGCAGGCATCAACAGCAACGGCGGGGCCACCCGGCTGCTGACGGGCATCGAGGTGGACATCCTGGAATCCGGCAGCCTGGACCAGGACCCGGAGCTGCTGGACCGCCTGGACATCGTGGTGGCCAGCGTCCACTCGAAGCTCCGTGCGGACCGGAAAACCATGACCACCCGCATGCTCGGGGGCATCCGGTCTCCGCAGACCAACGTCCTTGGCCATTGCACGGGACGGCTCGTTGAGGGCTCGCGCGGGACGCGGCCGCCGTCGGAATTCGACGCCAAGGAAGTCTTCGCAGCGTGCGCGGAACACAACGTTGCCGTGGAGATCAATTCCCGCCCGGAGCGGCAGGACCCGCCCGATGCCCTGATCCAGCTGGCACTGGACGCCGGGTGCCTGTTCTCGATTGACAGCGATGCCCACGCACCGGGACAGCTGGATTTCCTGCAGTACGGTGCCGAACGGGCAGCCCGCAACAACGTTCCGGCAGACCGGATCATCACCACCTGGCCGGTGGACAAGCTGCTTGCCTGGGCCGCCACGAAGTAGGGCGGCCTCGCTTCGGGGCAGCGTCGGCGGGGCTGACCGCCGCTACTTGACGGCGTCTGCCAGCTTCTGGCGGAAGTCCGCCTTGGTGGACAGCGTGAGCTTCTCGCCGTTGAGGAAGAACGTGGGTGTGCCGGTGACGCCGAGGGCATTGCCGTCCGCGATGTCGGCCAGGATGCGGTCCTCGGTCTTCTGGTCGGCCACGACGGCATCGAACTGCGCCAGGTCCAGCCCCAGCTGCCCGGCGTAGGTGCGGAACAGCGGCGCCTGGGACTGCTGGCTACCGGCCCACTGGGACTGGTTTTCGAAAAGCTTGGCGGCCATCTGCTGGTACTGGCCCTGCTGCGCGGCCGCTTCCGCCGCCAGGGCAGCCTGGCCGGAATTGGGGTGCGCAGAGAGCGGGAAGTACCTGTTGACAAACGTAATCCTGTCCCCGAACTCCGCCTTGAGCTCCTCCACGAAAGGATGGACTGCACCGCAGGACGGGCACTCGAAGTCCAGGAACTCCACCAGCCGGGCCTTCTCCTCGGCAGGCGCAGTGAGGCGGTGGCTGTCGGCACGGACAAGTTGCTCAGCACCCGCGGACGGTGGCGCCGCCTGCTGGGGCTTCGTTGCGGCAAAGATGGCGTACCAGGCAACGCCGCCCAGGACGATGAGAGCCAAGGCGATCCAGATGATCTTCCTGACAAGGCGCGGGGTGTCACGGCCGGGAGCCGAAGGAGAGGACATGGTCCGCATCCTAGCCCGCGGGCACCCACATGGCCGATTTCCGCCAGTTCGGTGCCTGCAGCAGCCGTACATTTGATTCATGCCTTCCACCAGCCCCGCCCGCCAGTCCCTGGCTTCCCCCGCTGCAGCACCCACGCCCGTGAACGCCCTTGGCGTGGCGGCCATGGTGGTTACCGTGGTGCTGTGGGCCTCCGCGTTCGTCGGCATCCGCGCCATCGGGCCGCACTTCTCCCCCGGATCCCTGACGCTCGGCAGGCTGGCGGTCGCCGCCGTCGTCCTCGCGTTCCTGGTGGTGCCGCAGCTGCTCAGGAGCCGGGTGCTGCCCAGGGGGCGCGAATGGCTGCCCATCCTGGCCTATGGCGTGATGTGGTTCGGCGGCTACAACGTTGCCCTGAACGCCGCCGAACACATCCTTGATGCCGGCACCAGCGCCCTGCTGATCAACGTCAACCCGATCCTGGTGGCCATCATGGCCGGCATCTTCCTCAAGGAGGGCTTTCCCCGCTGGCTGCTCATCGGCAGCACGGTGGCCTTCGCGGGTGTTGCACTGATCGCCCTGGGTTCCGGACAGCCGCGCGGCCCCGGGGAAAGTTCGACGGCGGACCTGGCAGGCGTGGCGCTTTGCCTCCTTGCGGCGGTGCTCGCCGCAGTCAGCGTCATCATCCAGAAGCCGGTGGTGCGGAAGTTCCCGGCGGCGCAGGCCACCTGGTTCGGCATCGTGGTGGGAGCACTGTGCTGCCTGCCGTTCGCCGGGCAGTTGGCGTCCGAAGTGCAGGCCGCTCCCCCGGAGGCCACCTGGGCGCTGGTGTACCTCGGTGTCTTCCCCACGGCCATTGCCTTTACCACCTGGGCTTACGCCCTGTCCCTGGTGGACGCCGGGAAGCTTGCCGCCACCACCTACCTGGTGCCCGGGACCACGGTGCTCATCTCTTGGCTGCTGCTCGGTGAAATCCCTACCGCCTGGGGACTGGTGGGCGGGCTGGTGTGCCTGGTGGGCGTAGGGCTGACCCGGCGCAGGACGCGGGCACCCGGGCAGCGGCCCGGGCGCTAGAGTCGGAGTATGCCAGCCAGCCTCCCGCCGGGACTGCCTATCCTTCCCGACGGCCCGCACGAACCGTCCGGGTTCACCATGTCTCCTGACGAATTCGAGGCGGCCGTCGAGGATGCCCTGGCCAGCATCCCGGACCGGCTGGCCCGTGCCATGGACAACGTGGCAGTCTTCATCGACGACGACTACGTGCCCGGTCCGGGGGAAGATCCGGACACCGTCCTGCTGGGGCTGTACGAAGGCGTCCCGCTGACCGAACGCGATTCATGGTGGGACGCCGGTTCCCTTCCCGACCGGATCACCATTTTCCGCGAACCCATCCTGGAGATCTGCTCCTCCCGGGAGGACGTGATCCACGAAGTGGCCGTCACGGTGGTCCATGAAATCGCGCACCACTTCGGCATTTCCGATGTCCGGCTGCACGAGCTGGGCTGGGGCTAGCCTTGTAAGCATGGGACACGACCACAGCCACAGCCACGGGATCACCGCCACCGGGCGGCACCGGAAACGCCTGGTGGCCGTCCTGGGCATCACGCTTGGCGTCGTCCTCATCCAGATCGTGGGAGCGGTGCTGTCCGGTTCGCTGTCCCTGCTCGCGGACGCCGGCCATATGCTCTCCGACGCGGCCGGCGTCACCATCGCACTGCTTGCCGCCTGGATCGCCGGCCGCCCGGCGAGCGACCAGCGGACCTACGGCTACCAGCGGGCAGAGGTGCTCGCGGCGTTGGCGAATGCACTGATCCTGATCGTGATCTCCGTTGTGATTTTCACGGAGGCCATCCGCCGGTTCGGGGCGCCCCCGGAAGTGCAGACGGACATCATGCTGTTTGCGGCCATCCTCGGCGCCGTGGCCAACCTGGTATCGCTGCTGATCCTGCGTGGGGCGCAGGATGAAAGCCTGAACATCCGTGGCGCCTACCTGGAGGTACTGGGCGACCTCCTGGGTTCGGTGGCCGTCATCATTGCCGCCGTCGTCATCATGGCCACAGGTTTCCAGGCAGCGGACACCATCGCTTCCGTCCTTATCGCGCTGATGATCCTGCCGCGGGCCTGGAGCCTGCTGCGCGACGTGGTGGATGTCCTGCTGGAGGCCAGTCCGAAGGGCGTGGAGGTGCAAATGATCCGCGAGCACATCCTCTCGGTTGCCGGCGTGACCGATGTCCATGACATCCACATCTGGACCATCACGTCCGGTGTCCCCGTCTTCTCGGCCCATGTGGTGGTGGAGGACGGCGTGCTCAACGCACGGGGCGCCGACCAGTTGCTGGACAAGCTGATCACGTGCCTGGGTTCCCATTTCGATACCGACCACTGCACCTTCCAGCTGGAGCCTGCCAGCCACTCAGAGCACGAGGAACATCAACACGCCTGACCCCGACACACCCGTGGAATTCACGGGCAAATGACACGCTTGTGGTTTATGTTATTGATGTGACTGTTGTTGCCAATGTGCAAAAGGTCACGTAGCCTCGGACTGCTGGCGAGCAGCTGAGGGGCACGGTCGTGCCGCATCCAGAACCTCACTCCCAGTCTTACCGTTGCGAGGTCTCTGCAGATGGCTTTACCCGGATCCGGCCGCAGGACCGCTGCGCTGTGCGCCGCCGTCGTACTCTTTGCATCCGTGGCAACACCCGCGCTGGCGGTGCCGGCGCCATCGGCCCCCGTGGCCTTTCCGGCGTCGCCAGCGATTCCCTCGCCGGACGATATCGCAGCAGCGAAAGCAAGTGAAGCCGCGACGGCGGACCAGGTCACCGCGATTGAGCGCATTCTGGCGGATGCCTCCACAGCCCAACAGGCAGCCTTCGCGGTGGCCATGCAGGCCAACAACTCCTACAGCGAGGCGCTCGTGGAGCTGCAGCAGCGGACCGAAGCGGCGTCAGTTGCGGCTGCCAAGGCCTCTTCCGCGCGCGACCTGCAGGACAAAACCCGGAAGCAGGTGGGACAGCTCGCCGGTGACCTGTACCGCAATGGCGGCCTGAACCCCACCCTGGGAACGCTGGCCAGCGGCAGCGAAAGCCTGCAGCAGGCCGCCACGCTTGAGGCGCTTTCTGCCAGCCGCAGCCGGGCCTTTGAGGCTGCGGACGCTGCTGCCACGGCCTACCGTTCCCTGACCGCCGCCGCAGAGGACGCCACCAAAGCCGCCGATGACGCTGCAAAGACGGCCGAGCAACGGAAGTCCCAGGCGGAACAGGCCAACGCCGCGCAGGTCAAAGCCGTTGCCGATGCCAAGGCACAGCGGACCATCCTGGTGGACCAGTTGGCCCAGCTCCGCAACACGACTGTGGCGCTCGAATCGGCAAGGGTGGATGCCCTTGAGCGGCAACGCGAAGAGGCACGCCTTGCTGCCTTGTCCGCCGCCGCGGACCAGGCCGCCCGGGAGAAGGCAGAGCAGGAAAAGGCAGCCCAGGAGAAGTCAGCTCAGGACAACGCCGCCCAAAACCGGCCCGCCGCACGGAACGGCGGCGGCCAGGACACGGCCCCTGCAGCGCCGGCCCCGGCACCGGCCGGTCCAGCGCCTGCTGCTCCGGCTCCGGCCCCAGTGGCGCCGGCTCCTGCTCCGGCAGCCCCGGCACCTGCACCCGCCGCGCCAGCCCCTGCTCCGGCACCGGCACCGGCGCCCGCCCCGCCCCCGGCTCCAGCTCCGGCTCCGGCTCCCGCGCCTCCCACTGGCTCGGGCACGTATGAGGCAGCCATTTCGGTTGCTCTGGGGAAGGTGGGCGCGCCGTACTTCTACCAGTGGGGCGGCACGGGCGTGTACGGCTTTGACTGCTCGGGCCTGGTGCAGAATGCCTTCGCTGCGGCCGGAACGTACCTTCCCCGCACCGCATCCCAGCAGTATGCCGCCGCCCCGGTCCACGTTCCCATCTCCCAGGCCCGCCGCGGCGACCTGCTGGTCTGGGGTTCTGCGCCGAACTTCTACCATGTGGCCATCTATCTGGGGAACGGCCAGGTGGTGCAGGCGCTGAACCCGCAGGAAGGCATCATGGTTTCCAGCATCAGCTCAATGGTGGGCATGGACCTGTATCCGTACGCCGCCCGCTACTGACCAGCGGACTGGGCGCGGCGGAACCGGAAGGCTCCCGCCGCCGTCGTCAGCTCAGGATGTCCTTGGTGACGAAGCGGCCATAGGCGAGCGCGCCGAACACTGCCACGTAGCCGGCCTGGAGCAGGGCATTGTCCAGGAAGGAATCCCACACCACGGGCTGGCGGAGCATGTCGGCGAAACCAAGCCAGTAGTGGCTGAAGAGCCACGGGTGCAGCCAGTCCAACTGCGGAAGCTGGTCCGCGACCTGCGAAACCACCGAGACCACCACCGTTGCGGCCATCGCACCAACGGGAACCACCGTCATGGTGGACAGGAACAGTCCGATCGCCGACAGCCCGGCCAGCGACACCGCCAGGTAGGCGGCGATGAGCACTATCCGCAGGGCAGCCTCGGCGGGCTGGACCACCCCGCCGGAGATCAGTGTCACCGGGCCCACCGGGAACAGCGCCGCACCAATCGCCGCGCCCGCCAATCCAACGGTGAGCGGAGCCACGATGCAGAAGGCCAGCGCCCCCGCATACTTGACCAACAGGAGCCGCACCCGCCCGGCCGGCGCCACCAGCAGGTACCGGAGGGTCCCCAGGCTGGCCTCCCCGGCGATCGTGTCCCCCGCCACCACCCCCACGGCGAGCGGCATGAACAACGGGACGGACACCAGCATGGCGGTGAAGGCCACAAACAGCCCGTTCTGGGTGATCCGGTCGAGGAACGCAGGACCCCGCCCCGGTGGGACCGCAGAGGAAACCTTCACGGCCACGGCAATGAGGACCGGGATGGCAGCGAGCGCCAGGAGCAGCGCCCAGGTCCGCCGGCGCCCGAACAGCACCTCAAGCTCAGACCCCAGAAGGGACAGTCCCGGGCCGCGCGGCGCGGCGGCCGTCCGGGTGGCTTTGGCGGTTTCCGGTATGTCCGCGGGAACGCTACTGGGCAACGTCGAATCCTTCCCCCGTCAGGGCAACGAAGCGGTCTTCAAGGCTTTCACGCTCGACGGCGAAGCCCCGGACGCGGACGCCGGCCTGCACCAGGTGCGCCACAACATCCTCCGGGAGCACGGCAGGCTGCCCGGCGGCGGCACCCATCGCCGCAACAATGGTCTCCCCATCCAGCTGTGCGCGCTGGGAAGCCTGCGCCTCCTGGTCCCCCGGACCGGGTGCCAGCCCCAGCCCTGCCAGGACCTGCCGCGCCGCGCCGCCGTCGGGCGTTACCAACCGCAGGCGGGTGCTTCCGGCCTGCCGCAGTTCGGCCAAGGGACCCTGTGCCACGAGCTTTCCCGCACTCATGACGGCAGCGTAGGTGCACATCTGGTCCACCTCGGCCAGCAGATGGCTGGACACAAAAACAGTGGTGCCCTGGTGTGCCAGGGACCGCACCAGGTTGCGCACTTCGCGGGTGCCCTGCGGATCCAGCCCATTGGTGGGCTCGTCCAGCACCAGCAGGTCCCGGGGTGAGAGCAGGGCATTGGCTATGCCCAGCCGCTGCTTCATTCCCAGGGAGTATGCGTGCACGCGTTTCCCCGCCGCGTGCTCCAGGCCTACGCGCTCCAGTGCCTGTTGCACGCGGGCTTTGCGCGTGCCGGGCACTGAATGCGGGCTGGCGGAGTCCAGCCGGTGGAGGTTGGCGGCGCCGGACAGAAAAGGGTAGAAGGCCGGCCCTTCCACCAACGCGCCCACACGCGGCAACACCTCGTGGAGCCTATGCGGCATCTCCCGGCCCAGCAAGTTCACCGTTCCTGCGGACGCCGCTGCCAATCCCAGCAGCATGCGGATGGTGGTGGTCTTGCCGGAGCCGTTGGGGCCCAGGAACCCGAAGACCGTCCCGTGCGGGACGGCCAGGCCCACGTTGTCGACGGCGGCCTGCTGGCCAAAGTGCTTGGTGAGGCCCCGCGTCTCAATCGCCAGGCCGTCAGTCACCCCGCCAGGGCCGGCCCGGTTGCCACTCCCCCGCCCGTCCAAGGCCTACCGGGCCGCTGCTGCTGCGGCCTGCAGCCTCTCCGGCGGCACCATTCCCGCGAAGATCCGGCCATCGTCGGTGATCAGGATGTTGAGCAGGGCCGTGGACAGCAGCCGGCCACCGGGTACGGCGACGGCGGCCTGGGACAACAGCGGGTCCTGGAGCAGTGGTGCGGCCGCCGCAGCGGATCCAGCCGCCGTGCCCACCACCGTCTCCCAGCCGGTGCCGGTTATGGAGACATTCCCCTTGGCACCACCGTGCATGGCGCCCGGGCCATGGGCATCGGCGGAGTCATGGGATTTGGCGGGATCGTGGGATTTGTCCGGTACCGGGAGTTCCTTGACGGTGCTGCCCGGCGGAGGGGTGAAGGCGAAGACTGACGGGTCCGGCGCGTCCAGCGAGAAGCTGGTGAACCCGGACGCGAAGGCAGGCTTATCCGCGCCGCGCGCGGTCACCTGGACTGACAACGGCATCCCGCTGGCACCGTCGACGGCGATGGCCACCTTGCCTACCAATGTTGCGTCCGTGCGGGGCTCGATCAGCAGGTTGTAGGCGGCGCGCCCTGCAACGGAAACGTCCGGGCCCACGGAAACGGCGGTGCTGGGGTCCACCTTCGACAGGAACTGTTGGGCCAGTTCAGCGGGAGTGTGCATCCCGGGTGCGCCGTGCGCGTCGTTCGGAAGCGCGGGATCCTCTGTGTGGGCAGGGTCCTGGGTGTGCGCGGGCAGGGACAGGTGGGCTGCCGAGTTGTCCTTTGAGGAGTAGAGCCAGACGTCGCTGCCGTGGCGGACCACGTCCCGTTCGGCCAGTTGGTCCATCACCTGCACACGGGCGTTGTCCTTGCCGTCCACGTAGATGCGCGCGGTGTGCTTGCCTGACAACAGCTCGATCACCGACGCCACGCTGCCGGCCGAGGCAGGTCCGGACGCAGACCCGGACGGCTTGCCGGCAGCCGGGAGTTCCGGCAGTCCCAGTTCAGCGGACTGCTCAACTGTCCCGGAGAACGTGCGCACCTGGTGGCTGGCCGCCAGTTCCAGGACCTCGGCAGGTGTCTTGGTCGGCAGTGGGTTGCTGGCGCCGGCCGGAAGAGACCCGATCAGGGCACCGGAGGCAATGGCCACCGGAGCCGCGACGGCGGGCAGCCACCGCAGCCACATCCTGCGCCTTGTGCTGTTTCGTTGCACCCGTACGTGTTGGAACGGTCCGCTGGAATCCAGCCTGTTGGAGCCCATGGATCAAGACTACGCCCGTGCAGGTGGGTCCGTGCCCTTGGGAACTTTCCCGTTTTGCGGCGTACCGGTGCGTTCCGGCACGACGGTTCCCGCGCCGCCGTCGACCGTTATCTTTTGGCCCGTGCTGATCAGGGCGGTGGCGTCCGCCACGCCAACAACTGCGGGGATGCCGTATTCCCTGGCCACGACGGCGCCATGGGAGTTGGGTCCGCCCATCTCCATCACCAGTCCTCCTGCCGTCAGGAACAGCGGAGTCCAGCCAGGGTCCGTGGACGGTGCAACCAGGATCTCGCCCGGCTCCAGGCGCGCTCCGACGGGATCCAGGATGACCCGCGCCGCCGCGGTCACCGTCCCGGCCGAGGCCGGGCTGCCGGCCAGGGTCCCGTTGGCCAGGTTTCCGTTGGGCCCGATTCCGTTCGCGGCGGTTCCGGCGGCCCGCGCCGCCTCGGGTTCGGTGCCGTCCGAAAGCAGCACCCGGGGGATGTGCCGGCGCCTGAGCTCCAGGGCGTAGTCCTGGCGCCGGGCCGCCACGAGTGCCTTCAGGTCAGGGGCAGGCGCCGGGTTGCCCGCGGTTGTTCGGGTCAATGCCTGGCGGACCTCCGCGAAATCGAGGAAGAACACGTCGTCCCGCCGTTCCACCGTGCCTGCCTGTTCCAGTTCGGTACCCACCAGGAGCAGCTGCCGGCGGACTTCCCCAAGGCCAAGCACCAGCTGGTACTTCGGCAGCTCCCGCAGGCCGGCGAACATGCGCGCCCGCCGGAGTGCGGCACGCACCAGCCGTCCCCGGATCCTGCTGCGGGCAGCGGCCCGGGCCACGAGCCGGTCAACCTGCGCTTCTGCGTCCTCGGCGGCTTTGCTGAACTGGGCGTCCGGTGCCAGGGCGGGTTCGTCCAGCCGGAGGTAGTTGGCGAGGATGCCCAGGATGTGTTCCGGTTCCTCCGACCACCGGGGCAGTCCGACGTCGATCTCGCCGACCGCCCGGTGGCCGTATCTGTCCAGGAACCTGGCGAGGCCCGCGTCCAGGCGCGCCGGCAGCTCGCCGGCCTGGAAAGCGGCTGCGAGGGCGGCGGGATCGCGGGCCATCAGTGCGGTGCGTGATTCGGCGTCTTCCTGGATCGCCTGCGCCAGGTGCCACAATTCCAGGTCCATTTCCGTGGTGACGTTGTTGGGCAGGCCGCGGATCACCGGCTGCAGCCCGTCCCACGCATTGCCGCCCACGAGCTTTCCGGCAACGCCGAGCATCGCGAAGCCCAGGGCGGGAAGGGGGAGGATGGCCGGAACAATGGGGAACAGGCGCGATCCCACGAGGGACTCGGCGTGGTCCAGGCGGGCCAGGGCGCCGGCTGCGCCGCCGGGAGCCAGGGACGCCTCGAACGTCCGGGTGAAGCGGTCCAGCCGGCGGAGGGCGGCAGCGGGGCGGACCAGCGCACGGAGGAAGGTGGTGGGAACCTCTGTGCGGATTGCCGCGGGTCCGACGTGGCGCAGCAGCCCGAGGGGCGACCTGGTGGTCACCGAAAAAGCTGGGTCCGCGAACAACTGCCGCATGACGGTTGCCGTCCGTGCCTCCATGATGTCGAAGACCCGGGGAACGAGCCGCCGGCCAACGGTGCTGCGGATGGGAGCGGTGAAGTCGACGTAAATCCGCTGACCCGCCTCGGCGTAGGGGGACGGCCCTTCCCGTGGATCGGGAACAGGGAAGCCGGCTGCGGTGGCGACGGAGGAAGCGATGAGGCGCACTGCAGCCAGGCCCATGGGCGTCAGCGGCCGCGTCAGTCCCTGCGCGAGGCTGAAACAGAGGTAGGCCCTGGTCCCCCCAACGGCGGACGCTGCCTGCGGAACCCTGCCGGCAGCACCGTTGCTTTCCGGGACCGGGTAGAGCGTGGTGATGGGCCTGGACTGCGTGAGCCACAGCCCATCCGCGCCGTCGACGGCCCACTCGATGTCCTGCGGGGCACCGAAATGCCCTTGGGCCTGCAGCCCCAACCGCATCAGGCCAGCCACCTGGCTGTCCGGAAGGCACGCGGTGCCCTGGGCGGCCTGCACGTGGCGGATTTCGGTCCCGCCGCCGGCAACCGGCCGTATCTCCACGCCCTTATCGCCGGGTTTCCGTTCCAGCACCCTGCCGGTCAGGGCGTCCACCACGAAGTGGTCCGGATTGACGGCGCCGGAGACCACGGCCTCGCCAAGGCCGGGGCTGGCGTCGATGACCACCTGCCGGCGGCTGCCGGTGAGGGGATTCGCCGTGAACATCACGCCCGCGGTCTGGGCGTCCACCATCCGCTGGACCACCACCGCGAGCGACACGGCTGCCGGGTCGATTCCGAGGCTTGCCCGGTACGCGGTTGCCCGCTCCGTCCACAGCGACGCCCAGCACCTCCGGACGGCGTCCAGCACCGCGGGCACTCCCACGACGTTCAGGAAGGTGTCCTGCTGGCCGGCGAAGCTGGCGAAGGGAAGGTCTTCAGCGGTGGCCGAGGACCTCACTGCCACCGCGACGCCGGGACCCAGTGCCGTATAGGCCTTCTCCACGGCGCGGGCTACGGCTGCCGGTACCGGAGCCGCAAGGATTGCTGCCCGTGCCGTTGCGGCCAGTCCGGCTACATCGGGAAGGTCCCCAGCGGAGGCCCCGGCCGGCTCCTCCAGGGTGGCGTAAACCGCTGCCAACGCGGGAAGCAGGGCATCCGGGGCGCCGATGGCCTGCCGGTACGCGGCGGTGGTGAGGCAAAAGCCGTCCGGAACCGGCAACCCGGCGGACAACAACTCCCCTAGGTTGGCTGCCTTGCCGCCCACCAGCGCCAGCATCCCTGAGTGCAGGCTGCCCAGGCCGCGCACCAGCCCGTCGGGCCCCTCACCGGCTGTCATCTGCTGCGTCATGTCCGCGGTCCCCCGCCGGCTGCCCGGAAAAGCGCGGTCTAGGCGGCGTCGCCCAGGATGGGTCCGAACCGCCCGCGGTCGGCCAGGCGGGGGTCCTCCCGGTCCGGGACCACCATGACCGGGCCCTTGGCGTGGTGGAGCACCCCGTCTGATGTTGAGCCCAGGAGCATTCCGGTGAACCCGCCGCGTCCGCGGGTGCCCACCACCACCAGTTCAACGTGCCGGCTTTCCTCGACGAGCACGTCCACCGGCGAGCCGTCCTTCAGCTCGTAGCCGGCCTGCAGGTTGGGGTAGTGGCTGCGGAGCCAGGCCATGCCGGCCTCCAGGGTGACCCGGATGTCATCGAACAGTGCCTTCCGGTCCATGGGCGCCGGAACCCAGGCCAGCGAGCCGCTGTACTGGGGAACGGCGCAGACCACGCGGAGGGACGCGCCAAGGCGTTCGGCCTGGTCGGCTGCTTCAAGGACGGCAACGCGGGCCTGCTCGGAGCCATCCACGCCAACCACCACCACGTTCTCCACCGGCCGGTGCCCGGACCTGGCCTGCTCGGCCTTGACGCGGCGGTCCTCCGTGGACTCACCGAGCCGGTCCGAGCAGAACAACGGAACCGTCACCGTGGGGCATTTCGCGTGGGCGGGCAGGGCACTGCTGACTGATCCGAGGAGCCGGCCCACAAAGCCGCCGCGGCCGCGGGTGCCGACCACCAGGAGTTCCGCGGTTTCGGAGATGTCCAGCAGGACGCCGGCGGCGTCGCCGTTCTCCACGGAGGAGCTGACGTCCACGTCGTAGGCGGCCACCTTTTCCAGGGCCTGCCGGGCAATGGCTTCGGCGCCTTCGCGGATGACGGAATCATCCACGGTGGCGTAGCCCCCGTCCAGGCCGGACGCGGCGAAGATCGGCACGGAGTAGGCGGTGACGATATGAAGCGGACGACGACGGCGCTGGGCTTCCCGCGCGGCCCACACCAGGGCGCACTGGCCGTGGTCCGAACCGTCGACGCCCACCACGATGCCGTGGGGAGCGGTTGCGCCACCCCCACCGTCCCGGGCCGGGTCCGGATGCAACTCTCGTGAGCCCATGGGGGCCGCCTCCTCGCGATACGCCTGATGTTGCGGCTATTCTGCCAGAAAACGGACCGCTCCCCGCGCACCCGGCCCAGCGGTGGCACCGGCAGGAAAAGGACCGCTCCCGATTCCCACTATTCTCTGTCCCCCAGGGCTTAGCAAGCCTGTTCAGGGGCTGATGGGCCCTGTTATCCACAGGCTTTTTGCCGGGTTCCGGAAAGCGCCTTCTCGCCACGGAAACGATTTCGTTCACGGGCTATCCACGGCCGCATTTGTTCTGTAGTCTTCAGGACATTGTTGGTCCGGGACGCCAACTGATTCTTCCTGTCAGGACGGTCCCGGCCATGCGCTGCGGCCGTGCTTGGGGGTAACGGGACGCGAGCCGGCGAGGATGCCGGCACCTGCCGAAGCTCCATAGGAGGGAAACTGTAGTGTCAAGCATGCCTGGGATTGCCGGGACCGAACAGACCACCGCTGTCGTCATTGGCACGGGCCTGTCCGGACTGGCCGTGGCCGCTGAGCTGCGCCGCCATGGGGTGGACTCCATCGTGGTGGACGGCCTCGACATCCTGGGCCAGGCCCAGCCCGCGAACACCACGTCATTGCAGCGCTGCGATGCGGCGGACAGCGGCACCCTCCGCGAACGGAATGAGATCCTGCGCCACCTGCGCAATTACGCGGCAAGCCACAGCGTGGACGTGCGGAACACCACCCGGGCGGTGCAGCTGACCATGCTCGAAGCACCGGACCAGGCCGCGCCGCAGTGGCAGGTGCACACCCCCACGGGCATCCTGGTGGCGGACCACATCGTGCTCACCCGTTGCGCCCACAGCCAGTTGCGGCGCATGCTCAACGACTTCGGCATTGCCGTGGGCCGGAACGTGGCGGCAGCCATGCGGGCCATTGGCATCTACCTGGTGGGAGTGGGCGAACTGATCACGCCATCGCCCAAAGAAGTGCTGCGCCAGGCCAAGACGGTGGGCCAGGCAATCTCCGCCAAGGTCAACCCGGACGGCGCCCTTCCGTCCACCGGCGTCTTCCCGGCAACGGGAAGCTTTGCTGCCCTGGGCTGCTGACTGCGGCGCCGGTACGCGCTGCAGGGCTGGACGGAACCGGCCCTGCCGGCGGGTGCTACTCCGCGGCCCTGTCCCCGGCCTCCCCGTCATCTTCGGTGTCCCCGTCGCCGGTGAGCCGGCGGCGGGCAAGGACGCCCAGCGCCACCAGCAGCCCCACGGCCACTACCGCAAAAATAACAATGCTCCACTGGAACGGCTCGCCCGCGCCGGCCGGCTCCGAGGCCTCTTCCGTGACCCCGGGCTGGGCGGTGCCCATGCCAGGGACCGCACCCGCCGCCGTCGAACTTCCCGCCGTGGGTGTCCCGGACGAGGCGGCACCCGGGGCACCGGAGGCCGCGGTGAAGGTGAACGTCCCCTCGATGGGATGTGAGTCCGAGCTGACCACGCGCCACGCCACTGTGTACGTGCCCGCCGGACCGCCCGGGCGGAGCTTCTGGGTGGCCACGTTGTCCACGATCTGCACGGAGCCATCAGCCCATTCGGTGCCGCCGGCATCCTTGATGGAGAAGGACGAACCGATGCCCAGCGGTTTGTTGCTGAAGGTCACCGAGACCTCGGCGGGCGGGACAGCCAGCGCAGCCCCCTGCGCCGGGCTGGTGGACTCGGCAGCGTCATGGGCGGAGGCGGGGCCAGCGAGGCCCAGCGCGGCGGCTGCAAGGACAAACAAGCCGAGCACAAGGCTCAGCAACTGGCGGCGGACCTGGCGCATGGGTGGGCTGCTCCTCGTGTTGGCTTCCTTACAGACTAGGCGAATTTGCCGGCCCACTCCCCGCCGCTCCCTTAGGATGCAGGTATCCCCACACACTTCCCCGGAGGACTAATGCTTAAGCAAGGCTCTGCCCTGGACCGGTATTTCAGGGTCACCGAGCGCGGTTCCAACCTTTCCCGCGAGATCCGCGGCGGGTTCGCCACGTTCTTCGCCATGAGCTACATCGTGGTGCTGAACCCCCTGATCCTGTCCGGGCCCGACTCCAACGGCACCACGCTGGGCTTCCCCGCCGTGGCCGCCGTGACCGCGCTGGTGGCAGGCATCCTCACCATCCTCATGGGCGCGTGGGGCCGGCACCCCTTCGCCCTGGCCACCGGCCTGGGCGTCAACGCCTTCGTGGCTGTCACCGTGGCCACCAATCCCGGGCTCACCTGGCCGGACATGATGGGCCTGGTGGTCCTCTCCGGCGTCACCATGCTGATCCTGGTCCTCACCGGTTTCCGTACCGCCGTGTTCAAGGCGGTGCCGGACGGACTCAAGACGGCCATCGTGGTGGGCATCGGCCTGTTCATTGCCCTGATCGGCCTGGTCAACGCCGGGTTCGTGCGCCGCATCCCGGATGTCGCAGGCACCACCGTGCCCGTTGGCCTGGGCTTCGAAGGCAAGCTCCTGGGCTGGCCCACCGCCGTGTTCGTGTTCGGCCTGATCCTGACCATCGCCCTGGTGGTGCGCAAGGTCAAGGGCGCCATCCTGATCGGCATCATCACCTCCACGGTGCTGTCCGTCATCCTTGAGACGACCCTGCACATCGGCCCCAGCTTCGACGGCAAGAACTTCAACCCGCAGGGCTGGTCCCTGGTGGCCCCGGCGTTCTCCGGCTGGGCCGCGCCCGACCTCTCCCTGATCGGCAAGGCCAACCCGTTCGGTGCCTTCGAGCACCTCGGCTTCGTGGCCGCCACGCTGCTGGCCTTCGTCATCCTGCTCAGCATCTTCTTTGACGCCATGGGCACCATGGTGGGCCTGGCCAACGAGGCCGGCACGGTGGATGAACACGGCAACATTCCCGACGTCGACCGTGTGCTCCAGGTGGACGCACTCGGTGCCATCATCGGCGGCGGCGCCTCCGTCTCCTCCAACCAGATCTACGTCGAAGCCGGTGCCGGCATCGGCGAAGGCGCCCGCACGGGCGTGGCCTCCATCGTCACCGGCGTGCTGTTCCTGGTGGCCATGTTCTTCACGCCGCTGATCAACCTGGTGCCGTTCGAGGCCGTGGCCCCGGCACTGGTGGTGGTGGGCTTCATGATGGTCTCCCAGGTGGGCAAGATCGACTGGCAGGACTGGGGCATCGCCATCCCCGCGTTCCTCACCTTCACCCTGATGCCTTTCACCTACTCCATCGCCAACGGCCTGGGTGCGGGCTTCATCGCCTACGTCCTGATCCGTACGGTCCAGGGCAGGGTCAAGGACATCCACCCGCTGATGTGGGCTGTGGCCGCGGCGTTCGCGCTGTTCTTCGCCATCGGCCCCATCGAGGCGGCCCTGGGGATGAAGTAACACCTGCGCAGGGAAAGGGCTGGTGCGGCGTCTGCCGTACCAGCCCTTTTTGTTGACACCGGGGTTTCCCTGGCCGGGGGCCTAGACGGGGGTGTTGGGGGCGAGTCCCTCGTCGCCGGAGACTGCCAGTGCCTTCTTCTGGCGCAGCCTGTCCAGCCGGTTCATCAGGGGCGAGGTGGTGGCGCCGTGGATCACGATGGACAGCGCCACCACCAGCCCGATGAAGGACCAGAGCCAGTGCGCCTGCTCCGTAAAGTGGCCTTCCCCCAGGGCAAAGGCCAGGTAGTACAGGGAACCGATGCCGCGGATGCCAAAGAAGGACAGTGCCACGCGTTCCCGCGGACCGGTCTTGCCACCCAGCAGGCCCAGCCAGCCCGCCAGCGGCCGCACCACCAGCAGGAAAGCAAGCGCCACCAGCAGTTCCGGAAGCCCGATCCCGGCCAGCAGCCCGCGGGCGATGGCACCGCCAAGGAGGACCAGGATCACCACGGTCAGCAGCCGTTCCAGCTGCTCCACGTAGGAGTGCAGCACCCGGTGGTAGCCGTGCGTCCGTTCGGCGGCCCGGATGGTCACGGCACAGACGAACACCGCTATGAACCCGTAGCCCTCCACCATCTGCGTCAGCCCGTACGCCAGGAACGTCGCCGCCAGGGCCACAAAGCCCTCCGAGTGGTTGGAGAGCCGCAGGCTGTCGGCACGGGCCGAGAAGAACAGCCTGGCGAGCAGCTTTCCGGTGAGGAACCCCACCACGAGCCCGACGGCCAGCCGCCACACCACGTCCAGCCCGAACCACTCGCCGAACCAGGCGGAGGGGTCCGCTCCGGCAACGCTGATGGCAATGGCAAGGTAGACGAACGGGAACGCCAGCCCGTCGTTGAGCCCGGCTTCCGATGTCAGGCCGAAACGGACCTCGTCCTCCTTGTCCGTGGATTCATCCTGGTCGGCAGGCTCGCCCACCTGCACTTCCGAGGCCAGGACGGGGTCCGTGGGCGCCAGGCTGGCCGCCACCAGCAGGGCCGCACCGAGCCCCAGGCCCAGGAACCACATGCCCAGCAGGGTCAGCCCCACGATGCAGAGCGGCATGGCGATGCCCAGGAGCCGCCACGTGGTGGACCAGCGCCGGCGTCCCACGGGCCGGTCCAGGGCCAGCCCCGCGCCCATCAGGGAAATGATCACGCAGACCTCCGCAAGGTGCATGACAAAGTCGCTGTGTTCCACCGGGTTGGGGTTGGGCAGCGATGGAATCAACGCGAAGGCTGCCATCCCTGCACCCAGGAAGACCATGGGCATGGACAGCGGCATGTCACGCAGCAGCTTGGGCAGGACCGCAGCGACGAACACGGCCAGTCCGGCCGCGGCAAAGAGTATATCTGGGGCTTCGAACATGGAGCGGCTCTCCAGCCTGGAATGGTGCGTGGATCCGGAGCGGCCAGGTCATCCCTGGACCGGTGGGCTGCTCTCACCTTAACCCCTGCACCAGGCACCCGATGTCCGGCCTGCCCGTTGCGCGGGTTCTTGGATTCCGGACAGGACGACGGCGCCGGCGCTGGTTTTCGTGCCCGGCATGCGGTGAGCTTGAGGCATGTTCCTCAAGCTTCCCGCCGTCGACGTCCCGCCCCGGCCCTGGACCGGCAGGTTCGACGGCGATGGTCCCGGCCACCGCCGCTGGTGGCAGGCGGTCACCGCCTCCGATGAATTGCGGGCCGCTGCGCCCGGACGCAAGCCCGCCGCCGTGCTGGGATTTTCCAGCGACGAGGGGGTCCGCCGCAACCAGGGCCGGACCGGGGCAGCCGCAGCCCCGGCGGCGCTGCGGAAAGCGCTTGGCCCGCTGGCCTTCCACCTGGACCGACCGGTGGCCGACGCTGGTGACGTGGTGGTCTCCGGGGAAGACCTGGAGGCCGGCCAGGAACGGCTTGGCCGGGTGCTGGCAGCCCTGCTCGACGCCGGCCACCAGACTGTGGTGCTGGGCGGCGGGCACGAAACCGCCTACGCCAGCTACCTTGGCGTCAGCGCATCAGCCGCGGTTCAAACCGGGCAGCGCCTGGGCGTCTTGAACCTTGATGCCCACTTCGACCTCCGCGACGAGCCGGTGGCCAGCTCCGGCACGCCGTTCCTGCAGATGGCTTGCGCGGAAGCGGACGCTGGACGCGAATTCCGGTACGCCGTCGCCGGGATCTCGGAGCCGAACAACACCCGGGCCCTGTTCGACACCGCGGACAAACTGGGGGTCCGCTACCTGCTGGATGAGGACTGCGAACCCAACCGGGTCCAGGACTTCGTTGCAGGGTTCCTGGCGGAGATCGACGTCCTGTACCTGACCATCGACCTGGACGTACTGCCCGCCGCGGTGGCCCCCGGCGTCAGCGCGCCGGCAGCCTATGGCGTGCCGCTTCCGGTCATTTCGGCGGTGTGCCGGCAGGTGGCCCGAAGCGGGAAGCTGCTGCACCTGGACGTGGCGGAACTGAATCCGGCGTTCGACATTGACGGCCGGACCGCCAGGACAGCGGCCCGGCTGATTAACACGCTGCTGCGCTGAGGGCTGGCCCGCGGCGGCGGGCCTGCGGGGCGGCGCCCCCGGGCGCGGGTCCCGTCAGGCCTTGAGCACGTACCGCCGCTCGGGCCGTCCCACCCCGTACTTGAGCCGCACGTCCAGCGTTCCTTCGTCGTGCAGGTACTCGAGGTAGCGGCGGGCGCTGACCCTGGACGTGCCCAGCTCCTCGGCCATCTCGGCCGCCGAGACGTCACCGGCTGAAGCGTTCAGTGCCGCCTCCACCAGCTTCAGCGTCTCGATGCTGCAGCCTTTGGGCAGGGGCCGTTCGGCGCGGTCCAGGCCGAACACCCGGTTGACGTCCGACTGTTCGGCCACATCCTTGGACGCATCCAGGCTTTGGTAGGCGCTGCGGTAGTGCTCCAGCCGCTCCTGGAGGTCTGTCTGGGAAAAGGGCTTGATCAGGTAATGGACAATGCCGCCGCGCAGCGCCTTCCGGACCGTTTCAACCTCCCGTGCTGCACTGATGACCAGCACGTCCAGTTCGGGAGCAACAGCGCGCAGGCGTTGCATCAGGTCCAGGCCGTTGATGTCCGGCAGGTGGATGTCCAGCAGCACCAGGTCCGGCTGCAGGCGTTCGGTTTCGGCGACCGCCTGGGCGCCTGTGTGCGCCGCGCCCACCACGGTGAAGCCCGGCGTGCGCTGGATGAAGCCGGCATGCACCTTGGCCACCATGAAGTCGTCATCGACGATCAGGACCTTGATCATGGCTGGGTACTCCCTCGTTTCAGCACAGCGGTAAAGACAGCCCCATTATCGTTGGCCACCTCAAGGTTTCCGCCAGTCCGGCGGCACACCACCCGGGACAGCGCCAAGCCGAAACCGCGGCTGCCGGCCGGCCCGGGTTCCTTGGTGGTGAAGCCCTGGCGGAAGATGTGGTCGGTGGAGCCGCTGGGGACGCCGGGACCGTTATCCAGGACGGTGACCACCACGTCTCCCCCGGCTGCGCCGTCAACCCGCACCCGGACGGCTGCCTGGGGAAGCCCGGTGACGGCGTCGAACGCGTTGTCCACCAGGTTCCCCACCACGGTGGTGAGGTCCCGGGACAGCCCGTCATCGACGGTGTCCAGCACGGATTCCGGGTCCAGCTGCAGTGCCGCGCCCCGTTCGGTGGCCAGGCTCGATTTGGCGATCAGCAGGGCGGCGAGCGCGGGGTCCTTGATGCGGGCGGTGACCTCGTCGTTGAGCCGGGTCCGGTCCACGGTGGCGCCGTTGACGAACTGGACCACGGAATCGTACTCGCCGATCTGGATCAGGCCGGAGATGACGTGGAGCTGGTTGGCGAACTCGTGCGCCTGCGCGCGAAGGGTGTCCGTGGCGGTGCGGGTGGTGCCGAGTTCGTGTTCCAGTTCCGAGAGCTCTGTCCGGTCGCGCAGGGTGGTCACCGAGCCGATGACCCTGCCGCGGGACTGGAACGGCACCCGGTTCATCACCACCAGCCGGTCTCCCACCAGGACCAGCTGGTCGGGCCCCGGCTGCTCCCGGGTGAGGACTTCCTTGAGGGCGGGTTCGACGGCGAGGGCCGCCACGCGCTTGCCCACACAGTCGGGCGGGAGGCCCAGCAGGGCACGCGCGCTGTGGTTGGCCACCGTGATCCGTTCGTGCAGGTCCAGTGCCACGACGCCTTCCTTGAGGCCGTGCAGCATGGCCTCGCGGTTTTCCACCAGGCTGGTGATTTCGCTGGGCTCCATGCCAAGGGTCTGCCGCTTGACGCGGCGCGAGAGCAGCAGCGACCCGGCGATGCCCAGGACACTCGCCACCCCCAGGTAGGTGAGGAGGTTGGGGACGGCGTCGCCCAGGCGTTCGAGCACCGTTGGATAGTTCCGGCTGATGGAGGCGATCCCGATCATGCGCCCGGTGTCATCCAGGACCGGAACGTGAGCCGACAGGAGCGGCGCAGGGGTTCCGCCCACCACGCCCGTCCAGGCACGGCCCTCCATCACCCTGCTTGCACCCAGCTCCAGCGGGAGGCCCAGGAGGCTGGGATCCGAGGACGCCACCACCGTACGGTCGATGCGCGCCAGCGCCACCCGGGATGAGCCGGAGACGATCCGCACGGACTCGGCCACCGCGGGCAACACTGCCCCGCCGCGCGGTTCCGTCTCCGGGAGGAGCTCACGCACCACGGGGTTGCCGCCCAGGGCTTCCGCTGCCGAGAGGGCGCGCCGGCCCTCGATCCGTTCGAACGCCGCAGCGGACTGCGCCAGGGAGATGGCGACGACGCCCACCAGGACGGCCAGGACAATGAGCAACTGCAGCAGAAGGTACTGGCCCGCGAGGGACATTCCTCGTCGTCGAGTCACAATGGTCTTCCTGGGGTTGCGGGCAGGGCAAGAAGTTGTCCGGCGCGTGTGGGAGGCCGTGGTGCGCGCAGGAATACGGGCGCGGGGGCCTGAGGTGGTACCGGGAACTATATCCCAAAGCCCGCAGCAGGGCCGTTGTGGGGATTCGGAAACGTGAACGCAATGAACACAACTTTCTCTGCGTACACAAGAGTGATCGCCGTCACTGCCGCCCCTAGCATCGGAACCACAAGGCACCGGAGCCACCAGGCAGCCGGTGCTGGCCAGATTTGTTTTTGAGAGAAGAGGAACACATGCGCCAGATCCGCGCATTGCGCGTTGCCGCCGTTGCTGCCGGCATCGCCCTGATGGCCACCGGCTGCGGTGCCACCAGCAAGAGCTCCACGGGCTCGGAAAGCTCCGGCGCTGCCGCCGGACCCATCACCGGCCTGCAGATCATGGTCCCGAACACGCCCGGCGGCGGCTACGACACCACCGCCCGCGCCGCTGCCAAGGTCCTCGATGACGAGAAGATCTCCACCAACACCGAGGTCTTCAACCTGGCCGGTGCCGGCGGCACCGTGGGCCTGGCCCGGATAGTCAACGAAAAGGGCAACGGCGACCTTGCCATGCTGATGGGCCTGGGCGTTGTGGGTGCCAGCTACACCAACAAGTCCGAGTCCAAGCTGACGGACACCACCCCGCTGGCCCGCCTCATCGAAGAGCCCGGCGCCATCATGGTCAGCAAGGATTCGCCTTACAAGACCATCGATGACCTGGTAAAGGCCTGGAAGGCCGATCCCGGCTCCATCGCCGTAGGCGGCGGCTCCTCCCCCGGCGGTCCGGACCACCTGCTGCCCATGCAGCTTGCGGGTGCCGTGGGCATCGACGCCACCAAGGTCAACTTCGTCTCCTACGACGGCGGCGGCGACCTTCTTCCCGCGATCCTGGGCAACAAGCTCGGCTTCGCCGCCTCCGGCGCCGGCGAATACCTGAAGCAGATTGAATCCGGCGAGGTCCGGGTCCTGGCCACCAGTGGCGAGAAGCGCCTTGACGGCGTGGACGCACCCACGCTCAAGGAATCCAACATCGACCTGGTGTTCACCAACTGGCGTGGCGTGGTGGCCCCTCCGGGAATCAGCGACAAGGACAAGGCGGCACTGATCGCAGCCCTGGAGAAGATGCACGGCACTGAGGGCTGGAAGGAAGCGCTGAAGACGCACAGCTGGACCGATGCCTTCATCACCGGCGACCAGTTCAAGACCTTCCTCAGCGAGCAGGACAAGCGGGTGGCGGACGTCCTCACCAAGCTTGGGTTGGCGTGACATCCCTGACCACAGGTCTCAAAGGCCGCTCCGAGCTGGGAGTTGCACTCCTGCTCGGGGCGGCCGGCGTCCTGGTCTTCCTTGACGCCAACGGCCTGGTAACCCCGTATTCGAAGTCTGATCCGGTTGGGCCCAAGACCGTCCCGTTCATCGTGGCCGGGATGCTGGTGGTCTGCGCAATCCTGCTGGCCGTCAACGTCCTGCGCGGCGGCAAGGGTGAGGCCGAGGGCGGCGAGGACGTCGACCTGGCGCACCCCGCCGACTGGAAGACCGTCCTGCCGCTGGCGGGTGCCTTCATCCTGAACATCCTGCTCATCGACTGGGCGGGCTGGGTGATCTCCGGAACGGTCCTGTTCTGGGGCAGCGTCCTGGCCCTGGGCAGCCGCCACTTTGTCCGGGACGGGTTGATCTCCGTGGCCCTGTCCCTGTTGACCTTCTACGGCTTCTACCTCGGCCTTGGCATCGCACTGCCGGCCGGCCTCCTGGAAGGAATCCTCTAAATGGACGTCTGGTCCTCCCTGATGGACGGTTTCGCCACCGCCCTCACCCCCATGAATTTCCTGTACGCCGTGATCGGCGTCATCCTGGGCACCGCCGTCGGCGTCCTCCCCGGCCTGGGCCCGGCCATGACCGTCGCCCTGCTGCTTCCCGTCACCTACGCGCTGGAACCCACCAGCGCCTTCATCATGTTCGCCGGCATCTACTACGGCGGCATGTACGGCGGCTCCACCACCTCGATCCTGCTCAACACCCCTGGTGAATCGTCTTCGGTGGTCACCGCCATCGAAGGCAACAAGATGGCCAAGGCGGGCCGGGCGGCGCAGGCGCTTGCGACGGCGGCCATCGGCTCGTTCGTTGCCGGCACCATTGGCACGGCGCTGCTGGCCGTCTGCGCACCGATCGTGGTGAAGTTCGCCGTCAGCCTGGGCGCACCCAGCTACTTCGCCATCATGGTGCTGGCACTGCTGGCCGTCACGGCCGTGCTCGGCTCGTCGCGGCTGCGCGGTTTCGCCTCCCTGGGCCTCGGCCTGGCCATCGGCCTGGTGGGAATGGATTCCGTCACCGGCCAGCGCCGCCTGACGTTCGGCCAGCCGCTCCTGGCGGACGGCCTGGACATCGTGGTGGTGGCCGTTGCCATCTTCGCCGTGGGCGAGGCACTCTGGGTGGCGGCACACCTGCGCCGCACTCCCCTGCACGCCATCCCGGTGGGCCAGCCCTGGATGGGCAAGTCCGACTGGAAGCGGTCCTGGAAGCCGTGGCTGCGCGGTACCGCCTTCGGCTTCCCGTTCGGTGCCCTGCCGGCCGGTGGCGCAGAGATCCCCACGTTCCTGTCCTACGTGACGGAAAAACGCCTCAGCAAGCACCCCGAAGAGTTCGGCAAGGGCGCCATCGAAGGCGTGGCCGGTCCGGAAGCAGCCAACAACGCTGCGGCCGCCGGTACCCTGACCCCCATGCTGGCGCTGGGCCTGCCCACGAATGCCACCGCAGCCGTGATGCTCGCCGCTTTCACCAGCTACGGGATCCAGCCGGGTCCGCAGCTCTTCGAAAGCCAGGGGCCCCTGGTGTGGGCCCTGATCGCCAGCCTGTTCATCGGCAACCTGCTGCTCCTGATCATCAACCTGCCCCTGGCACCGCTGTGGGCCAAGTTGCTGCAGTTGCCCCGGCCGTACCTGTACGCCGGCATCCTGTTCTTCGCCACCCTGGGCGCCTACTCGGTGAACCTGCAGGCGTTCGACCTGGTGATCCTGCTGATCCTGGGCGCACTCGGGTTCATGATGCGGCGCTTCGGCCTTCCCGTGCTGCCGCTGATCCTCGGCGTGATCCTGGGTCCGCGGATCGAAGGGCAGCTCCGCAAGACCCTGCAGCTGAGCGCGGGCGACCCGGCGGGGCTCCTGGGTGAGCCGATCGCCGTCGGCATCTATGTCATCATTGCCCTCATCCTGGCCTGGCCCTTTGCCTACAAGCTGATCCGCCGAAACCGTCCGGAGCGCAAACCGCTGGTTCCCGCCAATTCCGGCGCTGCGGACTACAGTGACTGAACCGGCCAGGATCTGACCCGACCAGTAACTGAACAGCGCCCCATCCACTCCGCAGAACAGGAGCAACCATGACCGTTGTTGTGGGATACGTCCCGACCCCCGAGGGCGAAGCTGCCCTCACCCAGGCCATCGCCGAAGCGCGGAAGAGCAACACCACCCTGGTGCTGATCAACTCCTCCAAGGGCGAGGCAACCGTGGACAACCGTTTCGCCCAGGAAGGCGACATCCACGACATTGAGCAGCGGCTGGCCAGCCAGGGCATCCAGTACCTGGTCAAGCGGCCCGTCCGCGGCCATGACGCCGCCGCCGAGGTGCTGGACGCCGCCGAGGAGCACAAAGCCGACCTGATCGTGATCGGCCTGCGCCGCCGCACCCCGGTGGGCAAGCTGATCATGGGCAGCACGTCACAGCGCATCCTGCTTGAAGCGGACTGCCCGGTCCTGGCGGTAAAAGCGGGCTAGACCGCAGTGGCCGCCGGCGTCCGGTACAGCTCCTGGCGCTGGCGGCCCAGGCCCTCCACCTCTACCTCCACCACGTCCCCGGGCTGGAGGTAGGGGAAACGGCCGCTTAAGGCCACCCCCTGCGGCGTTCCGGTGAGGATCACATCGCCCGGCTCCAGCCGCATGTACTGGCTGCAGTGGTGGACCAGGGTGGGCGCATCGAAAATCAGCTCTGCTGACGTCGAATCCTGCCGGGGCTCACCGTTCACCCAGCTGCGCAGCCGCAGGTTGCCGCCGTCGGTCTCCCCTGCAGGGACCAGCCACGGACCCAGGGGCGTTGACCCGGGAAGGGACTTTCCCTTGGTCCACTGGCCGGCGGCTCCGGGCAGCTGGTACTCCCGTTCGGAAAAGTCATTGGCGGTGACGTAGCCGGCAATGCAGGCGGCGGCCTCCTCGGTGGAACCGAGGTAGCTGGCTTCCTTGCCGATCACGATGCCCAGCTCCACCTCCCAGTCGTATTGCGTGGAGCGGGGTGGAAGCGGGGCGGGGTCGAACGGGCCGGTGACCGTGTTGCTGGGCTTGAGGAAGACCACGGGAATGGTGGGCGGCTCCGCCCCCGATTCCGCGGCGTGGGCGGCGTAGTTCATCCCGATGCCCACCACGCAGCCAGGCCGGGCCACGGGGGAACCAACGCGGAGCGCGGCGGCACCTTCCAGGACCGGCAGCTCCCCCGCCTCCAGCGCTTTCCGGATTTTGTCCAGGCCGCCGGCGGCAAGGAACGCGCCGTTCACGTCATCGGTGATGGGCAGCAGGCTGAAATACCGGTCAACACCGTCCGTGGAGGGGACCACGACGGCAGGCTGCTCGCTGCCACTTTCGCCCAGGCGCATGATTTTCATACCGAATTCTCCTCAAGCTGTTCCGACAGGTTTCAGGCCCTCTGGGCACCCGCTTCCATGCTCCCGGATTTTGCTGAGCGGCCGGGAACGGAACGCTTTGTGACCGCATCCCAGGGGCTTCCAAAGGACAGTCATCTGACATATAACGGAAGCAGTCGGTAGAATGATGGAGCCATCCTGGCACGAAACACAGAAAGTTCAGTACATGACTACAGCCACCCTGGAGCGCGTCCCCGCCGCCCAGACCCCCGAAGGGCCCGCCCCGCGGTCCATCAGCCTGGAGTTCTCCAGCGCCAGCGAGGTCCACGCCGGACTGGAAGAGGCGGTGGCCGAACTGATTGAGGTTGCAGCACAGGAAGCCGCCTGCGGCATCCTGGTTACCAGGCTGCACCCGGGAAGCTACACCGTAGCCCTGGACGAATCGGTACCGTTTGGCGAAACGTACGAATCCATCGCCGCCTGACCAAAACCACAAAAAAGTCCCCGCACACCGTTAAGGCGTGCGGGGACTTTTTAGTGCCGGCGCTGCCGGTGGGCTGCTAGCCGCGGCGGACCTGCACGCCGTCGGACTTCAGGAAAAGCTCCTTCTCCGCCGGACCTGACGGGCCCGCCGGCACCAGCCAGAGGACGTTGCCGCTCTGCGACACCTCTTCCACCTCCCCGGCTGCCACTACATGTGCATGCTTGATGATCTCGACGCGGTCCCCGGCCTGGAGTGACTTCCAGTTGGACACCGCGGCGGAATGGGCATTGCGCCGCGACAGGACTGCCCCACGTGCTTTCATGTGAACTTCTACCCCTTTGTATCGTTCTGCCGCCACAGCCTCTTTGATGTGACTTTCACTACACCTTCAGTTCTACTACACTCCCGGCGCCAGGGAGGGCCGTGGCGCCGGATATTCCGCACTTCGGACGGAAGCGCAGCAGGCCCTGAAGATCCTTCGGTGTCAGGCGAGCGGCCCGACGGCGGATTCGGCTGCCCGGAGCACGGCACCTGAGGCGACCAGCCGGTCAGCCGCTTCCAGTTCCGGGGACAGGAAACGGTCCGTTCCGGGACCTTCCACCACGCCGCGGAGCGCTGCCACCACTGCGGTGCCCGCAGGTCCGGGAGTGAGGACGCCGCCCGAGAGCTGCGTGCGGATGTCCAGTGCCCGGGCGGAGGTCACCAGTTCGATGGCCAGGACGCGGCGGAGGTTCTCCACGGCTTTGCGCAGCTTCCGCGCCGCGTGCCAGCCCATGGACACGTGGTCCTCCTGCATGGCGGAGCTCGGAATGGAGTCCACGGACGCCGGAACGGCCAGCCGCTTGTTGTCCGAGACCAGGCCGGCCTGGGTGTACTGGGCGATCATCAGGCCGGAGTCCACCCCAGGGTCGGCAGCGAGGAAGGCCGGGAGGCCGTGCGAACGGGCAGGGTCAAGCATGCGGTCCGTGCGGCGTTCGGCGATGGAGCTGAGGTCGGCGACGGCGATGGCCAGGTAGTCCAGGACGTACGCCACGGGTGCTCCGTGGAAGTTGCCGTTGGAGCTGACGCGGCCGTCGGGAAGCACCACGGGGTTGTCGATGGCTGCCGCCAGTTCCCGGGTTGCCACCAGTTCGGCGTGGTCCACGGTGTCGCGGACGGCACCGGCCACCTGTGGGGCGCAGCGCAGGGAGTAGGCGTCCTGGACCCGCGAGTCGCCCACCTTGTGGGAGGCCACAATGGGCGAATCCGAGAGCACGCGCAGCATGTTGTCCGCGCTGGCCGCCTGGCCCGGGTGCGGCCGCAGTGCGGCGTGCAGCTCGGGCAGGAACACCTGGTCGGTGCCCAGCAGCGCCTCGACGCTCAGCGCGGCGGTGATGTCCGCCGTCGCCAGCAGCTGGCGCAGGTCCGCGATGGCCATGAGGAGCATGCCCAGCATGCCCTCGGTGCCGTTCACCAGCGCAAGCCCTTCCTTTTCAGCGAGGGTGACGGGCTCGATGCCGTGCTCTGCAAGCAGCTCGGCGACGGTCCGCTCGCCCCGGCCGCCGTACGTGACGCCGTCGGGCCCTTCCGCTTCCCCCTCGCCCATCAGGACCAGGGCGCAGTGCGACAGCGGCGCGAGGTCGCCGGAGCAGCCCAGGGAGCCGAACTCGCGGACCACCGGGGTGATGCCCGCGTTGAGGACATCCACCATGGTCTGCAGGACCACCGGACGGACGCCCGTGCGGCCCGAGGCAAGGGTCTTGGCGCGCAGGAACATGATGCCGCGGACCACTTCCCGCTCAACTGCCGGACCCATGCCTGCCGCGTGGCTGCGGATCAGCGACTTCTGCAGCTGGGTGCGCAGCTCGTTGGGGATGTGGCGGTTGGCCAGGGCGCCGAAGCCGGTGGAGATGCCGTAGGCAGGGGTGTCGCTGGAGGCCAGGCTGTCGATGTGGGCGCGGACTTTCGCCACCGTTTCGAGGGCTTCCGGGGCGATGGTGATTTTGGCATCGTGGCGCGCGACGGCGAGAACATCCTGGGGCGTGACGCCGACGGACCCGAGGGTGACAGTGAGCGGTTCGTGGGTAATCGTGGTCAATTTAAGTTCCTTGTGTTGTTTCATCGACTGCTCCGTAAGGGCCCTTTTGAGGGGTCATAACGGCACCTACGGAGCAATCGATGTGGAATTGGGGCTCGGTTAGCGGGATTCCTGCATGGGGATGCGGACACCGCGTTCCTTGGCGACGTCGAGGGCCCGCTCGTAGCCGGCGTCGGCGTGGCGGATGACGCCCATACCGGGGTCGTTGGTGAGGAGGCGTTCGAGCTTTTCGGCGGCGAGGTCGGTGCCGTCGGCGACGGAGACCTGGCCGGCGTGGATGGAACGGCCGATGCCCACGCCGCCGCCGTGGTGCAGGGACACCCAGGTGGCACCGGAGGCGGTGTTGAGCAGGGCATTCAGCATGGGCCAGTCGGCGATGGCGTCCGAACCGTCCGCCATGGCTTCGGTTTCACGGTACGGGGAGGCGACGGAACCGGAGTCCAGGTGGTCGCGGCCGATGACGATGGGGGCCTTGACCTTGCCCTCCTTGACCAGCTGGTTGAACAGCAGGCCGGCCTTGGCGCGTTCGCCGTAGCCCAGCCAGCAGATGCGGGCCGGCAGGCCTTCGAACTCCACCCGTTCCTGGGCTGCGTCGATCCAACGGTGCAGGTGCTTGTTCTCGGGGAACAGCTCCTTGATGGCCTCGTCCGTGACACGGATGTCCTCGGGGTCGCCGGAGAGGGCCACCCAGCGGAACGGGCCCAGGCCTTCGCAGAAGAGCGGCCGGATGTAGGCGGGAACGAAGCCGGGGAACTCGAAGGCTCGCTCGTAGCCGCCCTTGCGGGCCTCGTCGCGGATGGAGTTGCCGTAGTCGAAGACCTCGGCGCCGGCATCCTGGAATTCCACCATGGCCTGCACGTGGCGGGCCATGGAGGCCTGGGCTTTCTTGGTGAAGCCTTCCGGATCCGCTGCAGCCTCGCGGTGCCACTCGTCCACGGTGATGCCCTCGGGCAGGTATGACAGCGGATCGTGTGCCGAGGTCTGGTCGGTGACGATGTCCACGGTGAGCTCGCCGGCCTTGTGGCGGCGCAGGATTTCGGGGAAGACTTCGGCGGCGTTGCCCACGTAGCCCACGGACCAGCCGCGGCGCTCTTCCTTGGCCTTGAGCACCTTGGCGATGGCGGCGTCGAGGTCGGTTTCCACCTCGTCCAGGTAGCGCTTGCCGGCGCGGCGGCGCAGGCGGGATTCGTCGACGTCGACGATCAGGCAGGCGCCTTCGTTCAGGGTGACCGCGAGCGGCTGGGCCCCGCCCATGCCGCCGCAGCCGCCGGTCAGGGTCAGGGTGCCGGCGAGGGTGCCGTTCTCGTCCCCCGTGAGCTTGCGGGCGATCGCGGCGAAGGTCTCAAACGTGCCCTGCAGGATGCCCTGGGTGCCGATGTAGATCCAGGAGCCGGCGGTCATCTGGCCGTACATCATGAGACCTTCGGCCTCGAGCCGGCGGAATTCGGGCCAGGTGGCCCAGTCGCCGACAAGGTTGGAGTTGGCCAGCAGCACGCGGGGTGCCCATTCGTTGGTGCGGAACACGCCCACGGGCTTGCCGGACTGAACCAGGAGGGTTTCGTCCTTTTCCATGGTCTGCAGGGTGCGGGTGATGGCATCGAAGGCGGCCCAGGAGCGGACGGCGCGACCGGTGCCGCCGTAGACCACCAGGTCGTCGGGGCGTTCTGCCACTTCGGGGTCCAGGTTGTTCATCAGCATGCGCAGGGGCGCTTCGGTCTGCCAGGACTTGGCGGTGAGCTCGGTGCCGCGGGCTGCTTTGACCGGGCGGGCACCGGTGGTGAAATCGGCGGGTGCCATGGTGGGCTCCTTCTGGGTGGTGTGTCTGACGGAGGAAAGAAGTTCTGTATCCACTAAAGCCCCTCCAGGAAGGGCTTCACAGGGCTTTTGCATGGGTGCTGTCCGGGATGCCAGACGCGCCCGAGGCCTGCTGCCAAGGGGTTATGGTTGACAGCTTTTACTTGGTGGGGCGTCCATGGATCCGGACAGAGAGCTCATCAGCCACCTTCTGGACCCGGGCGGCCAGCGCCGGCCATTCCTCCGGGGCCAGCTTGTCTTCCAGGAATGTGACCGCGACAGCGGCAGTGGGCCAGCCCAGGTGGTCGGTGACGGCGGCGGCGATGGAACCGAAGCCCGGGGTCACCTCGCCGTGCTCGGTGGCATACCCGCGTTGCCTGACCTGGTCCAGGTGCGAGGAAAGCGCCGAGTACTTCATGATGGCGCCCGCCACCTCGTGCCGCGCGCTGAAGGCGGCGGCGTTGGGGTAGAGCGCCCGGACCTGGGACTTGGGCAGGGCGGCAAGGATGGCGCGGCCGCTGGCCGTGAGGTGGCTGGGAAGGCGGACGCCGACGTCGGTCACCAGTGACGGGCGGTTCTTGGCCCGTTCCTCGACGATGTACAGCACGTCCCGGCCATGGAGCACGGCAAGGTGGGCGCTCTCGCCGATAGCATCCACCAGGCTTGCGAGCAGGGGACGGCCCAGCCTGGACAGCGGTTCCTGCCGGGAGTAGGCGGAGCTGAGTTCGAAGGCGCTGATGCCAAGGCCGTACCGCTGCTCCTCGTGGAGATGAAGGACGAAGCCATTCGCCTCCATCACCCCCAGCAGGTGGTAGACGCTGGACCGGGGCAGGTCCAGGCTGGAGGCAATCTGGGATGCCGCCATCGGCCCCCGCCTGGAAGCCAGCAACTTGAGGATGCGCAGGGTGTTTTCTGCGGCGGGAACCTTGGAGGACGCCTTCACCGCGGGACGGGGGGCCCGGGCTTCGGTGGCTCGAGCTTCCGCTGCTCGGGCTTGCGCGGCTCGCGGTTCGGCACCCGGTGCTGCAGTACCGGGTGTTTCGGTGGTTCGTGATGCGGTGTTTCGTGATGCGGCGCTTAGTGCGGTGCTCATGGGCGAAAAGGGTCTTTCTGGGTAGCTCTGTCCGGTATCCCGTACTCAAGCTTGCGCCCTCGGCGTTCACCATTTCGACTCATAGTAGGGGTGCAATGTCTGGAATACCAGACATTGCACACGGATCCCCTCCATGGGCCGACAACGTTGGCCGCGGTCCTCAGCCCGGCCCGTGGCTTGGGTTGCCGACGGGCGGCCTCAATAAGCCATTGCCTGCAGTTCGTCGAAGTCCAAAAACAAGTTCCACTCCGGAAAAGGATCAGCCGGAAGCTGGTCGTCCCTGGGACCGGGATCGTCGGGGACGCTTAGCTCCTCAAGCAAGCCGAAGTGTTCGGGCACGTACCCGTCCGGCCACTCCAGTGCCCCGGCTGAAGTCTCCCGTTCCGAGGCGTCGCCGAACAACGCCAGGAGCCGTTGTGGCCAGTGGGTTGGTTCGGGGTCGGGGTGTTCTGGGTTGTAGTGCCTGCCTGTTGGTGAGGTCCAGCCGGGTGGTTCATTCTTGTTGGCCGGGTCCGGTGTCCATCTGGTGTGGTGTTTGAGCCGGTGATGTTTGGGGCAGAGCTGGGCCAGGTTGCTGACGTTGGTGGTGCCGCCGTGTTGCCACGCTTGGAGGTGGTCGGTTTCGTTGTCAGGGGTGCGGTTGGTGCAGCCGGGGAAGGTGCACTTGGCATCGCGCAGCCTGATCCAGCGTTTGATGGTTTCGGTGAGCCGGTAGTTCTTCCTTCCGATCTCCAGCGGTGCCCCGTCGCGGGGGTCGACCAGGACCCGGTAGAAGGAGTCCGCCCCGTCGGCGACGAGTTTGCGGGCCATGGATGCCGGGATTGGTCCGAAGCCGTCCAGTACGGCGGGTTCATCGGTGGCTCCGAGGAGGGCGAACACGGGAACGGTGACCAGGACGTCGGCCCGCGGGGTGGGCACCTTTCCCATCGCGGTCGTGCTTGCGGTGGCCGCGGTGGTGCCAGAGGAACGTTCACCCGCAACCTGCCCGGTACCGAGGAGCAGCGAGGCTGCGATGTCGGGGCGGAGTTGGGTGAGGGTGCGCTCTTCGGTGGGCCCTTGGAGGCCGCGGGCGGTGGCGGTGGTCCGGTTCCAGATGGCGCACGCGGTGTCCCCGGGCAGGTACAGCGAGATCCAGGCCATGCCGTCCCGGTCGGGGACATATTCCATCCGCCGGTCCGCCGCACCCTTGGCGTGCCGCTTCTCGATGGAGTCCGGGATGATGGCGTTCCCTCCACCCACGGACCTTGGCCCGGAACCGGGACGGGACGAGCTCGCCGGGGGCGGCGCCGCGGGCGGGCTGGGGTGCGTCAGGGTCGAAGAAATGCGCCACCAGCGCAGCAGCACCAGTCCAGTCGAGGCTCTCGGTTTCGTCCGCAACGATGCGGGCGTGCTGCCAGGACATGTCCCCGGCGGACAGTGCATCGAACACCGGCGGCAGGGAACAGATCCGCCGTGACTGCTCCACAAGGGCGCCCGCGGCCGCGGAGCTGATGGTCAGCACCCCGGCGATCTCCTCCACCACCGACATGTCAGCATAAGTGCGGTCCTCGACCGAGGCGTCCGGCGACGTCATCGCCTGCTGGAACTCCACTGCCTCAGCAGCGGTCTCCGCTTTCACCGCAGCCAGTTGCGCCTCCAGCCGTGCCATAAGCTCCAGCCGTTCCAGCCGGATCCCATACCGCCGCTGCAAAACATCCGTCCCCGCACCAATATCCACACCGGCACCACCATGAGCCCCGGAAGCCAGGAAAGCGTCCTCTTTCTCCAGCGCATCAAGGGCAGCAACAGAGGCGCGGACACCCTCCAACACCGCCCCAAGACCACCGCTGATTCCCATAACCACATCATCCATCGACCCACTGACATTCACGCCGGGGGCTGCCGGCCGCCAGGCCCTCTGCAGCGAATGGTGCCTCAGCGCGTCAATCCGCGTGCCGCCGTCGAACGCATCTCACTGCCCACAGTCTGGAACCGAAGACACCAAGCCTCCGTGAGCCTCATCACGAACGGGCCGGAAATAGTCTGCTGGTTAGCGGCTCCCCTCCCAAAGACGAGAAGGTAACTCTATGCAACCCACCCCAACCCGGACCCAACGTCCGGTGGAAACGCAACAGCCGGCAGCCGTCGTCGGGCAGGTCCTCAACAGGGGCCTCAATGTCCGGCACATCCGCTTCATGGCCTTGGGCTCGGCCATCGGCACGGGCCTCTTCTACGGCTCCGCCTCCGCGATCCAGAAAGCAGGGCCGGCCGTCCTGCTGGCCTACATCATCGGCGGCGCCGCGGTGTTCATGGTGATGCGGGCCCTGGGCGAGATGGCGGTGCGGCACCCGGTGTCGGGCTCCTTCAGCCAGTATGCGAGCCGTTATCTTGGCCCCCTGGCCGGCTTCGTGACCGGCTGGACGTACGTGTTCGAGATGGCGATCGTCGCCATCGCCGACGTCACAGCGTTCAGCATCTATATGGGGTTCTGGTTCCCGCAGGTGGACCGCTGGATCTGGATCCTGGCCGTCATCTGCTTCCTGGCGGCCTTGAACCTGCTCAGCGTCAAGGTCTTCGGCGAACTGGAGTTCTGGTTCTCGCTGATCAAGGTGGCGGCCATTATTGCCATGATCGCCGGCGGCGCCGCCATCATCGTGTTCGGCTTCCAGGCCGCGGACTCCACCGTGGCGCCCGGCCTGGGCAACCTCGTTGAGCATGGCGGCCTGTTCCCGAACGGCTTCGAGGGCCTGCTGGCATCCTTCGCCGTGGTGATGTTCGCCTTCGGCGGGATCGAGACGCTGGGCATCACAGCCGGCGAGGCAGCAGATCCCAAGAAGGTCATCCCCAAGGCCGTCAACACGGTGCCGGTGCGGGTGCTGCTGTTCTACGTCCTGACCCTGGGAGTCCTGATGAGTCTCTTCCCGTGGGACCAGGTGGGCACCAGCGGCAGCCCGTTCGTCCAGATCTTCAGCAGCCTCGGCATCCCGGCCGCACCGCACATCCTCAACGCGGTGGTCATCACGGCCGCCCTCTCTGCGATCAACAGCGACATCTTCGGCGCCGGGCGCATCCTCTTTGGACTCTCCAATCAGCTCCACGCGCCCGCAGCCTTCGGGAAGGTCTCGCGGCACGGCGTCCCCTGGATGACCGTGGTCATGATGGCCGGGATCCTGCTGGTGGGCGTGGTCCTCAACGCCGTCATCCCGGAAGACGTGTTCCTCGTTATTGCGTCCATCGCCACCTTCGCCACCGTCTGGGTGTGGGTCATGATTCTGGCGTCCCACGTGGCCATGAAGCGGGAAATCGCGCGGAAGGGTCTGCCGGCGTCGGAATTCCCGTCCCCATGGTGGCCTGCCGCCTCTGTCCTCACCATCGCGTTCATGGCGCTGGTGATTGCCGTACTGGGCGCGTTCGAGGACACCCGGATCGCACTGTACGTGGGCGCCGTGTGGCTGGGGCTGCTGGTCCTGGCGTACCGGCTGTGGATCAAGGGTGACGGACGACGGCGGGCCCACCTTGAGGACGAGACGTCGCCGCTGCCGGTGGTCGGCAGGGACGGCGGGATGGAGGCTGCCGCCCGGAGCAGCCGGGGCTAGGAAAAGACGCCGATAGCCGCCGTTCGGGAGTTCGGTGCGGAGTGTTCCCCTGGGCCTACGCAGCCTTGGGGAACACTCCTGCGCCGGCGAGCCCCGAGCGCGGCGCGGTCTCCACTTTGGCGCAGATCCAGCGGCCCAGCTCGGTGGCAGCCAGCGGATCAATCGAGGTGGAAAACCCTGCCCGCTCCAGCATCCATGCCAGGTCCTCCGTGGAAACATTGCCGGCCGCGCCGGGGGCAAAGGGGCAACCGCCCAGGCCTCCCACGGCACTGTCGAAGACCTTGACCCCGGCCGCCATGGCGGCATAGGTATTCGCCAACGCAGTGTGGCGCGTCTCGTGCAGGTGGGCCCGCAGCGGCACATCCGTTTCAGACGCCAGGGCGGCAAAGACCCCGTTGACCTGCCAGGGGACGGCGCAGCCGATGGTGTCCGCCAAGGCAACCTCGGCCAGCTGGCCTCGTTGCAGTGCGCTGCGGACGACCGAAAGAGCTTGTTCCCCGGGCACGTCGCCCTGGTACGGGCAGCCAAAGGCGACGGCGGCCGTGACCGTGACAGGGATGCCGGCAGAGGCAGCGATTCCGGATACTTCCTCCAGGGCATCAAGGGCGGCGGCGACCGTCGTGTTCTGGTTGGCCGCTGCAAAGGCATCGGTCACCGGCAGGACATAGTTGATCTCGTCCACGCCCGCGTCCACGGCCCTGTGCGCGCCCCGGGTGTTCAGCACCAGGCCGATGTAGTTGGCACCGGCGTCCCGCGGCACCCCCGCCATGACGGCATCGGCATCGGCCATTTGCGGAACCTTTTTGGGGTTTACGAAGCTCACCGCCTCAATCCGCCTGGCGCCCAGGGCAATCAGATCGTTGATAAGGCGCAGCTTGTCGCGGGTGCTGACCGGAACTTTTTCATTCTGCAGCCCGTCCCGGGGACTGACGTCCACGATTGAGACTGCTCCCCCGGGAGTACCGGTTCCCGTCATTCCGTTCATCAGATGGCACCCTCGTCCTTGGCATGCTGCAGTTCTTCGACATTCATGTTGAGCAGACCCCCGTAGACGTCGCTGTTGTGGGAGCCGGGCGCCAGCGGCCCGTTCCATGCAATACCGCCGCTGGTCCGGGACAGCTTGGGGATGACGCCCGGCTGGACCACCGTTCCCAACTGTTCGTCGGCAACTTCCACCAGCATCCCGCGCGCCCGAAGCTGGGGGTCTTCGAAGATGTCCTCGATGGTACTCACAGTGCTGTTGGGAACAGCGTGCCGATCAAGGCACGCCACCAGTTCCGAGTGGTCGAAGCCGGCGGCCCAGTCGGCGATCAGTTGTTCCAACGCCTCCTGGTTGACGCCCCGGGATGCGTGGTTGCTGTAGAGGGGGTCGGAGGCCAGCTCCGGGCTGCCCATTGCGGCAGCCAGCCGCACGAACACCGAGTCCTGGTTGGCAGCGATCACCACCCATTTTCCGTCGCTGGAGCGGAAGATATTCGACGGCGCTATCCCCTTCAGCCCGGAACCGCTGGGGCCCGGCACAATGCCTGCAGCCGCGTAGTCGGGCACGGCACTTTCCAGGAGGGAGAAGCATGCTTCAACGAGGGACACGTCAACGACCTGCCCGGTTCCTCCCTTGGCGTCCCGCCAGTACAGGGCAAGCAGGATTCCCTGCAGTGCGTAGAGCGACGCCAGGCTGTCCCCCAGCGAGATGCCCGTCCGTGGCGGTGCCTGGTCCGGATATCCATTGAGGTGGCGCAGGCCGCCGCGGGCCTCGGCCACGGAAGCGTAGCCCGGCTTATTCGCATCCGGTCCGGTCTGGCCGTAGCCGGAAACCCTGGCGATGACCAGGCCCGGGTTGCTTTGCCACAGCACCTCGGGGGCGAGCCCGAGTTTCTCGAGTGTTCCAGGGCGGAAGTTCTCCAGGATGACGTCGGCTTCCCTGCAGAGCTCCAGGAACAGATCACGTCCGCGGGCCGACTTGAGGTCCAGAGTCACGCATTTCTTCCCCCTGGACTGCACCGACCACCACAGGGTGTGGCCGTCGATCCGGGCCCGGCCCCATTCACGCATGGGGTCGGGACGGTCAGGGGACTCGATCTTGATAACCTCCGCACCGAAGTCTGCGAGCTGCCGTCCTGCAAACGGGCCCGCGATCAGTGAGCCGAGCTCCAGGACCCGCACGCCGGCGAGCGGCCCGCCCGCCGTTCCCACGCCACCGAGGGCAGGTGCAGCGCCGGGGCCGGCCCACTCCCGGGCGCCAGGTCCGAAGTCTGTGTGCTGACCACGGCGCACGCCGCCAGTGGGCGCGCTCTGTGAAGTTTCCACCATCTTTGGGACTCCTGTTCTGCCGGCAGCCGGTGCCCGGGCCGCGTTGCCCGGCCTGCCGTGGATCGCGATGCATTGTTGGCGATAACTCATATTGTGGACCCAAATTCACAATGTGGATAGAGGGATCTGAGAACCGGTCCTACTGGGGGATGGTGCCGCCGATCATCCGGGTGCCCTCCTCAGCGGCCGCCAGTACCTGTTCCACCCAGGACGCACAGACGTCAAAGGGCATCCTCAGCGCGGGACCCATCACCGTCAGGGCCCCGAAGAGTTCACCCTGCGGCCCGAAGATCGGAGCTGAGATTCCGCTGGCGCCGGACACGCGCTCACCGGTAGTGATGGCGAAACCATCTGCCCGGACTTTCGCAACCGATTCCTCCAGGCTCGCGGCATCGGTAATGGTCTGGTCGGTCAGGGACGCCAGGCCCGACCGGTACACCTCATTCGCAACTTCCGGGTTCCAGGCCAGCAGGACCCGGCCCGCCGCACCCACGTGCAGCGGCATGATTTCACCCACGCTCACCGCCCGCCGGAGCATGCGGCGGGTCTCGGCCAAGGCAATGCAGACGCGCTTTCCCTGGGATTCGCGGAAGATGCAGGCCGTCTCACCCAGTTCGTCACGAAGCCTCCGCAGCACGGGAGTCAGCAGTTCCAGGAAATCCAGGCCCTGGGTTGCCGGCGCAGCCCAGTGGGCCATCCGCACCCCTACCCGGTAGCGGTCCCCGTGCCGGTCCAGGATCCCTTCCTGCACCATGTTCGCCACCAGGCGCTGCACCGTGGAGTGCGGCACCCCCGTACTGGAACGGATCTCAGCCAGCGACAATTCGGGCCGGACGAGGGAAAAGGCATCGAGGATGGCAGTGATCTTTCGCAGGACCAACAGGGGGGTCGCCGACGTTTCGCTGGAGCTCATGGGGAAAGTGTATGAGCCATGGGGGCGTTGAGTGTGACCGAAGTAACTGTTAGCATCAGGTCCACATCATGATGGAGAACCCACGATGTGGCGGGCCAGTCCTGCTGATGAGTAGTACAAACGGAGTCCGTACACGGGACTCCGGACGCGGACCGATGCACCACCATCGTTCCGAGAGCGTGAACCAGCAGGGGGAAACAAGCGGCCGGAGTTGGCCGGGAAGAGGCAAAGATGCCAGCTGCACAGCCAGCCACGTCCGGATATGCCGTGGAGCTCACCGGGTGCACCAAACAATTTCCAACCTCCGGAGGCGAGACCTACTTCGCAGTCCGCGACATCGACCTAAAGGTTGAACCCGGCCGCTTCGTCTCGATCGTTGGCCCGACCGGATCAGGAAAGTCCACCATCCTGAACATGGCTGCAGGCCTCCTGACACCCAGCTTTGGCGAGGTCAAGAGCTTCGGCGAATCGGTGTCGGGAGTGAACCGCCGGGCGTCCTACATGTTCCAGCAAGACGCCCTGCTGCCGTGGAAAACCGTCATCGACAACGTCAGCCTGGGCCTGACCATGGCCGGCGTCTCCAAGGCCGAGGCCCACTCGGAATCCCGGCGCTGGCTCGAAAAGGTGGGCCTCAAGAACTTTGCGGACCGCTATCCGCACCAGCTCAGCGGCGGCATGCGCAAGCGCACCGCCATCGCACAGGCCTGGATTGTGAACCCGGACATCCTCCTCATGGACGAACCCTTCTCTGCGCTCGACGTCCAGACGCGCCAAATCATGGAAAACGAACTCCTGCAGCTTTGGCAGGAATCCGGCAAGGCGGTGGTCTTCATTACCCACGACCTCGACGAAGCGATTGCCTTGTCCGACGAAGTGGTCATCCTGGGCGCAGGCCCCGGGAGCACCGTGGTGGGAAGCTACCAGATCGACATTCCCCGCCCCCGCGACCTGCTGGACATCCGGGATGACCCACGCTTCGTTGCCCTGCACCGGGAGATCTGGGGCCGCCTGAAAATCGAAGTCTCAAAGACCTACGAAAGCGCCATGGCGGAGGAAGGTGAGGCAGCATGACCATCCTTGGTTCACGGAGGCCGGGTTCCCGCGGGAACGGCTCACCCGGCAGCACCCATGACCGCAGCCCGGTCAGCCGCCCCGCCCGCCGGGGAGAAATGTCGCCCCTGGCCATGCGGAGCATCCAACTCCTCCTCACGGTTCTCGTCCTGGGAGCGTGGGAGGTCCTGGGCCGGGCCGGGGTGATTGACGAATTCTTCTTCCCCCTTCCCTCGGACATCTTCCAGACCGTGTGGCTCTGGGTGTCCTCAGGGTTCGTGTTCCCCCATCTCTGGGTGACCATGCAGGAAGCCATCCTCGCCTTCCTGGTCGGGGCCGCCGTCGGACTCCTCCTGGGCTTCATCCTCGCCCGCGTCCGCTTCCTTGAACGGTTGCTGGACCCCTTCCTCCAGATGTTCAACGCGCTCCCCCGCGTGGTCCTGGCTCCGATCTTCCTGCTGTGGTTCGGCCTTGGCATCTGGTCCAAGGTCGCATTCGGCTTCACCCTGGTGTTTTTCATCGTCTTCTTCAACACCCTGGAAGGCGTCAAGAGCGTGGACCGGGTCCTGGTGGACAACGCCAGGATGCTGGGGGCCAGCGAAAAGCAGCTCCTGCGCCACGTCTTCATTCCGAGTGCACTGACCTGGATCTTCTCCAGCCTGCATATCAGCGTCGGCTTCGCCATTACCGGCGCAGTGGTGGGTGAGTACCTGGGCGCTTCGGGCGGCGTGGGATACGCCATCGCGCAGGCGCAGGGCGTATTCGATACCAAGGGCGTGTTCGCGGGGATGTTCATCCTCATGATCGTCGTGCTGATCATCGACCTCCTCGTCAACCGCCTGGAACGGCACCTGCTCAGGTGGCGCCCGGTCCGGTCTTCCTGACCCCGACCGGCCAACAGCTGCTTTACCGGCGCAGAAACTCAACAACCCGCCTGAAAGGGACACTCATGACACAGAAAGCAACCCGGCGCCGTGGCCGGGTCCTCCTCCGGCCACTGACCCTGGTTGCCTCGGTTGCCCTGGCACTCTCCGCCTGTGGCGCCCCCGCGGCCGCCCCTCCCGGACAAAGCGGATCCGCCGCTGCCGGCGGCGGGGGCGGCAAGGTGGTCATCGGCGTCGGCGGACAGACCCTCCTGACCTACCTGCCGACCACCCTGGCCCAGCAACTTGGGTACTACAAGGATGAGGGCGTGGACGTTGAGCTTCAGGACCTCCAAGGCGGCTCCAAGGCCCTGACCGCCATGATTGGCGGCAGCACCAACGTGACCAGCGGCTACTACGAGCACACGATCCAGATGCAGGCCAAGAACCAGCAGATCAAGGCGTTCGTGGACATGGGCCAGTCCTCGGGCCTTGCGCTGCTGGTGGCCCCGAAGAACGAAGGCCAGATCAAATCCATTGCCGACCTGAAGGGCAAGAACGTCGGCGTCACCGCCCCGGGCTCCTCCACGGACATGTTCGTGAAGTTCCTGCTGGCGAAGAACAACATGCAACAAACTGATGCAGCCGTGTCCGCCATCGGCGCCGGGTCTTCCGCCGTTGCCGCTGTCGAGCAGGGCCAGGTGGATGCAGCCGTCATGCTCGAACCGGACGTGTCAGTCCTCACCAAGCGCATCGGCCACAATCCCGTAGTGCTGGAGGATGTCCGGACGTCGGAGGGCCTGAAGGAAGTGTTCGCCACCGATTCCTGGCCTTCCGCCTGCCTTTACGCCAAGACCGAGTGGCTGAACCAGAACAAGGACACCGCCGCCAAGCTGGCCAAGGCCATCAAGCGGACCCTGGAGTACATCAACGGGCATTCGGGCGCCGAAATCGCGGCCAAGATGCCGGAAAGCTTCGCCGGCGGAGACAAGGACCTCTATGCCAAGGTGATCGAGGACCTCAAGAAGACCCTGAGCAAGGACGGCACATTCACCGACGACGGCGTCCAGGCAGTCCTGAAGACCCAGCAGGTAGCCAACCCGGACGTCGGAAACAAGGAGATCAAGCTGGCCGATACGTACACCAACGACCTCGTGAAGTGATGCCACGCTATGTCCTGACCGCGGGCGGCGACTAACCAGCGAATAACGCCGCGCCCCGGCAAGCACAACAAAAAAGGTGCCCGGCCCCTCATGGGGCCGGGCACCTTTGGCGTTCCGCCGTCCTAAGCGGCAGCAGCGGCGGCCCTGACCGCCTGGCCAAGGGACGTCGTCGGGCGCCCGATCAGCCGGCGGAGGTCGCCGGTGCTGACCAGGAGATCGCCGCGCGCAATGCCAAGGTCGGAGTCCGCAAGGATTTCAGCGAAAGCCTCCGGCACGCCCACGGATGCGAGCAGGCCTGCGTACTCCCCCGCGGGCAGGTCGTTGTAGCTGATGGACTTTCCGGTGGCAGCGCTGATCTCCGATGCGAGGTCGGCCATGCTGAACGCGTCGTCGCCGCCCAGTTCGTAGACTTTGCCGGCCTGGTCGTCGGCCACCAGGACCGCGGCGGCTGCGTGGGCGTAGTCGGCCCGTGAGGCACCGCTGACCTTGCCGTCACCGGCGCTTCCTGCGACGGCTCCCTGCGCGAGGATCCCGGGAAGCTGTTGGGTGTAGTTTTCCAGGTACCAGCCGTTGCGCAGCAGCACGAAGGGGACACCCGATTCACGCAGCAGGGCTTCGGTGGCCTTGTGCTCGTTGGCCAGCAACATGGCGGTGGTGTCAGCGTTGGCGATGCTGGTATAGGCAAGCAGTTCCACGCCCTCGGCCCTGGCGGCTTCGATGACGGTGCGGTGCTGGTCAACCCGCTGTCCCACTTCGCTGCCGGAGATCAGCAGCACGCGCTTGGCACCCTTCAGGGCAGCAGCAACTGAACCGGCGTCGGCGTAATCCATCGCCTTCACTTGAACCCCGCGGGCAGCGAAGTCAGCGAGCTTTTCAACGGACCGGCCTGCTGCGACGATTTCTCCGGCCGGCACGCCGCGTTCCAGGAGGGCTTCAAGAACGTGGCGGCCAAGCTGGCCGGTGGCGCCTGTAACAACGATGCTCACAATGATTCCTTTCGGGATTTTTTGCTCTGTCAGTGGGCACAACCGGGCCGGCGGCAGATAACTTCCCGAAAGAGAGTACGCACTTTGAAGTAAGGTACTGACCTCCAGGTAAGCTGGGCCCATGAAAGCAGCTCCCCTGCCTCCCGCATTTGCCGACGGCGTGTTCGCGGCCGGGTGCCCCAGCCGGACCGTACTGGACCACGTCACCAGCAAATGGGGTGTCCTGATCCTGGTGGCCCTGTCCGAGGGTGAGCAGCGGTGGAGTGACTTACGACGGCGGGCCGAGGGCATCAGCGAGAAAATGCTGGCACAGACGTTGAAGACGCTGGAACGCGACGGCCTGGTCAGCAGGGACGCGCAGCCGGTCATCCCTCCACGGGTTGACTACAGCCTCACCGAGCGGGGCTACGAGTTGAGCGCGCTGCTGGTGCCGCTGGTGGCCTGGGCGTTCGACAACGCCGACGAGATCATCAACGGGACCGGGAAGGCCAAGTAGTACCGGCACCCAAACTCGAGTACCTGTTACTGGTGTGGCTGGTGTGAATAGCGCATAGCGTGGGCGTACGGTGGCGGCCGGAATGGGAGGACCATCCTCTGCTGGGAGCGTTCCGCCAACCAGCACCGTTAGCAGGCGGCGGGCTGCCGCTCGGAGGAGTTGGTCGCATGGCCAAGGACTACGTACAGGATCTTGCCGGCATGGGCCGGCCCGTCAGCCTCGGGGCTGCCCTTTCGGGGGCATGGGGCCGGACGTTGACGGTTTTCAGCCCCCGCTGCCCTTACCGGGTAGGGGACACGGTCATAGGCGACGACCCCTTCAGCGGCAGGCGCGAAGGGGTCGTCGTGTGGCAGGACCGCCGGTCAGTGGGAGTGAAGACCCCGTACGGCGTCTTCTTCTTTGACCACCGGCTGGTCAAGCCCCTGGACTGATGTACTAACGGGCTGACCAGCCGCCGTCCATGGTGTAGCTGGCACCAGTGACCATGCCGGCATCCGGGGACGCCAGCCAGGCCACCAGGGAGGCTACCTCGTCCGGTTCCACCAGGCGCTTGATGGCGGCTTCGGTGAGCAACACCTTCGCGAGGACCTCCGACTCCGGGATGCCGTGCATCTTGGCCTGGTCCGCGAGCTGCTTCTCCACCAGGGGCGTGCGCACGTATCCGGGGTTGACGCAGTTCGATGTAACACCGTGCGGGCCCCCTTCAAGCGCCGTCACCTTGCTGAGTCCTTCGAGACCGTGCTTGGCGGAGACATACGCACTTTTGAACGGAGATGCGCGGAGGCCGTGAACCGAGGACAGGTTGATGACGCGGCCGAAGTTGTTGGCGTACATGTGCGGCAACGCGGCCCGGATGAGCAGGAACGGGGCCTCCAGCATCAGGCTGATGATCCGGCGGAAGTCCGCGGGATCGAACTCCTCGATGGGGTTGATGCGCTGGATGCCGGCGTTGTTGACCAGGATGTCGCAGTCCAGGCTCAGTGCGGCCAGGGCGTCGACATCCAGCAGGTCCACTTCCCAGGCACTCCCGCCCACCTCATCGGCGAGGGCCGCAGCAGCGGCGGCGTCGACGTCGGCCACCACCACTTTGGCTCCCCGCGCCGCCAGTGCGCGCACGCACGCGGCCCCGATTCCGCTGGCTCCGCCGGTGACCAGCGCCTTGCGTCCATTCAATGTGTTGTCCATTGCAGTTCTCCTTGTGTACAGCCAACGACTTGTGCGCCCAACCGGTCAAACGCCCCGGTCAGCCCACCAGCCAGGTCAACGCCGTGCAGCGGTCAGCAGACCTTCGCGGGCCGCGTCTTCCTTGTCCACATCCTCCAGGGCAATGCCCCTGGTTTCCTTCAGGCTTAGCACGGCCACGGTGGTGATGGCACAGGCCACCACCAGGTAAATGGCGGTGGGCACCCACGAACCGGTGTCCTTCAGCCACTGGGTGGCCAGCAGCGGCGCCAGGGATCCGGCGAAGATGGACGTCACCTGCGAGCCGAGGGATGCGCCCGAGTACCGCATGCGGGTGGGGAACATCTCGGCCATGATGGCCGGCTGTCCCGCGTACATCAGGCCGTGCAGGCACAGACCGATGGTGACGGCCAGGACGATGACCACTGCGTTCCGGGTATCGAACATCGGGAAGGCGAAGAACGGCCAGGTGGCACCCAGGATGGCGCCCGCGAGGTAGACGGGCTTGCGGCCGATCCGGTCCGCCAGCCGGCCGTACTGCGGAATGATGGCGAAGTGGATGACGTGGGCGATCAGCAGCGCCAGCAGGAGCGAGGAAGTGTCGTACTTGTGCACGCTCTTGAGGTAGACAATCGCGAAGCTGACCACCAGGTAGTACATGATGTTTTCCGCGAACCGCAGGCCCATGGCCTGGAAGATGCCCTTGGGGTACTTGCGCAGGACCTCGAAGACGCCGTAGCTGACGGCCTGTTCCTTCTCCACCAGCTCCTTGGCTTCGAGGAAGATAGGCGACTCGCTGACGTTGGTGCGGATGTAGTAGCCCACGAAGACGATCACGGCGGAGAGCCAGAACGCCACGCGCCAGCCCCAGCCGAGGAACGCCTCGCTGCTGAGGGTGGTGGACATGATGTACAGCACCAGGGTGGCCAGGAGGTTGCCCACCGGGACGGCGGCCTGGGGCCAGCTGGACCAGAAGGCGCGCGTCTTGTTGGGGCTGTGTTCGGCCACCAGGAGCACGGCACCGCCCCACTCGCCGCCCAGGGCGAAGCCCTGGATGAAGCGCAGGGCCACCAGCAGCGCGGGGGCCAGGTATCCGATGTCGGCGAAGCCGGGCAGGCAGCCCATCAGGAACGTGGAGATGCCGATGATCACGATGGTGAGCTGCAGGGTGGGTTTGCGGCCCAGCTTGTCACCGATCTGGCCGAACACGATGCCGCCCAGGGGACGGGCGATGAAGCCGACGGCGTAGGTGAGGAAGGCCTGGATGATTCCGTCCAGGTCGTTGCCCGTTGACGGAAAGAAGTACTTGCCGAAGACCAGGGTGGCAGCGGTGGCGTAGAGGAAGAACTCGTACCATTCCACAACGGTGCCCACCATGGAGGCGGCAACAATCCTCTTCAGTCCTGATCCTTCGGGTGCATGCCCGGCGTTGTTGGCCGGGCGCTGCTCTACGCTCATTGTTTCTCCTAGTGTCCACATTGACACGCGCTGTGATCTCCAGCACAAGTGACTCAGATGAGTATTGCTGCACAAAGGATGCACTTCAATGGCCAAAGAGGCAGTCAACGTGTGCACAATTGCAGATATGAATGCGAACCCTGATGACCTGCTGGTCCTTCTGGCGGTGTCCCGCTCCGCCAGATTCACGACGGCGGCCCAGGCCCTGGGCTTGAACCACACCACGGTCTCGCGCAGGATCGCCGCGCTGGAGAAGTCGCTGGGCGGCCGGGTGCTGTCCCGCGCCGCGGGTGGCTGGGAGCTGACGGAGCTCGGCGAACGGGCCGTGCGGGCGGCCGAACAGGTGGAGGCGGTGCTGGGCACGCTGGGACCGGCCGGCCAGGCACCCGACCCGGTTGCCGGCGTCGTGCGCATGACCGCGACCGATGGCTTCAGCGCCTACATTGCCGCCCCGGCCGTGGCGCGGCTGCGCCGGGACCACCCGGGCCTGAGCGTGGAGGTAGTCACCATGACCCGCCGGGCACTGCAGCAGCGGTCCGGGCTGGACATCGAGGTGGTGGTGGGCGAGCCGCAGGTGCACCGCGCGGAGGCCATCCGGCTGGGCGAATACCGCCTGGGCATGTACGCCTCCCGCGCCTACCTTGCGGAGCATGGGACACCGGCCACCGTGGCAGAACTGAACGGGCACCCGCTGGTCTACTTCGTGGACTCAATGCTGCAGGTGGACGACCTGGATGCGCCAAGGCGGCTGGTTCCCGCCATGAAGGACGGGCTGACCTCCACCAACGTGTTCGTCCACGTGGAGGCGACCCGGGCCGGCGCGGGCGTCGGGTTCCTGCCGTGCTTCATGGCCGACCTCCACGATGACCTGGTCCGCCTGCTGCCTGACAAGATAGGCGAACTGCTCCCCTACTGGATGGTCCTGCGCCCGGATTCGCTGCGCCGCCCCGCGGTGGCCGCCGTCGTGCAGGCACTCCGCGAACGGATGGCCGAGCACCGCGGCGCGCTGTTGGGCAAGGGTTAAGCCCGTCGATTGCTGAGTAATTGCCGTTTTGACCGCCGAAAACGGCAGTTACTCAGCAATCGATGGCGGTGGGGGTGGGTCGTGGCGGACCGGCGCTCCCGCCGCGAATGCCCGCACCTGGGCGTCGTCCCACAGGTGTGCCGGGACTGCCCCGCCGAGGAGCCGGCGGCGCAGCTTCGGATCGTCGCCGAAGGGCGCGTCGCTGCCGGCCATCACCATGTTTCCGTACCGCCGGCCCTTCAGCATGGCGGGATCGGCGATGATCACGGTGTGTTTGAAGGCCGCCGCGATGGTGGCGGCGTCCTCCCGGGCGTTTTTCAGGTCCGGTGCGTCGCCGGAATTGGCGACATAGAGCCCGCCGGGGGCCAGAACCCGCTTGGCATGCGCGGTGAATTCGGCGGTGGTCAGCGGACGGGGGGTGAATGCGCCGGCAAAGACGTCGCGGATGATGAAGTCCCTGGTCTGGGCAGTGAGGGTTTCCGTGACGGCGCGGGCCTCCCCCACGCGGATCCGCAGCAGGGGCGCCTTGGGGAGGTCGAACCAGCCGCGCACGTACTCGGCGAGCTTCCCGTCCAGCTCCACCACCACCTGGCGTGCGTCCGGGTAGGCGGCGGAAAAGTAGCGGGCCATGGAGCAGGCGCCGCCGCCCAGGTGCAGCCCGCGCAGTTTGTGCGCGGCCGACGGCGGCCAGCGGGACTCGATGAGCGCCGCCATCCACCGCATGTACTCGAAGTCCAGGAACAGGGGGTCGGCGAGGTCGATGTGCGAGCTCATGACGCCGTTGATCTTCAGGAGCCAGCCGGTGGAGTTGTCCTGGTCGGCGATCAGCTCGCAATCGCCGGTGTCGATGTAGTAGACGCCCTCCACCGGACCGTTCACCACTGATCCTTTGGGCACCTCGACCACACCGGCTGCCGGGCGGCCGGCCCTGCCTCCTGACTTTCCGCGTTTGCCCATTACCCGTGATCCGCTTCAGTCATGCTTCAACCCTATGTGACAGGCCCTGGCTGGCGGGGCCTAGGTGGCAGGGCTGGCAGCCCCCTGGCCGTCCCGGATCCGGTTCACCACGGCGGTGGTGGACCGTTCCGCCACATAGTCCAGGATGGCCACGCGGCCGCCGTACTCCTCCACCGCGGGGGTTTCCGCCAGCATCTCGGGGGTGTAGTCCCCGCCCTTGGCGTACACCTCGGGCCGGAGCCTGCGGATCAGCGGCGCGGCCGTGGGGGTATCGAACACCGTCACGTAGTCCACGCAGCTCAGCGCGGCCACCACCGCTGCCCGGTCCGCCATGTTGTTGATGGGCCGGCCGGCCCCCTTGAGCCGGCGGACGGAATCGTCGCTGTTCAGCGCCACCACCAGGATGTCGCCCAGCTGTTTGGCCTGGTTGAGGTACCGGGTATGGCCGCTGTGCAGGACGTCGAAGCACCCGTTGGTCAGCACGATCCGCTGGCCCTGGGCGCGGTGAAGCTCCATCTGCCGCTCCAGTTCGTCCGCGCTCAGGGCAGTATCGGCGAAGGCTTCCAGGTACCGGCTGAGCTGGGCGGTGCTGCACACTGAGGTGCCCGGCTGGTGGACCACCACGTCGGCCGCCGACTGGGCCAGGTCCAGGCTGGCGGTCAGCGGCAGGCCGGCCGCGCGGGCCAGCGTCAGGGCAGCGACAAACGTGTCGCCCGCTCCGGATGCCTGTTTCTCCGCAGCCGGCCGCGCCCACGTCCGGTGCCGGACGCCGTCGGGAGTCAGCAGGACGGTTCCGTCCCGGTCCAAAGTGACCACCACGGCGCGTGAGCCGGTGCCCTGGAGCAGCGCCCCCGCCTCGGCAGCCACGGCTTCCACCCGCGCCTGTCCCTCCGGGAGCTTCCGGTCCAGCAGCCGCGCCGTTTCCTGTGCGTTCGGGGTCACCAGGTCAGGCTGCAGCGCGGCCCATGCCCGCGGGTCGTGGGCATCGACCACCACCAGCGGCCGGTCCTTTCCGGCAGTGCCGGTCCCCAGGACATCGGCCAGGACCGTGCGGACGGGGTCCGCCACCACCCCGGTCCCGTAGTCGCACACCAGGACAGCGTCCCGGTGTCCGACGGCGGCACGCACCGAGGCGGCGAGCGCGTCCAGGGCGTCGGCCGGGACAGCCCTGGCCGCGTCGTCGAGGCGCAGCATCACCTGGCCGCCGCTGCTGATGCGGATCTTGGTGGTGGTGACCATGTCCGGATGGGACTGCAGGTGCTGGACGTCGATGCCCGCCGCGGCAAGCTGCCCGCGCAGGTCCTCACCGGCGTCGTCCGTGCCGATGATGCCGGCCACCGCCACCTTCGCCCCCAGGGCCGCCAGGTTCATGGCGGTATTGGCCGCCCCGCCGGGGACCGATTCGCGGGTTTGGATGTCCACCACGGGTGCGGGGGCTTCGCGGCACAGCCGTTCGATGCTGCCGCTCCACCAGCCATCGAGCATGACGTCGCCGATCACCAGGATCGATGGCTGTTCCGCTGCCAGCCTGCCGGGCAGCCGGTCGGTCAATGCCCGCTGGGTGGAGAGGTCACTGGAGTCCGGGGACGTGCTCATGGCAGGTCCTGTTCATCGATGACGGGTCCGGCGCCAGGCTCCGGCGCCGGGGGCACTGCGATATGGACCACCTTGACCTGGCTGAATTCGTCCAGCAGCTCGGGTCCGTAGCCGAACCCGGCGCCGCTCTCGCCGCGGGGCTGGGCCGCGCCGCCTGGAGCGCCGCCGAAGACCGCGTTGACCTTGACTGTTCCCACCGGCAGCGCGGCCACTGCCTGCTGGATGTGCGCGATGTTGCTGCTCAGGACGGTGGCGGCCAGTCCGTACTTGCCGCTGCATGCCAGGCGCAGGCCGTCGTCGAACGTGTCCACCACCTGGACCGGGGCCACCGGTCCGAACGTCTCCTCGGTCATGACCTGCATTCCTTCGGTGCAGCCGAGGAGCACGGTGGCCGGGTAGAACGAGCCGGGCCCGTCCGGCAGCGAACCGCCTTCAACGGCGCGGGCGCCCTGGCCCAGGGCCTCGGCGACGTGACCGTGGACGGCGTCCCGCATCCGGAGGTCCACCAGCGGCGCCACGGATCCGTTGCTGTTCCGCAGTGCGGCCTCGGCCTCCAGGGCGCTGCAGAACGCGGCAGCGATGTCTTTATGGACGTAGATGCGTTCCACGGAAGTGCAGATCTGCCCACTGTTGGCGAACGCACCGATGGCAGCCTGCTCCGCAGCCCACGCCGGGTCCACGTCGCGGTCCACCAGCAGGGGATCATTGCCGCCGTTTTCCCGGATGACGTGTGCGCCGGTGCGGGCCCCCGCTTCTGCGATCCGGGCGCCGGAGGCGCTGGAACCCACGTGGGCGATCACGTCCACCTCCGCCTGTGACAGGGCTGCCCCCACGTCCGCGCCGCCGGAGAGGGTCAGGAAGACGCCGGCAGGGAAGGCCGGTGCCAGGACTTCGCCCAGCGCCTCGCCCAGCCGGGGGCAGCGCTCGCTGGGCTTGTGGATGACCGCGTTGCCCGTCACCAAGGCGGCCCCGATCAGGCCGCAGGCCACTGCCACCGGATCATTCCAGGGGGTCAGCAATACGGCCACGCCGCGCGGCTCGGCAACGGTGTAGTCGGAGGCGAGCCGGCTGCCGCGGAGGCTGTGGCCGCGGTGCACCGGGCCCAGTTCGGCATATTGTTCCAGGGTGGACACGGCGGCGGCGATGCCCGCCAGGGCCTCCGCTTCCGGCCGCCCGGTTTCGCTGGCATTCAGCCCGGCAAGCTCCTGGGCGGCCGCATCAAGCGCCTTGGCGGCGGCGCGGAGGGCGGCACCACGCTCGGCCGGCGCTGTCGCTGCCCATCCGGGCGCAGCCCTGCGGGCCACGTCCACGGCATCATTCACTGCATCCGGGCCCGCCTGGGGCACCGTCCATAGCACTTCACCGGTCCGCGGGTCCTGGATGGTGATGCCGGCGTCCCCGACTGTTTCCTTGCCTGCGGTTGTTTCAGTGGCTGTGGTGGGCATGGTGTTCCTCCCGCCTTTCGGTGTGGGTATGTCGCTGCTGGCATGTGGGTGCTGGTGGTCCTGCTGTGGCGCGGGTGGCGGCCGGTACCCGGCTTAGGGCCAGGAGCCTTCTTCCTCGTGGCAGATCAGCATTTCCCTGACCTCGCAGCCGGTGGGCTGGTTCAAGGCGAACAGGATGGCCTGCGCCGTGTTGGCGGGGTCGTTGAGCCGGGAATCGTCCTGCGGCTTGTACTGCTCGGTCCGGTCATCGAAGAACCGGGTCTTCATGCCGCCCGGGATCATGGTGGTGACGCCGATTTCGCCGCCGGTTTCCGCGGCCAGTGCATGGCTGAACCCCACCACGCCGAACTTGGAGGCGCAGTACGCGGTGGCATCGGCCACGGCGCGCTTGCCCAGGGTGGATGCCACGGTGACCACGCGGCCGTGGGTTTCCTTGAGGTAGGGCAGGGCCGCACGCACCACGGAAACGGTGCCCATCAGGTTGACCCCGATGACCTTTTCCCACTCGGTGGCTTCGACGTCGGCGAGCTTGCCGCAGCGGTCGATCCCGGCAGCAGTGACCACCGCGTCCAAGCCTCCCAGGGTTTCGGCGGCTTCCCGGACCGCGTGCTCCACGGCCGCGCGGTCCGCGACGTCCACTTCGAACGCCTTCACCCCCGAGACGGTGCTGATTTCGCGGTCCAGGACCACCGGCGTCCCGCCGGAGCGAAGGACGGCCTCGACGACGGCGGCCCCCAGTCCGGAGGCACCTCCGGTGACAAGGACGCGTCCGGGCGTGGTGGCGGCAGTTGCGGTTGATTCTGCGGTCATGGTGTTCCTTTCAATGGGGAAAACAAGACAATGCGAAGAGAAGTTCAGCTGACCTTGGCGAGTGCGTCCGCCAGGCCTGTGGTGGAGCGGGCGGGGTGGAAGGGAACGGTGAGGCAGCGGCCGCCCCACCTTTCCACCAGGTCGGCCTCGGGCAGGCGGGCTCCCTTGTAGTCGCCGCCCTTGACCCAGATGTCGGGGCGGAGCCGGTCCAGGGCGGCTTCGGGGGTGTCCTCGTCGAAGACCATCACCGCGTCCACGCATTCCATCGCCAGGAGCAGTTCGGCCCTGTCGTGCTGGCCGATGATGGGCCGCTGCGGGCCCTTGAGCCGCCGCACCGAATCATCCGAGTTGAGGCACACGATGAGGCAGTCCCCCAGTTCCCTGGCGGCGGCGAGGGACCTGATGTGGCCGGCGTGGATCAGGTCGAAGCAGCCGCCGGTGGCCACTACCTTCCCACCGTTTTCGCGCACGGAGCGGGCCAGCAGCAGCGGTTCGGTGGTGCGCCGGCCGCGGCCCGGTGCACCACGTTGGTGGTCCGGGTCCGCATCCTGCCCCTGGGTATCGGGCAGCGCCGACACGCCTCCGGCCGCCAGGAAGTCGGCGGCATCGTGGACGGCGAGGGCCGCCGCTTCGGGCAGCCCTCGGCCGGCCAGGAGGTGCACTGCCAGGCCGGCCGCCAGGCGGTCGCCGGCTCCGCAGGGGTCCCCGGCTTCCACCCTTGGGGCGGGAACGGCGCGGGAAGAGGCATCCCCCTGCTGCAGCAGGATCGCCCCTTCCTCGCCCTTGGTCACCAGGACGGCCTGGCTGCGCCACCGCTCCAGCAGGACCTGCGCAACACCCTCCACCGAGGTGGGGACGTTGCCGGCGGCCTGGACCGCCTTGGTCGCTTCGGAAATGTTCGGTGTCACTACGGCAACCCCCGGTACCGGTTCCGGGCCTGAGGGGTGCGGGTCCCACACGATGGGCACCGAACCGGCCAGGCGGCCCAGCAGCCCGCGCAGCTGCGGGTTGGCCGCCAGTCCCCTGCCATAGTCGGCCACGATGACCATACCGGCTTCTTCCACTGCGCGCAGCATGGCCGGGCTGACGTCGGGGATGGGAGTCCGTTCGCAGCCCTGGTCAAAGCGGACCACCGGATGGGAGCCTGCCCGCACCCGGGTCTTGACCGGCGACGGGTAGCCGCTGGTTCCTGCCACGAGCTGCACTCCAGCGAGTTGCGTGCGCAACTGGCTGCCGGCGTCGTCATCCCCCAGCACTGTCACCAGGGTGACGGGCCAGCCGTCCTGGGCCAGCATGCGCGCCACCAGTCCTGCGCCGCCGGCACGGCGGCGGACGCCGGAAATGTCCACGACGGGGACGGGTGCGTCCGGGCTGAGCCTGGTGGCTTCACCGGAGAGGTCGACGTCGAGCATGACGTCACCCACGACGACGATCCTCATGGCCTGCCCCCGTTTGCCATCCCGGGGAAGGGGGCCGGCGTGTGCCGGGCAACCTCGAGGTCGAAGGCGCGGCAGACGGCGTGCAGGGCGATCAGGTGCCCTTCCTGGGCGTTGGCGTTCAGGGCGTCGATCATGACTGCCTCATCGCAGGCGTCCGCCAACGGGTTGGGACCGGCGCCGGTCAGCGCCCAGGTGGTCATGTTGAGCCGGGCGGCCACGTCCGCGGCCCGCAGCAGGTTGGGGCTCTTCCCACTGGTGGACAGCAGTATCAGCACGTCGCCGGAGCGGCCGTGCGCGCGGATCTGCCGGGCAAAGACGTCGTCGTAGCCGTAGTCATTGGCGATGGCGGTCACAGCTGACGACTCGGCGTGCAGGGAGATGGCGGAGAAGGGGACGCGTTCGCTGTCGAACCGGCCCACCAGTTCCGCGGTCAGGTGCTGCGCCTCGGCGGCAGATCCGCCGTTGCCGGCAGCCAGGAGCCTTTGGCCGCGCAGCAGGCGCTGTGCCAGCTCCACGCCCCAGGCGGCGAGCCGGCCGGACTGGCTGCGCAGCGAGTCCAGCGCCGGAAGCACGTTGTCCAGGTGCAGGCGGACCGCGTCGGCGCTGGCGGGATCAACGAACGTGGCGCCGGGGAGCACCGCAGGCAGTGCCGGGGCTGCGGTCAGGGTGCGCAGGTCTGCTTCGCGCAGGGTTGATTCAGCGGTCACAGTGCGGCTCCTTCCATCGGTACGATTCCGGCTGAAGCGCTGGCCGGCGCCCCGGCCACGGCAAGCTGGTAGGCCTTTTCCGTTTCCGCGGCCACCCGGTCCCAGGAGTAGCGGGTGCGGGCACGCCGCTCTCCGGCCTGGCCCAGCTTTGCCCTGAGGGTGGGGTTTTCCAGGAGCAGCGACAGGGCCGATGCAATGGCTTCGGGATCCCGGGGTGGCACGTGCAGGCCGGTGGCGTGGTCCACCACGGTGTCCCGCAGGCCGCCCACTGCAGCAGCCACCACCGGAACGCCGCACGCCATGGCCTCCAGCGGCACGATGCCGAAGGGCTCGTACCAGGGCGCGCACACCACGGCGTCGGCGCTGCGGAAGATGCCCGGCATTTCGGCCCGCGGCACCTGTCCCTGCAGCGTCACGTGTCCGGATACCCCGAGCTCGGCGGCAAGGTCCAGCAGGCGGCGGATTTCCGGGTCCTTGTGCATCACGGTGGAGTCCCCGCCGCCGCCCACGATCAGGAGTTCGACGTCCTCGAATCCCGCCGCTTTGAGGTACGGGAGCGAGCGGATCACCAGGTCGACGCCCTTGCGCCGCACCAGCCGCCCTACCGACAGGATGCGGTAGCGGCGCTTCCTTGCGGCCACCTGCCCCTCCGGCGAAAAGAAGTTCAGGTCCACGCCGCAGGGCGCGATCGAGATTTTTCCGGTGGCGATGCCCATGGCCTTTAGCTCGAAGACTTCGTCGGAACAGGTGGCGATGATCCGGTCCGCGGAACGTCCCACTCCCGGTTCCAGCCAGCGGCGTTCCTCGGGGCTGGTGTCTTCGGCGCCCTGGTGCCTGCGTTTGACGGTACCCAGGGCGTGGAAGGTCTGGAGCATGGGGACGCGGTATCCGGTCTCGGACCGCCTGGCGGCGTCCAGTGCAGCCAGGCCGGACATCCAGAAGTGGCCGTGAACCACATCCGGCGGCCGCTGCCCCCAGTCCCTGGCCACCCCGTCCGCGAGTTCCCCCATGTAGGGCAGCAGGTCGTCCTTGGGCACGTGGCGGGCGGGCCCGGCGTCAACGTGGACCACCTCGAGGCCGCGTCCTACCCGGACCCGTTCGGGGAGCTCCGTTGCGTCCCTGCGGGTATAGACGGTGACGTGGTGGCCCCGCTTGGCAAGGGCCTCGGACAGCGCGGCCACGTGAACGTTCTGGCCGCCGGCGTCCACCCCGCCCAGTGCCGCCAACGGACTGGCGTGTTCGGAAATCATCGCGATTTTCATGGGGTCTTCCTCTCCCGCGCCGGGACGAGGATCCGCTCGTCCGGCCGCTCGTTGACGGAGTGCCGGGGCCGGCTGCGCAGGTCCGCCAGGAGCTCATCCCAGCGGTCCTGGAACTTGCCCAGGCCATAACGCTCCAGCGCCGCCTCCCGGGCGGCGAGTCCCCGCCGTCGGGCTTCATCCGGATTGGCGACCAGGCGCCCGGCGCACCGGAGCAGCTCATCCATGTCTGCCGAGACCACGCCGGCTTCCTGCGGCACTGCCCTGGGGGCTTCCGTGGCGGCAAGCACCACCACGGGCATTCCCAGGTGCATGGCCTCCAACAGGGACAGCCCCAGCGAGGTCCAGCGCATCGGGTGGACGTAGACCCGGCAGCGCGCAAGCTCGCGGTGCAGGTCCCGCGTTTTGAGGTCGCCGCGGGACGTCAGCCGGGCGTCCCCGATTCCGGTGGCTGCCGCGAGCCCGTCGGTCTTCATGCCGAACACCTGCAGGGGCGCCACGGAGGCAAAGGCGGGCAGGAGGTCCGTCCCTGTGACCCGCCCGCGCCGCACGGGCTCATTGACCACGACGCCCAGCTCGGGCAGCTCGCCCGTATACAGCTGTCCAGGGTCCGGGATCCCGTGCTCGATTACCGTGGTGGGGGCGGCGCCGTTGTCCCACGCCAACCGGTTGAAATGGGTCACGTGGACCACCGGGATCACGGTCTGGTCGGCGAGCGGATGGCTGATGTTTGGGAAGTTGCCTTTGGGCGTGTTGTGTTCCACGAACACGGCCGGCAGGTCGACGCCGGGGATCCGGCCCAGGGCCCGGGCCACTTCGTCGATTTCTTCGGGCCGTTGGAGGACGACGGCGTCCACGGCGTCGCCGTCGAGGGCCGCCAGGTCCACCTCCCGCACTGATTCCGGCCAGTCCCTGCCGGCGCGGCCCAGTCCCCAGGCCCCGCCTTCGGGCAGGACGGGAAGCAGGTATTCGTGACGGCCGCGGACAAAAGCGTCCGTCCAGGAACCGTGGACATGCCAGAGCAGGATTCTCATCTGTTGCGGGCCTTTCTACGGGTGCTGACGTGGGTGCTGAAGGAGCTCACTCCGCTGATCAGGCGTTCCACGGCCGCCACGACTTCCTCGGGCGAGACAGAGTCGAGGCACGGATGGCCGGGAACCGGGCATACCCGGGCGCGGGACATGCGGCAGGGTGCGTTCTGGTCCCCAAGGAGTTCCAGGGGCACGCCGTAGGGCGCCCAGCGGATGGCCGGGACCACGGGTGAAAACAGGCACGCCACGGGTGTGCCCACCGCGGCTGCCAGGTGGGCCGGGCCGGTGTTGCCACTGATGACGGCATCGGCGCCGGCCATGACGCCTGCCATGGTGGCAAGGTCGGTCCGTCCGCCGAGGTCCAGGGCGGAGGGGCCCGCCACCGTGGCCGTCAGCGACGTCTCGCCGGGACCGCCGGTCACCACGACGCGGTAGCCGGCACCCTGGAGGAGCTCGACGGCGGCCGCATGGTGCAGAGGAGGCCACGCCCTGGCAGGAACTGCCGCTCCGGGGTGGACCACGACATAGGGCTCCGTACCCACGAGCGCTGCCACTTCGGTCACGGAGTTGACGCGCAGCTTTCCGTCATCGCCCGGAGGGAGCCGGAAGCCTGCGGCCTCGGCGATGCCCAGCGCCCGTTCCGCTTCGGGCTGGTCTTCGGGAAAGTCCTCCCCCGGTTTCAGGCGCACGTCAAGCAGCGAGCCGGCGTAATCGGTGGAGGCACCGGTGATGCGCTCCACGCCCGCCAGGCGCAGCAACAGGGCCAACGGCAGGGGTGATTGGTGGAAGGAGGTGAGGATAACGGCTTCGGTGATGCGGGAATTTCGGACGTATTCGATCAGCCGGTCCGCGTGCGGGCCGGTCATCCGGGGTGCCGGATTCATGATCCAGGGGCTGTCCCAGCTGTAGACCTCGGCGACGCCGGGAAGCATGGCAGCGGCCGCTTCACCCTGCCGGCCGCACAGCATCACCACATGGTTGGTGCTGCCGCCGTGCTGGGCGCGGCCGTTGGCCACCGCGCGGACCGCGGGGCCGGCCAGAAGGACATCGCCCATGCTGTCCAGCCGGGCCACCAGGACGCGCCCCATCAGGGCGTCTCCTGCAGCAGGCTTACGGCGGACGCCAGATCGGAAGCGACCAGCCGCGCCGCGGCCACCTCCTCGGCACGGGTTACGGGCGTGGGGACCAGGACCCCGATGGCGCCGGCAGCCTCTGCTGCCCCGACGTCGGCACCGATGTCCCCGATGAGGGCTGCCTCCGATTCGTGGATTCCCAGCTTGCGGCAGGCGCTGTGGACCATGCCCGGAGCGGGTTTGCGGCAGGAGCAGCCGTCATGCTCCGCGTGGGGGCAGACCTCCCACACATCGAACGGTCCCAGGAGTTCTTCCACCCGGGCATTGACCTTTGCCACGTCGTCGGCCGTAATCAGGCCGCGGGCAATACCCGACTGGTTGCTGATCACCCCGGTGGCAATTCCGTCCGCCCGCAGGCCGTCAAGCACTGATTTGGCGCCTGCTACGGGCCGTACCTTGCCGGGGTCACCGTTGTAAGGCACATCGATCACCAGGGTCCCGTCCCGGTCGAACAGGACAGCCCGGAGCTTGGACATTTCAGAGCTTCCCATAACCAACCAGTTCCCTCCTGCTGTTGCTCCTAAACAAGGCCGCGGGCTTTCCGGCTGCGGCAGCGGCGTACGAAGACGCAGTTGAGCAGGCAAGATGTAGGGTTTGTGCAGTGCCGCGCAGCAGGGCTGCTACCGGGTCCCGGTACCGCCGTGGCGCCGGTCCACGCGCTTGACGGGAGCGCCGGCATGCCCGGCCCTCCCGGTCCGGTGGAACGGTGCAACGGGGCCGGCCGGGTGGCCTGGCCGTACGGCGCGGCCTGGCGTTCCGTTGCCGGCTGTGGCCTCCGGGCTCCCGGATTGCGTGCTTTCCTCCAGCCTGCGCTGCAGTTCCACCAGCACCTTGGCCAGGCGGCGGGAGACCTGCATCTGCGACATTCCCAGCCGCTTTCCCAACTGCACCTGGGTTTCCTCGCAGAAGTAGCGCCGGTACAGAAGTTCGCGGTCGGAATCGTCCAGGTCCTGCATCGCCTCACGGAGGCAGGCAAGCTCTTCAAGCCGTTCCAGCGGAGTTTCCGGGCATGCCAGCACCTCGCCGATGGAGGGTGCATCCGAGTTCGGGTTCACGGCGTCGAGGGAATCGGGGTGCATGCTGCTGGACGCCGAAATGGCCTCCTGCACCTCTGCCGGGTCACTGTCCAGCTCCCCGGCCAGCTCCGCAACGCTGGGGTTGCGGCCCAGGGATTGGGTCAGCTCCGGCTCCGCCCGGAACAGGCGGGTCCTCAGGTCCTGGATATGGCGTGGCGGGCGGACAACCCAGGTCCGGTCCCGGAGGTACCTCTTGAGTTCGCCGGTGATGGTGGGCGCGGCGTAGGCGGGGAAGCTCTCCCCTTTGGCCTGGTCGAAACCACGCGCCGCCTTCACCAGGCCCAGATAGGCCACCTGGTTCAGGTCAGCCCGCTCCCTGCCACGGGCTTCAAAGCGCGCTGCGAGAGCTTCTGCGAGGTCCAGGTACCTTAGGACCAGGTCGTTTTCGAACGCCTCCCGGAGCCGCCCTGAGGTGGCGGGAGGGGTTTGCTGGGATACGGATACCGGCTGTGGATGGGGGACGGGCGCAGCGTCCACGGCTAGTGCGGCAAAGGATTCGGGCATGAGTGTGGTTTCCCTCGGTCTGGTTCCGAAAGCCTGCGGCAAGACTTAGAAGTAGGAAATCATAAGCTTGCTTATAAAACAATCCTTCTCCGCTATAAGCTCGGAATGTAAACGGCAACCGGACCAACCCGCCTAGGAGTCTCGTCATGCGCATTGCCATCACCGGAGCCAGCGGAAATGCGGGAACAGCACTGCTGCGAAACCTGCAGCGCCAGCTGAAGAGAAAGCCCGGAAGCCTGGAGCTGGTGGGAATCAGCCGCAGGCTTCCCGACACGTCCCGGGAGCCTTACGCCGGCGTGCACTGGCACACCTTGGATGTGGGCCTGGAGCGGGACATTCCCCGGCTGGAGCAGGCGCTGGACGGGGTTGATGCGGTGGTCCACTTGGCGTGGCAGATCCAGCCGAACCGGGACCTGGACATGCTGCACCGGACCAACGTCATGGGAACCAGAAACGTCCTGGATGCCGCAGGCCGGGCGGGAGTCAAGCAGGTTGTCTGCGCCTCTTCGGTGGGCGCCTACAGCAAGTCGGGCAAGGACCAGCGCAGGGACGAGTCGTGGCCGGCGGGAGGAATGGCCGGTTCGCACTACAGCCGGCACAAGGCCGAACAGGAGAAGCTCCTGGACGGCTTCATGGCCGCGAACCCGGGCATCGCCGTCGCGCGGCTGCGGCCGGCTCTCATCTTCCAGGAACACGCGGGGGCTGAAATCGGCAGGTACTTCCTCGGCCGCGTCCTGTCCCGGCTGGTGCCGCCCAAGCCATGGCTGCCGATACTGCCCGTCCCGGACAACCTGGTATTTCAGGCAGTCCATGCCGACGATGTCGCCGAGGCCTATTGGCGGGTGGTGGACCAGCGTGCCAGCGGAGCCTTCAATATCGCCGCCGAGCCGGTCCTGACGCCGCAGGAACTGGGGCGCATCCTTGGCGCCAAGAGGATCCTCCCCATCCCCATGGCGCTGCTCCATGCAGTCGTTGATCTGACGTGGCGCGCCCGGGTGCAACCCACCGATTCGGGGTGGGTGGAGATGGCCGCAGGCGCCCCCATCATGGACACCAGCCGCGCGGAACGCATTTTGGCCTGGGAGCCGAAAGTCTCGTCGATCGATGCCGTCAAGGAACTGCTTGCGGGCATGGGAACGGGGGAAGGAGTCAGCCCTTCCCCCGCTCTGAAGCCGCGCCGCTCCTAAAGCCAACCGCTGGAGGCCGCCACCAAAATGGCGGCGGCCTCCATCTTTCACGGCTGCGCGTCAGATGGCAGCGCGTTCATACGGCTGCGCGTTCACATGCCGGTGCATTCAGATGCCGGTTCGAGGGTCGCCCTCGCCGCGCTCATCCCGGACGCCATGCCCGGCGGCAGCGTCCCTGGCGTCCGCCTGGCGCCTCCGCCCAGCCTCAGCCTCGGCCTCAGGGATCCCGGTTTCGGCACCCGCCGCCGGAGCGTCATGGTGCCCGCCAAGGCCACCACCGGCGTCAGGAGAGTCGTACCGCCCGCGACGGCCGGTGTCCGCGCTCCCAGCACCGGGATAAGCTGCATCCCCGCCCATGTCTGAGCCCATGTCCCGGGCAGGACCCGCGTGGGCCGGACCGCGCCCGTCACGGTTGACCTCACTGCCCTGAAAATGCTGGGCGTCATGTCCTTCGTGGCGCTCGTCCCGGGCGTCATTCAGCACAGGGCGATCCTCCCGGGCATCATTCACTACAGGACGCCCCTGCCCGGCGTCATATCCTTCGCGGCGCTCGTCCCGGGCGTCGTGAACAACGGGGCGCTCCTGCCGCCTGCCATCGGGCCCTACATCGGGATCAAGTTCGTCCGCCTTCCGTGCACGGCTGGCAACGTCACCCCGCAGGGACTGGGCTTCCTGGCTGCGCTTTTCTGCTTCCTGGCGCAGCCGTGCAGCGTCAACCTGCGCCTGCTCGGCGTCCGCGCGCGCCCGGATGGCTTTGGCCTCACGTTCACGGGCGTCAATTTCCATGTTCTCGGCTTCGCGCCGGATCTCGGCGGCCTTTTCCCGGTGCTCCTGGTCCCGCTTCTCCTGCATGGCTTTCCGGCGCCTTCCACCGGCCAGGAGCAGCAGCACGATCAGTACCACCACAACAACGGCAACTATCACCCATACCCATGGGGCTGTATCCACGTTTCCCACCACTTTCCACTTCGTTGTGACCGGGCAGGCCCTCGCCATTCCGGCTGACATTTTTGGAACGGTTATAACTCGCTTAGCAAGGGTACTTACCTTTCATTAGTAATCATGCTTATCATTTTACGGCCAGTATTGCTGGTTCTTGATCAACAACCGGCCTTCTTGGAAAGAGAGCGAAGATGACAGAGAACCAATGGCCCGAGGATCCCGCATACACGGCTCCCCCGGCCAATACAGGAATCCCTGGCGAGCGGGAGCCCGCCACCTTCCCCTCAACCGCTGCTCCCCTTGCCGGCGGCAGCCAGGCTGGTGATGCCTACGGCACGTCCCGCAAAGACGCAGCCAAGGAAGAAGCAGCCGACGTTGCCCGGACCGCAGCGGGATCGGCACAGAATGTAGCCCAGACGGCGAAGGAAGAAGCCGCGAACGTGGCGCATGAGGCCAAGGCCAATGCGCAGGACCTGCTGCACCAGGCAAAGTCCGGCCTCACCAGCCAGGCGGGCACCCAGCAGCAGAAGGCCGCGGAAGGCATCCGCAACATCTCCACCCAGCTGCACAGCATGGCCAGCGCCCCGGACCAGCAGGGCATGGCCGGCGACCTGGTCCGCCAGGCGGCAGAGCGCACTTCCTCGATGGCCACCTGGCTGGAAAACCGGGAGCCGGGTGACCTCCTGAACGAGGTCCAGCGGTTCGCCCGCAACCGGCCTGGAACCTTCCTGCTCCTCGCTGCCGGCGCCGGCGTCCTCGCCGGACGCCTCACCCGCGGCCTCACCGCAGGTCCTCCCGAAACATCCACTGCCGGCACCGGTGCAGCGGGCCTGTCCGGCCGGTACTCCGGCGCCACCTACGGCGACCAGTACAACCAGTCATACCCCGTTGCGGGCGGGACGGTTCCGCCCCCGCCGGTCCAGCTGCCCGCACCGGCCACCACAACGGCCGGATACGACGGCGGCGCACCGGGCAGCAGCTATCCGGAAGCAGCAGGTCCGGCCAGCGGCCTGGACAGCCCGCAGCTCGTGGAGGAGCCCTGGTCAGGAAACCAGCTCTCCGACGACCCGCTGCGCGACCGCGCCCTCGCCGACGATCCCATGGCAAACGATCCCCTCACCCAGGACCGCACCCGGGGCGGCCAGACGGGTGGTCTGTGATGAGTAGCCAGATTCCGGAGCCGCCGCCCAGCGCGGCGCATGTGAAAGCGGACAACGCCTCACTCGGTGACCTCCTCGGGGACGTGACCCGTGACCTGTCCACCCTGATGCGCCAGGAAGTGGAACTGGCCAAAGCCGAACTCAAACAATCCACCTCCCGCGCAGGCAAAGGCGCCGGCATGCTCGCCGGCGCCGGGATCGGCGGCCACTTCGTCCTGCTCTTCCTCTCCCTGGCCCTGATGTGGGCCCTGGGCGCCATCATGGCCCTGGGCTGGGCCGCGCTGATCGTCGCCGTCATCTGGGCCATCATCGCCGCCGTCCTGGCCTCCACCGGCCGCAAGGAACTCAAACAGATCAAGGGCCTGCCCCAAACCGGCGAAACCCTCTCAGAAATTCCCCCAACCCTAAAACCAGGTGAGGTAAACCGATGAGCGACAACCCTGACGTCATCCGCGCAGACATAGAAGCCACCCGGGCACGCCTGGGCACCAACGTGGACGCCGTGGCCGATAAAGTCACCCCGTCCAACATCGTCCACCGCCAAACCGACAAGGTCCGCGACGCCGTGACCGGGGTGAAGGAGAAAATCATGGGAGCAGCAGACACCGCCGGCACCAAAGTCCACAACACCACCGCCACCGGAGCCGGGCACACCACCAACGCCATGCACACCGCAGGAGACAACCTGCACCAGGCAACAGACACCGTCTCCGCGAAACTCTCCGACGCCGGCCAGGCCGTCTCCCACGCCCCCGACCAGGTCAAAGCCAAAACCGCCGGCAACCCCCTGGCCGCCGGCCTCATCGCCTTCGGCGCCGGCATGCTGATCTCCTCCCTGATCCCCGCCAGCGACAAAGAACGCGAAGCCGCGGACCAACTCAAAACCGCAGCCCAGCCCCTGGCAACCCAGGTCACCGACGCCGCCAAAACCATGGCCCAGGACCTCAAGGAACCCGCCCAGGAAGCCATGGAAAACGTCAAGGCCACCGCCACCGACGCCGCCCAAAACGTCAAAACCGAAGGCCAATACGCAGCCACCGACGTCAAAGACCGCGCGACCGACGCCAAAGACACCATCCAAAACACCTGATCAGCCCACCGCGGCACCGTAAGGCATCAGTTTGATTGGCAGGCCGGCACCGCCATCCGCGGGCCGGCCTGTCCGCTTGGCCCCTGATTGAGAGGACTTCCCCATGGCCACTCACGACGATTCCGAGACCAGCACCGCCAAGGCGGGCCAGGCTCCGGATCCAAACGATTCAAGGAAACCTGCCAGCCCGAGGGACCTGGATAAGCCTTCCTGGAAGTACATAACCAAGAAGACGCTCCGGGAGTTCACCAAGGACCAATGCCCTGACCTGGCGGCGGCCCTGACCTATTACGCCGTCCTCTCGCTGTTCCCAGCGTTGCTGGCACTGGTTTCGCTCCTTGGCCTTTTTGGGGATCCGCAGAAGACCACCAACGCCCTGCTGGAAATCGTGCGCGGCTTCGCCCCGGCGGAGACCGTCAACACCATCAGCGGACCGGTAGCTGAACTGACCAGCGCCCCGGCGGCCGGGTTCACCCTGGTGATCGGGCTTGTAACCGCCCTGTGGTCGGCGTCCGGATACGTCGGAGCCTTCGGCCGGGCCATGAACCGGGTTTATGAGGTGGACGAGGGACGCGCGTTCGTGAAGCTTCGCGGCACCATGCTTGGCGTCACGCTACTGGCCGTGGTTATCGTGGCTCTGCTGGCCGGCATGCTGGTCCTCAGTGGCCCGGTTTCGGAGGCAGTGGGCGGGCTGATCGGCCTCAGCGGGCCTTTCCTCATGGTCTGGAACATTGCCAAATGGCCGGTCATGATCGCGCTGATCATCGCCATCATTGCAGTGCTGTACTACGCCACCCCCAACGTCAAGCAGCCCAAATTCCGGTGGATGAGCATGGGGTCCGGGATTGCCCTGTTTGTCTTCCTGATCGCTTCGCTGGGCTTCGGCTTCTACGTCGGCAACTTCGGCAACTACAACAAGACCTACGGTGCACTGGGCAGCGTGATCATCATGCTGCTGTGGCTGTGGATCCTGAACATGTCCCTTCTTTTCGGCGCTGAATTCGACGCCGAGGTGGAGCGCGGCCGCGAACTCCAGGCCGGTATCAAGGCAGAGGAAACCATCCAGCTGCCGCCGCGGGATACCAAGAAAAGCGAGAAGCTGCAGAAGCAGATCGAAGAGGACATCAAGCACGGCCGTGAACTTCGGGAGCAGTATGCCTCGGAGAACGGGCAGGATGATTCCGGCGATAACCCCGACGGGCAAGGTGCCGGGAATGAACAGAACGAAGTGAGGCCAGGCGAGCGGCACCGCGACAGGGTCCGCGAGAAGGTGCAGCACCGGGCCGGCAACGGGGAGCCCGACGGCGGCGCCCGGCCAGGCGGGAACGCTTAGGCAGGCAGGCCCAGCCGCTGCCCAGGGGGACTAGGCAGGACCTTCGAGATGGAGGAAAATTCATCTTGAAGGTCCTGTTTGGTTTTCCCGGGATGAAGTAACTCCGGGGTAATACGGGGTCGGCGGTGAGATGGCCTCTTCTGAGACCGAGGCCAGTCCCCCCAGTCGCCGTCGGCCCCCTCAAACCCGTCCGGAAGCCTCCCACCGCTGTTCGCCGCGCAACTGTACAGGGTGTGCCCCGCCACGGTGCAACCCGGCCGGGTCCAACTGGACAAGCACACAGAACTGCAATAATTTCTTGATTACCTCGCCGGGATCCCCTGGAAACCGGGCAAGGCCGCTGAAGCAGACGGCGGAATCAGTGTCGACCCTTAATGAGCGGACATGCCTGCTACCCATTTTGAACAGTTTCTTGCCGAAGCAGTTGTCGCGGACAGGGAGCCCGGGCTGGGCCTCAGGCGCGACGAGCTCTACGGCCTTTACACAAGTTGGTGCCTCCTGCACAAGGCAGAACTCCAGCCGCCGGAAGCTCTTTGGGAGGCCCTGCACGATGCCGGAATCAACCCGGACAGCAATAACCTCTCCATGACCGGACCAGCTGCGGCGGACTACATCGTTGCCAGCGCTCCGGACCTGGTCTGACACGAAGCGGAAGCGCCGGCTGAAGCCTGCGCCCGGGAAGGTCACTGACGCAGTCACGCGAGATTAAGTCCCGGAACGAAGGGCTGTTGCCGTACGGCAGCAGCCCTTTTCCATGCCGGGGCAGCTCTTGGGTCAGATGCCGCTGCTAAGACTCCGCCCGACCCTATGGCTGCGCAGTGCCCCATGGCTCCGCCCCGCCCTACGGCTGCGCAGTGCCCTATGGCTGCGCCAGGGCCAGGAGGTACGCGGCGAACCCGTGCGGCGCCCGGCCCACCGTCCGTCCTGACGTAAGGACCCGTGTGGTGTCGGTGGCAACGATGCCCGCGCCGCTGCTTCGAAGCCTGCGGACCAGCGCCTGGTCTTCATCGAAATCGACGCCGGGGAAGCCCCCTGCAGCGAGGTAGGAAGAGGCACGGACTCCAAGGTTGGCACCGTACACATGGGTGTGGTCCTCGGTGCCGGCGTGCCGCGCATGCCAGCGGGCCAACAGATCGTGGTGCATTCCATGGGGGTCCGGCTGCACGGTGCCAAGGACAACATCGAAACCGAGTTCAGCGAGTTCCAGTTGCCGCACCAGCCAGTGTGACGGCACGCAGGAATCGGCATCCGTGTTGGCCAGCCAGGTCTCCTGCGGGGAATGCCCCGCCGCCCGGCCATCCTGGGTGCACCTGCTTGAGTTCTCCAGTGCGGCCCTGACGCCGGCCTGCCGGCTTCTTCCCACGCTCCCGAAGCTGACGGGAAGCAGCAGGTACCGCGGATCCCCGGCCGCCACCCGCGCGGCAACCGCTGGCGACCGGTCGGTACAGCCGTCCAGGACAACCACCACTTGCACGGCAACATCCGGCAGTTCCGCTTCGACCCGGTCTGCCGCGCAGCTGACCGCAGTGAGCGCCCGTTCCAGGTGCTGCTCCTCGTTGTGGGCCGGAATGACCACCGCAACGTGCTGGATGCCGTTGGCGGCTTGGACAGGCGGGCTTGATGCATCGTCCCCCGGACCGGCCGGCATCATCCCGCCGCCCCGCCGCCCGGAGCGACCAGGACTTCCAGCACGAAGTCGCGTTCCTGGTAAAGCCCGGCCGTCCGCCATCCCAGCCTTTCCCGGGCCAGCGTGTGGACGGTGTCCCCATCCAGCTCCCAACCGGTGATGGGATGCCGCCAGTGGCACAGGAGAAGCGTTCCGCCGGGTTCCAGGGTGGCCTCCACCCGGTCCCACAGCTGGGCCAGCTCTTCAGGGGCCAGGTAGTAACCCACTTCGGAAACCACCACCAGGTCAAATACTCCTCCGGGCCAGGAGCCGGGAAGGACCCGCTGTTCCACCTGCACCCCGGGTGTGCCTTCCAACCGTTGGCTGGCCCGGCGCACTGCGGTCCCGCTGGCGTCCACCGCCAGCAGGGTCCGGCACCGGGTGGCCAGTTCAGCCGTCAAGGTCCCGATGGAACAGCCCACTTCCAGGCCGCGTTCATAGGATTCCGCCGGCAGGGCTGCAAGGGTGAGCGCGCGTTTGCGCCGCTCGTACCAGCTTGTGCCGTAGTTCCAGGGATCCTCCGTACCGTCATGGACGCCGTCGAAGACCAGTTCGGCGTCGCTGCTGGAATGCGCCCGTCCGGACGAAGTGGGCGCGGGCGTCCAGGCGAAGACCTCGTAGCCACGCGAGAAGTGCTCCAGGAAGGTCCCGCTGAGCAACGTTTCATCCCCGGGAAGAGGTGAGAGTGGCTGCACCTGGGTTGCGTGCTCCTCCATGGCACGCTTCTTGGCCGTGCGGGCGGGATCGTCCAGATGGAAGCGGACCCATTGCCGCCAGTCCCGGTCCCGGGGCGTGGCCCAGTGCCAAAACCAGATGGGATACTCCAGGAGCGCGTGGCCGTCGCGCCGGGCCACTTCTGCCGCGGCCGCGCCAAGGGCATCGTGGTCGCCGTGGCCGTCGGCCCGGTACGGTGCCACCAGGACCAGTCGGTCCGGGGCGCCGGCCAGCCGCTGTGCAGCGTCCCGGACAGCAGTGGCGATCGCTTCGGCATGGCCGCCCAGTCCACGGTCCGGCAAGCCGAGGAACGTCCAGCGGTCCGCCAGGCCCAGGGCGGCCAGGGCCGCGGAAAACTCGGCAAGCCGGACGGCGGCCAGCTGTCCGGGAGTGGTGGTGGGCGAATCCGGGTGCGACCCCTCCCCCGCGGTGCACAGCAGGACTTCCACCTCGGCTCCCAGGGCTACGAGCGAGGCCATGAGCCCCCCGGCGCCGAGCGTTTCATCATCAGGATGGGCTGCCACGACCACGAAGCGCATGCCCGCCAGCTCAGCCGCGTCGAGTGGCAGTTCGGGTACAGCAGCCAGTCCGCTCCGGGCCCAGGCTTCCTCGGCGGTCCCCTGGTCTGCGTGGGAAAAGGTCACCACGGGCAGTCCCCCTTGAGTGCCAGCCGGCCGAGTTGGGCATCATCACGTGCGCCATGATGCTGCCGGACATACAGCGCCAGGTCCGCCATCCTTTTGGCATACGGTTCATCAAAGGCGAGTGGCCCCGGCCCCCGGTGGGAGCCCACGAGGTGAAGGACACGTTCGACGGCGGCCGCAGCGGTTCCGCGCACGCGCTGGGCCTCGCTCCAGGTGCTTTGGCTCCCGTCGGCGCCGAGGGTGCCGTCGTCGATGCGGGCTGCCGTCCCGGCCAGGTACTGCAGGGCGGCGGCGATGGTCCGGTCCACCTCGCCCAATGCCGCGAGCGCCAGCTGGTCCGGCTCCCGCCCATTATCCGCACCTGCCAGCAGGCCGGCACGGAAATCCCGTGCCACCCCCACTGCTCCGCCCAGCCAGCAGGCGGCGACGCCCATCCCGCCCCAGGCGAAACCGGGCCGGCTGTGGTACCAGCCGGTGTCGCCAACCGGCGTCGCCGGGACCTGGTCGAAGCGCACGCTACCGCTGGGGATCTCCCGCAGGCCGCGCGCAATCCAGTCTGGCTCCTCACATGCCACGCCCGGGTGGCGAAGGCTGACGGCAAAAGCCGCCCGGCCGCCGTCGTCCGTGTGCGCGGTGATGACGGCGCAGTCCAGCCGGCCGGCAAGTGAACACCAAGGCTTGATTCCGTTGAGCACAATGCCGGTGCTTCCGGAGCGCGCCTCAAGCCTGGCGTTGGGTGCCTCTGCAGCGAACACGCCCCACGCTGCTTCCGCGGCACCATCCGGCCTGGGATGAACGGCCGGAAAGGCCTGGCCGGCCTGGGCAAGGATGGCGACGGCGTCGAGGTGCGGCTCAAGCACCCGGGCCGCGGCAACGTCAGTGGCAGCCACGGAGGCCAGGAGCTCCCACAACACGGCGGTGCGTCCTTCACCGGGCCGCGGCCACGTCCGTCCGGCCTCGACGGCCAGGGCCAGCAGGGCCGGCACATCACCTACGGCACCGGCGAACGACTCCAAGAGGGAACCCCACGGGGAGAGCCCAGCGGGGGCGGAACTGAGGAGCACAGCAGTAAGTGGCGCTTGCAAATACGTCCTCCAGGAGAGATGTCCGGCGGGCACCGGACGCATCTCCACAGCTTACTTACTGTTTTGCGGGAGAATGCGCGCCAGGGCGAACCCGTCCCAGCCTTTCGAGCCGACGGTCTGGATCACGGTGGCGTCCAGCCGGGGGTGGTTGCCCAGCAGCTTGAGTGCATCGATGATCCCCGGCGCGTTGACGGGGTCGATGTCCGGGTCCAGCACCGCGCCTTCCCAGATGGTGTTGTCCAGGACCACCGCGGCGCCGGGGCGGCCAAGCCTGACGGCCCAGTCCAGGTAGCGGCTGTTGTTCTGCTTGTCGGCGTCGATGAAGATGAAGTCGAACGGCTCCCGTTCCTCTTCCTCGAGGGCCGCCAGGGTCTCCAGCGCCGGGCCCAGCCGGATCTCCACCCTTTCCCCCAGGCCGGCCGCATCAATATTGGCCCACGCCACTTCTGCGTGCTGGGGCAGGTACTCGCAGGTGACCAGGGTGCCGTTAGGGGGCAGCCCCCGGCCCATCCAAATGGTGCTGTATCCCGCGAGCGTCCCGATCTCCAGGATGCGCCGGGCACCGGACAGCTGGACCAGGAGCTTCAGGAGCTTCCCTGCGTTAGGCGCCACCTCGATGGCGGGCATGCCGGCCTCCGCCGCGGCGTGGATGGCCTGCTGGACGGCGCTGTCCGGATGCACTACGGCAGCGGACAGGAACTCCTCGGTGGCAATCCATTCCGGCCGCGGCTTGTGCTCGAACATTGCCACATTTTGGCACGCGGCGTGCCGGGGGTCCAGACAATGCGGCCCCCTTGTGAGACGCTTAGGGCTCCTGCACCAGTGCATTCTCCAGGCGGTCGACCTTCGCGGTCAGCTCGCCGCTGTAGCCGGGCCTGATGTCTGCTTTGATCACCAGCGAAACACGGCTGCCGTAGCGCCCCACGGCCTCGGTGGCGCGCTTGACGACGTCGAACACCTCGTCCCACTCGCCTTCAATGGTGGTGAACATGGAATCCGTCTGGTTGGGCAGCCCGGACTCCCTGACGATCTTGACTGCGGCTGCAACGGCGTCGTGCACCGACGCATCGTTGGGCCGTGAACCTTCGCTGGGAACGCCTGACGGCGCGACAGAAAATGCAAGCAACATGCTCCCCAGTCTCCCACGCAGCTCCGGACAGCGGCGCAGGTGACGGCAGCGGGCCGCCGTCACATAAGCGCCTACCCCGCAGTAACCGTGTTGGCCGGAAGCTCCGTTGCTACCCTTTTGGGCATGAGCCTCGCAGTCGCCCGAAAGCCCCTCCGTGCCGACGCAGCGCGGAACGTGGACAAGATCATCACGGCTGCACGCCAATGCTTCCGGGAGTTCGGCCCGGAAGTACCGCTCCAGACCATCGCAACCACCGCCGGCGTGGGCCCGGCAACCCTCTTCCGCAACTTCGCGGACAAGGAAGAACTGGTGCTTGCCGCGCTCAACCGGCAGCTCCGGCTCACGGTTGACCCCGTCATGGACGGCGCCCTTGCCGATATCGATGCCGCCGCAGGCCTGCTGCGCGTTCTCGAAGCCCTGATGGGGGCCGCGAGCGACGACGCCAACCTGCTGTGTGCGGTGGCGGGCCGGCGCGAACTCCTCACCGGAATCACCGGTTCCCTGATGGAATCCATGAGCATCCTGCTGGCGCGCGGCCAAGGCCAGGGAAGCCTGCGCACTGACATTTCCATGACGGACATGTTCCGGCTGCTGGCCATGCTGATCGGTGTGGTGGACACCATGGAACCCGGTTCTGATGCGTGGCGCCGCCCGCTGGCGCTGGTGGAGGATGCCATCCGCACGGTCCGCCCGTCGCGCCCGCTCCCCGTGTTCGTTCCCGTGCCGCCCGCGCCCGGCAACACCACGGTAAACGTCCAGCCCGGAACGCTGCCGGAGTAAGCCGTGCGGCGGCCTGCTGCCGGAATTCGTTGACGGTAGTTCTATGGCGGCAATTTCCTGGTGGCAGATGCGTTGTGGGCCAACTCCATTGTTACCAGTAAGTACGTGCAATACACTCTGAATTGGGGTTAGGCAGTCAGCCTCGGCACTTCCACGTTGGAGCAACCCCATGCACTTCGCGCCTGTCCCGCACACAACGGCCGCACTGCAATGAACCACTCAAAGCTTCTCCACTACCTGACCGATCCCCGCGGGCCGGAGGAAGTCCTGCCTGCACTGACCGCCGGCGAGCTGGTCGAACTGCTTGACGCCCTGTACCAGAACCTGGATACCCCCGAACCGGAGTTTGGCGCGCAGGCCTGGTACGAGATGGGCGTCGAGGAAACGTACCGGAGGTCCGTCTCACCTGACGGCGCGGCCCACGGCGTAGCCTAAACCACCGCTTGTTCAGCTCCTGGCTGCCGGTCAATGCCGACCGGCAGCCAGGGGTCGTCCGGCCGGCCGAAAGTCAGCGCTGGCCGCGGCAGGCGGGGGGCCCAGCCGGCTAAGGACTCCACTGCTGATCAGGCCTTGTCTGCGCCCTTTTCGCCGGTGCCGCTGTCCTGCTCCCGGCCGGACTGTTCCCGGCCGGGCTTTTCCTGGTCTGGCGTCTCATGACCGGACGGCTCATGGGCGAGGTGCTCATGTCCGGCGTGTCCCACGTAGCCATGTCCGGGATGTTCATGGAATTCGTTGGGAACGTGGTCCTTCGCTTCCATCAGGTGCTGTTGGAGTTTTTCTTCCGCGTCCCGGCGCCTTCTGGCGGTGTCGCGCAGCTCGCGGGTTGACTCCGAACCTCGCGGGTCAAGATAGGCGGCCCGCGGCTTTGCGGACTGTTCCGCGGCCGGCACCCCGGTGCCGTGTTCTCCCTTGGCGTCCTTGCCGGTCTCATCGGTGCCGTGGCCGTCCTGCGGCTCAACAGGCCGTGACTCGTCGTCCATCTCGATTCCTCCTTTGGTGGCCGCCTGGGTGTGGGCTGCCTCTCTTCCAGTCCATCACAGATGGCACCCGGAATGGTGGGCCGCTACGCGCTGCCTGTGTCCGCCCGCTTGCGGATCTCCCGGCGCACCAGGGCCTGAAGGGCGGGCACGGACGACGACGGATCCAGGTCGAATGCCTCCCGAAGTCTTTGGGAGAGAAGTTCCAGGTCCTCTTCCGGGACGTCCGAAAGTCCGGAAAAGCGCTTGAAGAAGCGTTTGGCAGGAAGGCCCGCCCGGCGTCGGGCGTTCTTATGGCGAAGCCTGCCCGCTAAGCCGCCCGCAGGGTGCAGCTGATTTTCCATGGGTGCCGTTCAATAGGAAATTCCATGGCCAACTGCATAAGCCGATCTCATAGTACAACCGGCACAGGCCCAGCAAAGTGACCCGGGTCACCACTTTGGGCACGAATTAGGGGATCAGTTCCAACCCAGGATCCGCAACAGTGCCGCCGTGCCGGCTCCGGCGATTACCACAACAAGGAACGGTGCCCGGAGTACCAGGGCGACCGCGGCGGCGGCCAGCGCTCCCAGCCTGGCGTCTGCGGCGAGCGCCTGGCCCGACACCACCGCATTCACCACTGTGAGCGAGGCCAGCAGTCCGATGGTCATGGTTCCCGCGACGCGTGAGGTGCGGGGGTCCTCAAGGAACTTGGCGGGAACAAAGTAGCCCACCAGCTTCCATGCGTAGGCAAGGACGCAGGCAATAAGCAGCCAGATCCACAGAGTCATGCGCGTGCTTCCGGGTCCGTGCCGCTTCTGCGCTCCGGTCCGCCAAGGCGGTCCTGGTGATGGCCGTGGCCGTGCGTGCCGTAGGGCTCGACGTCGGGTTCGAGGCCTTCGTCGCGGCGGCCATGGCTGAACCAGCCCACCAGCGCGGCAACTACCGCGGCCACCAGGATGGGGACGCCTGGCGGAACGAAGGGAACGGCAACTACGGTCGCCACGGCACACACCACCGCGATGGCGATTGGCTCCCGGCCCTTGAGCCGGGGCCAGAGCAGCGCCAGGAAGGCGGCGACGGCAGCCCCGTCCAGCCCCCATTGCTTGGGATCGCCCAGCCCGCTTCCGGCCAGTGCCCCCACAGCGGTGAAGAGGTTCCAGAGCACGTAGACGCCGATTCCGGCGGTCCAGAATCCGCGCTGCTGTTCGGCCGGGTCTGTCTGGCCCGTGCTCGTGGCAGTGGATTCGTCGATGGTGAGCTGCGCGCCGACGTACTTGCGCCAGCCCGTGGGGCGGAGCAGCGCGTTCAGCTGCATGCCGTAGATGCCGTTGCGCATGCCCAGGAGGGTGGCTGCGCTCATGGCCGCCAGGCCTGAGCCGCCGCCTGCCACCACCCCGATGAAGGCGAACTGCGAGCCGCCGCTGAAGAGGAGCAGGCTCAACACCATGGTCTGCCAGAAGTTGAGCCCGGACGTCACCGCGAGCGCCCCGAAGGACACGCCGTACAGCCCCGTGGCAATGCTGATGGAGATACCCACCCTGACTGCCGGCGATGCCAGCAGCTTCACCCTCGGCCTCCGGGTTTACGGTGTTTACGGCCGGGTAGTGCACGTGTCCGCAGGCTCCAGGCCCACAGGATCAGGGGCGCCTGGAGCGGAAGCCGCACGGCGTGGATCTTCCGGCGGCGGGGTGTGCCCTGCGGTCCGTACGCCCTCAGGAGGGCATCGACGTGCCCGGCCAGGAACGCCGTGAACATCGCGGTGATGGCAGTGGCTGTCAACTTCCGGGTGGGTGGCAGGAGAATTCCGACGGCGGCGGCGAGCTCCAGCAGGCCGCTCACGGCGATCCACTCGTCCCGGGACAGGACGGCCCATGGATGCTGGGCTGCGGCGGCTGTGCCCGTGCTGCTTGGGGGTGGGCTGCTTTGGGTTGGACTGCCCTCGGTTGAAATGCCTTGGGGTGAACTGCCTTGGGTTGGACTGTCAGGGGTGGTACCGCTTGGGGTTGCGTCAGGCGAGGGATCCTGCCGGCAGAGGTATCCCGGAACGACGTCACGGTAGAAGCCGGGATCCCTGAAATGCTTGCCGGCACTGGCCAGCAGAAGGGCCCCCATGGCAGCCGCGGACAGGTGCTGCACGGCCGCGCCGGGAATGGATGGGGACAGAGCGGACAGGCCCTTAGCAGCGGGGCCGGACCTGGGAGAAGACATGGAACCACTCAATCACAGCGTCAGCACCCCCAGAAACCCGGCATCCGGCAGGACAGCAGGGCTGCGCAGCTACACAGCCCGGGGCTGCAAGCGTCACAGCCAGGCGGCCGGCGAGCTTCCATATGGTGGTGGCGGGGACTGATAGTCCAGCGGCCGGCCTGCGTCGAGCAGTGGCGGCCCGACGTACCGCAACTCCCCAAAGCTGCTGTCCACGGACCGGTATTCGGGCGATGGGAGTTCCGCGGGGCTTGCTGTGGTGGCCTGGTTTTCGGTGCCAGCCTGGCTTTCGGTGCCAGCCCCGTGTTCCCTGCCGGCCTGGTTTTCCATGCCGGTCAAGGAAAACAGTTCCTCTGCGGTGCGGGCCAGAGACAGGTGTGCCGCGCCGCCCAAACCCGTCCGGCGCCGCGCGGCCAGAAGACCGACTGCAGCCGCAGCCACCCCGTAGCCGGTGGCATGGTCCAGCGCCTGCACCGGAAGGGCACCCGGGCGCCACCTGCCGTAATCGTCCTCTCTGCCGTAGAGGTGTGCGATTCCGCTGGCGGCCTGGACAATGCTGTCGAAGCCGCGCAGCCCGCTCCACGGCCCACTGCCGCCCCAGCTGTCCAACGTGACCACCACCAGTCCCGGGTGTGCTGCCAGCAGTTCCCGCGGATTGAGCCCAAAGCGGTCCAACGCGCCGTGCCGGTAACCGGTGACCACGGCATCTGCGCCGGCCAGGAGCTGCTGCAAGTTCTGCCGGTTTGCCGCGGGTCCCAGGTCGAGTACTGCGCTGCGCTTGCCAAAGGCCGTGTCCACGAACTGGTCTTCGATCTCGGGAAAGGCGGGCGGGTCGATTCGCAGGACCTCTGCTCCGAGCGCGGCCAGCAGCCGGGTGGCGACCGGCCCTGCGATGACCCGCGTCAGGTCCAGGACCCGTACCCCGGCCAGGGGCAGGCCGTCCGCACCGTGCAGGGCGCTGGTACCGGACAGGGTGCCGGGGCTGGTGCCGGCCTCTGTGGCCGCCCCGATATCCTGCAGTCCGAAGCCACTGGTTGTGCCGTCGGCATGCTCCACAGCAATCCAAGGTCCTGAACCGGCCGCTCGGCCCATGTCGGTCGCAAGCCATTCACCGCGAGTCCGGACAGCCGCGCCAATTCCGCCGTGCCGCTGGATGGCGGCCTCAGCCTCCAGCGCGGCCATGGACTGGAGTTCCCTCTCCACCCCTTCCGCGGAGGTTGCACCCAGCGCCTGCAAAAGCCGTTGCTCGTGGTGCGGGTAGTTTGCATGCAGCCGGATCCAGCCGTCGGCGGTCTTCCGGAAGCCGGACAGGGGCGCGAAACCCTGCGGCTTGCGCCCCGCAATCCGCAGGTGCCCGAAGGAATCGAAGGCAGCTGCCGTGAGCACAGCAGTTGTGCTGTACCGGCCAGGGCTCGCCGTGTACAGGTTCAGGGCTTCCGCGGCTGCTTCCACGGACTGCAGCGCCACGCCTTCGACGTCGAGCGGCCCGGCCCACCAGCGGGGCACGGACGGTGTGCCGGGGGCGGCCATGTCAGCGCTACTTTCCCTGCGGCGCGGCCATGTGCAGCTGTTCCAGGACGCGGGCCGGCACGTTGGTGGTGATCTCCTGGATGCCCAACTCCTGGCAAAGGGCCACGTCCTCCGGTGAGTCCACAGTCCACACCCTGAAGCGGCGGCCGGAGTCCAGCCAGCGCCGGACGGTGCCGGGGCGCTCACGGACGTAATCAATACCCGGCCCGGCCATCCCCACCTCCCGGTCATCCAGGATCCGTTCGCCCTCCAGCTGGGTGGCCTTCATCAGGTTTGCGATGGCGCCGCCCGTAATCGGCCCCACCCCCAGCCCGCCACGGATCTCATGGATGGTGACGTCGTCCACGAGTTGGCAGATGTACTGAGGCGGGATGGACAGGAGCAGGTGCCGGACGGAATCGGGGCTGAAACTCATGAATGTCACGGCGATGTTGTCCACTGTGGAGCTTTGCGGGTCCCAGCCCTCGCTGCGGAGTACTTCCAGGACCCGGTCCTCCAGCTTGAGCTGGTAGGGGCTGGGATGCTTGAGCTCAATGGCGAGTTTCACCGGACGGCCCGCCCCGCGCAGGACGTCCAGCAGCTCCGGAAGGGTCAGGAGCTGCTCGGAGCGCGCCCCGTAGGTTTCGGGAATGCGGACGCCTTTCCAGGACGAGAAGTCCAGCTGGCGCAACTCCTCCAGCGTCCGTTCGGCCACCGGGCCGGTCCCGTCCGACGTGCGGTCCAGGTTGGCGTCGTGGAGCAGCACCACGTGCTGGTCCCGGGTCAGGTGGACATCGCACTCCACGCCGTCGGCCCCGTCAGCCAGGGCCTGCAGGTAGGCGGCGCGGGTGTGTTCGGCATACGCGCCGCTGGACCCGCGGTGGGCAAAGACCAGCGGCCGCTGCGGCACTGACTCGTCAATTGTCATGGACACACGGTAGCCGACCCGCCCCCGCCTTCGGGGCTAGGCTTGGCACATGCAGGTGAACTCTGAGGCAACTACTGGGCCAACCACGCAGGAAGCGCCCGCGGAGGCCGCGCGGGAGGTGCCGCCGGGCACTAAGGCGGCTGCCGCCGTCGTAAGCCGCCGGCTTGGTGCCGGCGACGCCGAAAAGGCGGCAGCGCTGCGGAAAATGAAGCTGCTGGCGCTGAGCCTGCTGATCGCAATGGCCGTGGTCTTTGTCTTCGCGTTCGCGCTGCAGAAGGACTATCCATGGCTGCAGTACGTACGCGCGGCCGCTGAGGGTGGCATGGTGGGCGCGCTGGCCGACTGGTTCGCCGTGACGGCGCTGTTCAAGTACCCCATGGGCATCAAGATTCCGCACACAGCCATCATTCCGCGCCGCAAGGACCAGATCGGCGCCTCCCTGGGTGAGTTCGTGGAGACCAATTTCCTCTCCGAACAGGTGGTGCAGGACAAGCTGGCCAGCGTCAACATCGCCCGCCGTGCCGGTGAATGGCTGGCAGCCCCCGGTGGTGCCGACCGTGTGGCCAAGGAAGGTGCTGCGGTGATCCGCGGCGCGTTTAAGGTTTTGAATGACGACGACGTCCAGGCCGTCATCGAGGGCATGGTCCGCAAGCACCTGCTTGCTCCGCCGTGGGGACCCCCGGTGGGCAGGCTGGCGGAGCGGGTCTTCCACGACGGGCACCACCACACGCTGGTGGACCTGCTGGTGGACCGTGCTGCGGACTGGGTGGATGACAACCACGAGACCGTCACCCGCTTGGTATCCGACCGCTCCCCCACCTGGGTTCCGCAGTTCGTGGATGGTCTGGTGGGCGACAAGGTCTACCTCGAAATCCTCAAGTTCGTGCGCGCGGTCCAGGCCGACCCCCGCCACCAGGTGCGCCAGTCGATCGACAAGTACCTCAACGACCTCGCGCAGGACCTGCAGCATGATCCGGCGATGATTGCCCGCGCGGAGGACATCAAGGCGCAGGTGCTGGGCGATCCCGAGGTGCGCGAGCTCGCATCCCGGACCTGGGGCACGGTCAAGAACGCGCTGCTGGGTGCCGTTGACGATCCGGACAGCGAGCTCACCATCAAGTTCAAGGCCGCGGTGCGCGATTTTGGCTCGCGCCTGGTGCAGGATCCGGAACTGGCCGGCAAGGTCAACGCCTGGATCGGCGACGCCGCCGGGTATCTGGTCCGGACCTACCGTTCGGACATCGCCGGAGTCATCACGGACACGGTTGCGCGCTGGGATGCCGAGGAAACTTCGCAGAAGATTGAGCTTCAGGTAGGCAAGGACCTGCAGTTCATCCGCATCAACGGCACCGTGGTGGGGTCCCTCGCCGGGCTGGCGATCTTCACGGTGGCGCAGCTGATTTTTGGGTGATTCGCTCGCGGCGGCCTGGCGGTTGGGCACGGGGCGGCTTCAAATGTCAGTGCCTCGATGGATGATGTCGGTATGGGAATCGGCGGTGGTGTCGGGGTGGCTTTGGAGGGTATCCACGCCTCCATTGCTGCCCTGAATGCGCTGGAGAAAGAGGACGCTTTCCTGGCTTCCGGAGCTCATGCTGGCGCCGGTATGGATGTGTTCCAGCGCCGGTATGAGTTGTGCCTGGAAGGGTTGGAGCTGACGGCCCGGCTGGAAGCTCAACTTACGGCGCTAAAGTCCCGGCAGGCCGCCCGGGCCGTTGAACTGCAGCAGGCGATGACCCCGCCGGACGCCACCGTCCAGGACCGCACTTACGCTGACATGTCGGTGGTGGAGGAAATCGCCGGGGTGCTGACCATCAGCTCCGCGGCTGCCGGGGCGTTGGTGGAGCAGTCACGGCGGATCTGTTCCCTGCCGATGGTTTTCCAGGCGCTGGCCGCCGGCGACATGTCCTGGCAGCACGCCCGCATTGTCGCCGATGAGACCGAGGGCCTCTCCCCCGACGGCGCGGCCTCTCTGGTGGCGCATTTCTTCGACCCGGCTGCACCCCAGCGCGCCCGCGGCGCCGCCCCCGGCGAGCTCGTCCCGTCCCGGTTCCGGGCGAAGGTGCGTGGGTGGCGGGAACGCCACCACCCGGAATCGATCGAGAAGCGCCACGCCAAAAGTGCCGCTGACCGGCGGATGGAATACACCCCCGACCGGGACGGTATGGCCTGGGTCTCCCTCTACCTGCCCGGCGACACCGCCTGTGCCATCTGGAACCGGACCACGGCCACCGCCCGCGGACTCCAAGGCCCCACCGAAGAGCGCACCCTCACCCAGCTGCGCCCCGACATCGCCGCCAGCCTCCTACTCGGCGCCGGCCAGATGGCGGGCGAGGGGTCCACCGGCACCGCCCCGGGCACGCAGGGTGTCACCGGGATCGGGAAGGTCCTTGCGCCGCGGGCCGACGTCCTGGTCACCGTGCCCGTCTTCGCCCTCCTCGGAGTGACCGATGAACCCGCCGTACTGGATGGTTTCGGGCCGATCCCGGCGTCCATGGCCCGCAAACTTGTCGCCGACGGGGCGGAATCGTTCTACCGGGTCCTCGTCGACCCACGCGACGGCGCACCACTGGAAATCGGCCGCAAAAACTACCGGCTCACCGAAACCATCAAACGGTGGATCAGGATGCGCGACGCCAAGTGCACCTTCCCCGGCTGCACCAACCGCACCCCCGACAACGAAACCGACCACCTACAAGCGTGGGAACACGGCGGCACGACCAACGTCAGTAACCTGGCCCAGCTCTGCCCCAAACACCACCGGCTCAAACACAACACCAGATGGACACCGGACCCGGCCAACAAGAATGAATCACCCGGCTGGACCTCACCAACAGGCAGGCACTACAACCCAGAACACCCCGACCCCGAACCAACCCACTGGCCACCGGAAAGTTGGCCGCAGGGGTCGCAATGGCCGCAGTGGCTCAAATGGGATGCGCCGGGTCAATGCCAATGCCTGGAGGCCAGCCTCGAAAACCTTCCGCAGTGGGAACCAGACGACGACAGATACGTGGACCTCAACGACCTGCCGGCCGACGATCCCCTCTGGACCGAACTCCTCGCCACGCCATTAGTACCGTCGGGATGATGGGGCCTTGGCAGTCCAACGGTCAGTAGTCCCTGGGTCCGGAGCACGCTGCCGCTTCTATGCGAAGGCCTCCAGTTCCACGCCCGCGGCCTCAAGTCCTGCCCGAATTTTTGCCGCCGTCTCCACGGCGCCGGGGCTACAGCCCTGCAGTCGCAGGGAGTCCGGCTGGACGGTGACGATGGACCCGTCGATGGCCATCACTTCGCCTTTTGTGGCCAGGCGAACGGCGCGCTCAACGATCGTGTCGACGTCGTGCAGCACGGCGTCTTCCCTGGACAGCGGCACCAGGGTGCCGTCGGCGTAGTAGGCGCGGTCGGCGAAGGCCTCGGTGAACACGGGGTGGCCGGCCTCCTTGGCCTGCTTCAGCAGCTCCGACCCCGGGAAGCCCAGGATGGGAAGTCCAGGATCGTAGGCGTTCACGGCCGCCACGAGTGCGGAGGCCTGCTCAGCATCATGGATCAGGGTGTCATACAGCGCACCGTGTGGCTTCACGAAGTCCACCGAGGCACCCACGGCATGTGCGACGCCGTCGAGCGCGCCCAGCTGGTACAGCACGTCGCCAAATAGCTCATCAAAGCTCATGTCCAGCGAGCGCTGGCCAAAACCGGCCATATCGCGGTACCCAAGGTGCGCACCCACGGTGACGTCAAGTTCGTAAGCCGCCCGGCAGCTGTCCAGCATGATGACGGGATCGCCTGCATGGAGGCCGCACGCTACGTTGACACTGGTGGCCAGCTGGAACATCGCCGGATCGCCACCCGCGGTCCAGGAGCCGAATGATTGGCCTACATCAGCGTTTAGATCCAAGGGTGTTGCCTTCCAGGGTCAGGTTGTCCGGCCCGGCAGCTGCGGTCAGCTCCCCGGGAATGGTGTCCGGCATGGGTCCGAACGCCTCCCTGGCGTTCTGCGCCACGGCACGGCCCATCACGAGGTTACCGGCTCCACCCACAACTGCCCCTATGCCGAAGGGGAGGGCCCGGCCGAACAGCGCAGTGCCCTGCCGTTTGAGCAGGTTCTTCAGGAAGGCGTGCTGGATCTTCTTCCGCACACTCCCGAATCCAGGGATCGAGGACTTGGACAGCATGTTCCCCCAGACGTCGGCGGGCTTGGCGCCGCCGGCCGCCTGGCCGCTGAGCGTTCCCAGCAGGGCGGTCCCTTCCTCACCAAGCATGATGGCCATAACCATGGTGCCGGCCTTCTCGGGATTGGTGAGGCGGATGCCGTGGAGCTCTGCCAGCGACGTCGCGTAGAGGGCCGTCGCCTCCAGGAAGCCGACGGTTGCGGCTGCGGAAAGTCCCAGCGACGCCACGGTTCCAACACCAGGGACGACGGCGGTGGCACCCACCAGGGCACCCCCACCGGTCACTGCGCGCAGGTAGTCACGCTCTGCGATGGCCGCCAACTGGGCGGCGGTGGCCCGTGGATGCTTCTTCTGGAGCCGGCGGATGTAGGCCACCACCAGGGGCCGCTGGATCTGCACTGCCTTCAGGAGCATGTTGTGGACACCGGGCTTGGGTTTGCCGTCGGCATCGAACATTGCGTTGTGGGCGGTTTCCTGTGCGATTCGTACTGCGGGATTGCTGCGCCTGGCCATGGTCACCTTCATTCAAATCGACCTGCAGCGGGTAGGCTGCCGTGCTTATCCATCCTATGTGGACAAACACTAAGCATGCTGAACTTTCCGCTCCGCGTCACGGCTACCCCCGCCGCCGGCCTCTAGTTGGCGGGGCCGGCCAGGTTGTTGAACGTGTAAAGGTGGATACCTTCCACTGCTTCGCCGCGCTGCAGTTCCGCGACGATGGCCTCGGAGGAGTAGCGGCCATCTTGGAGCAGGCGCCGGCCAAGGGGTCCCCTGCGGTTCAGCAGTGTGAGGGATGGGCCTACACCGATTTTCAGCGCGGCGCGAATGAGCTGCGCCCGCGGAACGGCGCCGGGCACTCCGGCCCAGACAGGCAGGCGCACCCCTTCCCGGCGCAGGGTTTGGGCGTACCACTGGATCCGGGGGGCCGAAAGGCACAGTTGCGTCACCACTGACGATGCCAGGTGCTGCTTTTCCAGCAGGGCATCAAGCATGTGCAGTTCGCTGTGGCCCGGGTGCCCTTCGGGGTAGCCCGCCACGCCGGCCCGGATGGTGCCGCCAGAGACCTCCGCGAGGTCCTCCAGCAACGGAAGGCTGCTGTCATAGGGACCGGCCGGCTCCCCCGCGTCACCGCCGACGGCGAACACTTCGGTGATGCCGGCGTCGTGGCAGTTCCGGACCACGCCGGCCAGTTGCTCACGGCTTTCGATGCTTCGTGCTGCCAGGTGCGGAACAACCTCGAAGCCAAGGTAGGCAAGCTCAATGGCCGTCCGGATGGTGGGTCCCACACCCTGGCGGGGCAGGCACGTCACCGTCAGCTGCGCCCCAGGGGGCACGGCGGCCTGGATGCGGGCGGCAATACCCTCCGAGGGAATGATCTGCATCCGGACAGGCAGTACCGTACCGTACTTGCCGGCCTGTCCTTCCGCGGGAGTCGGTGCTGCGGCTGGTGCCAGGAGGGATTGAATCGTCATGAGGAACTCCAGGTTTGGCCGGCCACGGGTGGCACGGCATGGATCGGGTCCCTCCCCGCTCTGTATTGGACCTGAGAGATTCCGCAAACCCATCAGGGCCTGCTTGCACCGTCGGTGAGTGCTGCCGGAGCAGCACTGCTTTCCAGAGTCGCCTCGCCGTGACGGTACATGGGCCTGAGAGATTCCTGGGGAGGATTTGCTCCTACGGCGCCTGCCCGGTGATGGCCGGGAGAACTCTCCCGCCACAGCTCGAAAGGCTGTATTCAGTAGTGGTGCCACGGCGGCCGGCGCCTGCCCCTCCGTTTGGAGGGAGTGCGGGCACCGGCCGCGTGGACGGGCCCGCAAACTAGCGGAGGATGACCGTCCGGTTGCCGGAGAGGACTATCCGCCCTTCAGCGTGCCAGCGGACGGCATTCGTGAGCGCCTTGCATTCGGCGTCGCGGCCAACCGTGACCAGGTCCGAGGCGGAGTACGTGTGGTCCACCTCGATGACCTGCTGCGAGATGATGGGCCCTTCGTCCAGCTCCGAGTTGACGTAGTGGGCGGTGGCACCCACCGTTTTGACGCCGCGCTCGTAGGCCTGGTGGTAGGGCTTTGCCCCCTTGAAGCTGGGCAGGAACGAGTGGTGGATGTTGATGGCCTTCCCGCTCAGGCGGGTGGTGGCCTCGTCGCTGAGCACCTGCATGTAGCGGGCCAGCACCACCAACTCCACGGCGTAGTCGTCCACCAGGGCCAGCAGCCGCTCCTCGGCATCGGCCTTGGTTTCCGGCGTCACGGGGATGTGGTGGAACGGAACACCGTGCCACGCCGCAAGCGGTTCCAGGTCCGGATGGTTGGACACCACGGCGGCGATCTCCACGGGCAATTCACCATTGCGGGCGCGGAACAGGAGGTCGTTGAGGCAATGCTCATACTTGGAGACCATCACCAGGATGGGCTGCTTGCGTCCGTGGCGTTCCAGCCGCCAGTCCATCTGCCACTCCTGGGCCACCTGACCGAAACCGGCCCGGAGGCGGCCAAGGTCCAGCTCAACCTGCGAGGTGACGTGGATGCGCATGAAGAACCGCCCGCTCGCCCTGTCGCCGAACTGCTTGATGTCCACGATGTAGCATTCCTGTTCCAGCAGGTATGCCGCCACCGCCTGGACAATGCCAAGGGCATCCGGGCAGTGGAACGTCAGCACGAATTCCCGGCCCGTTTCCGGATCTGCCACTGCCTGCAGCTGCCCGGCTTCAGAAGTCCCAGGTTCGGATGCGCGCAGCCCGGAAGCGCGGAGCTCCTCAGCGATCACCGGTTGACCCGCTCTTCCCCCGCTTCTGCGGCGGCACCCGTACGGACAGCCTTGCCGGCTGCGGCGTCGGTGAAGTCCTGGTCCGCCTGCAGTTCAGCCTGGAACGTAGCGAAACGGGCCTGGTGTGCGGGGCGGCGGCGGAGGACGAACCATGCTGCGCCCAGCAGGATGAACCAAACCGGGGTGACCAGCAGGGCCACCAGGGTGTCCGGCTGGGTGGTGAGGGTCCAGATCACGAAGGCGAAGAAGGCGAAGACCACCCAGACCATGGCAACACCACCGGGCATTTTGAACTTCGATGCTTCATGCAGGTGCGGCCGGCGGCGGCGGAAGGCGATGTAGCTGGCCAGGATGATGGACCAGACAAAGACGAAGCAGACGGCGGAGACGGTGGTGACCATATCAAAGGCCTTGCCCACGTCCTGGCCCGCGTACATGAGGACGACGCCGGACAGCAGCAGCACGCAGGAGAGGAACAGTGCGTTCTGGGGCACCTTGCGCCGGGACAGTTTGCCAAAGACGTCGGGGGCGTCGCCTTCCTGGGCAAGGCCGAAGACCATGCGGGAGGTCGAGTAGATGCCCGAGTTCGCGGAGGACATCGCGGAGCTCAGCACCACGAGGTTGACCACGGTGGCCGCGGCGCCCAGGCCTGCCAGGGAGAACATGGCGATGAAGGGGCTGTGGCCGGCCCTGAACTCGGTCCAGGGGGTGACGGCCATCAGGATGATGAGGGCGCCAACGTAGAACAGGAGCACGCGGATGGGGATGGAGTTGATGGCCTTGGGCAGGTTCCGCTCCGGGTTCTTGGCCTCGGCCGCCGTGGTGCCCACCAGCTCGATGCCCACGAAGGCGAAGACGGCGATCTGGAAGCCGGCCACGAAGCCCATGAACTCGTTCGGGAAGAATCCGCCGTGGCTCCACAGGTTGGTGAAGGTGGCAGGGCCTGCGTCGGACTGGAAACCGGTGAAGATCATGAACAGGCCAACGATGATCAGTGCGGCAATGGCAACGATCTTGATGAGTGCGAACCAGAACTCCGTCTCGCCGAACGCCTTCACCGTGGTGAGGTTCAGCAGGAGCAGGATGGCCACGGTGGCCAGGCCGGGAATCCACAGGGGCACCCCGGGCCACAGTTCACGGGAGTAGCCGGCGATGGCGATGACATCGGCGATGCCGGTGATGACCCAGCAGAACCAGTAGGTCCAGCCCGTAAAGAAGCCGGCCCACGGACCCAGCAGGTCGGCGGCAAAGTCGCTGAAGGACTTGTAGTTGAGGTTGCTGAGCAGCAGTTCACCCATGGCACGCATGACGAAGAACAGCATGAAGCCGATGATCATGTACACGAAGATCACTGATGGGCCGGCCGCCGAGATGGTCTTGCCGGAGCCCATGAACAGGCCGGTGCCGATTGCACCGCCGATGGCGATCAGTTGGATGTGGCGGTTGCTGAGCTGCCGCTCCAGGTGCGGGGCTCCGCCGCCGGGGGACGTCGGGGAATGGGTCGTCATTGAGGAACTCCATCGTTCGAGCGGCACCCGGGGTGTCGCAAAGATTGGATTTCCTCCCCGCTCTGTCTGGGACCTGAGAGTTTCCACATGCCGAAATGGGCGTGCTTGCACCGTCGGTGAGCCAGGACAGGGCCCGGCTGCTTTCCAGAGTTGCCTCATCGCGGCGGTACGTGGGCCTGAGAGTTTCCTGGGGAGGGTTTGCTCCTACGGCGCCTGCTGAACGTACCGGCAGGGCTCTCCCGCCGCAGGTCAAAAGCGTTTGCTTGGTAATCAGTGTTCAGTTGTCAGAGGGCATCCATGCCAGGCGCAATAATGCGCAGAATGGACAGTGGGGCCTCCGGTGATCCCGGCCGGCGAACGGAGCGCCCAGCGTCTTTGGGCCAGTTCCGCTGTCCGGCCGGATCACGGGGTTCAGTGTGGCGTCCGTCACGAACAAAAGTCAAGCCCGGCGTTACGCCATCCACGTAACGCCCTTGAGCCCCAATTCATGACGGACTGATTTGCTCCCCGCTTCGCTTTGCCTGTAACCTGTGAGCCGAATCACCCACATTTCAATAAGCCTTTCGAGCTGTGGCGGGAGAGTTCTCCCGGCCATCACCGGGCAGGCGCCGTAGGAGCAAATCCTCCCCAGGAATCTCTCAGGCCCATGTACCGTCACGGCGAGGCGACTCTGGAAAGCAGTGCTGCTCCGGCAGCACTCACCGACGGTGCAAGCAGGCCCTGATGGGTTTGCGGAATCTCTCAGGTCCAATACAGAGCGGGGAGGGACCCGATCCATGCCGTGCCACCCGTGGCCGGCCAAACCTGGAGTTCCTCATGACGATTCAATCCCTTCCGTCTGCCTTTGCAGACCGGCATATCGGTGCACGCCGCCAGGCTGACGTGGACACCATGCTCAAGGCCGTTGGCTACGACAGCGTTGATGGACTGGTGGACATCGCCGTTCCCAACTCAATCCGCCAGTCCAAGCCCCTTGCGCTCAAAGACGCGCTGAGCGAGGTTGAGGTCCTTGCGGAGCTGCGCAGGCTCGCCGCCAAGAACAAGACGGCCGTGCAGATGATCGGCCAGGGCTACTACGACACCATCACGCCCGCCGTCATCCGCCGGAATGTCCTGGAGGCCCCGGCCTGGTACACCGCCTACACCCCGTACCAGCCCGAGATTTCCCAGGGCCGGCTTGAGGCGCTGCTGAACTTCCAGACCATGGTTCAGGACCTGGTGGGCCTGCCCATCGCCAACGCCTCCCTGCTCGATGAAGCCACGGCTGTTGCCGAAGCTGTCCTCATGATGCGACGCGCCAACAAGAACAAGGACGCCCGCGACGGCAAGACCGTCCTGGACGCAGACGTCCTGCCGCAGACCATCGCCATCGTCAAGGGCCGCGCCGAGGCGCTCGGCTTCGAGGTTGAGGTCGCCGACCTGTCCAAGGGACTCCCTGAAGGCGCGATCAACGGGATCGTGCTCCAGCAGCCCGGCGTCTCCGGCCGCGTCTTCAACCACGCCGGCGTCATTGCCGAGGCCAAGGAGCGCGGCGCGCTGGTCACGGTCGCCGCTGACCTGCTGGCATTGACCCTGATCACCCCTCCGGGCGAACAGGGTGCCGACATCGCCGTCGGCTCCACCCAGCGCTTCGGTGTCCCGCTGTTCTTCGGCGGCCCGCACGCCGCCTACATGGCCGTGGCCAAGGGCCTGGAGCGTTCCATGCCGGGCCGCCTGGTGGGCGTATCCAAGGACGACGCCGGCCTCCCGGCGTACCGCCTGGCGCTGCAGACCCGCGAGCAGCACATCCGCCGCGAAAAGGCGACATCCAACATCTGCACCGCGCAGGCCCTGCTGGCCATCGTCTCCTCCTTCTACGCCGTTTACCACGGCCCCGACGGGCTGAAGGCCATCGCCGAGCGCGTCCACAACAACGCCCGCGCCCTCGCCACCACGCTCCAGATCGCAGGCCGGGAACTGGCCGCCGAGGCGTTCTTCGATACGGTCACGGTCTCCGTCCCGGGCAAGGCCGCCAAGGTCATCACCGCTGCTGAAGCACGCGGCATCAACCTGCGCCACATCGACGCCGACACCATCGGCGTGTCCGTGGATGAAACCACGACGCCGGAAATCCTGTCCGCGATCGCCGTCGCCTTTGGAGCCGGCCCGGTAGTGGACGCTGAGGGCTTCGACCTGCCCGCAGAGGTGCTCCGCACCTCCGAGTACATGCAGCACCCGGTGTTCAACACCCACCGGTCCGAAACCCAGCTGCTGCGCTACATCCGCAGGCTGTCCGACCGGGACCTCGCACTGGACCGCACCATGATCCCGCTGGGCTCGTGCACCATGAAGCTGAACGCCACCGCCGAGATGGAGGCCATCTCCTGGCCGGAGTTCGCCTCCATCCACCCCTTCGCCCCGGACTCCCAGACCGAAGGCTGGCGTGAACTGATCAGCGGCCTGGAAGCCGACCTTGCGGAAATCACCGGCTACGACCAGGTGTCGCTGCAGCCGAACGCCGGTTCCCAGGGCGAGCTCGCCGGCCTGCTGGCCATCCGCGGCTACCACCGCGCCAACGGCGATACCCAGCGCAACGTGTGCCTGATCCCCGCTTCCGCCCACGGCACCAACGCCGCCTCTGCTGTCCTGGCCGGCATGAAGGTCGTCGTCGTTGCCACGGCCGCGGACGGCACGATCGACCACGAGGACCTGTACGCGAAAATCGAGGCGAACAAGGACGTCCTCTCGGCGATCATGATCACCTACCCGTCCACCCACGGCGTGTACGACGCGGACGTGACCGAGATCTGCGAGGCTGTGCACGCTGCCGGTGGCCAGGTCTACGTTGACGGTGCCAACCTGAACGCCCTGGTGGGACTGGCCCAGCCCGGCAAGTTCGGCGGCGACGTCTCCCACCTGAACCTGCACAAGACCTTCTGCATCCCGCACGGCGGCGGCGGACCCGGCGTCGGACCTGTTGCGGCCAAGGCCCATCTGGCGCCGTTCATGCCCGGCGACGCCAACAAGGCAGCGCATGAGGAAGGCCACGGCGTGGCCATCAGCGCCTCGAACTTCGGTTCCGCCGGTGTCCTGCCGATCTCCTGGGCGTACGTGAAGCTCATGGGTGGCGAGGGCCTGACCGAGGCCACCAAGGCAGCCCTGCTCGCAGCGAACTATGTTGCCGTGCGCCTGAACGAGTACTTCCCGGTGCTGTACACCGGTGAAGGCGGGCTCGTGGCGCACGAATGCATCCTGGACCTGCGCGACCTGACCGCCAGGACCGGCGTCACGGCCGAGGATGTGGCCAAGCGCCTCATCGACTTCGGCTTCCACGCCCCGACCCTGGCGTTCCCGGTGGCAGGCACCTTGATGGTGGAGCCCACGGAGTCCGAGGACCTGGCCGAGATCGACCGCTTCATCGAGGCCATGATCACTATCCGCAAGGAAATCGACCAGGTGGCCAACGGCGACTTCTCTGTCCAGGACTCCCCGCTGCGCAACGCACCCCACACCGCGTCCGCCGTCGTGAACTCCGAATGGACCCGCCAGTACAGCCGCGAGCAGGCCGTCTTCCCCGTCCACCACCTCAAGCAGGACAAGTACTTCCCGCCGGTGGGCCGGATCGACGGCGCCGCCGGAGACCGGAACCTCATCTGCTCCTGCCCGCCGCTCGAAGAGTTCGAAAACTAAGGATCCCCCATGACTGAGAACTACACGGCTCTTTACGAAGAGCACAAGAAGCTGGGCGCCTCCTTCACCGACTTCGGTGGCTGGCAGATGCCGCTCAAGTACAGCTCCGAACTGGCCGAGCACCACGCCGTCCGCAACGCCGCCGGCCTGTTCGACCTCTCCCACATGGGCGAAGTATGGGTCACCGGGCCCCAGGCCGGTGCCTTCCTTGACTACGCCTTGGTGGGCAAACTGTCCGCCATCGCGGACGGCAAGGCCAAGTACTCGCTGATCTGCAATGAAGACGGCGGCATCATCGACGACCTCATCACGTACCGTTTCGGCGATGAGAAGTACCTGGTGGTTCCCAACGCCGGCAACGCCCCCACCGTGGCGGCCGCCCTCGCCGAACGCGCTGTCGCCTTCGACGTGACGGTGGAGGACGCTTCGGCGGCAACCTCGCTCGTCGCAGTCCAGGGACCCAAGGCCGAGGCCATCCTGCTCAAGCTCACGGACGAGTCCCAGCATGCCTTGGTCACCGACCTGAAGTACTACGCGTTCAACGAAGTCACCGTGGCCGGCCACGATGTCATCCTGGCCCGCACCGGCTACACCGGTGAAGACGGCTTTGAACTCTTCCTCCCGAACGAAGGCGCCGCTTCCCTGTGGGAGTCCGTGGCCCAGGCCGGGGAAGAGTTCGGCATTGTCCCCTGCGGCCTCGCATCCCGCGATTCGCTTCGCCTTGAAGCGGGCATGCCGCTGTACGGCAACGAGCTCTCGCTGGAGCGCTCGCCGTTCGACGCCGGCCTTGGCCCCGTAGTTGCCCTCAAGTCCAAGGAAGGCGACTTCGTGGGACGGGCCGCACTCGAGGCAGCCAAGGAAGCCGGCCCCAAGCGCAAACTCGTTGGCCTGAAAGGGCACGGCCGCCGTGCCGGCCGTGGCGGCTACCCCGTCCTGAAAGACGGAAACGTGGTGGGCGAGGTGACCTCGGGCCAGCCGAGCCCCACCCTTGGCTACCCCGTGGCACTGGCCTACGTCGACGTCGAGCACGCTGAGCTGGGCACCGCACTGGACGTGGACCTGCGCGGCAAGGCCGAGCCCTTCGAAGTCGTCGCACTGCCCTTTTACAAGCGCCAAAAATAGCACCGGCGCTCCCGCATTTTTGAACCCCAAACTTAAGGAAACACACCATGGCTAAAGTTGCCGCTGAACTGAAGTACTCCGCCGAACACGAATGGATCGCCGCCGACGGCTCCGGCCCGTCCGTGGTGGGCGTGTCCGCCGTTGCCGCCGAGGCGCTGGGCGACATCGTCTACGTGGACCTGCCCGAGGTTGGCGCCACGGTGACCGCAGGCGAGACCTGTGGCGAGATCGAGTCCACCAAGTCCGTCTCCGACCTGTACTCCCCCGTGACGGGCGAGGTCACGGAAGTCAACGACGACGTCGTCAGCGACCCCGCCGTGATCAACAACGACCCCTACGGCGCCGGCTGGCTCTTCAAGGTCACCGTCACCGAAGAGGGCCCGCTGCTGTCCGCACAGGAATACGCCGAAGCAAACGGCGGCGAACTGTGAGCGGCGCTTCATCCGCCGCGGGCACCGTGGCCTTTGAACAGGTGGTCTCCCCCAGCCTGAACGCAGACCTCGCTGCCCTGGACCCCGAGATTGCAGCAAAGATCGACGACGAACTGGGCCGCCAGCGCGACGGCCTGGAAATGATCGCTTCCGAGAACCACACAGCCGCAGCGGTCATGCAGGCGCAGGGCTCGGTGCTGACCAATAAGTACGCCGAGGGCTACCCGGGCAAGCGGTACTACGGTGGCTGCGAGCACGTGGACGTCATCGAGCAGCTGGCCATCGACCGGGTCAAGGCCCTGTTCGGCGCCGGGTTCGCCAACGTCCAGCCGCACTCCGGCGCCCAGGCCAACGCCTCGGTGATGCACGCGCTCATCAAGCCCGGCGACACCATCATGGGACTGAACCTGGCCCACGGCGGCCACCTGACCCACGGCATGCGGATCAACTTCTCCGGCAAGCTCTACAACGTGGTCCCGTACCAGGTCCGCGAAGACACCCACACCATCGACATGGCAGAGGTGGAGCGGCTGGCCCAGGAGCACAAGCCGCAGCTCATCGTGGCCGGCTGGTCAGCCTACGCGCGCCAGCTGGACTTCGCCGAGTTCCGCCGCATCGCCGATTCCGTGGGCGCCTACCTCATGGTGGACATGGCACACTTCGCCGGGCTGGTGGCCGCCGGCCTGCACCCCTCGCCGGTCCCGCACGCCCACGTGGTCACCTCCACCACGCACAAGACCCTCGCCGGCCCGCGCGGCGGCATCATCCTCTCCAACGACCCCGACGTCGCGAAAAAGATCAACTCCGCCGTCTTCCCGGGCCAGCAGGGCGGGCCGCTGGAGCACGTCATCGCCGGCAAGGCCGTGGCTTTCAAGATCGCGGCGTCCGAGGAATTCAAGGAGCGGCAGGAGCGCGTCCTGGCCGGCGCCCGCATCCTGGCCGAACGCCTGGTCCAGCCGGACGTCACCGCCAGGGGCATCAGCGTGGTGTCCGGCGGCACCGACGTGCACCTGGTCCTCGTTGACCTGCGCAACTGCGAACTCGACGGCCAGCAGGCCGAAGACCGCCTGGCCGCGATCGACATCACCGTCAACCGCAACGCGGTCCCGTTCGACCCGCGTCCGCCAATGGTCACGTCCGGCCTGCGCATCGGCACCCCGGCCCTGGCCACCCGTGGCTTCGGCGAGGACGCCTTCCGCGAGGTTGCGGACATCATCGCCGAGGCATTGATTGCCAACGCCGGCGCGGACCTTTCCGGGCTGCGTCACCGCGTCGAGGCACTCGCCGCAGCCCACCCGCTCTACCCGGGCGTCGCACCACTGTCCTGATCTCCGGTTGCTACCGGGACCGGCGGACCGGACATTTTCACGCCTGCGTTGGGCCCACGCCGTCAGGGTTCCCTGGCCGAGCTTGCGAGGCTAGGGAGACGGTGGGGAGCAGGCTTTCGAAAAGTCCGGCTCCGCCGGCCCCTCGTGCGCATGTCTCCTGGTGACGTGCCCGCGGAGTGGGTGGGGCATCCGGCAGCGTGCGTCTAAGGGAGCGTCACGTCCGCTCAGCGGGCGTCTTCGCGACCGAGCACGCAGAGGATGTCCTGCCCGCTCCATCCCGACCACTTGTATTAGTTAGGAACCACGCACATGGCTGTTGGTGTCTTTGACCTCTTTTCGATCGGTATTGGCCCTTCGTCTTCTCATACTGTGGGGCCGATGCGGGCTGCTGCTGTGTTTGCTGAGGAGTTGAAGGCCTCGGGGAAGCTGGCGGACGTGGCGTCGCTGCGGGTGGATTTGTATGGGTCGTTGGCGGCGACGGGGCACGGGCATGGGACGATGACGGCGATCCTGTTGGGGTTGGAGGGGTTCCATCCGGAACTGATCCTGCCCGAAGAGGTGGAGGAGCGGCTGGCTTCAGTCGCGGAGACCGGGATCCTGAACCTGGCCGGTGCGGTTGCGCTGCCCTACGGGGTGGGCGACATGGTGTTGCGGCCGTTGACGGTGCTGCCGCGGCACACGAACGGGATGACGTTCACCGTTACCGACGCGGCCGGGGATGTGGTGCATGCGGCGACGTTCTTCTCGGTCGGTGGCGGGTTCATCGTCCGCGAGGGTGAAGAGGACGCCGCGCAGCAGGAACTGGACGCGTCCAAAGAGGAGCTGCCGCTGCCGTTCCGGACCGCGGCAGAACTGCTGGAGCACTGCGCGGTGACCGGGCTGGGCATCGCGGACGTGATGTTCGTGAACGAGAAGGCCTCCCGGTCCGAGGAGCAGATCCGGGCCGGGCTGGGGCATATCTGGTCGGTGATGGAGAACTGCGTGGCCACCTCGCTCAAGCGTGAAGGGGTGCTGCCGGGCGGGTTGAAGGTCCGCCGCCGCGCCCCGGACTGGTACGAGCGGTTGAAGAAGGAAACCGCCCGCCCCGAAGACACCGACCAGGACGGCCAGGACGGGCAGGACCACTATGACCCGAGGTATTGGCAGGAGTGGGTTAACTTGGTGGCGTTGGCGGTGAACGAGGAAAACGCCTCCGGCGGGAGGGTGGTCACCGCCCCCACGAACGGGGCGGCCGGGATCATCCCGGCGGTGCTGTTCTACGCCCTGCACTTCGCCCCGGGCATGGACCAGGCCACCCAGGCCGACCGCGACGATGTGGTGGTGCGGTTCCTGCTCGCCGCCGGCGCCGTCGGGGTGCTCTACAAGGAACAGGCCTCGATCTCCGGGGCCGAGGTGGGCTGCCAGGGCGAGGTCGGCTCCGCGTCCTCGATGGCCGCCGCGGGCCTGGCCGAGGTCATGGGCGGCACCCCGGCCCAGGTGGAGAACGCCGCGGAAATCGCGATGGAACACAACCTCGGCCTGACGTGTGACCCGATCGGCGGGCTGGTCCAGGTCCCCTGCATCGAACGGAACGCGATCGCCGCCGCGAAAGCGATCAACGCCGCGAAAATGGCGCTCTGGGGCGACGGCACCCACCGCGTCTCCCTCGACGAAGTCATCATCACCATGCGCGAAACCGGCAAAGACATGTCCGACAAATACAAAGAAACCGCCATGGGCGGCCTCGCCGTCAACGTCGTCGAATGCTGACACCGGCATACTCCGATTCCCCAAGAAGACAAAGGAAACACGATCATGACCCTGGCACCTGAAGGCCGGAAGATGCTGCGGATCGAGCAGCGCAACGCTGCGGTCCCGGTGGAGCGCAAGCCGGAGTGGATCAAGGCCAAGGTCCAGATGGGCCCGGAGTTCGTCGGGCTGAAGAACCTGGTCAAAAAAGAAGGCCTGCACACCGTCTGCGAAGAGGCCGGCTGCCCCAACATCTTCGAATGCTGGGAAGACAAGGAAGCCACCTTCCTGATCGGCGGCTCCGAATGCACCCGCCGCTGCGACTTCTGCCAGATCGACACCGGCAAACCCTCCCCCGTGGACATGTTCGAACCCACCAAGGTGGCCCGCTCCGTGCAGTCCATGCAGCTGCGCTACGCCACCGTCACCGGCGTGGCCCGCGACGACCTCGAAGACGAAGGCGTCTGGCTCTACGCCGAAACCGTCCGCAAAATCCACGAACTGAACCCCGGCACCGGCGTGGAACTGCTCATCCCCGACTTCTCCGGCAACCCCGACCACATCAAGGCGATCTGCGACTCCGCCCCCGAAGTCTTCGCGCACAACGTCGAAACCGTGCCCCGGATCTTCAAAAGGATCCGCCCCGCGTTCCGCTACGAACGCTCCCTGGATGTCATCACCCAGGGCCGAAACCTGGGCATGGTCACCAAGTCCAACCTCATCCTGGGCATGGGCGAAACCCGCGAAGAAATCAGCGAAGCCCTCCGCGACCTCCACCAGGCCGGCTGCGACCTGATCACCATCACCCAGTACCTGCGCCCCTCCGAACGGCACCTGCCCGTGGACCGCTGGGTCAAACCCCAGGAATTCGTGGACCTCCAGCACGAAGCCGAAGAAATCGGCTTCCTCGGCGTCATGTCCGGCCCCCTGGTCCGCTCCTCCTACCGCGCCGGCCGCCTCTGGGCCACCGCCATGCGCAAAAAAGGCCGCGACATCCCCGCCGAACTCGCCCACATCGCCGAAGGCATCCAGGACTCCGGCACCACCCGCCAGGAAGCCGCCACCCTCCTCGCCGGTTAGGCCACTGCGCTCCGGCCTGGTGCTGTTTTGGGGGGCACCAGGCCGGAAGACAACAGGAGACTGGGGAGGCCGGCAAGGGAAGCCGCCGGGCCTCCCCCGGCGCGTCCGCCCAGCCCGGCAACCCGCTCAGCTGTTGCCGCGCACCACCGGGATGCTCGCCGTCGGCAATCCGCTGGGGAACACCGTGGGTTCCGGTTCCGCGACCGGTTCCAGTGGAACCCGCACCGGCTCGTTGCCCACCGTCAGCCGCTGGCCACGGACGTCAACTTCCAGCGGACCGCCGTCCTGGACCGTCAGCGTGATAAAGCCGGCGGCGAGCTGGACCAGCAGCAGGCGGCCCCTGATCTTCAGGTGGAAGGTCAGCCCCTCCCACTCCGCGGGCAGGCGGGGATCGAAGTACGGGACCGGGCCTTGGTCGCGCATGCCGGCGAAACCGCACACCAGCGAACTCCAGACTCCGCCGGTGGAGGCGATGTGCACGCCGTCGATCGTGTTGCCGTGCGTGTTGTCAAGGTCAATGAAGGCGGCATTGGTGAAGTGGTCCAGGGCCTCCCTCGAATAGCCCACCTCGGCCGCCATGATCCCCTGGACGCAGGCGGACAGCGTGGAATCGCCGGTGGTGATGGGATCGTAGAAGTCGAAGGCCCGCTGCTTCTCCTCAGCAGTGAAGTCCTGCCACTGCAGGAACATGGCCAGGACGGTATCGGCCTGCTTCAGGACCTGGTGCCGGTAGATGACCAGCGGGTGGAAGTGCAGCAGCAGCGGATACTTGGACCGCGGCGTGGTCCAGTCCCAGGCCTCCAGGGTCATGAAGTCGTTGTCCTGGGAGTGGACCTGCATCCGGTCATCGAAGGGCAGCTGCATGCGGTTGGCGGCAGCCTCCCACAGCTGGCGCTCCTCGTGGGTGATGCCTGCGTGCCCAAGCGCGGCGGCGGCACGCAGGTTGAAGCGGGCCATCACGTTCGTGTACAGGTTGTCATTCACCACTGCCGTGTACTCATCAGGGCCGGTGACGCCGTGGATGTGGAAGAGCCCGTCCTTGCCAAAGAAGCCCAGGGAGATCCACATCCGGGCCGTCTCGATCAGCAGTTCAGCGCCCATGCCATCCCGGAATCCGGCATCCCCGGTTGCCCAAAGGTACCTGTTGGTGGCGAAGGCAATCGCGGCGGCGATATGGAACTGTGCGGTACCGGCCGCGTAATAGGCGCTGGCCTCGAGCCCGTTGATGGTGCGCCACGGGAAGAGGGCGCCGTCCACGCTCAGCTCCTTCGCCCGGATCCTGGCCTCGGGAAGCATGCCGTGGCGGAACTCGAGGACCTGCCGGGCGCCGTCGGGGTTGGTGTAGGTAAGGTACGGCAGCAGGTACACCTCCTGGTCCCAGAAGTAGTGCCCCTCGTAGCCCGAGCCCGTCACGCCCTTGGCGGGAATGCCCGCAACATCGGCACGCGCCGTGGCCTGGGCCAGCTGGAACAGGTTCCAGCGGATGGCCTGCTGCAACCCGGGCCGGCCGCCCTCAACCACGATGTCCGAGGTGGCCCAGTAACCGCGGTAGTGGGCCATGCTTTCGGCAAAAATGCTGTCCACCGGGCGGAGTGCCTCTTCAGCCACTGCGGCCGCATCCACGTCCGGGTCCTGGACGGTGGGGCCGGCCGCGTAGCTGACGGTCTTTTCCAGCCGGAACGGGTCACCGGCGTCCACTGCAAGGACGTACCGGACGGTGCTGTCGTCCTGGTCCACCACCGTTTCGAACGGCTGGTGGCCGGCGGAGGTCCAGTGGTCCACCGCGATCCCCACCCGCTGCTTGGACTCGGCTGCCTCCCAGGACAACCGCAGCGAGCCGTCGCCGCCGTCCAGCCGCACGGGGAGCAGCACCCGCCCGGCGTGCCGTCCCGCCCGGCGGGGATCGTGGACGGAGTGGTCTTCCACCGGCTGGTCCTGGCGGTTGATCACCGCGGAGGTGACGTCCAGGGAGATTTGCCGGTCCGCATCCACCTCCAGGGAAATGCCCAGGCAGCCGCGGGACTCGTAGCCCACCGCCCGCCGTTCCGTGGTGGTCACGGTGGCGCCGGAGCGGCACTGCCAGGTGATGCGGCACTCGTAGATCCCGGTGGAGAAGTCGACGCTCCGGCGGTAGTCCAGGACCTCTGATTCGGCAAGGCTGAGGTTTTCGCCGTCCACCACCACGGTGAAGTTGTTGGCGTCCGGGATGTAGAGGATTCGCTGGCCCGTCCGGGCGAAGCCAAAGGCGTTTTCGGCGTGCTTGATGTCCCAGATTTCGTGCAGGCCGTTGATGAAGCTGCCTGGCAGCTCTGCGTCGGCCGCCGCCCAATGGGCACCCCTGATGCCCAGATGGCCGTTGCCCAGGGCGAACAGGGCCTCCAGGGTTCCGGCGCCATCGGTTCCGTAGCGCGTTTCGACGAGCTGCCAGGGGGTATCGGGGAACCGTTCGCGGTCCGCGGAGATCAATGCCATGGTCGGGGTCCTTTTGGCCTTGCTGTGGTGCCGGACTGGCCGGCACGGAATATTCGGGGGAAGGGCAATACTCGGATGGGTGCTGCCGGGGAGCAGCAGGGTTGCCCGGGGCAGGCAACGGGGTTTGAGGCCTGGGTTTAGGGGACGAGTTCCTGGAGGTCGTTGACCACCAGGGTGGCTCCGGCGTCCAGGAGCGTCTGCCGCCCGGCGCCACGGTCCACGCCGATCACGGAGTGGAACGATCCCGCGTGTCCGGCCTGAACCCCTGACACAGCGTCCTCGACCACCACGCACTCCGGACTGGAGAGGTCCAGGAGTTTGGCCGCGTATTCGTAGGTGGCCGGGCTTGGTTTTCCGGGCAGGCCCTGTTCCGCGGCCACCACACCGTCCACCACCACGGGGAAATAGTGGCTGAGTCCGGCGGCTTTCAGGACGGCAGGGGCATTGCGGGAGGAAGAGACGACGGCGACCTTGAGTCCGCGTTCCAGGGCGGCTTCGAGGAAGCGGACCGAGCCTTGGAACGGTTCGACGCCGGCGCTGACGATGTCATTGAAGATCGCGTTCTTCCGGTTGCCCAGGCCCTGGACGGTTTCGTGGGCAGGGTCGTCATCCAGCGGGCCTTCCGGGAGCGTGATCCCCCGCGAAGCCAGGAAGTCGCGCACACCGTCAAAGCGGGGCTTGCCGTCGATGTGGTCGAAGTAGTCGCTTTCCCGGTACCCGGGGACCTCCGGATGCGAGGCCAGGTAGCCATCGAACAGTTCCTGCCAGGCGCGCTCGTGCACGGTGGCGGTGGGCGTCAGAACGCCGTCCAGGTCAAAGAGGATTGCTGCGGCGCCGGTCCAGCCGGCGGTCCCAGCTGCAGTTTCGAGTGTCATCGGCAGTGCGGTGTCCTTTCGGTTCGTGGACAGCCGGCCCTGCCGGGACAGCCTGAAGGAGGATACTGCTGCGCCTCATGCACGCAGCATCACTTCCTTGTCCGCCCACTGCAGGACCGATCATGGCCGTAGACGAGTGTAAGCGCTTGCAAATTTCGCTGGCAACTGTTTTTTCGTACCCACCGATGGGGCAGCTACACAGTCAGCGCAGCACGTAGTGGCGCAGGAAGGCGCTGACGTCCACCATCTCGGTCTTGGACATCGCGTGCCCCATTCCCGGGTACGTCCGGGCCGTCAGCAGCGTGTTCTCTTCCAGCCACTCCGCGGTGTAGGCAACGGCGTCCTCGTTGATCACCAGGTCCGCCTTGTCCCGCCCCCAGAAAAAGGGCGGCCTGACGTCAAAGGAGTCCGTCACCGAGAGGAGCTCGTTGTTGAGCACAAAGCCGGACAGTCCCACAACGGCCTTGTAGTCATCCGGGTGCAGCCGCAGGAGCGTACTGGCCATGGCCATGCCCTGCGAGTAACCCATCAGGGTGACGCTGCTGTGCTGGTCCCTGACGGAACTGATCCAGGCCCGCACCGAGTTGGCGGCGGAGATGACATCCGCGAAGTCGTTCGCCAGGAAGTAGTCGAGCAGGAACCAGCCCCAGTGGTCCCCGATGGGCATCGGAGCCCGCAGGGCGGCAAACGTGAACTCGGGAGGCAGGTACTCGAAGAGGCGCACCATCCGGGACTCGTCCGTACCGTAACCGTGCATCATCACCAGCAGGGGGGTGCCTGCGCGCTGGTCCTCCGGCTTGGACCACACAACTGTTTCCACTGGTCAAGCCTAACTACGGAAGCACGACGCCCCGCCCGGATCATTGAATCCGCAATCACCGGGAGGTAGCGTGACGCTTGATAGACAGCAGGCTTGGCTTTTGGCAGTGTACGCACCACCCTCCCGTATCGCCCTACCAGCGCCGCGCAGCCCGCGGCCAAAAGGAGCAAGTCATGAGAATCGGATCGTCAATCTTCCTCATCGCCCTCGGCGCCATCCTTGCCTGGGCCGTGGCGCCCGGACTCATCCCGTTCGTGGACCAGCAATTGGTGGGCTACATCCTCATGGCGGTAGGCGTAATCGGGCTGATCGCCTCACTCATCCTCGCTTCCCCGGGCCGCAGCCGCCGGGTCAGCGAGTCCCGCTCGGTCATCGATCCCACCACCGGCGAGCGCATCACCCGCCACGAAAGCCGGGACGGCGGCATCTAGCCGGGCCACCACCGGGGACGGGATCCGGGCCACCACCGATGAACCCGAAAAGCCGGGCTGGACCACCACGTGTCCAGCCCGGCTTTTTCGCGCCTGCGCCCGGGCCTGAAAAGCTGGATCTTGTTTCATGTTGATTTCCATTGACAAACCAACAGAAGCAAAGATAAAGTCAAGTAACTCAACATCAATGTGATGCCAGTCACGCAGGACCGGGAAGACGGCCAGGCGTACAAACTCACAGCAGGACCTACGCAACGGAGGGTATGTGTTCGCCGAAGAGCGCCAGCAGCAGATTGCCGAGCTTGTAGCCGGCAGCGGCCGGGTCAGCGTGACGCTGCTGGCTGAGCGCTTCCGCATCACCACCGAGACGGTGCGCAGGGACCTTGCAGCCCTCGAAAACGCCGGCACGGTCCGCCGTGTCCATGGCGGCGCCGTTGCGGCAGACCGCTTCAGCACCACCGAGGAAAGCGTCACTGAACGGGCCATCCAGCGGCCGGACCAAAAGATCCGGATCGCCGAAGCCGCCCTTGCCCTGATCCCCCGGAACTCGCCCGCCAGCGTCCTGATGGACGGAGGCACCACCACCGAAGTGCTTGCCGACATGCTGGCCCGCCGCGCCGCCGTCGAACCTTCCGACGGAACGGGCCCCCAGCACGAACTGGTGGTCATCACCCACGCAGTACCCATTGCCAGCAAACTCTCCAACGTCCCCGGCGTTGCCCTGCAGATCCTGGGCGGCCGGGTTCGCGGCCTCACCCAGGTGGCCGTGGGGCAGGCAACGGTGAACGCTGCCGCCCGGATCCGCCCTGACATCGCGTTCATCGGAACCAACGGCATCCACGCCACCTTTGGCGTCAGTACTCCCGATCCTGAAGAAGCCGCCGTCAAGGCAGCCTTCGTCCAGTCGGCACGCCGCATTGTGGTGCTGGCCGACTCCTCCAAGCTGGACACGGAAACCCTGGTCCAGTTCGCCTCCCTGAAAGATCTGGACACCTTGATCACAGACAGTGAACCCGGACCTGAGCTCGCAGCCGCCCTGGAAGAGGCCGGCGTTGATGTGGTGGTCGCATGATCGTCACCTTCACGGCCAACCCCAGCCTTGACCGGACCGTCGCCCTTCCCGGCCCGTTGGAGCGTGGCGAGGTACAGCGCGCCGTCTCCGTCCGCCAGGAATCCGGCGGCAAGGGCGTCAACGTCTCCCGCGCCCTGGTGGCCTCGGGACTGGAGTCCCTTGCCGTCCTCCCCGGCGCGGACAGCGATCCCGTCCTGGCCGGGCTGCGCGAGCACGCAGTGCCCTTCGTTTCGCTTCCCATCGACGAGCCGCTGCGCACCAACGTAGCGCTCACCGAACCCGGCGGCGTGACCACCAAGATCAACGAACCGGGCCCCGCACTGGATGAGAACCAGCAGGAAGCCCTGATCAAGCTGCTGGTCGAAAGCTCGCGCGGCGCCACCTGGGTGGTCCTGGCCGGCTCGCTGCCGCCGGGATTCCCCTCTGACTTCTACGCAACGGCTGCCCGCCGCCTGCGCTCTTCCGCCGACGGCACCGCCCCGCGGATCGCCGTCGACTCGTCCGGCCTGCCACTCGCGGCTGCCCTCACCGGCGGCCCGGAAGGCATGCCCGACCTCCTGAAGCCCAACGCCGAGGAACTGGCGGAGCTGGCCGCAGCTGCCGGTTTCCCCCCGGCATCCGGTGACGAACTGGAAGCGGATCCGGCTGCTGCCGCTGCCGCCGCAGCCGCCGTCGTCCGTTCCGGTGTGGGTGCTGTGCTGGCAACTCTCGGTTCCAAGGGAGCTGTCCTCGTTACGGCCGACGGCGCGTGGCTGGCCACGCACCCGCCGGTCGCCGCGGTCAGCACGGTGGGTGCGGGCGACTCCGCACTTGCCGGCTACCTGCTTGCCCATGGCCGGGGCGCCGCCCCTGCCGACTGCCTTCGTCAGGCGGTGGCCCATGGTGCCGCCGCTGCCTCGCTGCCGGGTTCCACCGTTCCGGCAGTAAACCAAACCACCCCGGATGCCGTAACCATCACGGCCCTTCGAAAGGATTGACAGTGACCCAGCTCATCACCACGGACCTGGTCGAGCTCGACCAGAACCTGGGCAACGCCCCCGAGACGGTGATCCGGCATCTGGCAAGCAAGGTAGCTGCCACCGGACGCGCATCAGAAGTCGAAGGACTCTTCGCCGACGCCTTCGCCCGCGAGCAGAAGACCGCCACGGGAATCCCCGGCGGCATCGCCATCCCGCACTGCCGCTCCGCCGCCGTCACCGTGCCCACCCTGGCCATGGCCCGCCTGAACCCCAAGGTGGACTTCGGTGCCAAGGACGGCCCCGCTGACCTGGTGTTCTTCATCGCCGCTCCGGACGGAGCGGACCAGGAGCACCTGAAGCTGCTCTCCAAGCTGGCCCGGTCGCTCATCAAAAAGGACTTCACGGCGGCCCTCCGCAACGCCTCCTCCGAGGCGGAGATCGTGGAACTCGTGGACGGCGCCCTGGCGGACAAGCCCGCAGCCCACGCCGCAGCGGCTCCGGCCGATGCAGTTCCGGTCGGCGCCGGAGTAGGCGCAGCCGGGGCAGCTGGTGCCAGTGCCGTGGGTGCCCCCTCAGGGGCTTCCACCGGTTCGGCCGCCCGCGGACCCAAGCGCCTGGTAGCCGTCACCGCGTGCCCCACCGGCATCGCCCACACCTACATGGCGGCCGACTCCCTCGTGGCAGCTGCCAAGGAAGTGGGCGTAGACCTGCAGGTGGAAACCCAGGGTTCCTCCGGCGCCAAGGCACTGGACCCCGCGGTCATCGCCGCAGCAGACGCCGTCATCTTCGCCGTGGACGTGGACGTGCGCGGCAAGGAGCGCTTCGCCGGCAAGCCGGTCATCAATGCCCCCGTAAAGCGCGGCATCGACGAACCGGACAAGATGGTCCAGGAAGCACTCGCCGCGGCAGAGAACCCCAACGCCCGCCGAGTCCCGCACTTCGGCGCGGAAGAACAGGCAGAGCACGAGGCTGAGGAAAAGGGCGAGCACATCGGCCAGAAGCTCAAGAAGGCCCTGCTCACCGGTGTCAGCTACATGATTCCGTTCGTGGCCGGCGGCGGCCTGCTGATCGCCCTCGGCTTCCTCATGGGCGGCTACCTGATCACCAAGTACGCGGACACCATCGTTGTCCAGAACAGCCTGTTCAACCTGCCCACCGAATTCCCCGAAAACGCCTGGGGTCCGCTGGGCGCCTACCTCGGCGCGGTCCTGTTCAAGATCGGCGCTTTGTCGCTCGGGTTCCTGGTTCCGGCACTGGCAGGCTACATCGCCTACGCCATCGCTGACCGTCCGGGCATCGCGCCCGGCTTCGTCGCCGGTGCAGTTGCCGGATTCATGGGTGCCGGCTTCCTGGGCGGCATCGTTGGCGGCCTGCTGGCCGGCTACATCGCCCACGTGGTGGGGCGCCTGCAGGTGGCACGCTGGCTGCGCGGCCTGATGCCCGTGGTGATCATCCCGCTGCTGGCCTCGCTGGTGGCTTCGGGCCTGATGTTCGTGATCCTGGGCGGCCCCATCGTCGCCATCACCAACGGCCTGAACTCCTGGCTGTCCGGCCTCACCGGTGCCGGCGCCATCGCCCTGGGCGTGATCCTGGGCCTGATGATGTGCTTCGACCTCGGCGGCCCGGTCAACAAGGTTGCCTACTCCTTCGCCGTCGCCGGCCTTGGTGCCGCCACCATCGACAACCAGGCTCCGTGGCAGATCATGGCCGCCGTCATGGCGTCCGGCATGGTTCCGCCGCTGGCCATGGCCCTGGCCTCCACCGTCCTGAACAAGAAGCTCTTCAGCCTGGCCGAGCAGGAAAACGGCAAGGCAGCATGGCTGCTGGGTGCGTCCTTCATCTCCGAAGGCGCCATCCCGTTCGCCGCCGCCGACCCGCTGCGCGTTATCCCCGCCAGCATGCTGGGCGGTGCGGTGACCGGTGCCATCTCGATGGCTGCGGGCGTCGGATCCAAGGCACCCCACGGCGGTATCTTCGTCTTCTTCGCCATCGACAACTTCCTGATGTTCGTTGCTTCGATCATCGTCGGCGTGGTGGTTACCGCCCTGTCGGTCATCGCCCTCAAGCGCTGGGCAGTCAAGAAGACCGTTGATACGGTTGAACCGGTTCCCGTAACCGTCTGAGCCGGTTTAGCCACAGACCTTCCCGGCGCTGAACCATCAGCACGCCGAAAGACAAAGGAGCAAAAATGCCAGAACGCACCGCAACAGTCGCCAGCCGCGTGGGCCTGCACGCCCGCCCCGCCGCTATCTTTGCCGAGGCAGCCGGAGAGTTCGACCTGGACATCACCATCGCCCGTGAAGGCGAGCCGGCAGACGAGGCCATGGATGCCGCCAGCATCCTGTCCCTCATGAGCCTGGGCGCCTCACACGGCGACGTGGTGGTCCTCCGCGCCGAAGGTGCCGGCGCGGACGATGCGCTGGAGCGCCTGGTGCAGATCCTCGAAACGGATCACGACGCCGAGTAGCAGCTGCGCTGCCCCAGGCAGCACAACGCCGGCGGCCGCCGTCGGGCTTTCCTCCCAAGGGAAACGCCCGACGGCGGCCGCCTGGCTTTAACCCCCAGCCCACCCGGGCGGGGAGCAGTCAGCCGCGCTCGGCGAGCGCCTTGACGTCCGCCACGAGCTTGTCCCACATGCCTTTGGAGTGCGCGGCAGCTTCCTCGCTGGGGTTGTTGTCCTGCGACAGCGAAAGCTTCGTGGCACCGTCCTGGTCCTCCAGCGTCCATTCGAGCGTGTGGTAGTTCTCCGGCGTGTCCTCCTGGCCGGACAACGGGCTGAAGTGGGTGTACACCAGTTTCCGGCCTGGTTCGACCTCGAGGATCCGGCCCTTGTCCTGGAAGGGCTTTCCCTCCCACTCCCCCTGCCAGGTGATGGGGCTGCCGACCCTCCAGTCGGTCTGCAGGGTTGCGCCGAACATGAACTCCTTCACGGCGGCGGGGTCGGTGATCACCTCCCACACACGTTCCGGCCCGGCGTCGATCATGGTGACGGACGTTGCTACATGGTTTTCGGTCATGCTGCAGCCTTTCTTGCCGTGAAGAGCAGGTACTCCCACTCCATCTGGAACGGGGAATCGCCGTGCGCATCACCGAAGGAATCGGCAAGGTCGGTCAGGGCCTTGTCCAGGGACTTGACCTTTTCCTGGTCCTCGCCCAGGAATTTGTAGACGGCGATGATGGGGCCGTAGTGGGACTTGAAATACCTGACGAAGTCCGCGGGCTGGTGGAAGCTCCTGACGGCCAGGTTCTGCTTGCGGGTGTGAACGTCGGTGATCCGGTCCCCCAGCAGTTCGCGGACATGCTCCTCGCTCCCCCAGAGCGGGGCCGGCTGCGCGCCGGGCGGGGGCGGCGGGGCAAACGGCTTCAGGGCGGCCAGCATCTGCCCGACGAATCCTTCCGGCGTCCAGCTGAGCAGCCCGACGGAGCCGCCCGGCTTGCAGACCCGGAGCAGCTCGTCGGCGGCCGCCTGGTGGTGCGGGGCGAACATCACCCCGATGCAGGACATCACTGCGTCGAACTCCCCATCGCCGAACGGCAGGGCTTCCGCGTCGCCCTCCTGCCACTCCAGGCTGACGCCACGGTTGGCTGCCTCTTTGCGCCCTGCCTCAAAAAGTTCAGGTGTAAGGTCGCTGGCCACCACCTTGGCACCCATCATGGCCGCTGGAATGGCCGCGTTGCCGGTTCCGGCCGCAACGTCCAGGACCCGTTGGCGTGACCTGATGCCGCAGGCCTCCACCAGGACGGCACCCAGTTCCAGGAGCATCTCGTCCGCGAGGGCGGGGTAATCCCCTGACGCCCACATGGCCCGGTGCTTTCTCTTCAGCTCCCGGTCCGCCTCCACTGCATCGGTCTGCTGGCTCATGTCCGTGCCCCTCTACGTGTCAGGTCCACATGGGTGACAGCACGCTGTTGGCACAGCGGAGGCTGCGATGCGACTCATTGTGGGCGCGTTGGAGGCCGCTGTAAAGGCAGGGTTTCCCGAAAGCGCGCCGGACCGGCCGGCCAGGCCCTTCCGGAGTGCCGTCGCGAGTGCCGGTCAGGCCGGCTTGCGCGCCCTGGTGGTCTTGGCGGCCGGCTTTGCCGCGGCCTTTGTGCCGGACGCCTTGGTGTCCGCCGTGCCCGTGCCGGAGGACTTGGACGCGCTTGTTTTAGCTGCAGCGGACTTGGCGGCAGTGGATTTGGCGGCAGTGGATTTGGCTGGCGTCGACTTGGACGCCGTGGACTTGGCGGAAGCCGGTGTGGACTTCGCTGATGACCTGGTGGCTGGCTTGGCATCGTCCGTGCCGGTCTTCGCTGCCGCGGTCCTGGACGCGGCCGCCTTGGTGCCGGAGGTCCGGCGTGCCGGTTTGGCAGTTTCGGTGTCCTCGTCCCCTGCGTCCGCTTCGGCGTCGGATTCCCCGCCGGCGGAGGCGGCTTCCCCGCCGCCGCGCTTCCGGTCCAGGCTCCGCTTGAGGGCCTCCATGAGGTCAATAACCTCGCCCTTGCCGCCCTCGCCGGCTTCCACGCCAAAGGTTTCCTCCGTGTCCAGCGATTCGCCCTGTTCCAGCTTGGCGTCGATCAGCTGGCGGAGCTGCACCTGGTACTCGTCGGTGAAGGAGTCTGGTTCGAAGTCGGCGGCCATGGACTCCACCAACGCCGCTGACATGTCCCGTTCCTGGGCGGAGATCCTGATGTCCGCCTCCAGGGACGGGAAGCTCGCCTCGCGCACCTCGTCGGGCCAGAGCAGGGACTGCAGCACCAGGACGTCGTCCTTGATCCGCAGGGCACCCAGCCGGGTCTTCTCGCGCAGCGCGAACTGGACGATGGCCACCCGGTCCGTGTCCTCCAGCGCGCGGCGCAGCAGAACGTAGGCCTTGGGCGACTTGGAATCCGGCTCCAGGTAATAGCTCTTCTCGAACATCATGGGTTCGAGCTGCTCCGACGGCACGAACTGCACCACTTCGATCTCGTGGCTGTTCTCGGCGGGAATGGACTTGAGCTCATCCTTGGACAGCACTACCGTGCGGCCATCCTCCTCGAAGGCCTTCTCGATGTCCGAGTAGTCCACCACCTCGCTGCAGACCTCGCACCGGCGCTGGTAGCGGATCCTGCCGCCATCGGCATTGTGAACCTGGTGCAGACTGATGTCATGATCCTCAGTGGCGCTGTAGACCTTCACGGGCACGTTGACCAGGCCGAACGCGATGGCACCTTTCCAGATGGCTCTCATTCATACAGTCAACATCAGAGCGGGCCGGAGGTGAAGCCCCATGGCAGGTAGCCGGGAACGTGTCCGGGTGGCGGGGCGCGAACTGACGCTGACCAACCTGGACAAGATCATCTACCCGGAGACCGGCACCACCAAGGCGGATGTGCTGGCCTACTACGCCGCAGTGGCACACGTCCTGATACCGGCGGCCGCCAACCGCCCGGCCACGCGGAAGCGGTGGGTCAACGGAGTAGGCACCGCGGACAAACCGGGAGAGGTGTTTTTCCAGAAGGACCTGGAGGACTCAGCGCCCGGCTGGCTGCCCCGGGCCGCGATCACCCACAAGGACCGGACGATCCACTACCCCCTGGTCAACGACGCCGCCACGCTGGCCTGGTTCGGCCAGATCAACTCCCTCGAAATCCACGTGCCGCAGTGGCGGGTGGATCCGCACGGCCACCAGCTCAATCCGGACCGGCTGGTGCTGGACCTGGACCCGGGCGAGGGTGCCGGGCTGCCGGAATGCCGGGAGGTGGCCCTCCTGGCCCGGACCATCCTGCAGGACGTGGGCCTTGACCCGGTCCCGGTGACCAGCGGCAGCAAGGGCATCCACCTGTACGCGGCGCTGGACGGCAGCCAGACCTCGGAACAGATCTCCGCTTTCGCCCGTGAACTGGCCCGGGCACTCGAGGCCGACCACCCGGACCTTGCCGTCAGCGACATGAAGAAATCCCTGCGCACGGGCAAGGTGCTGGTGGACTGGAGCCAGAACAACGCGGCAAAAACCACGGTGGTCCCCTACTCGCTGCGCGGCAGGCCCACGCCCATGGTGGCCGCCCCGCGGACATGGCGGGAAATCCAGTCTCCCGCACTTAAGCACCTGGACTACCAGGAGGTGCTGCGCCGGGTGCGGGACGGCAAGGACCCGTTCGCCGCCGTCGTGAACGCCGCGGCAGGCGCGGAGGCGGGTGGGACAACTGGCAACCCGGACCAAGGGGACGCACACCACGACGCCGACGCCCGGCTGGGCAGGTACCGTTCCATGCGCGACCCCAAGGCGACCCCCGAACCGTTCGCAGGCATCCCGGCCGGCGGCAACAGCTTTGTCATCCAGGAGCACCACGCCAGCCGCCTGCACTGGGACCTGCGGCTGGAACACGAGGGGGTCCTGGCGTCATGGGCCCTGCCCAAGGGCGTCCCGGAATCCGGTGGCAGGAACCATCTGGCCGTCCAGACCGAGGACCATCCCATGGACTACCTCACCTTCCACGGCACCATCCCCAAAGGGCAGTACGGCGCGGGCGAGATGACGATTTGGGACACCGGCACCTACGAACTGCACAAGTGGATCAACGGCAAGGAAGTCATTGTCACCCTGTCGGGCTCGGAAAGCGGCGGCCTGGGCGGCAGCAGGAAGGTGGCCCTCATCCACACCGGACGCGGGCAAGGCAAGGACGCCGAAAACCAATGGCTCATCCACCTGATGGACCAGGAGCAGCAAGGCGGACGGCGACGGCAGCCGGCCCGGGCAGTACCGGAACCTTCGCCGGCCGCCGGCGGCGAAGAGGCGGCCGAGGCTCCCGCAGCAACGCACAGCGCCCCCGCCGACCCGCTGGAGTACGCGCCCATGATGGCAACCTCGGGAAGCACCGCCGACCTGCACGGCAGCACGTGGCAGTACGAGCTCAAGTGGGACGGCGTCCGGGCGCTGCTGGTGGCGGACAGCGAAAAGGTCCGGATCTTCTCCCGCAACGGCAACGACGTCACCAAGACCTACCCCGAGTTCACGGACCGGGCCTGCTGGCCGGAGCAGCCGTTCGTGGCGGATGGTGAGATCATCGCCGTCGGGCCCGGTGGAAGGCCTGACTTTGGCCTGCTGCAGGGGCGGATGAAACTCACCCGGGCCGCCGACGTCGCCAAAGCCCGCACCTCGATCCCGGTCCAGCTGATGCTGTTCGACCTCCTCTTCGACGACGGCAAGGACCTCCGGCGCCTGCCGCTCAGCACACGGCGGCAGCGGCTGGAGGAATTCTTCCGTCCCTCCGGCTGCCCGGTGGACCTGTCCATGGTGCTTGAGGAATCCGTGGACCTCCTCCTCGACAGCGCCCGGGAGCTCGGCCTTGAAGGGGTGATGGCCAAGAGGACGGACAGCCGCTACGTGAGCGGGCAGCGGACCAGGACCTGGATCAAACTCAAGACGGAGCAGACGCAGGAAGTGGTGGTGGGCGGCTGGCGGCCGGGGAAGGGCGGGCGGCAGGACACCGTGGGATCGCTGCTGGTAGGCATTCCCGACGGCGGCAAGCTGCAGTACGTGGGCCGGGTCGGGTCCGGTTTCAGCAGCCGGGAGCTCACGGAACTCCGCCAGACGGTGGAACGCCTGGGCCGGAAGACCTCACCCTTCCACGACGTCCCCCGGCCGGATTCCGCCGACGCCCACTGGGTGTCACCGGAGCTTGTAGGCGAGGTGACCTACAGCGAGTGGACGGGGCCGGGCAGGCTCAGGCATCCACGGTGGCGGGGCTGGCGCCTGGACAAGGACCCGTCGGACGTGGTCCGCGAAGGGTGAGCCCGGCGCGATGACTCCTGGCGGGGCGCACGCTTGTCGGCGCGCTTGCGGGTCCGCGGCGCGCAAATTACCTGGCGTCCCCCATATGTCGGGGGCGCCAGGTAACTTCCGTGTCGATGTGGACAGCGCGCGTCGCCATGCTGGATCCGCGCGCTGCAGGCAGCTATGAGGAGTGCGGCATCTGCGGCCGGCCGGTGCGGTGGACCGCCACCACGGCGGCCTCGTGCCCCATCCGGCCGTGGCCGGCGCCGCGGTCCTTCGGGTGCCTGCGCTTTCCCATGCCGTCCGGCCACCCGCCCTGCCCTGCCAGCGGAACGGCACCCGTTGCCGCGGGGCCGGGCGTAACAGGCGCATCCATGGCTGCGGCAAGGTGGTCTGCCACCTCAGGCCTGATGTGGAACTGGTTGGATTCTTCACCCATGTGGTTCTTCCCTTCTTTCCTTCGTTCTTCCTTGAAACGAATGCCGACGAAAGCGTCCGGGCGCGCGGACTACTGCCCGGAAAGAAGTGTGTTCATCGCTCTACCATAGGCACGTCCGCGGCTGCTGGGAACCCCTCCGGGGACCGTGGCAGCGGTCACTTTTTGCGGCCGGTTTCCCGCGGGAGCGGGCTTGAAACGGAGCAACTTGGAAAAATTTTGGTAACGGCGCCGTTCATCAGCCTGCTTCCCAGTGATCACGCGGGAAAAGCCGGGGGAAAAATTTCCGGAACCGGCCCCATATCGGGCCCAAAAGGGAGCATGCTACGCCATCAAACTGCCCGGACGCTAGAGGAATCCCGTAAAATTGAAGGCCTGCCCGGAGCGGGGCAGCTACAAGTCGCAAGCAAATGACCTCCACAGGAGTTGCCCAAATGCCCACAGACCGAAGCATGACCGACTCTTCAGCAGGCGCCAGGAGCGCCCGCGGAACCGACCCTGCAGCCCCCACGGCTGCCAAGAAGCCCAGGCTGCTGCCACGCCGCCGGCTCAAGGAATCCGATGTCAACGTGGTGGACCAGCCCATGCTCAAAAAAGCACTGGGCGGCACGATCGTTGGCAACACCATGGAGTGGTACGACGTAGGCGTTTTCGGCTACCTCATCACCACCATGGGCCCGGTGTTCCTCCCTGAATCCGATCCCACCACCCAGACGCTGTTCCTGCTGGGAACCTTTGCCGCCACCTTCATCGCCCGCCCCCTGGGCGGCGTGATCTTCGGCTGGCTGGGCGACAAGATGGGCCGCCAGAAGATCCTGGCCACCACGCTGATGATCATGGCGGCCAGCACGTTCGCCGTCGGCCTCCTGCCCGGATACGCCCAGATCGGCCTCTGGGCTGCGGCGCTCCTGGTGCTTCTCAAGGTCATCCAGGGCTTCTCCACCGGCGGCGAGTACGCCGGCGCGACCACGTTCGTCAGCGAGTACGCCGCTGACAAGCGCCGCGGCTTCTTCGCCAGCTTCCTGGACCTGGGCAGCTACCTCGGCTTCGCCATCGGCGCTGCCCTGGTCTCTGTCCTGCAGCTGACCTTGGGCCAGGGCACCATGGAGGACTGGGGCTGGCGCATCCCGTTCCTGGTTGCCGGGCCGCTGGGCCTGATCGCCGTGTACTTCCGGAGCAAGATCGAGGAATCGCCGCAGTTCCAGGCCACCCTTGATGCCCAGGAAGAAAACGCCAAGAACGCCTCCGCTGGGGACACCGCCACGGCCAAGGGACCCGTGGGAATTGTCAAGGCCTACTGGCGCCCCATCATTGTGGCCATGGTTGTTGTGGCCGCTGCCAACACTGCCGGCTACGCGCTGACGTCCTACATGCCCACGTACCTGACCGAGTCCAAGGGCTACGACGAGGTGCACGGCACGCTGCTGACGATTCCCGTCCTGGTGGTCATGAGCCTCTGCATCCCGCTGACCGGCAAGCTCTCCGACCGGATTGGCCGCCGTCCCGTGCTCTGGATCGGCGCTGTCAGTACTATCGTCCTGGCCATCCCGGCGTTCATGCTGATTGGCATTGGGCAGATCTGGTCCACCCTCGCCGGCCTGGCCCTGATCGCTTTCCCCGTGACCTTCTACGTGGCCAACCTGGCATCGGCACTGCCGGCCCAGTTCCCCACCTCCAGCCGTTACGGAGCGATGGGCATTGCCTACAACTTCGCCGTAGCCATCTTCGGCGGAACCACCCCGTTCATCGTGGCCGCGCTGATCGGGGCCACCGGCAACGACATGATGCCGGCGTACTACCTGATGGCCACCTCCCTGGTGGGCGCCGTGGCCATCTACTTCCTGAAGGAATCCGCCAACCGGCCGCTCCCGGGATCGATGCCCAGCGTTGACACCCAGGCAGAGGCCAAGGAACTGGTGGCGACCCAGGACGAGAACCCGCTGATCAACCTGGACGAACTGCCGTTCGACACCCAGGACGGCACCGACCCCCACGCACACCGCGGGGTTCCGGCCGGGGCATAGGCCCAGCCTCCCGGGCACTCTTGTAGCCCACGCTCACAGGCCCGTCCCGCGTGCTTCCTTGGGGGAAGCACGCTGGGCGGGCCTTTGCGTGCCTGCCCGATGTCCTCCCGTGACTGCCGGCATGTGGCTCTGCATGGGGCGCGGTGATACGGTCGCAAGGGCCCTCGGGCTGCAGTAGATCCATAGAAACAGGACAGGTCGGGACATGAAGCGCGTTGTGGAGCAGGTACGCGCGCTCCACCGGTTGGAACCTGCCAACGGCGACCACCTTGCCGCGCTCCGCGTGGCCCTCAGCGTGGCGGTACCGTCGCTGCTCCTGCTGGCCGCCGGCCGTACCGACCTCATCATCTACGCCGTGTTCGGCGCGCTCACCGGCATGTACGGCCGCTCGGAACCGCACCAGCTCCGGCTCCGCCACCAGGGCCAGGGCGCCTTGGTGCTGCTCACCGGCGTGGTGGTGGGAGTAACGCTCTCCATCAACCACATCCACTCCTGGTGGCTCGTGGCAGTGGAAGCGACCCTGGCCGGAGTGGGGTCGGTGTACGCGGACAGGGTACGGCTGAAACCCAACGGGCCCTTCTTTGGAATCCTCGCCCTGGGCGCCTGCGCTTCCGTTCCCACCGCAGTCCCCTGGTACACCGCCGTGCTCATCGCGGTGGCATCCTCGGTGTTCTCCATCCTGATTGGCTTCAGCGGCTGGGTTCGGCGGCGGTCCTGGGAGCCAGGGGCCACCCGGAGCGTCCCGCGCCGTTCGGCGGCGGGGCGGCGGGAGTTGTCAGTCCACGCCGCCCGGTACGTCCTGGCGGTGGGTGCCGCCGGGACCGTGGGCGTCATCAGCGGCAGCGGCCACCCGCACTGGGCCATGGCCGCGGCCGCGGTACCCCTGGCCGGAGCAGACCTGCCCAGCAGCGTCCGGCGGGGCGTCCACCGCATCGTCGGGACGTTCCTGGGACTGGCGGTCACCGCCGTCGTCATCATCCCGGGACCCTGGACCCTGGCGGCGCTGTACCCGGCGCTTCAGGAGCCGGTACACCGGGCAGTGGTGCTGGCGCTGCTGGTGATCCTCTTCCAGTTCGCCACGGAACTGTTCATGACCAGGCACTATGGCCTGGCCATGGTCTGGTTCACCCCGGTCATCCTGCTGATAACCCAGCTGGCCTCCCCCACCGAACCCCGGGTCCTGATCCTTGAGCGGGCCGTGGAGACGTTGGTGGGTGCGCTGCTGGGGATCCTGGTGGTGCTGGCCGTCCGCCGGTCCGGCGCCCGGCCGCGGAAGGCCCTTCCCGGGCTGCCGGCCAGGCGCCCCGGCCTACTTCGGCTTCCGCGCCGGCCCGGCCATTAGCCGCGCCGGCGCCACCTTGGCCACGGCGGCAACCACTTTGTACCTCTTGGAGGGGATGGACACCGCCTTGCCGCGCTCATTGTCCGCCAGGCCTTCCCTGACCACCCGCTCCGCGCGCAGCCACGTCCAGGATGGGGCCACCGACTTGTCCATCCCCATCCGGTCGTGGAACTCCGTGTGGGTGAAGCCCGGGCAGACTGCCGTGACCTTGATGCCCCGCTTGCGATAAGCCAGGTTTGCCCACCGGCTGAAACTCACCAGCCACGCCTTCGCCGCCGAGTAGGTGCCGCGGGGCAGGAACGCGGCCACGCTGGCAACATTGATGATCCGGCCATCCCCGCGCTCCAGCATTCCCCTGAGTGCCGCGTGGGTGAGCACCATGGACGTTTCCGCGTGCAGCTTCAGGTGGCGCCTCTCCTCCGCTGCGTGGTTGTCCTCAAAGTTGTGGAGCAGGCCGATCCCGGCGTTGTTCACCAGGATCCCCACCGGCCGCGTGGCGTCCTCAAGGCGTTCGACGACGGCCGCGACGTCGTCGTCCTGCGTCAGGTCGGCGGGCAGCACCTCAGCCGTGACGCCGTACCGCCGCCGGAAGTCTTCCGCTGTTTCTGCGAGCCGGGACGCGTTGCGCGCCACCAGGACCAGGTCATGCCCCTGGGCGGCGAGCTGCTCGGCAAATTCGTGGCCCAGGCCGGCGCTGGCGCCAGTAACGAGTGCTGTGGTTCGGGTGGTGGTTGGCGTCATGATGCAAGCCTAGCCAGAGACGGCCGTGTGGGCTGTTGTGGCTGCTGGCTGCGGGGCCGATTCCCAGCCGTAACTTGTGCAACAAATAGTAAGCATGCTTTGCTTATGGTGATAGATGAACCTCCGCAAGCAGTTCGCGGCGGGGCTGCCAATGCCGGCGGTTCCGTGAAGAAGCCCAAGGAAGAACATAATGACCACCGCAATGGAACACCAGCTGACGGCGTTTGGGGCGCGCACCGAGGCAGCTGGGCAGCTCTTGTCCACAACCGTACCCGTGGACGCAGGGTTGCTGATGACCCTGAATTCGCGCATGCACTGCCGCACGCCAATGCAGCGCGTCGACCATGATGAGCTTCCGGTCCGGCAGCCCGTCTATGTTGACGGGGACACCGTAGTTTCACTGCGTCCCGGGTCCGTCCCGGACAGCATCGTCACGTACCGCTGCGCCTGCGGCTTCACCATCGATGATCCGGGCACCGCCATGGCGGTCACCGGCCAGGCGCTGGCCAGCTGAACCGCCGCCGGCACTAATGCCGGCGGCCCGGGATCAGCGTTCCGGCCAATCTACGAATTGTTCGTAGCCTTCGTGCTTTCGCAGGTAGCTGGAAATGAACGGGCAGTGCGGAATGATCCGCTTGCCGGTGGCCACCACGTCATCCAGGGCAAAGTGTGCAAGGACCTTGCCCAGGCCTTGTCCCTCGAAATCCTCGCCGGTCTCGGTGTGGGTGAAATCGATGTGCCCGGGAAGATCGTGGAAAAAGGCCTGGACAGCCAGCCTGCCGTCCACCAGGAGTTCGTACCGGTGCTGTGCGTCATTGCGCCGCAGGGAGACATTTGCGGTGAACTTGTCCTCAGCGGACGTGGTGTTCTCGGTCATGGTTCGACACTGGCACTACTTCAGTCCGCTGGCAATGGTCCTTCGGCCATGGCGGCGCCGGTATGGTTGCCGGCGCCGCAGCGGAAAACCGCCCAGCAAAACGATCGCCACCGAGAAACACACCGTGCCGGCGGCCAGCAGTCCCAGTGACAGTCCGCTGAGCGCGGCGTCCGCCACGGGGATGAAGACCACGACGACGGCGGCCCCCGCCGTGGCGGGCCGGCAGCGCAGGGTGACGGCCGTCGTCGTCCGTTCCTCCAGATGGCCAAACGCGGCGGCCACCGGCAGGAGCAGAATGAGCAGCGCCAGGACCACCAGGGGCCGCGACCACCACCATGCAGCGGTGCCGGCGCCGGGCTTGGGGATCGGCGCCAGGAGCAGCAGCCCGGACATGCCCACCAGCAGCGGCAGGTGCCACAGGTACACCGTGAGGGATCTGCCGCCAACCAGCACCAGCAGCCGGCCGATCCAGCCCACCCCGGCCAGCGGCGCCAGGACCGGACGCGCCAGTTCCATCGTGGCCAGCTGCGGGACGGCCAGGATCACCAGGGTCAGGTTGGGCGGGTTGAGGTTCACCAACATGTTTCCGCGGTACAGCCCCAGCCCGGTCACGAGTCCCAGCAGCAGGTGTCCGGCCACGGCAATGCCCAGCAGCTCGGAACGGGACAGACGGGAAAAGTGGCCGTCGGCGGCCAGGAAACCCAGTTGCTGGACCGCGCACCACACGAACACCAGGTTGGCGTTGGCGAGGTCCGGCAGGACGCCCCGCAGGCAGTCCACGGCAACCACGAGCCCGGTGAGCAGGCAGAAGCCAAGCCAGGGCGCCCGCGCATGCAGTGCCGCCAGGGCCGGGATGTTCAGCTGCGCCGCGAGGTAGGCGGCCAGGAACCACAGGGGCATGCCCGCCCCGGCTGCCATGAGCTGGACCACCTGCCGGTCCACGCCGAGCGCCGCCGCCACGGACAAACCCACCACCATCGTTGCCAGCAAAGGGGTGGCCGGGCGGAGGAGGCGCAGGAGCCGGGCGCGGATGAACTGGGCCGCGGTGCCTCCGCTTGCCTTGAGCCGGCGCCAGGACTGCAGTCCGGTCACGCCGCCGGTGACGAAGAACAGGGGCATGACCATGAAGATCCAGATGATGGGCTCGAACCAGTCCTGCTGGGCCAGGGTGTTCTCGGTGGTCACGGTTCCGTCCGGGTGCAGGACCGGGCTGACCATCATGGAGTGCCCCACCACCACCAGCGCCAGGCAGATGAACCGGACAAGGTCGATGACCGGATCACGGTCCACCGTGTCCGCCCCGGTTCCTGTCCCCCGCCCCACGGTGCTGCGCATGGGACCTACAACGGCTCGACGCTGCCCACGGCACTATTGTGCCCCCGTTGCCTGCGCGGGTTTAAGGACTTACGCCCCTTCTGCCCCTATTGCAGCACTGCAAGCAGTCCGAGCACGACGGCGAGCAGCGGCGTGGTGCCCTGGGTTGCCGCGGCGCGGAGGTACTTGCGTCCGGTGAACGCCAGGACGGCGGCCGCCAGCAGCATGGAACCGCAGCAGCTGAAGATCAGGGTCCAGCCTGCCACGTACTGCACGGATCCCGACCCGCCAAACACCACGAGCCCCACTCCAATGAACGCACCGACGGCCAGGAACAGGTTGTAGAAGCCCTGGTTGTACGCAAGGGATTTGGTGGTCTCAGCGTCCTGTTGGGAGGCAACCCCAAAGCGCTTCCAGGTGGCGGGCCGGGTCCAGGTAAGCGACTCCATGGTGAAGATGAAGACGTGCAGTGCGGCGGCAAGGAAGGCAAAGAGAAGGGAGGCCAGGATCATTGCTCGATCCTAGCCTCCCGGCGAAACCTTCATCCCGCCTGGCAGGCGGGATGAAAGCGAAAAGGAGGAGGCCAGGACCGGCTGCTTGATCCTGGCCTCCCGTTCGTGGAAGATTCCGTTCCCTCTACCGTGCCAGCGTGGCCAGCGTGGTGGCAGCGAAGCCCTTCGCCGACGTGTTCCACAAAGCCAGCAGGCCCTGCAGGTTCTCACCGTCGGCACGGTGTGCGGGAAGCTGCTCCTGGAGGGTGGCCAGGACGCCGGTCCGCAGTTCGGTGTTGAAGTTAACCTTGCCAACGTTCATGGCCGCGGCCTTGACCAGCTCTTCAGCGGGAATGCCGGACGCACCGTGCAGCACCAGCGGAATATGGATCCGCGCCGCGATGTCCTGCAGCACGTCCCAGCGCAGCCGCGGCTCGCCCTTGTACTTGCCGTGGACGTTGCCCACTGCGACGGCCAGCAGTTCCGCCCCGGTGCGGGACACGAAGTCCTCCACCTGCGCTGAGTCGGTCAGGCCTGCCGCCTCGGCGCCGGACTGGCCGGCCCCCGCGGCATCCAGTGAGTCCACGCCGAAGGCACGGTCCTCGTCTCCTGCCAGGCCGCCGAGTTCCGCCTCAAGCACCACGTCGGAGCCCAACAGGGCACGGGCCGCCTGGACCAACGCAATGTTGTCCTCGTACGGAAGGGACGAACCGTCGGCGAGGACGGAATCCGCCCCTGCCGTAACGGCGTCGGCCATCACCTGGAGGTCGGAGGCGTGGTCAAGCTGCACAGCGACGGGGACGGCGGCGGCGTCAGCCAGGCCACGCAGCGCCGAGATCAGCCGGAGGCCATTCGCGGTGGCGGCGGTCTTGGGTGCCACCAGCAGGATCACGCCCCTGCCGGATTCCTCGGCGGCGCCCACCACGGCCAGCGCGGTGGTGAAGTCGTAGCAGGTGAAGGCCGGCACTGCGGAACCCTGCTGCAGGGCGGAGGTGACCAGGTGGTCCAGACGGGTTTGCATCAGGCGCCCAGGCCTCCCACCAGGATCCAGGCGACGAAGGTCAGCAGGAAGCCGGCCACGCCCAGGATGGTGGTCAGGACGGTCCAGGTCTTCAGGCCGTCGGAGACGGTGAGGCCGTAGTAGCGCACTACCACCCAGAAGCCGGCGTCGGTTACGTGCGACAGGCCCAGGGCGCCGAAGCCGATGGCGATCACGATCACGGCGATCTGTGCCGGGCTGTAGCCGCCGCCGCTGACTGCTGCGGACAGCAGGCCGGTGGTGGTCACGATGGCCACGGTGGCCGAACCCTGGGCAGCGCGGAGGGCCAGCGAGATGATGAAGCCGAGCAGCAGCAGCGGGACGCCGAGGGTGTCCAGGGTCTTGGACAGCGCCGATCCGATGCCGGAAACCTGCAGTACGTTGCCGAACACGCCGCCGGCGGCCACCACCATCAGGATGGAGGCGATGGGCGGAAGGGAGCCTTCGAAGATCTCGCCGGTTTCCTTGAAGGACCAGCCGCGGCGGACAGCCAGCAGGAAGAAGGACAGCGCCACGGCCACCAGCAGGGCCAGGAAGGGGTTGCCGATGAAGGCAGCGAGGCCGTACAGCGGATCGGACTTGGGAAGCACCAGGGTGCCAACGGTACCGAGCAGGATCTGCACGATGGGCGCTGCGATCAGGAAGATGATCAGGCCCGGGCGCGGGGGTGCGATGGCGGCGGCTCCGGGACCGTCGTGGCCCACCTTGACCAATGATTTGGAGCCGAACTCCTCCACCTGGGCCTTCACGGCCGGCAGCAGCTCGTAGTCCTTGCGGTTCATGATGGACGCAACCCAGTAGGACAGGAAGCCCAGGGGCACGCAGATCAGCAGTGAGATCAGGGCGATGAGTCCGATGTCGGCACCGAGCACGCCGGCGCCGGCCACGATTCCGGGGTGCGGCGGTACCGCGACGTGGATGGCGAGCATGATGCCGGCCATGGGGAGGCCGAACTTCACGGGGTGGACCTTGGCGATCTTGGCGAAGGCGTACACGATGGGCACCAGCACGATGATGCCCACCTCGAAGAAGACGGGGATGGCCACGAGGAAGCCGACGGCGGTCAGCGCCACGGCAACGCGCTTGGCTCCGAGCTTGCGGGTGAAATGGTCAGCGAGGGACTGGACGCCGCCGGACACCTCGATCATGCGGCCCAGCACGGCGCCGAGCGCGATCAGGATGGCAACCTTGCCCATGGTGCTGCCCACACCGCTGGAGACCACGGTGAAGATGTCCTGCAGCGGGATGGTGGCCGCCACGGCCACCAGGATACTGACGGTGAGCAGGGCCACGAAGGCCTGGATCTTGAAGCTGATGATCATCACCAGCAGGATGGCGATGCCCACCGCTGCGATGGTGAGCAGTACCGGGGTGCCCAGCTCAACGGCGGGCTTGATGGCCGGGGCATCGGCCGCCCGCTGTATCAGCGGGCTCATCAGGTGGTTCACGGGGGGATGTCTCCTTTGACGTGCCGGTCCCGGGCAGGGCGGCATCAGGGAATGGTGGGGTGGGGATAAACGTTGCGGGACTGCGCCGGCAACGCTGGGAGGTACGACGACGGCGGAGGGGGGACCGCCGTCGTCGTACGTCTTGTGCGCAAGGGCAGGAGGAGTGGCTTACTTGGTGCGCTTGGCGGGCGCGACCACCTTGATGACGGCGGAGTCATCGGCGGCGGCGAGGCCCTGGGCCTGGCCCAGGAGGTAGAGCTGTTCGGCGGCGGCGGCAACGGGGGCTGCCAGGCCGGCGGCGCGGGTTGCCTTGCCCACGATGCCCATGTCCTTGACGAAGATGTCCAGGCGGGACAGCACCTCGGCACCTTCCTCGTTGTAGGCCTCAAGGATGCGGGGTCCGCGGTTGGAGAGCATGAAGGAACCTGCCGCGCCTGCTTCCAGGGCAGCGAGGGTCTTGGCCTGGTCCAGCCCCAGGGCGTCGGCCAGGGCCAGGGCCTCGGCGGCGGCGGCGATGTGGACGCCGCACAGGAGCTGGTTGACCGTTTTCAGGGCCTGGCCGTCACCGGGGTTGTCGCCCACCACGGTGAGGGTGGAGGCGAGCAGGTCCAGGGCGGGGGCGGCCTTTTCGCGGGCTTCAGGGGAAGCGCCGACGACGATCAGCAGGTCGCCTTCGCCGGCGCGCTTGGGGCCGCCGGACAGCGGCGCGTCCACCAGGTCCACGCCGTATTCGGCCAGCTTGGCGACCGTGGCGGGGATGGCGTCGGTGCCCACGGTGGAGCCGAGGATGACGACGGCGCCCGGCTCCAGGACGGAGGCCACGCCGTTTTCGCCGAAGAGGACGTCGTTGAGCTGTTCACCGTTGCGGACGGCCAGGAGGACGGCGTCGGCACCCTTGGCGGCTTCGCGGGCCGTGCTGAAGGTGGCGATCCCGGCTTCCCGGGCGAGTTCCAGGCGGGGTTCGGCGATGTCGAAGCCGTGGACGGTCAGCTGCGAGGCCAGGCGGGTGGCCATGGGCAGGCCCATGGCGCCGAGGCCCAGGACGGTGACGGTGTAGTTGCTGGTCATGGTGTTTCTCCTTGAAATTTACTGGGCCCACGCCGGCGAGGGCCCCGGCCCGAGCCTGCGAGGGTTGGGAGCCGGTGGGGATTAGAAAGTGCTGCTGAGCTTGCGGGTGACCTGGGCCAGGGAGTCGTCATCGCCCACGTTGCCGGCGAAGACGATGTAAGGGATGCCCTTGGCGGGGCCGTCCACCGGTTCCCAGAGGGAAACGATGCCCGGCAGCATGGGGCCGCGGACAATGGCATGGCGGATTTCCAGCCCATGGGCTGCCACGTCCGAGGACGTGATGCCGCCCTTGGCGATGACGAACCGCGGCGGGAACGTCTTCAGGGTCCGGTTGACCACATCCACGACGGCGGCGGAAACGGTCCGGGCGATCCGCAGGCTTTCGGCGGGGTCGTCGGTCTTGATGAGGAGCCGGCTGGTGTGCACGATGACGTCGCCGGTGTGGAGGGCTTCGACGACTGCGTCTACGGTCTGGTCCAGGTGCGCCTTGGCTTCATTTTCCTCGCCGAGGAGTTTCTCGACCTCGATCTCGATGATCCGGGCGGAGCTGTGTTCCGCGGTAAGGACGTTGAGCTGGCGCGTGGTGACGCCCACGTGCGAGCCCACCACGATCAGGCCGCCGGCCTCCGACGGCGTATTGCCCGCGTAGGCCTCCTCCGAGGTCAGCGCGGTGCGGATGTCCTGGCCGATACGGCCGCGCACGAACGGCGGGCCGACGCGGTACAGCAGCTTCTTGCCGCGGCGCTCGGCTTCTTCCAGGCCCAAAGCCAGCGCGCGGAAGTCGTTCTCGGTGACGATATCCGCGACGATGGGCGTGGAATCGGAGGCCGGTTCGATGGCGTCGGCGATGGCCTTGGCCGAGATGGCCGGGTCCTGGGCGGCGGAGCCGGCACGGATGATGTTCAGGTCCAGGACAATCACGGAGTCTGCCGGGAACCTGCCCTGCGACTTTTCCGCGACGTAGTCCGCCATGACGGAGGTGCTGAAGCCGAAGGAGGCGTCCTTGGCGAACTCGGTCTCGGAGACGGGGACCAGGGTTCCCTTGGCGTCGCCGGTGCCGCGCATGTAGTGGACACCGCCGATGGTGAGCCTGCCGGCGTCGGGGAAGGCAGGGACCAGGACAACGCCATCGGTCTTCTCGCCGCTGACATCGGCAACCGTGGCTGCGATGACGTCCGGTTCCAGGGGGAAGTGGCCGCGGAGGGTGGAATCGCTGCGGCTAACGAAGCCCAGGCGAAGACTGGAACCGGCGGAGTCCTGCGATCCTGCTGCCGCCAGGGCGTTGCGGACCACTTCCTCGTTGCGGGCTGCCGCCTCGGCCGGGTCAAGGCTGCGGGTGTTGGTGAGGACGTACACAGCGGGCTTGCCCTGGCCGAAAGCCCAGGTGAAGTCTTCCACTTCCCAGCGGGTGAGCACGGGCAGGTCTGCCACAGACTGCGTGCCGGTGGGGTCGTCGTCGAGCACTACCAGGACGCGGGGAACCGCCGCGTTGGAAGCGGCCAGCGCGCCGGCAACCAGCCCGGCGGGAATTTCGAGGTCTGCCGGATAGGCGGCCAGAACGTCTGCTTCATGCGTCACAGTGCACTCCGTTGTGTAGCGATCCGGGCTCGCGGATCCAGATGTAAAGGTAACTGTAAGATGTCTGACATCTTGCATTTGAAAATTAGTGTGGCACACGGCATACGGACGCGCAAGTACACTTGTCTGACATATCCGCCAGGCGTCGGCCGGAGAGAGCGATCGGGGGCAACATGGCAAGGAAGTCACTGGTGGGCGTGGTGGCCGATGAGCTGCTGGACCGCATCATCGAAGGCGAGTTTCCGCCCGGCTCCACCGTTCCCGGCGAACACGAACTGAGCGCCCGCCACGAGGTCAGCCGCATGACGGTCCGCGAGGCGATGAAGACGCTGCAGGCCCAGCGCATCCTCAGCGTGGAGCGCGGCCGGGGCACCTTCGTCAATCCCTTGAGCCGCTGGGCCTCCCTCGAAGCCGTGCTGCGCGCCGCATCCGAGGGCAAGAACGACGCCGATGCCTCCATCCAGCTCATCGAGCTGCGCAGGATGCTCGAAACGGGCGCCTGTGAACTTGCCGCAGGACGGATCGTCGAGGAAGACATCACGTCCCTTTTCAACTACATTTCCGCGATGAAGGCCGCCCACAGCATCAACGATGTTGCTGCTTTCGTGGAAGCAGACCTTGCGTTCCACGACGTCATCCTGCGGGCATCCGGGAATGTGTTCGTGTCGGTCCTGTTTGAGCCGCTGCACCGCGTGCTGGAAAAGCGCAGGACCGAGACCTCCGCCGTCCCTGCGATCCAGGAGCACGCAATCGGCCATCACCAGAACATTGCCCAGGCCTTGGAGTCCCGTGACCCCGACCGGTCACGCCAGGCCATGGACGCGCACATGCAGCAGACCCTCGATGACTTGAAGCAGCTGGTGCTGGACGCCAAGTAGCCTCCCGTGCCGCGGTCCTGATTGCCCCGGGCCCCTGTTCAACGCTCCCGCAGTCCTACTAGGCTTCAGGAACGGCCCGCAACCGGGAGCATCGACGATCACGAGGAGCGAAGTTGTCCAACCACACGTACAGCATTTCTGAAATTGTCGGCACCTCCACCGAGGGCGTGGACGACGCCGTCCGCAACGGCATTGCCAAGGCATCCCAGACCCTGCGGAACCTCGACTGGTTTGAGGTCAAGGAGGTTCGCGGCCACCTGGAGGACGGAAAGGTCGCAGACTGGCAGGTCACCATCAAGATTGGCTTCCGCCTGGAAGATCACTAACGCCAAACACAGCTGACCCGCAGCCAACACGTTCCTGACGATGTTGGCTGCGGGTCAGTTGTGCTTAAGGCAGGACCTAGTTTGCCGTGCCGGGGCTGCGCCGCCGCCAGACGGTGGGCACGCCGTCGAATGCCGGGAACACGTGGCCTTCGAAGAAGGACAGGACCGTGTGGGGATCGATGTCGGGGCTCCAGAGGCCGGAAGCCGGGCAGTGGGAACCGGTGGCGGTGGAGGCGGCGCCGGCAGAGGCCTGGCGCTCCTTCAGCAGGGCGATGCGTTTCATCGTTGAGACCATCCTGGGGTGATAAGAACTGGGCAGGGAAAGCTGGTACTCCCACCCTAGGAAAGGGCCGGCCCGCCACCAATGGGCGGCTGGCCAGAATCACCCCGCTTCGCTGGACGAATGTACAGTGGCGTGGGCGCGCGCATGGCCGGTCAGCCCGCGTCGCCGCTTTCGGCCACCGCGGCAGGGTCCCGTTCCACGCCGGCATCCGGGGCTGCCCCGAGGCTTCCCAGCAGTGCCAGGGCGTCCGACGACGGCGATCCCGGCCGGGCGGAGTACACCCTGAGCGTCTGGTCGGGGTCCTCCGGCAGGACCAGGTTTTCAAAGTTCAGTTCCAGGTCCCCCACCGCGGGATGGTGCAGCCGGACGGTGCCTGCAGCGCGGGTGGCAACCCGGTGCCCCGCCCACCACTGGCGGAAGTGTTCGCTGTGGACCGCCAACTCCCCCACCAGGTGGTTCGCCTGGGGGTCATTGGGGTGCCGGCCCACGTCCAGGCGGAGGGAGCCCGCGGCTTCTGCCGCCACGGTTTTCCAGTCCCTGAACAGTTCCCGCGCAGCCGGGTCAAGGATGGTCCAGCGTGTGAGGTTCCGCTCCGCCAGCGGCAGCGCGGGGAAATCGGCGAACAAGAGGAACGCCATCCTGTTGCCCGCCAGTACGTCGTTGCGGCGACCCAGCACCAGCGCGGGCACCTCCCCCACCGCGTCCAGGAGTTGGCGCAGCGCCGGCCGGACGCCCTGGGCTGCATTGGCACCCGGCTCGCGGGGAGCTCCCGCGCAGTTCTCGAGCAGGTCCAGCATGTGCGCGTGCTCGCTGCTGTCCAGCCGCAAGGCCCTGGCAACGGCGTCCAGGACCGTGCGTGACGGGTGGATGTTGCGGCCCTGTTCCAGCCGCACGTAGTAGTCGGTGCTGACCCCGGCCAGGCGCGCCACTTCCTCACGCCGCAGGCCCGGAACCCTGCGGGCGCCCGTACTGGGGCCCGTCCCTGCGACTTCCGGGCTCAACCGGGACCGCATGGCTTTGAGGAATTTTCCGAACTCGGCGCTTTGACCCATGCAGACCATTGTGCCTGCGTTGGCGTGGCCTGCTCTACAACGAAGGTAGGACTGGCGGTCCTAGGAAAAACAGGATCAGCCTTGGCTGCTGACTTGATGGCGGAAAGTGCATAGGCTCAGGGGTGAGCCGGTGGAAACCGATTTCTCACTGTGTTTCCCCACTCGTCGAGCAACCGGCATCGTTCCCAGCACCATACGTCCAAGGAGTACACCCATGTCAGAGCTGACACTCAACAACGGCGTCACCATTCCGCAGCTTGGCTTCGGCGTTTTCCAGGTCCCGCCGGAGGATACACAGCGGACCGTGGAGGATGCGCTGGAAGCGGGCTACCGCCACATCGACACCGCTGCGGCGTACCGCAACGAGGCAGGGGTAGGGGCAGCCCTCGCGGCTACCGGGATCCCCCGCGGGGAAATTTTCGTGACCACCAAGCTCCGCAATGGCGAGCAGGCCCGGGCACAGGAAGCGTTCCAGAACAGCCGCAAGGCCCTGGGCCTGGACTTCATCGACCTTTACCTCATCCACTGGCCGGTTCCCTCGCAGGGCCTCTTCGTCCAGGCATGGAAGGAGATGGAGCGGCTGTACGAAAACAAGGAGATCCGCGCCATCGGCGTCTCCAACTTCCTGTCCGACCACCTGGACACCCTGCTGGAATCCGCGGAAACAGTGCCCGCCGTCAACCAGATCGAGCTTCACCCCAGCTACCAGCAGGCGGACCTTGCGGCCAAGTGCCGCAGCCTGGGCATCGCCGTGGAGGCGTACAGCCCGCTGGGGCAGGGCGGTGACCTTAACGGCAACGCCGTCACCGCAATCGCCGACGCCCACGGCGCCACTACCGCCCAGGTAGTGCTCGCCTGGCACCTCGCCAACGGCAACATCGTCATTCCCAAATCCGCGAATCCGGGCCGCATCCGGGAAAACTTCGCGGCTTCGTCCCTCAAGCTGTCCGAAGACGAACTGTCCGCCATCACCGCACTGGAGTCCGGCGCGCGCATTGGCTCCGATCCCGCCGTCGCCTCCTTCACCCAGATGTAGGTTCCAGCCGGCCCACCCACCGGTTTGGCAGGCCTACCCTTGAAAGGATCTTCCATGCAGTACACCCATCTGGGCCGCTCCGGCCTGAAAGTCTCCCGCCTCTGCCTCGGCACCATGAACTTTGGGCCGCAGACGGAGGAGGCGGACGCGCACAGCATCATGGATTCCGCGCACGAAGCCGGCATCAACTTCTTCGACACCGCCAACGTGTACGGCGGCGCCGACCACCGCGGCTGGACCGAGGAAATCATCGGGCGCTGGTTCGCCAAGGGCGGCGAGCGCCGGGAGCACACCGTCCTGGCCACCAAGCTCTACGGCACCATGACGGACCGGCCCAACGAGTCCAAGCTCTCGGCCCTGAACATCCGCCGTGCGCTGGACGCGAGCCTCAAGCGCCTCCAGACGGACTACATCGATGTGTACCAGTTCCACCACATCGACCGCGACACTCCGTGGGACGAGATCTGGCAGGCCATCGAAGTGGCCGTACAGCAGGGCAAGATCCTGTACTCGGGCAGCAGCAACTTCGCCGGCTGGCACATCGCCCAGGCGCAGGAGGCAGCACGCCGCCGGAACTACACGGGCCTGGTCAGCGAGCAGTCCATCTACAACCTGTTCATGCGGCAGGTGGAACTGGAAGTCATCCCGGCAGCACAGCAGTACGGGCTGGGCCTCATTCCCTGGTCGCCGCTGCAAGGCGGGCTGCTGGGCGGCGTGCTGAAGAAGGAACGCCAGGGAGTCCGCCGCACGGAGGGGCGGGCAGCGGAAACGCTGAAGAAGCACGAGGACCAGATCCGCCAGTACGAGGACTTCGCCGACGAACTGGGCCACGAACCCGGCGACGTGGCCCTGGCATGGCTCCTCCACCAGCCTGCCGTGACCGCACCGATCGTGGGGCCCCGGACCCAGGAACAGCTGGACGCCGCAATCCGCGCCCTGGATGTCTCCCTCGATGGGGACGCACTCAAGCGCCTGGACGACATTTTCCCGGGACACCGCACGGCACCGGAAGACTACGCGTGGTAGGCACAATCGCCGCGGATACGGTGGCGCCGAGGAGCATCCTTTTCATCGGCGGGACCGGGGTCATCAGCGCGGCGGCGGCAGAACGTGCCGCCGCGCTGGGCCACCGGCTGACCATCCTGAACCGGGGGCAGTCCGGCAGGCCTGTCCCCGACGGCACCGAAGTGCTGCACGCCGACGTCCGCGATGCGGCCTCCGTCAGGGAGGTGCTGGGCGGAAGGGAGTTCGACGCCGTGGCGGACTTCATTTCCTACACTCCGGACCAGGCCCAAACCAGCATGGAGTTGTTCCGGGAGCGGACGGGTCAGTACGTGTTCATCAGCTCGGCCTCCGCGTACCAGAAGCCGCCCACCATGCTGCCCATCCGCGAGTCCACGCCGTTGAAGAATCCGTTCTGGCAGTACTCCCGGGACAAGATCGCGTGCGAGGAGCTGCTGTTCAGGGCCTACCGGGAGGACGACTTCCCGTTGACGGTGGTCCGGCCCTCGCACACCTATGACCGCACCAAGATTGCGATGGTGGGCGGCTGGACGGACATCCACCGCATGCGCAGCGGTCTCCCGGTCATGGTCCACGGTGACGGCACCTCGCTGTGGACGCTGACACACAGCAAGGACTTTGCCAAGGCGTTCGTCGGCCTGCTTGGCCGGCCGCAGGCGGTGGGCGAAAGCTACACCATCACCTCCGACGAGTACCTGCCATGGAACCAGATCTACGGACTCTTCGCCCGCGCCGCGGGCGTCCGGGAACCGGAACTGGTGCATGTGGCGTCCCAAACCATCGCCGCGCACGACCAGGAACTGGGTTCCAACCTCCTGGGCGACCGGTCCCATTCCGTTGTCTTCGACAACACCAAGATCAAGGCCTTGGTCCCGGACTACACCGCGACCATCCCGTTCGCGGACGGGGCACGGGAAATCGTGGCCTGGCATGACAACCACCCGGAGCTGCAGCAGGTCAACGAGGCCTACATGCAGCTTTCGGACAAGCTGACCGGCTGGGCACGGCAGGGCGTCTGAAAGCGGCCACAGGCTGGCCTTCCGCAACCGGCGGCAGGCCAGCCTGCCGGAGGGCAGCTGTGCTAGATTTCGGCGCATGACTTCGCCCCCTTCCCACCGTCCCGTCGAGGGGCATCCTGCCGATGGGCCCGTCGCGGCAGCCATTGGCCTCCTGGCGAAGCAGGGTTTCGACGCAACATCCGTTGAGGAACTCGCAGAAGCCTCAGGCATGAGCCGCAGCACGTTCTTCCGCAGGTTCGGGTCCAAGGAGGACGTTGTCTTCGCCGACCACGAGCAGATCCTGCACCAGGTCAATGAACGGCTCGCCGGATCCAGGCTCGGGCCGCTGGCCGCAGTGGCGGACGCGGCGCTGCTGGTTTTCGACCACCACCTGCGGAACCCCCAGACCTCACGCGCCCGGTACGGGCTGTTGCAGGCAGTGCCGGCCCTCCGGGACCGGGAGCTGGTGACCTCGCACCGGTACGAGCGGGCGTTCCTGCACTACCTGAATGACAAGCTGCCCCGGAACGGCCGGCGCGAATACAAGGCCGTCGCCTTCGCTGCAGCGGTGGTGGCCGTGCACAACGCCTTCCTGCGGGAGTGGCTGCGGGCCGCGCCTGGCGCCGGGGACACCGCTGCAGGAGACCGGGAAAGGGCCACCGCCCTGGCCGCCGAACTCCAGGCCCTGGCGGAAACCTTCCGGCCTGCACTCCTGGGCAGCCCGGCGGACGCCGCCGCGCCCGCCCAACCCTCCCCAACCGTCGTCGTCACCGTTTTTCCCGGCCCTGCCGACAAGGATGCGATCGCCCAGGCGGTCCGGGACGCGCTCCCCTAGCCCCAGCGGCGCCACCTCCAGCCCTGGTACCCAGTTTCTTGACGTGGAACTCCGTTTCATTGCATTCTTGGTTGGTGTGGTCCAGGCCACAAGGTCCCGGCCCTCCCGCCGCCGCTGATTCAAAGGATGCATGCAATGACGACGACGTCGCCCGCCCTCGCGCCCACCCGCGCCGGGGATCCCGCCGGCTTCCCCGCCGGAACAGTGGAGCCGGAATATGTCCTGACCGAGGCCCTCGGGACGGACCCGGCGTCCATCCTGGCCGGCGTCGGAGACGAGGACCGCGCCTACTGGGAGCGCGCCCGCAGCTTTGTCCAGGACGAGGTCCTGCCCGTCATTGACGGCTACTGGGAACGCGGCGAGTACCCGCTGCACCTCCTCCAGCGCCTGGGCGAACTGGACCTGCTCCGCGACGGCATCACCGTGGAGGGCTTCGCACCCATGAGCAGCATGGCCGCCGGCCTGGTGAACATGGAAATCAGCCGGGGCGATGGTTCCGTGGCCACGATGATTGCCGTCCAGGGCGGCCTGGCCCTGCGCTCCGTGGCTGAATGCGGATCCGCGGCGCAGAAGGAGCGCTGGCTGCCGGCGATTGCCAGGGGCACGGAATACGCGGCGTTCGCCCTCACCGAGCCTACCCATGGCTCCGACTCGGTGGCCCTGGAAACCACGGCAACCCGCACGGACGGCGGGTTCCTGCTCAACGGCGAGAAGAAGTGGATCGGCAACGGCTCCGTGGGCGGCGTCAGCATCGTCTGGGCCCGGGGCGACGACGGCCAGGTCCACGGCTACTTGGTTCCGCAGGACTCCCCCGGCTACACCGCCACCAAAATCGAAGGCAAGCTTGCCCTCCGCGCCATCTGGCAGGCCCACATCCGCCTGGAGGACGTCTTCGTCCCCGAAGAGAACGTCCTGCCGGGTGCGCGCAGCTTCAAAGACACGGCCCGGGTGCTGCTGGCGACCCGGCTGGGCGTGGCCTGGTCCGCCGTCGGCCATGCCACCGCCTGCTACGAAACGGCCGTCCAGTACGCCAGGCAGCGCAAGCAGTTCGGCCGGCCGCTGGCCGCGTCCCAGATCGTCCAGGAGCGGCTGGCCCGGATGCTCAGTGAACTGGCCACCATGCAGCTGATGGTGGTGCAGATGACGCGGCTCGATGAAGCCGGAACCCTCACGCCCGAGCAGGCATCGCTCGTGAAGTACACCTGCACCCGGACCGCACGCGGCATCGCCTCCAACGCCCGTGACCTGCTGGGTGGCAACGGCATCCTGCTGGAAAACCGCGTCGCCAGGCACCTTGCCGACATCGAAGCCATCCACACCTACGAAGGCACCGAAACCATGCAGGCGCTCATCATCGGCCGCGGCATCACCGGCACCTCCGCCTTCGCCTGAGCCTGCCGTTCGGCTTTGGCTGCCCGTCATCCCCTGAAAGGACTGTTCTTGAACCAGAACGCCAACATCCCCGTCATCCTGGGCGGCGCCCGCACCCCGTTCGGCAGGTTCCGCGGCGGACTCACGCCCTTTTCCTCCAGCGAACTGGGCGCCCACGCCATCCGCGCCGCGCTGGAACGCACCGGCGTGGCCCCGGAGCAGATCGGCGCCGTCATTGTCGGCCAGGTCATCCAGGCCGGCGCGGGCCAGGGCCCCGCACGCCAGGCCAGCCTGGCCGCCGGAATCGGCTGGGACGTTCCCACCATCACCATCAACAAGCTCTGCCTGTCCGGCCTGACGGCCGTGATCGACGCCGCCCGGATGATCCGCACGGGGGAAGCCGACTTCATCGTGGCCGCCGGCCAGGAATCAATGACCAACGCGCCGCACCTGGTCCCCGGGCTGCGCGCCGGCGTCGTCATCGGAGATGCCCCCATGCTGGACTCCCTGAACCATGACGGGCTGCAGGACCCGGTGAGCAAGAAGCTCATGGGTGAGGCCACCGACGCCGGCAACGCCGAACGCGGCATCACGCGCGAAGAGCAGGACGCCGTCGCGGCCCGCTCCCACCAGCGTGCCGAAGCCGCCCGCGCCGCCGGGATCATGGCGGAGGAAATCGCACCGATCGGGATACCGCAGCGCAAGGGACCTGCCGTGACCCTCGAACACGACGAAGGCATCCGTCCGGACACCACCGCGGAATCCCTGGCGCAGCTCCGCCCGGCGTTCTCCAAGGCGGAGACCGCCACCATCACGGCAGGGTCGTCGTCGCCCCTTTCCGACGGCGCAGCGGCGCTGGTCATTGCCAGCAAGGCAGCCGCGGAAGCAGCAGGCCTGGAGTGGATCGCCGAGATCGGCGCCCACGGCCAGACCGCAGGCCCCGACGGATCCCTGCATTCCCAGCCAGCCCGCGCCATCGAGCGCGCACTCAAGGTCCAGGGACTCACTGTGCAGGAGCTGGACCTGGTGGAAATCAACGAGGCCTTCGCCTCGGTCCTCATCCAGTCCGCCAACGATCTCGGCATCGACACCGAAACTGTCAACGCCGAAGGCGGCGCCATCGCGCTGGGCCACCCCGTGGGCGCCTCGGGTGCACGCCTGGTGCTGCACCAGGCGCTGGCGTTGAAACGCCGCGGCGGAGGCACCGGCGTCGTGGCCCTCTGCGGGGGCGGCGGCCAGGGCGACGCCCTGATCCTCACAGCGTGACCCATCCCAACAAAGAAGCAGGCCATGACCAACAACAACTCCCCTGACGGCTTCGCCACCATCTCCGTCGCTGCCGTCCTGGCAGAATCAGCCAAGAGGAATCCTGACAGCATCGCCCTCGTTGTGGACGAGGACCAGGTCAGCTACGCCGACCTGTGGAGCCAAACCCGCGCGTATGCCGGTGCACTGCGGGCGCGGGGAATCGGCCCGGGAGACGCCGTCGCCGTCCTGATCCCCAACGTCCCGGACTTCGCCCGGGTGTACTACGCCATCCTTTCGCTGGGCGCCATCGTTGTCCCGGTCCACGCCCTGCTCAAGGCCCGCGAGATCGAGTACGTCCTGCAGGACAGCGGCGCCAGGCTGCTCATCTGCGCCGCTCCCTTGCTCACGGAGGGCGCCGCCGGTGCTTCAGCCAGCGGGGTCGATGTGCTGACGGTCATGGCTCCCGACGACGGCGGGCTTCCGCGGCTGGAAGCGGAGGCGGCCGCCGCGGAGCCGATCCGGACGTACGAACCCTGCCGCCCATCGGACACGGCCACCATCCTGTACACCTCAGGCACCACCGGCAAGCCCAAAGGCGCACTGGGCAGCCACTTCGCCCTGGTGGAACAAACCAGCGTCCTGCTGACCAGCGTGATGGACTTCCGGCCCGGCGACGTCCTGTTCGGCGGCCTGCCGCTCTTCCACACCTTCGGCCAGACTGTGGTGCTGAACACGGGCCTTCGCGCCGGGGCCACCATCGTCCTCATGCCCCGGTTCACCGGCCCGGACGCCTTGAAGCTGCTGGCGAAGCACGACGTGAACATCTTCCTGGGCGTCCCCACCATGTACGTGGCACTCCTGGAGGCCGCCAAGACCGTGCCGGATCGGCCGGCGGCCCTGCGCTACGGCATCTCCGGTGGAGCCTCGCTTCCACTGGCAGTGATGGACCGGTTCCGTGACGTCTTCGGCGTGGAGATCCATGAGGGCTACGGCCTCACCGAGACGTCCCCCGTTGCGGCCTTCAACCACGTGGGCATGCAGCCACGGCCCGGCACCATCGGTATCCCGATCTGGGGAGTTGATATCGAAATCGCCCGCCCTGAGGTGACGGAGCGGATCGAATTGCTGCCCAACGGGGAACTCGGCGAGCTGGTGATCCGCGGCCACCTGCTGATGAAGGGCTACCTCAACCGGCCTGAGGCCACCGCCGAGGCCGTGGTGGACGGCTGGTTCCGCAGCGGGGACCTTGGCACCAAGGACGACGACGGCTACCTCACCATCGTGGACCGCAAGAAGGACATGATCATCCGCAACGGCTACAACGTGTATCCGCGGGAGGTGGAGGAAGTCCTGCTGACACACCCTGCAGTTGTCAGCGCCGCCGTTTACGGCATCCCGCACGATGTCCACGGCCAGGAAATCGCGGCCGCCATCGTGCTGGACGCGGGGGCCAGTGTCACCGAGACCGAGCTGATGGACTTCGCCAGCGCCCAGCTCGCGGCCTACAAGTATCCGCGCGTGGTCAGGATACTGTCCGAGCTCCCGCTGGGACCCAGTGGAAAGATCCTGAAACGGAAACTGGCGGAGGAACCGGCCTAGGCTGCCGGCAGTATCCCCCGGCCGTCCCGAATCGCGGGCACCGGGAGCCGGGACGGCCAGGAGGGGGCAGACTGATCGCATGACACTTGCACCGCTCATCGACCTCAATGACGGCAATAGGATTCCGCAGCTGGGCCTTGGCACCTGGCCCCTGGACGACGAACAGGCGGCCGCCGCCGTCGTACAGGCCGTGGAAGCCGGGTACCGGCATATCGACACCGCCGTGAAGTACGGCAACGAACGCGGTGTGGGCAACGGCATCAGGGCCAGCGGCGTGGACCGCAGCGAGCTCTTTATCACCACCAAGCTGGACGGGGAATTCCAAGGCCACGACCGCGCCGTAGCAGGCCTGGAGGGGTCGCTGGCGCGTCTTGGGCTGGATTACGTGGACCTGCTGCTGATCCACTGGCCTCTGCCCGGCAGGGATCAGTACATCTCCACCTGGCAGACCTTTGAACGGCTGCAGGCCGAGGGAAAAGTCCGGTCCATCGGAGTGTCCAATTTCAAGCCGGCGCACCTCGAGCGGCTGATGGCGGAGACTGACGTGGTGCCTGCGGTAAACCAAATCCAGCTCAGTCCGGCCATCACGCGGTCCGCCGAGCGGGAATTCCATAGACGGCATGGCATTATTACTGAGTCTTATAGTCCGTTGGGCGGCTCGGGGGCGGGTTTGTTGGGGGCTCCCATCCTTTCCCAACTGGCGGAAAAGCATGGGAAAACCCCTGGCCAACTCGTCCTTCGGTGGCACATACAAAACGGATTGGTAACGATTCCGAAGACCGCTTCGCCGGAGCGGATGGCAGAGAACCTGGACGTGTTCGATTTCGCCCTGGATCCGCAGGATCTAGCGGAATTGTCCATCCTTGACGAGGGTCCCGGAGCGGGCAACGACTCGGACCAAACGGGACACTGAAACCAGCCTGAACTGCACTTTTTTCCAAAAACGGGGTTGGCAAAAAGATAGTAAGCATGATTACTATTGAGCCAGAAGGATGAAGTGCCTCCGGAACCTGGAGGCCTCCTTTACTTAGGAAGAGAGCTTCAAATGGGATTTATTGCATTTCTGATTCTCGGACTTATTGCTGGTGCGATCGCTAAGGCGATCCTCCCGGGCAGGCAGGGTGGCGGCTGGGTCATCACTCTGATCCTGGGCGTCGTTGGCGCATTGCTCGGTGGCTGGCTGGGCGGGATGATCTTCGGCAGTGGACTGCAGGAGTTCTTCTCGATCCAGACGTGGCTGCTGGCGATCGTCGGCTCGCTGATCGTCCTTGCCATTTACGGCATGGTCACCAAGCGCAGCGCCCGCGGATAACTGTACGGGCAAGCCAGGAAGCCGGCCTGGGGACATCATCCCCGGGCCGGCTTTCATTTTCCCCGGCAACCGGCGCCCGCTGCCCCGGCCGGGACTGACAACCTTCTCGCAGAGCAGGAGATCATCGTGAAAAACAAGCTTCTTTTGGGTGTAGGCGTTGCCGTGGGATACGTCCTCGGTTCGCGGTCAGGCCGCGCTGCTTACGACAAGCTGAAGGCCCGCGCGGCCGGCATCTGGGACAGCAAGCCGGTGCAGGACAAAGTGTCCGTGGCGACGGAAACCATCAAGGAAAAGGCGCCTGAAGTGGCAGACCAGCTTGGGGAAGCCGCACGCAGGGCAGGCACTGTGATTGGCTCTGCGATGCACCGTGACGGCGCATCCGGTGGCGGCCAGGCCTCAGGACCCTCTACTGCTGCCCCTGGTACTTCGACCGGCACTTCCGGGACCGGCGACGCCGGCGCCCTGGGCGGGGACCACATCCCAGCCCACAGCACCCACCCGGAGACCACCAACCTTGGTACCTCCGATGGGAACGGCACGAAGTCCTAGTTGACTCTTCACCGGTCATTCATGACGCGGGTCCCGCCGCATGACATGGGAATGACCAGCCGTTGTGCTACAACTGAATCGCCTTGCCGGCCGTCGCGATCCTTGGGGGACGCGGCGGCCGGCAGTGTTTAAGGGTGGATCCACTACGGTTCGCGCGTTTTCCACATAGGGGTCTTTGGGTCTCTTCGTTGTCAGTGGTGGCTGGCAGAGTGTGGTTATGGAGGCCATTGGGGAGCATCTTGGTGCGGCGTACGGCCGGAAAGCGTACGACGCCGGCAGCTGGCTGCCGCGCCCGGCCCACCTTCATGCGGTCCCAGGGGAGGCTTCACAGCACCGGGCCACAGGTCCTGGCCACCCGGACCTCCTGGCTGGGTTGGCGGTCCGGATCGCGGCCGTTGCCGTGGCCGCCCCGGATGTTCTGGCGTCTGCCTCTTATCTCGAGGCCGCCGAGTTCGCCGCCCGCGCCGAGGACCTCGCCCGGAGCGTGGAGTACCTGCAGCTCCTGGGCGCCGGGGCGGTGGACCGGACCCGCGCCCAGGCCATCACCGACGCCGCAGCCACGACCCGTGCCGCCCGGTCCGCCGCCGTGGTTGAGACCGACGCGACCTGGCCCAATCCGCCCGCCGGTCCCGGCCACCCGGTGGTGTCACCGGCCGATGAGGGGTGCCGGAACACCGCAGAGTTCCTCCGCCTGCGCCTGCACATCCCCATCAGGGAAGCCCGCCGCCGCCTCACCCTCGCCCACCAGGTCCTCCCGGCCACCAGCCTCACCGGCGAACCACTCCCACCAGCCCGGCCCCACCTCGCCGCCGCAATCACCCCCACCACCACAGGGGCCACCGAGACCGGGACCGGGATCACGTCCCCGGCCGGGTACGGACCTGCCGTGTCCTCGCACGCCGCCGCCCTCATCACGGCAACCCTGGACCGGCTCCAGCACCACACCACCGCCGAGACCCTGGACACGATCGAACACCACCTCACCACAGCCGCCACCACCACCGACCCTGACTTCCTGACCCGCGTCGCCCAACGCTGGACCGACACCATCGACGCCGACGGGAGCGAACCCACCGAAGAAGCCCTCCGCCACACCCAGGGCGCCTTCATCCGCAAGCCCCGCCACGGCCTCCACCACCTCGAGATTTTCGCCACCACCGACCAATACGAACACCTCCTCACCGTCATGAACACCGCCACCAACCCCCGCACCGCCGGGGACAAGGCGGCAGGATGCCAACCCGGCGGGATTGACCTGGACCGGCGCACCCGCGCCCAAAAACAACTCGACGGACTCATTACCGCCGCAAAACAGCCCTCACCACCAACACCCTGCCCACAACCGGCGGCAACCGACCCCACATCATCGCCACTATCAACTACCAAGACCTCTTCCCCCCCAACCCCGCCACACCCACAAGCAAAGACCACAGCGCAGAAACAGTGACAGGTACGGGGACCTTCGCCTTCACCGGACCCGTCCCCGCCGCCACGCTCCGCAAAGTCGCCTGCGACGCCGACATCATCCCCGCCCTCCTGGGCACCACCGGCGAAATCCTCGACCTCGGCCGCAAAACCCGCCTCTTCACCCCCGCCCAACGCACCGCCCTCACCACCCGCGACCAAGGCTGCGCCTTCCCCAACTGCACCACCCCCGCACCCTGGTGCGAAGCCCACCACATCACCTACTGGTCCCACGGCGGGCCCACCACCACCAACAACGGCGTCCTGCTCTGCAGCCACCACCACCACCTCGTCCACAAAGAACAATGGACCATCACCACCACCCCCGGCACTCCAGCCTTCATCCCCCCACCCCACATCGACCCCACCCAAACACCCCAACAAAACCACTACTTCAAACCACCCCCGCCACCCCACCCTCGGCAATAATGAAGGCTGGCTGGAAAGACGTTGCTTGAGGCATTGCTTCGGCCATTCGGTGCGCACTTTGAGGCCTGGCAAGATCTGCTAACACGCGCACTTTCAGGAACGGCAGCTGGAGGGGTAGCAGGAACGGCCGCTAGCAGGTTTCACAAACGGCAGCGATAGGTGGGCGCGGCCCACGGAAAGCCACTGCCTTACGCCGCGCCCACACCTTGGGCCGGCAGGCGTCCGACGACCACCGTCCCGTCCAGTTCTTCCGACCGCACAGTACGAACCGCGAACCCGGCTGCGGCCAGGATGCCGGAGGTCCCGGCTGCCTGCTGCTCACTGGTCTCGATCAGCAGATGACCGTGGGGAGCCAGCCAGTGAACGCCTTCGGCGGCGACCCGTCGGTGGAAGTCCAGGCCATCCGGGCCTCCGTCGAGCGAGGCAGCGGGTTCGTACAGGCGGGCTTCCGGCGGCATGGTGCGAATTGCACGCGTAGGGACGTACGGAGCGTTGACCGCGAGCACCCGGACCCGGCCGGGCAGCGCGGCGGGGAGGGCTGCGAACAGGTCACCCGCATGGACATGGCCGCCCAGGGGTTCCAGGTTCCGCCGGGCACACCTTACGGCAGCAGGCTCGATATCCGCTGCATGCAGCTCCACCTGCGGGGCATGGCGAAGGATGGCGGTTCCCACGGCCCCGGATCCGCAGCAGAGATCCACCACCACCGGGGGTGCCGGCAGTGCGGCATCCGCCGGGAGGGCCAGGGCGTCCTCCGCCAGCAGGTCCAGGGCCGCGTTGACCAGGAGTTCCGTGCGTCGCCGCGGCACGAAAACGCCGGGCTCAACCACCACGCGGCCGCCGGCAAATTCAGCCCAGCCCAGGATGTGCTCGAGGGGGACGCCTTCCACCCGCTGCTGGATATTGCGTGACAGTTCCGCGGGGCCGGCGCCCTCAGCGAGGAGGAGCCGGGCCTCATCTTCGGCGAAAACACAGCCTGCGGAACGCAACTGGGAGACGATCTGGTCGTAGCCCAGCTGCGGGGATTGGCCGTGAGCAGCCGGCAACCCGTGAGGAGGCTGAACGCCGCCCTCCCGCCAGCCCACGGACACCTCCACGCGGGCTAGGCCCAGGTCTCCGAAGGGCTCCGGGTGGGGAAAATCGACGTAGCTGCAGCCATAACCGCGCCCGCCTCCCTTCTGCCACTGCCGGAAATCCCATGCTAATCGGCGGCCCGGGGTACGGGAATAGGGGCGAAAGCTTGGCAGGATTGGACCATGACCAACGGCGCAGCCACCAACAATCGGGCCAGCAACATCCTGTGGATCGGCACGTATACCCCCGACGGCGGCGGCCGTGCGGACGGCATCGGCGCTGTCCGCGCGCACCAGGACGGCAGCCTGGAATGGTTGGGAACGGCTGTCGAGGCTCAATCGCCGTCGTTCGTTGCTGTACACCCGACCCTTCCTGTGGTGTACGCGGCGGCTGAGCAGCGCAGGAAGGTCCGGGCCTACCGCCGGCACGGCGAGGCCGCCCTGGAACCCTACGGGGAACCGCAGCCGGCCGGTGAGGCCACCTGCCATGTTGCCGTTGACCCGCACGGCCGCTTTGTCACGGCCGCGTGCTGGGGCGACGGGCAGGTCCTCCTCTACGAGCTGGATTCCGACGGCGGCATGGCCGGGCGGTTCCCCGCCGCACCGTCGGTTGATCCCCACGCGGCCCTTTCTCCCGGCAGCCCGCGGCAAAGCCGCGCCCACGCCAGCCTGATGCTCCAGGACGGCCGCGTGATGACCACAGACCTGGGCCATGACACCCTCCGCATCTGGACCTACCAGCCGGGCGCCGGGCTGGTGGCGGACCACGAGGTGGTCCTCCCCTTCGGCTGCGGCCCGCGGCACCTGGTGGAGCACCCGAACGGGAACGTCTTCATCGTGTCGGAGTACTCCGTGGAAGTCTTCGTGGTCCGTCCCGAGGCCGGCACCTACGAGCTGGTATTCCGGGGACCTGCAACAGCGGGAGGAAGCCAGCAAGGCGACTCCGCCGCCGAGATCTGCCTGGGCCCGCGGGGGAACTTCGCCTATGCCGGCGTCCGCGGCTCCAACCTCATCAGCGTCCTGGAGGTTGCCGGGGATGGCACCGAACTGGTCCCCGTCAAGGACTTTGACAGCGGCGGGAACTGGCCGCGCCACCACGTGGTCCGCGGAAACTGGCTCCATGTGGCGCACGAACGATCACACAACATCGCGACCTTTGAACTGGATCCCATCACCGGCCTTCCCGGACGGGTGCTGCACACCCTGCATGCAGCCTCGCCCACCGCGCTGGTAGCCGCCGGCTAGCACTGCAGGTCCCGGCGGAAAGTTACCGCGCCAGCGCGCTCCCTAAACACTGGAGTAAATCAGTGCAAGCGCTTACAGTTGTGACTTGGTTCACAAGACAGCATGCTGTCCTTCGAACCCTCCTGCCGCATCCCCATGTCAACGGCAAGCCTGTACAGCAGCGCTGCTTCCCAGGAAGGTCTCACCCTTGTTATTCCGCACCCCTCCCGGCGCGCCCCCACGCGCCCACCTGCCGGCAGGTCCGGCGGGGACACCGCATCCCCCAGCCACCCAGCCACCCCGGAAACGCTTTGCTGTCCGGTCCGCCGCCGGCCTCCTGGCGGCCGCCGTGGCCGTCTCCGCAGCAGTCCTCCCGGCCCAGGCCGCCCCCAACGGTCCCGGTTCCAACGGCCCCGCCAGCAGGAACCAGGGAGCCGCGCCCGCCCTGCATTCGCTGCGTGGTCCCGTGACGGATGAAAACTTCTACTTCGTCATGGCGGACCGGTTCAGCAACGGCAGTACCGCCAACGACCAGGGCGGCCTTGGCCCCGATCCCATGGTCTCCGGCTTCGACCCCACGAAAAAAGGCTTCTACAACGGCGGCGATCTGGCAGGCCTCCGGAACAAGATCGACTACATCCAGGGCCTGGGCACCACGTCGATCTGGCTGACCCCCAGCTTCAAGAACAAGGCAGTCCAGCCGGAGGACAAGTCAGCCGGCTACCACGGCTACTGGGTCACCGACTTCACCCAAATCGATCCGCACCTGGGAACCAATGACGAACTCAAGGCCCTGATCGACGAGGCCCACGCACGCGGCATGAAGGTCTACTTCGACATCATCACCAACCACACCGCTGACGTCATCGGCTACCAGGAGGGCGACCGCAAGGGCTACGTGTCCAAGGACGCCGCCCCATACAAGACGGCCTCCGGCGAACCCTTCGATGACCGCGACTACGCCGGCACCGGGACCTTCCCCCAGTTGGACGCGAACACCTCATTCCCTTACAAGCCCGTCCTGGCACCCGGCGAAGAAAACCTCAAAGTGCCGGCCTGGCTGAACGACTCCACCCTGTACCACAACCGGGGCGACACCACCTTTACCGGCGAGGACTCCATGTACGGGGACTTCTTCGGCCTCGATGACCTGTTCACCGAAAACCCCAAAGTAGTGCACGGCATGGAGGACATCTACAAGTCCTGGATCGGCGACTTCGGCGTGGACGGCTTCCGGATCGACACCATGAAGCATGTCAACAACGAATTCTGGCAGGAATTCGGCCCCAACGTGCTCAGCTACGCCAAAGAGCACGGCAAGGACGAGTTCTTCATGTTCGGCGAGGTCTTCGACACCACCAAGAGCTTCACGTCCCAGTTCACCACCCGCAACAAGATGCAGGCAGTCCTGGACTTCCCCTTCCAGGATGCGGCCCGCAACTTCGCGTCCAGGAGCCAGGACGCCAAGGCGCTGCAAACCTTCTTCGCCGGCGACGACTGGTACACCGACGCCGACTCCAACGTCTACGAGCTCCCCACCTTCCTGGGCAACCACGACATGGGCCGCATCGGCAGCTTCATTGCCCAGGACAACCCGGCTGCCGGCGACGCCGAGAAGGTGGCCCGGGACGAGCTGGCCCACGAGCTGATGTACTTCTCCCGCGGCAACCCGGTGGTCTACTACGGCGACGAGCAGGGCTTCACCGGCCCCGGCGGCGACCAGGACGCCCGCCAGACGCTCTTCGCCAGCAAGGTGCCGGAGTACCTTGACGATGACCTGCTGGGCACCGATGCCACGCACGCCACGGACAACTTCAACCCGGGCCACCCCCTGTACGCCAAGATCAAGGAGCTGGCTGCCCTGACCAAAGAGCACCCGGCGCTGCGGAACGGCGCCCACCAGCACCGCTACGCCTCGGACGGCCCCGGCATCTACGCCTTCTCCCGCACGGACGCCCAGGACCAGCGCGAATACGTGGTGGCCCTGAACAACAGCGCCCAGCCACAGACGGCCGAAGTCCCCACCTACATTGCCAAGCGCAGCTACACGCGCATCTACGGCGAAGGGGCCGACGAAGCCAAAACCTCGGAGGACGCCAAGCTGACGGTCACTGTGCCGCCGCTCTCCGCCGTCGTCTACGAATCCTCGGGGCGGATCCCGCACTCAAAGGCTGCACCCGCCGTCGCCCTCCAGCAGCCGGCCGCAGCCCCAAGTGACAACGGGCGCATCAACGTGACGGCCGACGTCGACGGTTCTTCCTTCTACGAGGTCACCTTCGAGGCCCGCACGGCAGGCGGCCAGTGGCAGCCGATCGGCACGGACGACACCGCCCCCTACCAGGTGTTCCATGACGTCGCGGCCCTGGACGCAGGGACGCCCCTGGAGTACCGCGCCACGGTGCTGGACAACGGCGGCCACACCGCCACCAGCCAGAGCCGCCAAGCCAGCGTCCCCGCGCCCGTCCTGACCCTGCAGAAGCCGGCCGAAGGCAGCAGCGTGGAAGGAAAGGTGGAACTTAGCGCCACCGCCGATCCGGAGAAGGCCAGCTACGTAGTGACCTTTGAGCGCAGCGTGAACGGCGGAGACTGGACGGCGGTGGGCACGGATTCGTCGTCGCCCGTGTACTCGGCAACCGATGATGTCTCCACGCTGGCCGACGGCACGAAAGTCCAGTACCGGGCCGTCATGGCCGGCACGGGCTTCAGCGTCACCAGCGGCACCAGGACCGTCACGGTCGGCCAGGCGCCGCAGCCGGACTCGGTTACGGTGGCCGGATCACTGAACCAGGCCATGGGCTGCACCGCGCAGTGGGATCCCACGTGCCAGCAGGCCAAAATGGTCCTGGACCCGGCGGACCGCATCTGGCGGCTGACCGCCGACCTGCCGGCCGGGAAGTACGAGTACAAGGCAGCGCTCAACGGCGGCTGGGATGAAAACTACGGTGCGGACGGCCAGCTGAATGGCCAGAACATCGTGCTGGACCACCCCGGCGGACCGGTCACGTTCCGCTACGACAACAGCACGCACCTGCTCAGCGCCGTCTATGCGTCCCAGCAGCCGTCCGCCGTGGCGGCGGCGGGAAGCATGGACAGCGAGCTGGGCTGCGCCACCGACTGGGAGCCGGCCTGCCAGCAGGCCCAGCTGGTCCTGGACCCGGCAGACCTCGTCTGGAAGCTCACCGTGCCTGATCTGCCGGCGGGGACCTACGAGTTCAAGGCGGCCCTCAACAAGTCGTGGGACGTCAGTTACGGGGCCGGCGGGGCAACGCCCGGGGCCAACATCGTGTTTGAGCACGACGGCGGCCCGGTCACCTTCCGGTACGACCACTTCACCCACGTGATCACCGCAGGCTAGGCCGGCGGAACAAGCACGATGGCCCCGCCGCTTGAGGAAGCGGCGGGGCCATCGTGCTTTGATCAGCTGCTCAGGGTCTGTGCAGGGATCCCTCCACGGCGGCGAGCAGCCCGTTGAACCGCTTGTTGCCGGGAAGGTCGTCAAGGTAAACCGGCCTGCCGTCCGGGCCGCCCAGCGGAACCTGCCAGTTGGGGTACAGGGCTTCCGTAGTTCCGGGCTGGTTCTGGAGCCGCCGCTCCCCCACCGCGTCCACCAACGCCACGCCCAGCAATACAGACGGCGACTGGGCCAGCAGGAGGTGCAGCGCCTCGATGGTGTGCTCCTCCGCCGACTGCTGGCCCGGCCCGGCGGCAGTCACCTCTGAGAGGTAGCCGCGTTCGCGCAGCAGGGCGAACATTTTCTCCAGTGACGCGTTGTGCTTGGCCCGCTCTTCCTCTTCGGACCGCTCCAGCAGCCCCAGCCGGCTCCGCAGCCCCACATGGTCGCCGGCAAGGTAACCGGCCGTGGGCGGAAGGTCATGGGTGTTCACGCTGGCGAGCGCCTGCGTGCGGTACTTTTCCGGCGCAAGGGGCGAATCGCCGTCGTACTCAAACCACAGGATTGACGTGCCCAGGATGCCGCGGGCCGCGAGGTAATCACGCACCCAGGGCTCGAAGGTGCCCAGGTCCTCGCCGATCACCACGGCACCGGCGCGGTGCGCCTCGAGGGCCAGGATGCCGATCAGGGCCTCGTGGTCGTAGCGGACGTAGGCACCGTCCCCGGGCGCATTTCCCATGGGGATCCACCACAGCCGGAACAGGCCCAGGATGTGGTCCACGCGGATGCCGCCGGCGTGGCGCAGCACGTTGGCCAGCATGTTGCGGAACGGTTCGTAGCCGGCTTCGGCCAGGCGGGCGGGGTGCCATGGCGGCTGGCCCCAGTCCTGGCCCTGCTGGTTGTACATGTCCGGCGGCGCGCCCACGCTGGTATCCGGCGCCAGCACACGGCCCAGGGTCCACGCGTCGGCACTGTTGTGGTCTACGCCGACCGCGAGGTCGTGCACCACGCCCAACCGCATCCCGGAGCGGAGGGCCGCCTGCTGGGCGTTTTTCAGCTGCTCATCGCAGATCCACTGCAGCCAGCGGTGGAACCCGATCCGGTCCGCCAGCTTCTCCCGCAGCGCCTCCGCCTCCGGGGTTCCGATGGCGCACGCCGGATCCACCCACAACGGATCACCGGGGGCCAGGTCCTCGCGGATGGCGGACCAGAGCGCAAAATCGTCCAGGCCGCTGCCGGAGATGCGGCAGAACTCCTCGAAGGCGGCTTGCCGGGAAGGTGAACGCCGCGTGTGGTAGAGCATCTCCAGTGCCTGCAGCTTGGCCGCGTAGACGGCGTCCCGGTCCAGCCGCACACCGTCCCTGTTCAGGCCGGCCACTTCCTCGTGCAGCTTTTCCAGCGCCGCCCGTTTCCGGGGCCGGAGGTACGCCAGCTCGGGGATGGCCTCGATGCGGATGTACAGGGGGTTGAAGAACCGGCGGGTGGACGGCGAGTAGGGCGAGGGCTGGACGGGCGGGACCGGCTCCGCCGCGTGCAGCGGGTTGACCAGCACATAGTCGGCCCCGCGTGCACCGCTGATGGCCGCCAGGTCCGCCAGGTCCGCGAAGTCGCCGATGCCCCATGACCGCTTGGACCGGACCGAATACAGTTGCGTGGCCAGCCCCCAGCCGCGGCGCTCCTCCAGCGGCTTTGCCGTGGCCAGCCGGGCCGGTGTGACCACCAGGACAGCGTCGGCCGTGGCGCCTTCCGACTCCGCATGCAGGGTGTGCCAGCCCAACGGCAGGTCCTCGGGAAGGGAGAACGTGGCACGTCCGGTGGAGACGCCGTCCACCTCCCGGGGCTGGATCCAGATGTCCTGCTGGACCGCCTCCCGGGATCCGGCTCCCCCTTCAAGGGTGATGGTGAGGCTCGCGGTGGCACCGTCCCGCACATGGACCGGCACCTGCGCCGGTTCACCCTGTTTGATGACGACGGCGGCCGGCAGCATCCGTCGCCAGGGCGCCAGTTCCACCTCCGCGAGGGCGGCCTCGATGTGCTGGTTGGTGTGCGCCTCGACTCCGAGCGCTGCCAGCACCTTGATCAGGGTTGCTTCGGCAACGGAATGCGGAAGCCCGTCCCAGCCCTGGAAGGACGTGCCCACGCCATGCGCGTCGGCCAGCCGCTGCAGCAGGTGCGGATCCACCGGCCCCGGGGCAGCGGCAGGAGGGTCTGCCGGCCTCGTTGGCCGTGCTGCGTGCTGCTGGTCTGAAGCCGTCATGGGTGTCCGCCTCGTCTGTGATGGTCCCGGAACTTGCAGTGCTGCCTGTCGTGCCGGGCGCTCACACCCCCGTGCACAACCGTTGGTTCAGATTATTGCAGGGCGGCGCAGAGGCGAAACCCAGGCGACATGCAGCCGGGCGGGGAAAAGTTGGAGGGTGGATCCGGCCGGCTACGGATCGAAGTGCGTGGTCACCGGCCCGTCGCTGACCCGGCCAAGGACTTCAGCGGCCAGGTCCCGCAGCTTCTGGTTCCGGTGGCTGGACGCCTTGGTGAGCAAGGCCATGGCTTCATCCTGGGTACACCGGTTCTGCGCCATGATCACCCCGCAGGCAAGGTCGATCGTGGTGCGGTTCGCCATGGCGGCCTTCAGGTCATCCGCCAGGTTCTGTGCGTCCGCGATCCGCAGGGCCAGCCTCAGCGCCCGGCCGGCAAGGTCCGCAAATCCCTCCGCCGTGCGGATGACGTTGGGGGCAAAGACATCAGGCTCCGCGGCGAAGAAGTTCAGCGCGGCTGCCTGGTTCCGGTCCAGTGCCAAGGGTACGCCCAGCACGCTGCGGCAGCCGTTTTCGGCCAGCACCTTCTGGTAGTCGGGCCAGCGGGTATCGGTGTGGACGTCGGAGAGGACCATGGGCTGCATTGCGTCCAGGGATGCGATGCACGGCCCCTCCCCGAGGACCTGTTCCAGCTTGTCCAGCACGGCGGCCCGTTCGCTGCTGCCGGCAATGGTCGCGCTGCGCTTGCGGCGGCGGAGCGTGACCCCGCATTCGATGAAGACACCCGCCGCATCGCTGAGCGTTGACGCGGCCACAACGGAAAGCTCGGACAGGAAGTCAGCGACGTTGCTGCTGCCGATGATGAGGTCGTGCAACTGGACGAACTGTTCATCGCTGCTGAGGATGCCCATGCCCTCAATATAGGCGTAATTCGCTCCTCTTTGCGCGCCACAAAACGTCATCCCCGCTGCGCCGGTTACTCCATGCGACGAAAAGAGAAGGACTGCAACGGAAATCTGCGGCCGCCGGCCTGATCTGTGTAGCGTCGTGACAATCCAGGGCACGGCAACTGAATGGAGGAGACCGGAGATGAGCCTGAGCGAACTGCGGGTGTTCGGACGGTCGGGAACCCCCATCAGTCCCCTCACCCTGGGGACCATGAACTTCGGCGAGGGGACCGGCAACGGCCAGGGTGCACCCACCGGCGCTGACGAGAGCATCCGCATCATCCACGCGGCACTGGACGCCGGCATCACAGCGGTTGATACCGCCGACGTCTACTCGCAGGGCGAATCGGAGCAGGTGGTGGGCCGCGCACTCCGGGGACGCCGGGACGACGTCTTCCTGGCCACCAAGTTCCACGGCCAGATGAGCCCCAACCCCGCGCATTCCGGGAACTCCCGGCGCTGGATCACCCAGGCGGTGGAGGGCAGCCTCCGCCGGCTGCAGACGGACCGGATCGACCTCTACCAGGCCCACCGGCCGGACTACAACACCGACGTCCTGGAAACCATCACCACCCTGAACGACCTCATCCGCCAGGGCAAGATCCTGTACTACGGCACCTCCGTGTTCACGCCGGCGCAGCTGGTGGAGGCACAGTGGCTGGCCACCACCAACCACCTGATCCCGCCGCTGGGCAACCAGGTCCCGTATTCCATGCTGGTCCGCGGCAATGAACGCGACGTGCTGCCGATTGCCCAGCAGTACGGCCTGGGTGTCCTTGCCTACGGCCCCCTGGCGGGCGGCTGGCTTTCCGGCAGCTTCGTGCTGGAATCGGGCAAGCCGCCCACCCGCGTCCATACGCTTCCCGGCCGGTACGACCTGTCCGGACCGTCCAGTGAGCGGAAGCTGCTCGCCGCAGACTCATTGGCCCGCCTGGCGGACAAGCTGGATCTGTCCCTGGTGGACCTGGCCGTGGGATTCGCCCTGACCCACCCCGCCATCAGCAGCGTGATCATCGGCCCCCGCAGCGAAGAACACCTCCAGGCGTACCTCCGCGCGGCCGACGTCCAGCTGGGCGAGGCAGTGCTGGACGCCATCGACGACCTGGTGCCCCCGGGCACCAACTTCGTGGAACGGGATGCGGGCGCCATCGTGCCGTCCATCGAGTTCGCCGAATTACGACGACGGTAGCCGGCTTCTGCGGGCCACCCCGCCCCCGTGCCTATCATGGCTTCGATGAAGGCCCTGTTCACCGTAGGTCACGGCACCGCTTCCCAGGAGGACTTCGCCGGGTTGCTCCGCAGCGCCGGGGTGACGTCCCTGGTGGATGTCCGGATCGGGCCGGGCAGCCGCAAGTACCCGCATTTCGGCAAGGACCGTTTGGCCCTGTGGCTTCCGGAGGCGGGTATCGGCTACCGCTGGGAGAAGCGGCTGGGCGGGTTCCGCAAGCTGCTCCCGGACTCTCCGGACACGGCCCTCCGCAACGAGTCATTCCGCGCCTACGCAGGCTATATGCGCAGTGAAGACTTCCGGGCGGCAGCCGCAGAACTGGTGGCAGGCTCCCAGGCGGCAACCACCGCCATCATGTGCAGCGAAACCCTGTGGTGGCGCTGCCACCGCCGCCTCATCGCGGACCACAGCGTCCTGCTGGCGGGCCTGCCCGTTGAACACCTGATGCCGCCGGCCAAGGCAGTTCCGCATGTTCCCACCAAAGGCGTACGGGTAACGGAAAATGAGCTGCGCTACGACGTCCTGGAGTGACGGCCGTGCAGCGCCACTGGACCTATTGACTAACCGGTAGAAGGCTCCTACGGTCGATACCGTTACCGCCTCCCAGGGAAAACAGGGGCCCGCCATGCCAATGTCCGATGAGGAGCGACGCCTGCTCAAGGAGCTCGAACTGGGGCTGATCGCGGACGATCCCCACCTGGCCATGGAACTGTTGTCCGGCTATCCGGCGCGGCGTTTCCCCGCAGGCCTGTTCCCGGGGATGCTGGCGGCCCTGATCGGCGTGGTGCTCATCCTGGCTGGGGCCGGAGTCCCTGCACCGGGCGCGGTGGTGCTAGGGATCTTACTGCTGGGCCTGGGCGCCTGCCTGCTCCTGGGTCCCACGGTGCTGGCCCGGAGCGCGGGGCGGCAGCACACCGGCTGATCCTGCGGCAGGCTGTTCTTTCGCCCCCGGCTGTGCCGCTGCAGGTGATGATGCCGGACGGGTGCGTGGGGTCAGGATGAACAGGCTGGCCAGGACGACGGCGGCGCCAAGCCAGCCGAGTGCCGGAAGCCTTTCGCCCACCACCAGCACCGCCAGGACACCAGCCACCACGGTTTCCAGCAGGGAGATGCTGGTGGCGGTACTCGCCCCCACGCGGGCCAGGCCCCAGCCGAACAGGACATACCCGGCGAACATCGGAACCACAGCCATGTAGGCCCCCACGCCCGCGTTGCCCCAGGACTCCAGCAGCGGGCCGCCCGTCACCGCGAGGACAGGCATCAGGAGGAGACCGCCCAGCCCGAAGATGCTGCCCATGGCGGCCCTGGCCGTGACCCCGGTCCCCGCCAGGCGGTGCGCCGCCCACGAATACAGGGCATAGGTGGCGCCGGCCAGCAGCCCAAGGAGGATTCCCGCCGTCGGACTCCAAGCCGTGGCCTCCCCCGCAGCAGCCGGCGCAGCCGGGACAGGTGGTGACCCCGCGGCGGCATGCCCGGCAAAGGAGAGCATGGCGGCGCCGCCGACTCCCAGCAGGGCCCCAAGAATCCATTGCCTGCTCAGCGGTTTCCTGTCCGCGAAGCGTTCGATGAGGGCTGCCGCCACGGGGGCCGAGCCGATGGAGACGACGGTTCCCACGGCTACGCCGGAGAGATGCATGGAGCTGTAGAAGGCCAGGGGGTAGGTGGCCACGGCCGCGGCACCGAGCAAGACCAGGCGCCACCGTGCGAGCAGGCTGCCCGCCTGGCGGCCGATGTGCCGCGCTGCGAAGAGCGCCTGCAGCAGGCCGCCCAGTCCCATTGCCACGGCGCCAATGGCCAGCGGGCTCACGCCTGCGGCGAAGGTGGCCGCGGTCCCGGTGGTGCCCCAGAGGACGGAGGCAGCCACCACGGACATCGCTCCCCAGCGTTGGGCCTTGGGGTGGTGGCGTTCGCTGCTCACAGGGCGTCCAGCAACTGACCGGCCATGCGCCTGGCGTCCTTCAGCGGACCGTCATTGCCTTCCAGCCCGGCGCGGGCCATGGCGCCTTCGAGCAGGAACGCCAGATGCGCGGCGATGGCGGGGACCTGTTCTTCCCGGCCCTGCAGCAACGGCGATACGTGCCCGGCCAGGAGTTCCTGGACTTCCTCCTTGTGGCGGCGCACAGCGTCCCGGCCGGGATGGCCGGCCGGCAGTTCAGCCGCGGCGTTGAGCAGGCCGCATCCCCGGAAGCCGTACTGGTAGGCGAAGTTGGCGTGGTCCAGGTAGGCATCGAAGACGGCCAGGACCTGGCTGCGCGGTGTCGGCGCCGTTGCCAGCCGCTTGCGGTACAGGCCGAGCCATTCCCCGTGCCTCGCCTCAAGGTATGCGGCCACCAGGTCCGCCTTGGAGCTGAAGTTGTTGTAGAGGCTCTTTTTGGCCACTCCGGCTTCGGCCGTGATGGTGTCGATCCCGGTGGCTGTCACGCCGTTGGCATAGAAAAGCCGCGCGGCAGCGTCGAGCAGCAGTTCGCGGGCGGGGCGGCGCGCAGGGGTCGGGCTGACAGGTGATGAGAGGCCGGCAGCAGCCATGGTTCACTCCTCGCGCAGGTGGTAGGTAGACCAGTCTACCTACCACCTGCGCCAGGAGAAGTCCTCAGGCGGAGTGGACAGCCTCCGGGACAGACCCGGGGTCAGCCGGGGCCCAGGGAGCGCCTGCCTCGAGCTGCCGGGCCACCGCTTCCACAAGGACATCGAGAGGCTGGGTAATGTCGCCGAGAACGTGGGCCTCGTCCGCTGCCAACTCCTCCAGCGCGGCGAACTGGGACTCCAGCAGCGTGCGCGGCATGAATTCGTGGGCCCGGGCATCCATCCGCGCGCCGATGGTTTCCGCGCTGCCAGCGAGGTGGACGAACACCAGGTCCGGCGCGTAACTGCGCAGCAGGTCGCGGTACCGGCGCTTGAGCGCGGAGCAGGCGACGATCGGCGGCACTGTTGGCCCGCCGTCGGCCGTTCCTTCAGACAACCCGGGCGCCGCTCCAGGCAACCCGTCCTGTCCTGCAAGCAAGCTTCCCAGGCGGGCGAGCCATGGTTCCCGGTCGCTGTCGGTCAACGGAATCCCGGCGCCCATCTTTTCCTTGTTGGCGGCGGGGTGGAAGTCGTCGCCGTCGAGGAACGGCTTGCCCAGCCGGCGGCCCAGGAGGGCGCCGACGGTGGACTTCCCGCAGCCCGAGACTCCCATGACCACCAGCGGTGGCAGGTGCCCGCTCATTGGGCCTGCCCGGCGTCGCCGAAGGAGAGGAGCACCTTGCCGGAGCTGGTGGAGTCCTTGGCCACCTCGAACGCGTGGAGGGCGTCGGCCAGCGGGAATTCGTGCGTGATGACGGGCTCGATGTGCAGGGACCCGTCGGCGAGGGCCGCGATCACGTCATCGATCTCGTCGTTGAAGCGGAACGAGCCGAGCAGCTGCAGTTCGCGGGTGATGGCCAGCGAAATGGGCACCGGCTGCATGCCGGTGGGCAGCAGCCCCACCATCACCACGGTTCCGCCGCGCACCGCGCCGCGGATGGCCGAGGCCAGCCCGTGGTGGTTGCCGGAGGATTCAATCACGACGTCGGCCTCCACGGCGGCGATGGCTTCGGTGTCCGCCGCGTTGATGACCTGGTCCGCGCCCACGGCCGTGGCGATCTCCAGCGGCTTGGGATGAAGGTCGACGGCGGTGATATGCGCTGCGCCGGCGCGTTTGAGGACGGCGACGGCGAGGGCGCCGATGGGGCCGGAGCCGATGACCAGCGCGGTCTTCCCCCGGACATCCCCGGCCCTGGACACGGCATGCCAGGCGACGGACGCGGGTTCGATCAGTGCCGCGGTGCGCAGGTCGATGCTGTCCGGCAGCGGGCGGAGCATCCGGACGGGCAGCGTGACGTAGCGGCTGAAGGCGCCATCCTTGTGCGGGTAGCGGGCGGCGCTGCCAAGGTACGTGCAGCCAGGTGACAGGTTGGGCCGGTCCGCCGGATAGCGCGCGTCGCCTGGACCGGGCGTTGCGGGGTGGACGGCGACGGCGGTTCCCGCCTGCGGCCCGGAGCCATCCGCCGCCTGGCGCACCACCGTGCCGGAGATCTCATGGCCCAGGACCAGCGGCGCCTTGAGGATGGACTCCCCGGCCGCGCCGTGCAGCCAGTAGTGCAGGTCGGAACCGCAGATGCCGCCGTAGAGGACCTCGACCACTGCTTCGTGGGCTGCGGGCCGGGGCAGCGGGACCTCGTCGATCCGCAGGTCGCCGGCGGCGTGCGCCACCAGTGCCGGGCCGGTGGCGGGCAATGCGACATCAAGGGGCGTTGCCATCAGACCACCACCGTCATTCCGCCATCGATGAAGATGGTCTGTCCGTTCACGAAGTTGGAGCCGTCCGAGGCCAGCCACACCACGGGACCGGCCAGGTCCTCCACGGTGCCCCAGCGGTGGGCCGGTGTCCGGCCGAGGATCCACGAGTTGAACTCCTCGTCGTCCACCAGGTTCTGGGTCATTTCGGTGTGGATGTAGCCGGGTGCCACGGCGTTGATCTGCAGTCCTGAGGCTGCCCATTCTGCGGTCATGGCACGGGTGAGGTTCCGCAGCCCGCCCTTGGCCGCGATGTACGGGGCGATGGTGGGCCGGGCCAGGTCGGTCTGGACAGAACAGATGTTGATGATCTTGCCCCGGCCCCGGGTGATCATGTGCCGGGCGGCTTCGCGGCCCACCAGGAAGGCGCTGGTGAGGTCCGTGGAGAGGACGCGTTCCCAGTCCGCCACATCCAGGTCGAGCATGGGGACGCGGTGCTGGATGCCGGCATTGTTCACCAGGATTTCCAGCGGACCTACGTTGTCCTCGATCCAGCGAATGCTGCGGGCGGCGGCGTCGTCGTCGGTGACGTCGAAGGCCACGCTGTGGATCCGGCCGGGCGGGAAGTCTGCCGCCATGGCCGCCTCGGCGTCCTTGAGCCGCTCCGGGTTGACGCCGTTCAGCACTACTGTTGCGCCGGCGTCGGCCAGCGCCCTGGCAAGGGCAGAACCGATGCCCCTGCTTGAACCGGTGATCAGGGCTACGCGCCCCGTGAGATCGAACAACGCGCTCATGCGAAGGGTCCTTCCTGCACCAGGTTGGCCGGGGTTTGGCCGGCGGCCAGGGCCACGAGCTGCTGCTTCAGGAGTTTCAGGATCCGGGGCTCAAAGGCCGAGGCGTTGCCGCCCACATGCGGGGTGATGAGGGCGTTTTCGGCGGACCACAGAGGGTGGCCGGCGGGCAGCGGCTCGGGATCGACAACGTCGATGGCGCACTGGAGGCGGCCGGAGACCACTTCGCGGGTCAGGGCCTCGGTGCTGATGACGGCGCCGCGGCCCACGTTCACCACCAGGGCTCCGTCGGGCAGGGCGGCCAGGACGCCCCGGCCCACCAGGTGGTGGGTGTTGTCGTTCAGGGGCAGGACGGAGACCAGGATGTCGTGGTCGGCGGCGAGGGCCACCAGTTCATCCGGGCCGTGGACTTGCCCGGCGGCGTCCGTGCGGGCCGTGCTTCCCACCCGGGTGATGGTCACCTCGAAGGGTTCCAGGCGGCGGGCCAGTTCCTTGCCGATCCCGCCGATGCCCAGCAGCAGGACCTTGCGGTCGGCCAGGGACTGGCGGCGCTGCGGCTTCCAGCTTTCAATCTGCTGGTCCTTGACGGCCTGGTCGATGCCGCGCAGCTTGGCGAGGATGAGGCCAACGGCCAGCTCCGCGGTGGCAGCTGCATGGACGCCCGAGGCGTTTGCCACCGCGGCGCCCGGACCGGCCGCCTCGCAGACGCCGTCGTATCCTGTTGACTGCGTCTGCACGAACTTGAGGTCCGGGACCTTGCCCAGGGAACCCAGCACTTCCCCGGCGTTGAGGTAGGGCAGGATGACGCCGTCGATGCTGCCCAGGTCCCCACCGGGGGCCTCCTTCATGTCCCACACCACCCCGCGCAGGCTGCCGGGAAGCGGCGACAGGTCGGCCAGGAGCCGGGAATCGGGAAAGCTGACGGTGTGCACATGCTGCATGGGTGGGGACCTATCGGTTGGTGGTGGTTGAAGTGCGGGCGGACGTCAGGCGGTGGGCTCGCGGCGGTCGAAGGTCAGGCCGCCCGGGACCTGGAAGGTGGGCATGAGTTCAAGCATGCCAACATTCACGTGCCGCGGCGTCTCAATGGCGTAATCAAGGGCGTTGACAATGTCATCGGTAGTGAGCGATTCGTAGCCCTCGTAGTACGTATTCCAGGCTTCTTCCATGGCCTCGGGGCTGCCGCCCAGATTGCGGCCGAAGATTTCGGTTTCCACCCGGCCGGGGCAGATTTCGGTGACGCGGATGCGCTTGCCCACGGTGTCGTTGCGGAGCTGGCGGGAGATCTGGTGCACCGCGGCCTTGGTTGCGTGGTACACGGTGTGGCCATAGAAGTTGTACAGGCCGGCGATCGAGCTGATGTTCACCACGTGGCCCCGGTCCCGCTCCACCATGCCGGGCAGCACCAGCCGGGTGAGCTGCAGCAGCCCGCGGAGGTTCACGTCCACCAGTTCGTCGATGTCCTGCTCGGAGGAGTCCAGGATGTTGCCGGGCCGGGACACGCCGGCACAGTTCACCAGGACGTCCACCTTGAGGTCGCGGACGACGGCGGTGAGCGCGGCCGTGTCGGTCAGGTCCACCACGTGCGGGACTGCTCCCGTGCGGTCCGCCAGTTCAGCGAGGCGTTCCTCGTTGCGGGCCACCGCGTGGACGGTCAGGCCGCGCTTGGCCAGCCGTTCGGCGATGGCTGCGCCCATGCCGGTGGAGGCTCCGGTGACGAGGGCTGTTGTGTAGTCGGAAAAAGGCATTTGGTACTCCAGAAAGTGGGAAGTGACGGGCTCCTGCGTCCGGCGCGGGGCCGGGCGCAGGTGTCCCCGGTTGGCAGGGGGTTAGGGATTGCGTAGCGGTTTGTGGGTGCGGTCCTGGGCGGCGGGAAGGGCATTCATGATGTTCAGGCTCCTGACGCCGGGCTGAGTTCGTACCAGCGCTGGCCGGCGCCGATCCCGAGGAGTCCGAAGACTGTGGTCATGGTGTTCCGGAGTTTGTCCAGTTCCAGGCAGGCTGTGCGGTGCATGGCTGTTGCTTCAGCCACGGATGTCTTTCTGAAGGTGACGGTGTGTCCAGGCCTGGACTGCGCCAGGACGTCCAGGGAGCGGCTTGTGACCACTCCCAGGACCGGATAGCCCGCCGTGACGCCGCGTCCCCGGTGCAGGACCAGCAGTTCGTCCCGGGACGGAACCTCGATGGCCCCCACCGGGACACCGCGGGAGAGGACCTCGGAGGTCAGCTGGCGTTCGGGCAGTGCGCCGCCGAGCCGGAGTCCGATGTGGTTGCTTCGGGGACTCACGGTGTATTCCGTGGTGAAAAGCAGGTCTGCGGTGTCGCCGAATTCGGCCACGTCCGGCCCGTCCGTGACGTCGATGACCGGGTGGGTGGTGAATTCCGGCTTTGCCAATCCCAGCCTGAACAGGGGCAGGCCGAAGTGAGGCTGCGTGATGGGTGCGGTGGTCTTTTCCGTTGCGAGCAGGGTGCCCTCAACGAGTTTCAGTCCGAAGCCCACCACCGTGTCCGGTGCGCAACTGCCCAGCAGCATGGGGACGGTGAAGGATCCGTGGACGGCGATGTAGGCCCGGAGACCGGTGCGGATTCCGCGGACCGTCACTGTTTCGCCGGCCCGGACGGAGACGGGCTCCCACTGGGGGCAGTCGCGGCCGCCCACCGTGAGGTCCAGGGGCGCGCCGGTCACGGCGATCAGCAGGTCCGTGGTGGCGCGCATCCTGAAGTCCAGGGCGGTGAGTTCCAGCAGCGGATCATTGTCCCCGTTGCCGGCCAGGATGTTCGCGGCCTTGGCCGAAAACTGGTCCAGGGCCCCGTTGACGGGAAGTCCGAATGCAGGGCCGTTCGTCCGGCCGAGGTCGGTGACTACGGAGTGGCCGGGCTGAAGGATGACAAGTGACCCGGTCATGGCCGTGCCTCCAGGAACTGCCCCTCGAAGTGTCCGAAGTCCTCGGCGGGAATGCGGTAGAAGCGCAGTTCATCGCCGGGGACGTATGGCACCAGGGGTTCGCGTGCTGCGTCCAGGACCGTCAGGGGGGTCTGGCCGATGACGCACCAGCCTCCTGGTGCCACTGCGGGTGCGATCACGGCTTGGCGTCCGGCCACGGATACGGCACCGGCGGGAACGGACAGCCGCGGGTCCTTGAGCCTGGGGACGGCGACCGGGAAGTCTGGTCCGTCCATCATGGGAGATCCTGCCGGCGCTCCGAGGCAGCGGATGACGTAGGTCTTGGCCGTGTGCCGGGCGATGACGTCCTCAACGTCCAGGCCTTGGTGCTCCGCCACGCGGTCCAGGTCTGGCCCGTAGCTGCCGCCGTACACCACGGGGACTTCGAAGCGGCGCGGCTCCCGCAGGGCGGTGCCGGTGAAGTCCAGCTGGCGCATGCCCAGGAGCACGAAGGCCCGGACCTGGCGGGCGGAGGTGAGGTAGGGGTCGAATTCCACCAGGACGGAGTCGTAGGTGGGAACGGCGCCGTGGATGCCGTCGACGCCGGCGGCTGCCAGCCAGCCTGCCAGGGAATGGACGGTGGCCCAGTTGGTTTCTGCGTCACCGGACCGTGCCACCACGCGCAGGGCGGCGTCGCCGGACTCGTAGATGTCCAGCGTTGTCTGGCTGGTCGTCGTTGTGGCGGACATGGTCAGGAAACCTTTTGCTTTGCGGCGAGCACCTGTGCCAGCGGGGCGATGGTGACGCCTGCGGCGATCAGTTCGCTGCGGATCAGGCGGGCAAGTTCGACGGCGCCCGGGTTGTCGCCGTGGAGCAGCACCGTGTCTGCCTGGATGGCGATGTCCCTGCCGGAGGCAGTCTCGATGAGGCCTTCAGTGACCATCCGAACGGTGCGCTGGACGATGACGGAGGGGTTGTGGATCACGGCGCCCGGCTCGCTGCGCGGCACCAGGGTGCCGTCATCCTGGTAGGCGCGGTCCGCGATGCCAACGATGGCCATCCGCAGGCCGCGCTCTACCGCAGCGGTGGCGAGTTCACCGTCCTGCGCCAGGATGATCAGCTTCGGGTCCACCCGGGCGGCGGCATCAGCTACGGCTCCGGCATAGTCCGCCCGGGTGGCCACGAGGTTGCCCAGGCGGCCGTGCGGTGCCAGGTGGGAGACGGAAGCGCCGTGGTAGGCCGCAAACGCCGACAGGGCTCCCAGCTGGTAGATGACGTCGGTGCGGACTTCGTCAGCTGTGAGGTCCATCGCCCGGCGGCCGAAGCCGCGGAGATCCGGGAAGCTCGGATGCGCACCGATGCCGACTCCCGTCCTGACACATTCAGCCACGGTGGCGTCCATAATGTCAGGGTCCCCGGCATGGAAGCCGCAGGCGATATTGGCGCTGGACACGATTTCCAGCAGGGCTTTGTCGTCACCGATCGAGTAGGCGCCAAAACCTTCACCAAGATCCGCTACGAGATCGACTGTGGGCATTACGGGCCTTCCTCTGCTGGTACTGCGGGTGTAAATCAGTGTGGCAGCGGGATAGGAGCCACACAAAGACGAATGCGGTATCACGCTATAGGGAACAGTTATGACCTTGGCCGGCGCTATTGACGGCGCAAAGAATGTACAGGGTCCTTGTTTCGTGACTATAAGAATGGTGCTTCCAATAAACTGCTTCCCTGCTTATGCGCAAAACATATGCCACCATCAAAATCGGTGATGGCCGGGGCGGGGATAGAATGTTCTGGTCATTGGAAAGTCATCTGCAATTAACCTATGCCCGAGACTCGGATCACACAAAGACGTAATGCCTGTCCCGCCATAGCGCCAACGTATGACCCCGCATGCTGAGCCGTCCCCGGCTGGAAAAGAGGAGCGCTATGGACACCCGGAAACTGGCGTACTTCGTGAAGATCGTCGACTCAGGAAGCATCACGAAGGCGGCCGCCGCCCTCCACGTGGCCCAGCCGGCGCTGAGCCAGCAGGTGTCGGCCCTGGAAACGGAGCTGAAGCAGCGGCTCCTGATCCGCAGCAAGCAGGGCGTGGAGCCCACGGCGGCCGGCCATACCCTGTACCGGCACGCGCAGACCATCCTGCGGCTCGTGGACCAGGCCAGGATCGATGTGGCAGCTTCAGGGGCGGCGCCTTCCGGCCGCGTCTCCATAGCAATCGCCCCCTACAGCATGGCGTCCAGCTTGACCCCGCGGATTATCAGTGAGGTGGGGCGGCGCTACCCCGACATCGTGCTGCACCTGACCGAGATTTACGGCGGCGTGCTCAGTGATGCCATCAAGAACGGGCGGCTGGACATGGCACTCATCTACGAGCCGGGGCCAATTCGCGGGGTGCAGTTCACCACCCTCATCGTCGAGGACCTGTACCTGATCGTGAACTCCCGGCGGGAGCTCCCGGTAGCGGCGGACGCTGACACGATCACCCTGGACGAGGTGGCTGACGTCGGGCTCTTCCTGCCGGAACAGATCCACACGCTGCGGCAGGTGGTTCAGGCGGGCATCGACAGCAGGGGCCTGAAGTTGAAGCTGGTGGGCGAGGTGGAATCAGTCCCATCCCTCACCCGGCTGCTCCGCACGGACCTCGGAGCCACCATCCTGCCCAAGTCGGCTGCGGACGCACTGTTCCACGAGGAGGACTTCCGGGTGCTGCGGATCGTCGAACCCGCGCTGCAGTGCAGGATCGCACTCTGCACCCCTGACCACGAGCCCCTGTCCGAAGCCGCGTCTGCCGTCCTGCTGGTACTCAAGGAAATGCTGCAGGAAATACTCCGGAGTAAATATTCCGCGCCCCCTGCCACGCCACTCGCGGCATCATAAGCGCGCCTTATCAGGTCACTCTGCTTTAGTCTTATTCAGGTAATTCAGCAGGTCCTAGGATAAAAGCCATAAAGGTTCGCCAAAGGCGCAACCCTGGCAATTAATTTCCCTGGAGCCCAGCCATGAAAAAGATCACCAGCGTGCAGTACCGGAAATCAGCTGAAAGAAGGATCCAGCTCAAAGCCGGCACCGGTTCCCACTGCCCCACCAACGGCTTCTGGCGTCCGGAGGACGCGCCCGCCACGGAACCGGTCTTCGTGTTCGAGGGAAGCATGATGCCGCCCGGAAAACGCGGCTCCACCATGTGGTACCTGGATGACGCCCAGGTGGGACCGCCTACCCACCTGCTGCCCGGCATGAACTGATCGGCGCATCGGCTTCAAAGCGGCAACAGGCAAGGCCCGGAGTTCCGAAAGGAACCCCGGGCCTCTGTGGTTTAACCCCATCGATTGCTGAGTATCTGCCGTTATGAGGGCTCAAAACGGCAATTACTCAGCAATCGATGGGTGTGGGGCTACAGGGCGGGTTCCAGTTCGGCGTCCTCCACCAGCAGACCCTTGGCCTTCAGCACATCGGTCAGCTTGCACAACTCGATGGTGGTGCCGCCTTCCTTGTAGCGGCGGATGAGGTCGTCCTCAGCGTCCACGCGTGCCTGCGACAGCTTAATGACTTCCTCGATCTCATCCTTGCGGACCACCACCACGCCGTCGGCATCACCCAGCAGGACGTCGCCCGGGTAGACAATCTCGTCGCCGAAGACCAGGGGATGGTTGATGGGGCCAATGGTTTCCTTGACGGTCCCCTTGATACAGATACTGCCGGAGAACACCGGCAGTCCGAGTTCAATCAGGTCCTTGGTGTCGCGGACACCGGAATCCGTGACCATACCGGCCAGGCCTTTCGCCTTCATGGCGTTGCCCAGCACGTCGCCAAACGTCCCGGCTTCGTCGTACTCACCGGCTGCCACCAGCACAACGTCGCCCTTCCGGGCGTAATGGATGGCCACCTGAAGCATCAGGTTGTCCCGCGGCGCACAGACTACGGTGACGGCGGGGCCGCAGAAGGACATGCTGCGGTCGATCGGCTTTATTTTCGAGCTCAGGGCCCCTTTGCGGCCCTGTGCTTCGTGCACCGTGGCGGAGGAGAACTTGGAAAGCCGCTGAACGGCGTCTTCGGAAGGCCGGTCGAATTTCGTCTTGACGTGGATCATGTGGTGCTCCTGTTGTGTGGAAAGTCTGGGCAAAGTAGTGGTTGGGTCAGGCAAGAGCCGTGACGGCCTTTTCGATGGCCGCGATGGATTCCTCGATCACCGGCAGCCCGGTGGCATAGGAAATCCGGAAGTAGGGGCTCAGCCCGTACGCCGACCCCTGGATGACGGCAACAGAGGCCGCCTCCAGCAGGTACAGCGTGAAGTCCTCGTCGTTGGTGATCTTCCTGCCATCGGGCGTCGTCTTGCCGATGACCCCGGTGCAGTTGACGTACGCGTAAAAGGCGCCATCCGGCGTCGCGCACTCCAGGCCCTTGACCGCGTTCAGTCCGGAGACTGCCGCATCACGCCGTTCGCGGTACACCTCCACGCTGTCGCGGACGAACGTCTGGTCCCCGGTGAGTGCCGCGGCGGCAGCTGCCTGGCTGATGGAGGACGGGCAGGAGGACATTTGGGACTGCAGCTTGTTGATGGCAGCCACCAGGGGCGCCGGCCCTCCGGCGTAACCCAGCCGCCATCCGGTCATCGCGTAGGCCTTGGAGACCCCATTGGTGACCAGCACACGGTCCTTAAGCTCAGGGGCAACGGCCACCAGACTGGTGATGGGCTCTTCGCCGAAGTGGATCTCGTCGTAGATCTCATCAGTGAGGACGTAGACGGCAGGATGCTCCTTGAGGACGGCGGCCAGGCCTGCCAGTTCTTCGCGGGAGTACACCGCCCCTGTGGGGTTGGAGGGCGTATTGAGAATAACCCACTTGGCGCGCTCCGTCAGTGCCCCTGCCAGCGCCTCAGGGGTGAGTTTGAAACCGGTGTCCTCACCACAGGAAACGATGACGGGGGTGCCTTCGTTGGCGAGCACCATGTCCGGGTAGGAGACCCAGTACGGGGCGGGAATGACAACCTCGTCGCCTGCATCGAGTGTGGCCATGAACGCGGTGAAGATGACCTGCTTCCCGCCCCCTCCGATGGTGATCTCGCCCGGCGCGTACTGCTGGCCGGTTTTGCGATGCAGCGTCTGCAGGATGGCCTTTTGCAGTTCGGGCGTCCCGGTGACCGATGTGTACTTGGTTTCACCACGGCCGATGGCTGCGATGGCAGCGTCCTTGATGTGATGGGGCGTGTCGAAATCCGGCTCGCCGACCGTCAGGTCCAGGATCCGGCGGCCCTCGGCCTTGAGCTCCCGGACACGGGCCGCCGCGGCAACGCTGGGTGAGGATTTGATACGGGTTACGCGTGATGCGGGCACGAATTCAGGCATGGTCTCTTCCAGGCTTCCGGTACGGATGAGGGTTGTTCAATCGAGCCTAGGGAAGGAGCCGCCCTCTTGGATAAGACCTAAAGTGCGTGGACAGATAAGCAGCCCTTATGACGGAGCAGCCAAAACTTTCGCCTATTGCTCCACGCACTTTCGGTATTGCCTTACCGGATTGCCGGCGGCGTAACCTGCAGGGTGGATAACGGGCCCACTGAAGGCCAAGCGCCGCCGCGACGCCTTCCAGGCCAGCGTCCCGAACCGCGGGAGAGGTACGCCTGCTGGCAGGAAGCCACGCGGGCATGAAGTCACCAACGGAGACAAGGAGCAGAGGTGCCTCGCAGAGAGATGCAGGAAAGGATTCCTCCGCGAACAGCCGGCACCGGGGCCGGCGCAGCAGCGTACCGGTACCGTGGCGTCCCGAAGCCAGACCCCGCCACGGCCCGCGCCCAACAAGCCCTGGCCATGCTGGCCCAGCTGCGGACGACCCTCGCACTTCGGTCCAGCAGGGTACGTGCCCTCACCGCCGAGCTGGGTGATTGCCTTGCCCAGGCCGTGTGCGACGGCGTGAAGATTTCCGCCGTCGCGAAGGCCGCCGGCCAGCCTGCCGCCAGTATCCGGTCTGCCACGCTGGCACGCGGCGGGCTGTACCCCTCCGGCCAAACCCGAAGCGGTCATCTTCACCTCATTGCGGGATTGGCTTCGGAGCTGGCGGCAGCCGAAGGCGCCCGGAGTGATGCGGAAGAACAACGAACGCAGGTACTGGCCCTGGCCAGGAAATCCCGGCTCCTGGACGACTACCAACTTGCCGGGGCAAGCGGCCTGAAGTCCGACGAAATCCGCAAAATGACCAGGGGCGTCGGCTTGCGTGTGGCCCATCCGCAATGATCGTCCAGGGTCTCCGGTTCTTCGGCTCCAAGCCATAACAAATCGCTATGTAGGTACATAAAAGAGGACTTTGTGTGACCCACACCGCAAACGTTAACTTGATGTCTGGGGCCGGTCCGCAAAAGCCGTCAACACGACTTGCGAGAGAGCTCACAGCAGGACCGGCCGGATATTCCACTCAAGATCTCTTTCCGAGAGCCTAGGTTTAGCGGCAACCGGTGTTCACCATCACCCACGGAGACGAAATGACAGAAACAACCCTTCCCAGGAAGACCCCGGTCAGGGCCGCAATCGCGGCCTGGATCGGTACGACGTTGGAGTACTACGACTTCGCGGTGTATGGCACCTCGTCGGCGTTGGTTCTGAACGTGCTCTTCTTTTCACCCGAGCTGCCCCAGGGCCTCAGCGTGCTGCTCGCCATGATCACCTTCGCGGTCGGCTACGCGGTACGCCCGCTCGGCTCCCTCATCCTGGGGCCGCTGGGCGATCGCCGCGGCCGCAAGTTCGTCATGATGATCACGCTGTTCGGCATCGGCGGCTGCACCTTCCTGATCGGGTGCCTGCCCACCTACGCCCAGATCGGTCCTCTTGCTCCGATCTTGCTCGTGCTGATCCGCGTCATCCAGGGACTGTGCCTTTCCGGCGAGCAGCCCAGTGCCATCACCATGAGCCTGGAGCATGCCTCCGAAGGCCGGCGCGGGTTCCTCGCGAGCTTCACCACCTTGGGTTCCTCCTCAGGCACGCTGCTCACCCTGCTGGTCTTCATCCCGATCGCCGCTATGCCCTCGGATCAGTTGCTGAGCTGGGGCTGGCGGCTGCCGTTCTGGGCCTCCGCCCTCGTGGTGGTCGCTGCTTACCTGATCCGCCGCCACGTCCAGGAGCCGCCCGAGTTCGTAAAGGCCCAGGCCGCCAAAGCGAATGTTGCCCCTCTCCGGCATCTTCTGCGCTTCCACTGGCGTGCAGTGCTGCGGATCGTATTCTGTGCCCTCATCGCGGGCACCAGCTACATGATGCAGACCTTCTCGGTAGCCTTCGGGACCGCCGGGTACAAGCTGGATAAGCCAACCATGCTCCTGACGACCACAGTCTCGGCCGTAATCGCCCTCGGAATCACGCCCCTGGCGGGATTCCTTGTGGACAAGATCGGCCGCAAAACGATGTTCCTTATTGCAACGGGCGGCGTAGGCGTCACTATGGTGCCCTACCTGTGGTCGATCACCACCGGCAACTGGTCGCTGATCTTCCTGTTTGGCATCATCAACTACTCCCTCTTCTACTCAATGGTGAACGCGTCCTGGCCGTCGTTCTTCGCGGAGATGTTCCCCGGCCGGCTGCGCGTCTCCGGGCTCGCCCTTGGCACCCAAATCGGCTTCGCCATCTCGGGCGTCATCGGCCCCGTTCTCTCGACAGCACTCGCTGGCCCCGACCTGAAAGATTGGGTCGGACCATCCATGGTCGCTCTCGGGTTCATGGTCCTGGCAGGAATCTCAGCCCTCACCGCCAAGGAGACCAAAAAGTACACCCTCAAGGAGCTCGACGAGGTGCAGCAGAGCGAGCAGGAAACGTCTGTCCTCACGGCCGCGGCCATGTCCCCAAGCACAGCTGCCCGCGGCCTCGCTGGTTAGCCCGAAAAGCAGAGGTGACAGGTCATCGCCCCCTGAGATGATCGCGTACTAGCTGTACGGGCCACAACGTTGATTCCGTTGTGAACAAGTGAAGACCTCTTAGTGACGGCAGCAACACAGCCAACAATTAAGAGGTCTTCACTTTGCGCACGGGCAGGGAATTAGTTGCGCCCATCCGGCGTTGTCGATCTGTCCAGAACAATCTGGACATCAGCAGCTGGACAGGAGAACACACCACATGTCAGTTGACTACGACGCTCCGCGGGTGACTCCCGAGGAAGAGCCGAACGTCGCCTTGGAGGAGCTGAAGTCCGACAAGTCCGGCCGCCGGGAGGCCGCTCCCGACATGGACGAAACGGACCTCGCGGACAGCTTCGAGCTGCCCGGCGCCGACCTCTCCAACGAGGAACTCCTCATCCAGGTGGTCCCGGTGCAGGCAGACGAATTCACGTGCATGTCCTGCTTCCTGGTGCATCACCGCAGCCAGTTGGCCCGTGAGAAGGACGGCAAGAAGTACTGCAAGGAATGTGAGGGGTAGCAGGGGGACGATGGCCGGCCACGTTCTGATTTCAACTAATGGAATCAGGGCTCGTGGCCGGGGCGTGGGACAGCCATGATGTAGGTCACGCTCCGGCAAGGGCCGGCCGACTGGAAAGAAGGAAACCATGTCCCTCAGCGTTGAGGAAATGAACAAGCAGCTCCCGGTGGCCAACGCGCTGCCCGGCGAGGCGGTCCCGTATTACATGGCGTCGGGCGAAGGCGCACGCTACGAGATCAACGGCCAGCTGGTCACGGTCATCGCCCGCGCCGCCGACACCGGGGGCATCTTCAGCGCTGCCTACATCTCCGGCGGCATGGGCGCTGAGTCGCCGTTCGTCAGCCACAAAGTGGAGCACAAGACGCTCTACATTTTCGACGGGATCCTGCATGTCTGGCTGCCGGGCGAGAGCCGCATCCTCACCCCCGGCGACTCCGTGGTCATCCCGCCCAACACGCCGCACGCGTACCGGATGGCCAGCCACTACACCCGCTTCCTGAACTGGATGACGCCCGGCGGCGGCGAGGCCTACTACGAGCGGGTGGGCACGCCCATCGATTCGCACGTCCCGCCGGTGCGCCCCGGCCACAAGGCCAGCCTGCAGGAGCAGGCAGAGGTGGGCGCCGAGTTTGGCATCACGTTCCCTGACCTTGAGCGTGTGGCGCCGTCGTTCAAGCACGACGCCGGGCTGCCGCCCACGCAGAGCCCGTACTTCCTCAGTGCCGGGGAGGGTGAGCGCCTGGTCAGCTACCAGACCATGTTCACCTACCTGTCCCGGCCCGCCAACACCGGTTCCAACTACTTCGCCGTGCACACCAAAGGCGCCAAAACCCCCTACATCCCGATGCACTTCCACTCCCAGCACACGGAGAACTTCCTCTGCACCGAGGGCCGGATGTGGCTCTACGCCAACGGCCGGGAGATGCTCCTGACCAAGGGCGACTTCGTGCACGCCCCCGCCGGGACCATCCACTCGTTCGCGCTCGATGCCCACAACACCCAGATGGTGGGCTTCCTGACGCCGTCGGTGTTCAACGGCTTCTTCGAGTACTTCAACACGCCCACCGATGACTACATGTACACCGAGGGCGGCGAGCCGTACATGGACATGGAGGGCTTCGGGCGCGCCCAGGCCGAGATGGACCTGACCGTCGTCGGACCCCCGCCGCAGCGCCGCGCAGCCCTGGACATCCCCTAAACCAATCCACCACAGAAGGCCCGGACTTCCGAGAGGAAATCCGGGCCTTCTGGTTTTTAAAACCCATCGATTGCTGAGTAACTGCCGTTATGGCGCTCCAAAACGGCAGTTACTCAGCAATCGATGGTGGGTCAGGGTCAGGGGGTGGCTTGCCTGACGAGTTCGCGGCCGTAGTCGTTGCCGTTGGGGGTGCGGACCACGGTGTGCATGTGGAACGGGGCGGGCTGGTCGTTGCTGAGGAAGACGCCGGTGTGGTGGTCCAGTTCCAGCACCACCACCGGGCTCTGCACCCGGAAGTAGAACGCTTCCTCCCCTTCCCAGCCGCCGATCCAGCTGAAGAATGTTTCACCGTAGTGTTCCTGGATTTCCCGGAGGCGGGCGGCACGGGGACCGTCCGGCAGGTAGGCGATGAAGTCCTCCGCCACGGCGTTGAGCAGTTCCCGGGTTCCGGGCGGCATGTCGGTGACCGGGATGCCCTCGTACGGGATCACCCGGTTGTCCTGGAAGCAGCCGCCCAGGTGCCGTTCGTCGCCCGGGTGGAGGCGGCCTTCGGGCATGGCCGGGTCCACCATCTCCGCATAAACAACAGCGCGGTCCCGCAGGTCCGCAGGCAGGGCGGCCATCAGCTGCCGGGCCAGGGCGATGCGCTCCTTGAACACTTTGACGCCCTGATGTGGGCCGGCGTCGATCATGTCCGGCTCTGCGCCCATGAACACCGGCGAGACCACCAGCTGCGTCCCGGCCACCAGGCAGTTCAGCGCCGCGTGGTGGCCAAACAGCTGCCACCCCCACGGCTGCGTCTCGGAAGGCTCCCCATACAGGGCGAAGTTGTAGCTGAACTCGTTCATGAGCAGCGGCAGCTCCACCAGGTCACCCAGGAAGCCGTTGATCCGCATCAGGTTCCGCACCAGCTCAAACCCGGCCGGGCTCAGCGAAGCCTCCACCACGCCGAGCACCGCATCCCGCACGGGACCGGCAACCTCGTCCAGGCGGAGTCCCGTGTCGTGCTGTATGAATTCGGGGTTGGCCCAGCTCTGCCACTCCGGCGCGTCCACGGCGTAGCAGAGCTTCCCGGCCTGGTCCGCGGTGACAGCGCCAAGCAGCTTCCGCGCCGCAGCCACCATGTCCGCGGTGGGCGCTTCCTCCCCGGGCCGGGCAGGTGCCAGCGGGTAGAGGTTTTCCCGGCGGACGCCGTCGCTGGTGATGCCCGTGAATGGCTGCGGATAGAGCTTCTTCCAGCCCTCGATCATGGGCCCGGCGAACGCATCGGTCTTGGCGGCCTCGGCGTATTCGCGGGCATCCAGTCCGCGGATGTCCGCCACGCGGGGGTGGTCCGGGGTAAAGAGGAAATCACGGAATGATGACGTCGACACGGGCGCTCCTGGTCTCGATGGAAGGTGCAGGTTCTTCAGGACGTGCGGGAGGGAAAGCGGTCGCCCAGCCCGCGGCGGCGGACAGCGCGGCGGCGGCCTCCACCGCGGAGTTGCCGCGCCAGGCCACGTGCTGGTCCGGACGGACCAGCACGGCAGCAGCGCCCCACAGGTCCGCAAGGTGCGTTCCGTCGTCGGAAGGCCCGACGGCGGCCACGGTCACCGGGATGCCCTGCCGGGCACCGGCGGCCAGGACGGGCTCGAAAACTTCGGCGGGGTCCACCCCGCCCAGCGATCCGGCGTCGGCAAGCAGTGTGAAGCCCGCACCAAGGGCGCTGTACAGGGACCGGGAATCCGCCAGCCAGGCGTGCGGCAGCAGGGCCCCCGGAGCAGCGGACGGGACGTAGCGGATGGGGTCCTCGTCGGGGAGGGCCGAACCGTCCGGCACCACCACGGATGAACCGCCGTAGTCGTAGCCCAGCACCAGGCCCAGGGAATCGAACTCGCTCTGCTTCACGGCGAGTGCCTGGTGCGCAGCCCCGCGGGCGGCATCCCCCGCAGGGCCGGCCGCAACCAGGTCCGGGTCTGCGAAGTGGTAGGCCAGGGCCTTGCCGTTGGTGGCGGCGTCGCGGATGGTGCGCGCAGCCACCGGCCGGCGTTCCGCCCCGTAGCTGGCGAGGAGTCCGGGCCCGGCCCAGCCGTTGATCGTGGCGGCGAGCTTCCAGGCCAGGTTGGCGGCGTCGCCGATGCAGGTGTTGAAACCGTGGCCTCCCCAGGGCGGGTTGAGGTGGGCGGCGTCCCCCACCAGGAAGACGTTGCCGCGGCTGTATTCGGGAGCCAGCAGCATCCGGGCCGTCCACGGGTCCGTGGCCACCACCTCGATGTCCACGTCCGAGCCCACCAGGGAGCGGACCATCGCGACCGCGTCCCCGGCAGTGACCGTCACGGACGGATCCACGCCCTGGACGATGGCCCACCACGTGCCGTCACGGTCCATGGGTCCCACCATGCCGGAGGTCTCCGAGCCCACCACCCAGTACTGCACCGCAGGATCCAAAGAGACAGCGGACGCCAGCGATTTCGAGCGGAAGAGGATGCTGATGTTGGACAGCTCGGCGGAGCCGCCCTCAAGCCGCAGCCCCAGGCTGCGGCGCACGGCGGAGGACCCGCCGTCGGCCCCGATGACGTACTCCGCGGCGATGGTGCGGGACGCACCTGAGGAATCGGCAACGACGACGGCGCAGGCTGCCGTGGCGGCCCCGCCGTCCGGTACGCTCACGCCAGTGACGGTCCAGCCGGCCAGGAACGTCACCAGCGGGTGGCTTTCGACGGCGGCCCGGAGCACCTCCTCGAGGACGGGCTGCGGTACCTGCTGGCCGCACTCCGGCTGCGGCCCGTAGCGGCCGGGAACCAGCTGGAAGGCGTTGCGGAACCGGCGCAGCTCGTACGCGGAAAGCCCGGTGAGGCCGGTGCAGAAGATGACGTCCTGGGCGTATTCCACCGGCAGCGGCGCGGCGTCCCGGAGGACCTCGGCGAGGCCCAGCCGGCGCAGGTGCGTCATGGTGCGGGCATTGGTGGTCTTGGCACGCGGCCGGGTGTGGTCCAGCGCTGTCCGCGGTTCGATGACGGTGCTGGGCACGCCGCGGGAGGCGAGATCCAGGGCCAGGAAGAGTCCGCTGGGGCCACCCCCGGCAATCAGGACCTGTGCCTCCGGCGGCAGGTCCGCCGCGGTATGAAAGGCGTTCATCAGGCACGGCTCCGAAGGGAAATGTCGCCCACCGGCGTGGTCAGGATGCCCAGCTTCTCTATCTCCACTTCCACGGTATCGCCGGGCTGCAGCAGCCACTGCGGGGTACGGGCGTAGCCCACACCTTCGGGGGTGCCGGTGGCGATGACGTCACCCGGGTGCAGGGTGAAGGTTTCGCTGATGAGCGAGATGATGGCCGGGACGGAGAAGATCATGTCCCGGGTGTTGCCATTCTGGGCTTCGATCCCGTTAACGCGGGTGCGGACCTGCAACCCGTCGCGCAAGTCGCCCACCTCGTCGCGGCTCACCACGGGACCCAGGGGGCCGCTGAAATCGCCGTTCTTCCCCAGGGTCCACTGCGAAGTGAGTTTCTGGGCCCTGCGGGAGGTGATGTCGTTGAACGTGGAGTAGCCAAAGACGGCATCCGCCGCGGTGTCCTCGTCGGCGGACTCCACGCGGCGGCCGATGTAGGCGGCCACTTCGCCTTCCCAGTCCAGCCCTGCCTCGGCCGCCGGGACGGGGACGGGCACGTTGCCCACGGACAGGGAGGCTGTCCACCGGGCGAACAGCGTGGGGTACGGCGGGAGTTCCTGGTCCTTGAAGCTGCCCTCGGCTACGTGCGCCTTGTAGTTCAGCCCCACGCAGATCACCCGCGCGGAGGCGGGGACCAGCGGCACCTCGGTGACGCTGCCGCGTTCCAGCCAGCCCTCGCCGTCGGCCGCTTCAGCATGAGCCGCGCCGGCCACCAGGGCTGCTGCCTTGTCCTGCCAGCCCTCGGCGTCGGCCCAGAAATCGTCGGCCGGCGTGAGCGGGAGGACCCGGGAACCGGCGAGCGCCGCTGCCCAGGGTCCGCCGTGGTGGGTGATGCCGATGAACTGCATGGGAGGCCTTTCGGTCTGGTCCGGGTGCGCGTATTGCCCCGGCATGGTGGTGGGAAATCAGTGCTGTTCCGACTGACGGCGGAGGAAATCGATGGTGGCGGCAATGGCCTGTTCCGCGGCACCGCTGTTGCCGTCCGGGCTGGCCCACATGTGGTCCGCGCCCTCCAGCAGGAGGAGTTCGACGGCGTTGCCCGCGTCTTCCAGCGCCCCGGCCAGCGAGGTGGACTGCGCCACCGGGACGAAGCGGTCCGCCGTTCCATGGATGAGGAGGAAAGGCGGGGCGCCTGCGTGGACGTAGCTGAGGGGGCTTGCGGCCCTGGCCTTGTCCGGGGCGTCGGCCGGCTGCGCGCCGATCAGCAGCGCTTCGCGGGATCCGGGATCATCCGCCCGGGCCACGGCATCCGGACGTGCCTGTCCACCCATCCTGAGCAAGTCCGTGGGCGGGTACCAGGCCACGACGCCGGCAACCCGGTCGTCGTCCGGCGCGTCGATGCCGGCATGGACCGGGAAATCCGCGGTCAGGCCCAGGAGGCTGGCCAGGTGGCCGCCGGCCGAGTCGCCCCAGGCGTAGATGCGGTGCGGGTCCACGCCGTATTCGGCCGCGTGGGCGCGGAGCCAGCGGACAGCTGCCTTGGCGTCCAGCAGCTGGGCCGGGAACGTGGCAACCGTGCTGAGCCGGTAGTCCGCCGAGGCCACGACGAACCCGGCATCTGCCAACTGCTCGATGGGGCTGAGTCCGAAACCGTCAACAGCGGGGCCAAGCGAAGACCGCTCCCCCGTCCGCCAGCCGCCGCCGTGGAAGTGGACCACCGCCGGCCGGCCGCCCTTGGGCGTTTCTCCCGCGGGAAGGTAGAGGTCCAGCAGCAGCGGCTCCGCGTTCTGTGGCCGGGCGAACTCGATCCCCTTGAGGATCCGCCGTCCCGTCATCGTTGACTCCATGTGTAGCGCGCCGTTTCTGTGCTGTGTGTTGAAGCGTTGGTGAACTGCTCAATGGGCTGGGCGGGGCCCGCAACGGGCCCCTCGTTCATGGACTCAACTCTGTGCCATGGGCCGGGCACCACGCGCCGCCAGTTTCACTGAATGAAACTCGTTCGCTCCGCGCTGGGTTCTGACCGCGGTCGCTTGCGTCGGGGTTGAACCTGACGCGGCGTCAGGTCCTACGGTGGGCGGTATGGAGCAACCGGAAGAACCCCGCTGGAGCATCGGCGAGCTGGCCTCGGCCACGGGGGTCACCGTCAGGGCGCTGCACCACTACGACAGCATCGGGCTGCTCCACGCCAGCGGCCGGACCGCCGCCGGCCACCGCCGCTACACGGAACCTGACCTGCGGCGGCTGTACAGCATCCGGACCCTGCGCAGCCTGGGCGTGCCGCTCGCCGAGATCGCACCGGTGCTGGACCAAGGGGGCGCGGATGCGGAGTCCCTGCAAAGACTGCTGCTACGGCAGCTCGATGCCTTGGACCAGCAGGCCCTGCAGCTGCAACAGCTCCAGCAGACCATCCGCGAGCTGCTGGCACGCCTCAGCGGACACGGGCACGCCGGGCCCGGCGATTTCATGACTGTTTTGGAAAGGATGACCATGTTCGAGAACTACTTCACCGGGGACCAGCGCCGGGAGCTCGAGGAGCAGCGTGCCCGGTTGGGGCAGGAGGCAACGGACCAGTCACGGACTGAGTGGGCGGGGCTGGTGGAGGAGGGCCTGCGGCAGGTCCACGGCGGCGTCCCAGCCACCAGCACCGAGGCCCGGGAGCTGGTGCGCCGCTGGGATGAGCTGGGCTCGCGTTTCCACAGCGGCGAGGGCACCAAGGAAGCCGCCCGCACCATGTGGAACGAGAACAGCACCGAATTGAGCCTGGCCTGCCGTGGACCGCGGAGCAGCTGCAGGCCCTGGTGGCGCACCTCCAGGCGGCCCGGGAGGCGCGCTGAGGGTTCCCTGCTCGCCTGCGCTTAGCTGACCAGGATCTGGGTGGCGGATTCCTTGAGCTTGCCGTTGGCCCACTTCATTTGGCGGATGGTCTGCGGGTGGCACTTCTCCGCCAGGGCCAGGAGGTTCTTGTCCTTCATCCCCTGGGCGGCCTGGGCCAGCAGTTCCCAGTCTGCTGACACGCCGCAGGCCTTCAGGTAGAGCTCGCGGAGGTCCCGCAGCAGCAGCATCCCGGTTTCCGGACGCCGGCCCATCATCTCGCTGCCCTTCTCCCGGATGGTTTCCATCGGCCCGGCCTCACCGCGGGGCTCCGGGTCAAGGTCCTGGCCGTAGTTCTTGGCGATGTCCGCGATGTCCCGGACGTGCTGCTGCGACCAGCGCGCCAGGTCCCGGGCCAGGTGGTAGATCTCGTGGTCCACCTTGTGCCGCTCGGAGATGACCAGCAGGTGGTGCGCCAGGTCGTTTTCGGAGCGGTGCATTTCCTCCAGTACCAGGCCGAATTTCATCGTGCCCCTCCTGCCGCGTCCATGGATTCATCCGCCAGCGCGCTCAAAATTCCCTTGGTCCTTGCGTTTTCCGGGAAGTCGCCGGCGGGGGCCGAGGCCGTGGTGGTGGGCGCCGGAGAGGGCCCCTCGCCGCCGGAAATACGGGTAATGCGGGCTGCCGCGGTCTTGAAGATGGGCTGCTTGGACGCCGCATCCCAGTCCGTGATGGTCAGTTCATTCGCAGCCCTGCCGGCCCCGTCCGGCTGGTGTCCGCCCGTCGTGTCCCAATAGCCGTAATGGAAGGGCAGGAACAGGACCCCGTTGCGGATGCCGCTGATCCGCACCCTGGCACGGACGGCCCCGCGGGGCGTCTCCACCTCCGCAAGGTCGCCTTCGGCAATCCCGTACGCGCCGGCGTCGTCCGCTGACATTTCCACCCACACGTCCGGCGCGGCCGCCTGCAGTTCCGGCGCCCGGCCTGTCTTGGTGCGGGTGTGGAACTGGTAGAGCGTGCGGCCGGTGATGAGCTGAAGCGGGAAGTCCTGGCTGGGCAGCTCGTGCGGCGGCATGTATTCGGCGGCCTTGATGATGGCCTTGCCCTCCGGGTTCAGTGCCTTGTACTCCGTGGGTTCCACGGGCGCGCCGGTGATGAGGTCGCGGCCGTAGGTTTCGCAGTACTCGGGGTGCGCCCAGAACTTGCCGTCCGCGTAGATCCGCTCGGTGCCGTCCGGGTTCTCCTCGTTGCAGGGCCACTGGATGCCGGAGCCGCCGCGCAGTTTGTCGTAGGTGATGCCGGTGTAGTCGCAGGGCCGGCCGCGGGTGCATTCCTTCCAGGCTTCGAAGGCCGACTCGGGATCGTGCCACTTGATCAGCGGCCGGCCGTCCTTGTCCTGCAGTCCCATGCGGTGCGCGTAGTCGATGAAGATCTCCAGGTCCGGCCTGGCCTCGCCCGGCGGGTCCACTGCCTTCTCGGAGAGGTGCACCGTGCGGTCCGCGTTGGTGAAGGTGCCGGTCTTTTCGCCCCAGGTGGCGGCGGGAAGCACCACGTCGGCCAGCTGGGCGGTCTCGGACAGGAAGATGTCCTGCACCACCAGGAACAGGCGGTCCTGTTCCAGGATGCCGCGGATGCGTGCCAGCTCGGGCAGCGAGACGGCTGGGTTGGTGCCGCTGACCCACAGCATCCGGATGGAACCGTCCTCCGCGTACCGCATCATCTGCATGACGTGCGTGGGCGGGGAGTAGTGCGGGATGGACATGGGATCGATGTTCCAGACCCGGGCCAGGTCCTGGATGTGCGCATCGTTGGACCAGTTCCGGAAGGCGGCAAGGTCGCCGTCGGCCCCGCATTCGCGGGTGTTCTCGGCGGTGGGCTGGCCGTTCATCTGCAGGATGCCGCAGCCGGGCTTGCCCAGCATGCCGCGGATGATGTTGACGTTGTTCACCTGGACGGCAGCCGCAGTGGCCTGGTTGGACTGGTAGAAGCCCTGCAGCACGGTGGACAGCAGCCGCTCCGCGTGGCCGACGATGCTGGCCGCCTCGGTGATCTGCTCCGCCGGGACGCCGCAGATTTCCGCCACGAGGGCCGGCGGGTAGTTTTTGACCTCTTTTTCGAGCTCCGGGTACCCCACGGTGTGCGCCTGGATGTACTCCCGGTCCACCCAGCCGTTGGTGATGATCTCGTGCAGGATGCCGTTCATCAGGGCCACATTGGTGCCGGGCCGCGGCGCCAGGTGCACGGTGGCTGCCCTGGCCACGGGCGTCATGCGCGGGTCTACGCAGATGATCTTGGGCGGGTTGGGGCCGGCCAGCCGGTCCAGCATCCGGGTCCAGAGGACGGTCTGGGTTTCGGCCACGTTGTGCCCGTACAGGGCGATCACATCGGCGTGGTCCACGTCCGTGTAGGAGCCGGGCTGCCCATCACAGCCAAAGGATTCCTTCAGGGCCTCCCCCGCCGTCGCCGTGCACAGCCGGGTGTTGCCGTCCACATGGTTGGTGCCGATGCCGCCGTGGGCCAGCGTGCCCAGGGTGTAGTACTCCTCGGAGAAAAGCTGGCCGGTGGTGTAGAAGCCAAGGGCGCTGGGGCCCTGTTCCGCGAGCAGCGCCTTGGACTTGTCCACGATGCGCTGCATGGCGGTGTCCCAGTCCGTTTCCACCAGCTTTCCGCTCTCGCGGACGAGGGGCTTGGTGAGCCGGTCCGGGGAGGCGTTCGCCTGCCAGCCGTAGAGGTCCTTCGGGCCCAGGCGGCCGTGGTTGACCCGGTCCACGGCCCGTCCCCGCACGCCGACGATTCTGTTGTCCTTGACGGCGATGTCCATGGCGTCGCCGTTGGAGTGCAGGAGCGAGGCCGTCTGGACCCACCGGTCCACGTCCTCCGGAGCCACTCCTTCGGCCAGGTGGGTGTCCACCCGGACGGGCCAGTCACCGCCGGTGCCGTACGGCGTCCGTGTCCCCCATGGTTCAGCTATCCGGTCAATCCGAGCCATCTGTCCATCTCCTTACAGGAACTGGCGGACAGCGTCGAAACGGCGCTGTCCTTACCGGAGCCTGTACCCGGAATGGCTGGCTGTTAACGGGCCCCTTAGGCTTGTTTGTCCCGCAGCGGGCGCCGGGCGAGCCAGGCGGCCACGATGGCGCCGGAGATGTTGTGCCACAGCGAGAAGACCGCGGACGGCAGTGCAGCCAGCGGGGTGAAGTGGGCGGTGGCCAGCGTCGCCGCCAGGCCGGAGTTCTGCATGCCCACTTCGAACGCAAGGGCGCGGCGGGCTTTGTCGTCCAGGCGGCCCAGCTTGCCGGCCAGGTAGCCAAGGCCCAGCCCGAACCCGTTGTGCAGCACCACGGCGAGGAACACGATGGCCCCGGCCTCAATGATCTTGTTGGCGCTGCCGGCCACCACGATGGCCACGATCAGGGAGATCACGACGGCGGACGCCCACGGCAGCGCGGGCAGCACCTTGGCGACGAGCTTCTTGAGGAAGACCCGGGCGAGGAGGCCGGCCACCACCGGCAGCAGCACGGTCTTGACGATGTCCAGGACCATGCCGGCGGCGTCGATCTGCAGGTAGGAGCCGGCCAGGAACAGGACCAGCAGCGGGGTGACGATCGGTGCGATCAAGGTGGAGACGGAGGCCACCGCCACGGAGAGGGCAACATCGCCCTTGGCCAGGAAGGCCATGACGTTCGAGGCCGTGCCGGAGGGTGCGCAGCCCACCAGGATTACGCCGACGGCCAGTTCGGGCGGGAGGTTCAGGGCGCCCGCGATCAGCCAGCCGGCGCCGGGCATGATGATGTAGTGCGCCACGATCCCCAGGGCCACAGCCCACGGCCGCTTGGCCACCGCGGCGAAGTCCGGCGGGGTGAGGGTCAGGCCCATGCAGAACATGATGATTCCCAGCAGGTAGGGCACGCTGGGGGCCATGGGCTTGAAGACCCCGGGGAGCAGGAAACCGAGGATGCCGGCAACGACCACCAGGATGGGGAACACCGTCACCGCGATGCGGGCGATTTTGCTTTCCGCTTCGAGCGCGGGGTTGACGGGCGTCCCGTCCGGGGACTTCTGGGGTTTAGTTGCCTCAAGCATCCAATAATGGTGGCACTGTCCTATAGGATTCCGCCAATTGATGACCGTGAGCGGTAACAAGGCCGGGGCCCCACGGCAATGCGCCTTTGAGGTCGACGCCTTGCCCGCCGAAGCGCAGCGAGTGTCCTCACGACGGCACACCTGGGATCTGGACGGAACGGGAAGCGATGGTCCGAGGGTAGTCCTTGACTGGCAACGGCAGCGCCACGGACCGGAGCTGGTTCGTGGCGCTGCCAGTGAGGCGGGTGCTGGGGAGTTAGGGCGAGAGTTCCTCGAGGACCCGGCCTTTGGTTTCGATGGCGAAGAAGATCGTCACCAGGCCGCCTATCAGGGCAACGGCTGCGAAGACGGTGAACACCAGGCTGATTCCGTAGTTTTCCACGATCCAGCCGACCAGGATGGGGCCGATGGCGGAGCCTGCCCGGAGCCAGGCGCTGCCGAAGCCCGTGCCGATGGCGCGGAGCCGGGTCGGGTACAGCTCGGCGGAGTAGAGGTAGAGCGAGAAGGAGATGGTCTGCAGGATGGCGTAGGCGATGCTGGCGAATACTACGACCTGTGTCGCCGACACGGCGCCGAGGGCTGTGAGGATGACAAGAGGGACGATCGCGGCCAGGAAGGCGAATGTGTACCAACGTTTACGGCCTACGCGGTCGATGAGCAGCGCGCAGAGGACGGAGGCCACAACACCGACAGCGGACGTGACCCAGCCGTAGGCGAGGCTGGTTTGCAGGGGAAGGTTGAAGGTTTGCTTGTAGAGCGTCGGCAGCCAGGTGACCAGGCCGTTGTTGACCATGTATACGCAGATCCAGAGCATCCAGATCATGAAGGTGCGCTTTTTGTATATCCCGGAGAACAGTTCACGCCAGTCGGTACGGGCCGTGGCCTTGGGGTCAACGGGCCGAACCACGGGTTCGGAGAGTGTATGTCCTGCCTTGACCGCTTCCTTTTCGAGCATTGAGACGACAGTCTCGGCCTTGTGGACGTGACCCCTGGATGCCAGCCAGCGCGGTGATTCAGGCATAAGCCAGCGCATGGGGATTGTGAGCAGGGCAGGCACGATGCCGACGATGAACATGGCTTTCCAGCCCACGACAGGGACCAGGAAGTATCCGGCGATGCCGGCAAACATCAGGCCGACCGGGAAGATTACCTCGTATAGGAGGAAGAACCTGCCACGCTTCCTGGCACCGACGAATTCGTTGATGTAGGCACTGGCGACCGGTACTTCGCCGCCAGTGCCGATGCCCTGGATAAAGCGGAAGATGATCATGGACGTGGCGCCCCACGCGAAGAGGCAGGCGATGTCCATGGAGACGAAGAGCAGGATCGTAAAGAGCAGGACGGGCAGTCGGCCGATTCTTTCGGCGAGGTGTCCAAAGAAGAGGGACCCGAAGATCTGGCCGACGTACCCTGCGGAGAGGATCATGCCGATTTCCCCGGCATTCAGGTGCCATTCCGAGGACAGTTGGGGCATCGCGAAGGCGATTGCCAGGACGGTGTAGGCGTCGAAGAACGTGGCTGACCCGATGACCACGCGGATCACGGTCAGCCGTCGCGTGAGCGGGAGCCGTTCGAGGCGGGCTACCAGCTCTGCATTGATCCTGGCGGCATTGGCGCCGCCGGCCATAGTTTTAGTGTTGTTCGGCTCGCGCATGGCGAGTCCTCCTTCTCCAGCAGCGATGCTGGGGTCCTCATTGACCAAGAGTGGAGATGGCTAAAGCCTAGGGGAGGATGGCGGGAGTTGCTCCCGCCATCCTCAGGATCCATGGATCAGGCGTTGACGGTGACCTTGCCGATGTTCGCGGCAGCGAAGGCTTCCGCGATTTCGGTTTCGGCGCCCTGGGGGAGGGGCAGGAGCGGGGTGCGCACTGTCGCGTGGTCCAGGATGCCGCGGTTCACGAGGCCCCACTTCAGGGCGACCGTGCCTTCCATGTGGGAGCCGCGGTGGTAAACGTTCTTCGTTACCGGGAGCAGCCGCTCATGGATTGCGTGGGCTCGCGGGTAGTCCTGCGCCTTGCCGGCTTCGATCAGTTCGACGAGCAGTTCGGGGGCGATGTTGCCGTAGCCCACGAGCAGGCCGTCGACATCGAACATGGTCGGCAGCAGGTATTCGTCGTGGCAGGACAGGATCTGCAGTTCGGGGTACGCGGCGCGCAGCGCGGGGATCTCGGTGTACCACCGGCGCATGTTCCGGACACCGTTCTTCGTGGCGAAGACTCCCTCCTGGCCGGCGATCTCCAGCTGGGTTTCGAGGTCGTAGCTTGCCTTGGTGTTGTCGGGGTACTGAAACAGGATCAGCGGCAGACCGGATTCGTCGTAAATCTCCTGATAGCGCGACTGGGGTGCGCCCTTCTGGTAGCCGAAGCGCAGCCACCCGTGCGAGGGGTAGACGAGACCAGCTGACGCGCCGGCATCGACGGCCTTTCTGGCTTCGAGGGCCGCTGTCTTATTGCCCTCCTTCGTGATGCCCGCTACAACCGGTACCCGGCCGTCGGTCGATGCTACGAACGCGCGGATCACGTCCAGCTGCTCCTCTTCGGTGAGGAACGTCCCTTCGCCGGCGTGCCCCAGAACGACGAGGCTCTTCACGCCCTCAATCGATCCGAGCCACGAACCCAGGCGCTGGATTGCGGCGAAGTCGACGGCGCCATCTTCGGTGAACGGGGTGACAGGTGCGGGGTTGAGTCCGCGGAGATCGAGTGCCATTGCAGCTACCTTCTTGTCTTCTTTGATGGTCGGTAGTCCCACTATGATGAGAACGTTTGCGGGAACGTTTTCAAGTTTGCACGTGTCGCAGCTCACTGTCAAGAGAACGTTTGCAAGAAGGAGGAATAGAGTGGCTGTAACACCCTTGCTGAAGAGGAGAACCGCGATGGAACGTCCCGCCCCCGCAGGGATTGTCACGCTCAAGGATGTCGCGGCTGCCAGTGGCGTGAGCATCTCGACCGCCAGCCGCGCGCTGGATGAACGCACCACCTCCAGATCCGCGGCGGCAGCCCATGTCCGGAAGATCGCGGAAGAACTCGGGTACCGCCGGAACTCTTTTGCTTCAAGTTTGCGGCGTGGTGAGACCCGCACCCTTGGTGTCCTTGTCCCGCGTTTGAGCGACACGGTTATGGCGCTGATGTTCGAAGAACTCGAAAAGGCAGCGTCATCCCGGGGCTACTTTGCGATGGTCGCCACCAGCGGAGATGACCCCGTGGATGAACGCAGCGCGGCCGAAACACTCCTCGATAGAAACGTCGATGGGTTGATTCTCGCCACGGCGCGGCTCGATGACGAGCTCCCCCGACTGCTGCGTGAGCGCCGTGTAGCGCATGCGCTGGTGCTCCGAACTGACGGCATCAGTCCCTCTGCGCTCGGAGACGACGAGGTCGGCGGCTACCTCGCCACACGTCACCTTATCGACCTGGGCCATCGCAACATTGCTGTCGTTACCGGCCCCGCTTTCACCTCCACCGGAACCGCACGCTTGGCGGGAGCACGCAGAGCACTGAATGAGGCAGGCATCCAGCCGCGCGAAGAATGGCTTATCGCTGCCGGTTACGGCATCGAAAATGGCTACACGGCCGGCGAAACGCTCCTCGCAGGAGCACCGCAATCCCGCCCGACAGCCATCTTCGCCGCCAATGACAACATCGCCATGGGTGTGATGGCGGCAGCACACCGTAACGGGATCAGCATCCCCGACCATCTGGCATTGGTCGGATACAACGACACGCCACTGTCCGCCCGGCTGCCGACGCCCCTAAGCTCGGTGCACGTTCCCCTGGACCAGATAGCAGCCACCGCCATCGACCTCATCGTCAACCCAGGCATCGAACCACTCATCCGCCGGTCCATGCCCACTCTCATCCCACGCCAATCCAGCGGAGCGCCCCAGCGCACCGGTACGTGAAACAGCACCCCAGCTGACGATGGCGGTTCCTCCCGCCGTCGTCAGCTGGGGTGCTGTCGGCCCTACGCGGCCCCGGCGGTTACCTGGGCTGCGAAGACGTTGACATCCACGGAAGCTCCGCTGTTGTCGAAATCGAGGTGGCGCGCCTCCTTCCACCGGCAGGAGTCGCCCTGTGCCCCGGACCAGAAGGTTTCCCAGTTAGCGAGCTTCCATTCATCCCGCGGGTAACCCCGCGCAACCAGCCGCTGGCGCAACGCTTCCCCGGCGAGCCGGACGTGGACCACAATGAGTTCAGCCTCCGGCCACCGGTGCCGATCCTTGACCTTGGCCAGGTAGTCGTCGTCGGAGAAGAACTTGCCGAAGGGGGCGTCGAGAACCACAGAGTTGCCTGCCCTCAGGTTGTCGCGGGTGAGGTCAAGGATGGCCCCGTACTCGAGCGGCATGATGGTGTTCTGGTAGAACTCGTTGTTGTCCCGCTCGTTGGGGTCCGAGCCGTTGAGCTTCAGCAGCAATTCGGTGAAACGGATGGTTGCGGTGTCCTTGTCGATGTGGGCCGCACCAAACCGCTCCGCGAGGTGCCGGCTGACGCTTGATTTCCCCGAACCTGCCGGGCCAATCACAAAGAACACTCTGGGGAGGGTACTGGTCAACTGCTTGTTCTTCCTTGAACTGAGGGGTAGGGGTTACCAGGGGTCCGGTTAGGCGGAGGCGGGGGTGCGGCGGTCCTTGACGAAGAATCCGTACGACACCGCGCCCACGATCAGAAGAAGGCCGCCGATGAGGAACACCATGGTGTAGTTGCCGCCGGTCGAATCAAGGATAAGACCGGTGACGATCGGGGCGACTGCCGCTCCGAGGAATCCGCCGAAGTTCTGGATGGCACCGAGGGATGCCACCTGGTTGGGTTCGGCGATGTCCGAGGCCAGGGTCCACAGCACGCCGATGGGCACCTGGGCCGCGAAGTAGCCAAGGGACAGCAGGACGATTGCCAGGGCCGTGTTCTCCACATAGGCAACGGGCAGCACGGCTGCCGCCGCGAGGAGCGCGCCACCCACGATGGGAATCTTGCGGGCGCGGACGACGGGCACACCGCGGGCTATTGCCTTGCCGGAGAAGATGCCGCCGGCGAGCACACCCAGGATGCCACAAAGGAACGGCAGTCCTGCCAGCCACCCGATCTGGCTGAGGCTGAATCCGCGCGCGGTCTGCAGGTAGCTCGGCAGCCAGGTGAGGTAGACCCAGACGGTGTAAAAGATGCCGAAGGCGCCAATGACCATGAACCAGGTGTTCTTCTTGGTGAGGAGCTCGCCCCAGCCGGCCTGCTTCTCCTTGGGCTGAAGCTGCTCCTCGAACTCCTCGCCCTTGATGATGAACTGCTCCTTCAGGGTGGGGTCACGGTAAACGCGGAGCCACACCAGGGCGATGACTATGCCCAGGGCGCCGATCACCAGGAACATCCCGCGCCAGCTCATGGTGAGCATGAGGAAGGTCAGCAGCGGCGGGGCGATCGCGTTGGCAATCTGTGAACCGGTGTTAACGATCGAGACCGGAAGGGCGCGTTCGGTCTTGTTGAACCACTTGTCCGCCACCTTGAGCCCGGAAGTGAAGAACGGCGACTCCGAAATGCCCAGGGCCACGCGGGCCGCGTATAGGAACCCGAAGGAGCTGGCCATGGAGGACAGCATGGACACAATCGACCAGAGACCGGCGGCCCAGGCAAACATCTTCTTGGGGCCAAACCGGTCCACCAGGTAGCCGGCGGGAAGATTCGCGATGGCGTAAGGCCAGGAGAACGCGGACAGCAGCAGGCCCATCTGCAGGGCGTTAAGGCCGAACTCTTTGGCGATGGTGGTGTTCGCAATACTCAGGTTATTGCGGTCCATGTAGTTGATGATGCCGCCAATTACGAGCAGGGCGATGAGGTACCACCTAATGCGCACGTTCTTGACTGGCCGGTCCGGGATCGTACCGATTTCTGCTGAAGCTTGGCTCATGCAGCTCACTCCTTTGTGTTCTGCCGGCACGGGTGCCGGTCTGGGGGGTGCCCGGCTTAGCGGCGGGCGTCTTCTATTGCTGTGAGGAAGGTGCGGGCGGCCTTCGCAACCCGGCCGTAATCGCCGTCCTCCTGGGCGGCCTTGGTGACGAAGCTGCCGACCCCGACGGCGGTGACGCCAGCCGCGAACCACGCTTCAACGTTGGCCGGGCTCACGCCTCCGGAGGGCATCACGGGCGCCTGGGGCAGCGGCGCCAGGATGGTCTTGACGTAGGCAGGGCCGCCGAGCTCAGCCGGGAACAGCTTGACGATGTCGGCACCGGCTTCAAGGGTGTTGAGCACCTCCGTCGGGGTGAATGCGCCGCTGGCGGTGACCACCTGGTAGCGGTTGGCCGTGGCGATCATCTTGGGATTCAGCTGCGGGCTGACCAGCAACCGCGCCCCCGCGGAGATGGAGGCGTAGGCGGCTTCGGCGTCGAGCACGGTCCCCGCTCCAACCACGATCCCCTGGTCGCCGTACTTATCGGCCAGGCGCCCGATGACGCCCAGGGCGCCCGGAACGGTCAGCGGAACTTCGACGGCGCGGATGCCACCCTCGATGGCAGCCTCGGCCACGCGGTAGGCCTCGTCGGCAGAATCAAGCCGCGCAATGAGCAATGCGCCCGTGCGGATGATAGTCTCAAGGGTCTCAAATTTATTTAACATCATTTAATAGATTAGCCCATAGATTCACAAAGAGGAACACTCTGTGAAAAGTTGTTAAGCTGAATCCACTTCAGCCAAAGGAGAGAAGTCTGTGAGCCCAACAGCCCGGCCCCTGATCCCCGAGCAGCGCCACCAGGAGATCCTGCGCCTTCTGCGGCGGGAAGGCGTCCTGAGTATCCGCAGCCTCACCGACTACATGAACGTGTCCCACATGACCGTCCGCCGGGACATCACGGCCCTCGAGGACCAGGGGCAGGTGATATCAGTCCAGGGCGGCGTTCGCCTCGCCGACTGGACAAGCCAGGAACCCCCGAGGGAGCGCGAGTTCCGCGCGCAGCTCGAGCTGCCACGCAAGCAGGCCATCGCGGAGCTTGCTGCCGGATCGGTGGAAGACGGGATGGTGGTTTTCCTCGATGCCGGGACGACCTGCCAGTCGGTGGTCCCCTACCTCTCCGGGCGGCAGGGCATCACCGTGGTGACCAACGACTTTTACGTGGTCACCAGCCTGTTCGCCTACCCCCATATCGAGACCATCCACACCGGCGGTGCCGTGGACCCGTCCAGCGCCTCGAGCTGCGGACGGATTGCCGCGGACGTGGTGAAGTCCATCAACATCGATCTGTGTTTCCTCAGCACGGGAACGTGGAACGTGGCCCGGGGCATCACCACGCCGGTCATGGACAAGGTGGAGGTGAAGCTGGCCGCGCTGGAGGCCTCGTCGTCGTGCTTCCTGCTGGCGGACAGCACCAAGTTCGGCACGGTCTCGCGCTTCAACGTGGCACCGCTGGAGAAGCTGGATGGCGTTGTGACCGATGACCAGCTGCCTCAGGAAATGCAAGAGAACATCCGCGATCTCGGAGTCACCGTCCAGGTGGCAGCCCTTGGAAAGGCCGCCTGACAGCAGCCCGTTGTTTCAAAAACAGCTGCCCGCCCCGGAAACCGGGGCGGGCAGCTGTATGTCACTGACGTCAGAGCTGCTTGCGGAGCTCCATCTTGCGGATCTTGCCGCTGGCGGTGCGCGGCATGTCCTCCACCACCACCAATGACTTGGGGATCTTGTAGCGGGCGAGCCTGCCGTCGAGGAAGCTGCGCAGCTGCTCTGCGGTCAGCGATTCCCCTTCGCGCAGGGTCACGATCGCCTGCGGGACCTCGCCCCATTTGTCATCCGGGACGCCGATGACGGCCACGCTGCCCACGGCACCGTGCTCGGAAATGACCGCCTCCACCTCCGCCGGGTAGATGTTCTCCCCGCCGGAGATGATCATGTCCTTGAGCCGGTCCGAGACGAACAGGAAGCCTTCCTGGTCCCGGTAGCCCATGTCGCCCGAGCGGAACCAGGCGCCGTCCGCATAGCTGGCGGCTGTGGCCTCCGGCCGGTTCCAATACTCCTTGATCACGTTGGGTCCGGAGATCTGGATTTCCCCCACCGCGCCCTGGGCCACCGTGCCGCCCATGGGATCGGCGATCCGGACGTCCGTGAAGAAGTGCGGCAAGCCGGCCGAGCCCGCTTTTTCCCGTGACCGGCCCACGGGGAGCATGGTGACGCCGGGGGCTGTTTCGGTCATGCCGTAGCAGCTGGTGAAACCGATGCCCCGGTCCTCGTAAGCGTCCAGGACCCGGCGGGGAATCGCCGAGCCGCCGCAGGTCAGCTTGTCCAGCGAGCTGAGGTCGGCCGCGGCCCAGCCTGGATCTTCGCAGAGCAACTGGAAGGTGGTGGGCACACCGTTGAGGGTGGTCACCTTGTGCTCCTGGATGAGTTCCAGGACGCGGGCGGGATCGAACCTGGCCTCGAGGACCACGGTGGCGCCCTTGAGGAGCATCGGCAGCAGCCCCATGTCCAGGGACGCCACGTGGAAGAGCGGCGAGATCATCAGCGCCACGTCGTTGCGGTTCAGGTCCATGTCCACAATGGTGTTGATGCAGTTCCACGTGATGTTTCCGTGCGTCAGCAACGCACCCTTGGGCTTGCCCGTGGTCCCGGAGGTGTACAGGATCATGGCGCCGTCGTCATGGCCCACGGGCACGTCGGGGTGCTCCGGCGCTGCTGCCTGCAGCGCCTCCCCGTACCGTTCCACCGTGACGGAGTGTCCGACGGCGGCGGGTGACGTGATACCGGAAGGTTCCGTCCCGCCGTCGGCCGCGACGACCAAGCGGTGCGTCACCGCCGTCCCTTCCACCGCGGCCGATGCAGGCGCCTCCAGGGCGCCAGCGTTGACCAGGAGCCGGGCTCCGGAATCCTGCAGCTGGAACTGCAGCTCGGGCGGTGCGAGCCGGGTGTTGAGCGGCACGAAGATGGCACCAAGGAGGCCGCAGGCGAAGAAGGTCTCCACGAAGGAGGGGTGGTTCTCCCCCAGGTAGGCCACCCGGTCCCCCTTGGCCACGCCCCGGTCGCGGAGCGCGTTGGCCAGGCGGTCGGTCCGCTCGGCAAGCTCCTCGTAGCTCAGGGTGCCCCCTGCTGACAGCAGGGCCGTCTTGGTGCCCGACTTGCGGCGGCGGCGCTGCAGCCAGGAGCCAACTCCGTTGTTGTCCATGGTTCTCCTAACGGACCGCGGTGAGGTCGTTGTTCTTAGATTCCCGCGTCAGGGCGATGAAGACAATCGAGACCAGCGCCATGACGGACAGGAACACCACTACCGGGAGGATGTTCTGGCCGGAGTCCTTGTAGAGTCCGGCGATGATGCCCGGAGTGAAGCCGGCGCCGATGAGCGTGGCCAGCTGGTAGCCCACCGCGGCGCCGGTGTAGCGGGACGTGGTTCCGAACTGTTCGGACACGAACGCCGCCAGCGGCCCGTAGAGGGAGGAGTGCAGGATCAGCGCCACCGTGAAGGCCACGAACACCAGGCCCACATTGCCCGAGCCGAGCATCCCGAACATCGGGAAGAGGTAGGCGATGAACAGGGCCAGGCCGGCGATCATTACGGGGCGGCGGCCGAACCGGTCCGACAGGCGTCCGCCCAGGAGGACGAAGACGATGGAGATGGCCGAGGCGCCGGCGAAGGCGTAGAGCACGCCCTGCTGGGGGGCGCCCTTGGACACGGCGTAGGTCACCGAGAAGGTGGGCAGCACCACCTGCAGGCCGAATCCGGCGGCGCCGGCGAACATGATCATGATCAGAGCCTTGGGCCGGCGGAGTACATCCAGCAGCGGGATCTTGCGCTTGGCGCCCTGCGCCTCTTCCTTGGCCACGGCCTCGGCGAAGATGGGGCTTTCAGAAACCCGCAGGCGGACGAACATGCCCACGATGAGGAGCACGAAGGACAGCAGGAACGGTACGCGCCAGCCCCAGGCCAGGAAGGCGTCCTGCGGCAGGGCCGAGAAAGCGCCCATCACCAGGGTGCCCAGCACGGCGCCGGTGGGGGCACCGGCGTTGACGAACGACGCCGCGAAGCCGCGCCGTTTCGGGTCCGAGTGCTCCAGCGCCATGAGCGCGGCGCCGCCCCACTCACCGCCGACGGCGATGCCCTGGCAGACCCGCAGCAGCACCAGGATGACCGCGCCCCACGGTCCGATCACGCCGGCGCCCGGAATCACGCCGATGAGGGTGGAGGCAATGCCCATCATGGCCATGGAGATGATGAGCATCCCCTTGCGGCCCACCTTGTCACCGAAGTGGCCGAAGATCACTCCACCCAGCGGCCTGGCCACGTATCCGGCGGCGAAGGTGGCGTAGGCGGCGACGACGCCCACCCATTCGTCCGTGCCGGCGAAGAAGACCTTGGGGAAGGCCACTGCTGCCGCTGTGGCGTAGAGCAGGAAGTCGTAGAACTCGATGGTGCTGCCCAGATAGCTGGACAGGATGACCGTACGCGCTTCCTTGCGCTTGGCGGCCGTGCCCGCGGGTGCGAGCGTGGTGTGTCCGGACATGGCTGTTCCTAAAGACGGAGGAATGTGGGGGTTTTTGGGGTTGCCTGAGGCGGCGGCGCCGGGGCGCGCCGCCTGGGGGTGGGAAACGGCTGTTCCTGGTGGAAGCGGGCTACTTGTAGAAGCGGGCCAGGAATTCGGCGACGACGGCAGGGCGTTCCTGGCCTTCGATCTCGATGGTGGCGTTGACCTTGATCTGGGCGCCGCCCTTGACCTCGGTGACGTCGGCGATGGTGGCCTGCATGCGGACCTTGGAGCCCACCTTCACGGGAGAGGTGAAGCGGACCTTGTCCAGGCCGTAGTTCACCTTGGTGGTGACGCCTTCGACGTCGAACAGCTCGCCCCAGAACGGGATGATCAGGGACAGCGTGAGGAAGCCGTGGGCGATCGGGGCGCCGAAGGGGCCGTCCTTGGCGCGCTCGGGGTCCGTGTGGATCCACTGTTGGTCGTCCGTGGCGTCCGCGAACTGGTTGATCTGGTCCTGGGTGATCTGGCGGTAGTCGGTGGTGCCGAGGTCCTTGCCGGACAGGGTGAGCAGGGTGTCGAAATCGACGACGAGATTGGGCATCGTTGCCTCCTGGGCTGGTGTGTGGTTGTGGTGCTGTGCAGGTGTTGCAGGGCTTAGCGGGTGAAGGCGCTCTCACCCGTGAGGGCGCGGCCGATGATGAGGGCGTTGATCTCGTGGGTGCCTTCGTAGGAGTAGACGGCTTCGGCGTCGGCGTGGAAACGCGCGACGTCGGTTGCCAGGGTGATGCCGTTGCCGCCCACCACTTCGCGGGCCAGGGCTACGGTGTCGCGCATGAACAGGGACGTTTGCATCTTGGCCAGGGCGGAGTCCTGCTCGCGGTAGATGCCTTTGGCCTGCTGTTCGGTGAGCCTGACCACCAGGGAAAGGCTGGCCGTGACGTTGCCGAGCATTCGGGCCAGTTTCTCCTGGACCAGCTGGAAGGAACCGAGGGTCCGTCCGAACTGCCGGCGTTCATTGACGTAGGTGAGGGCGGCCTCGAAGGCGCCGGCGGCGATGCCGGTGGCGATCCAGGCGACGTCCGAGCGCATGGCCCGGAGCATTGCCGCCACATCCCGGAAGGAGTTCACGTTGTGCAGGCGCATGGCCTCGGGGACGCTGACACCGGTGAGGGTGATGTGGGCGTTCTGCATCATCCGCAGCGAGGTCTTGCCCTGGATTTTCTCCAGGGTGACGCCGCCGGCTGTGCGGTCCACGAGGAAGGCCTTGACCTGCCCGTCCGCCGTGTCCCGGGCGAATACTGCGAGGACGTCCGCGGTGGCTGCGCCGCCGATCCAGCGCTTGGCGCCGTCGAGGATCCAGCTGCCGTCGGGCTGCCGCCGGGCGGTGGTGGAGAGTCCGCCGGCGATGTCAGACCCGGATTCCGGTTCGGTCAGCGAGAACACGCCTTTGAGCGAGAAGTCGATGACCTTGGGCATCCATTCGGCCTGCTGTTCCGGCGAGGCACCCACGCGGATGGCGGTGCGGAACAGGCCGGCCTGGGCGGTGTACCAGGTGGCCAGGGACGCGTCCGTGCGGGCAAGTTCGAAGATCCGGAAGCCCTGGTAGATGCCGCGGGCCGGGCTGTGTTCTGCACCCGCGGCGCCAGTGAGTTCGGCTGGTTCCATGAGGTCAAGGTCGATCAGCGGCCGGGCGAGCTGCTCCGGAAACTCGCCGCGTTCCCAGTACTCGGCGAGGAGCGGTTTGGCTTCCGCGTCCAGGAATGACCGCAGCAGGGACAGGACCTGGCGCTCTTCGGGTGTGAGGAGGGACTCGGCGTCGTACCAATCCGCTGTTTCATAAAGCCGGGCACCCAAGGCGGCATCCGCCGTCGTCAGCGTGTCCATTTCAGGCCCCCAGCCCGAGCAGGCGGACCGCGTTGTCCTTGAGGATCTTGGGCCGGACCTCGTCCTTCAGCGGGAGGTCCGCGAAGGCGCCGAGCCACTTTTGCGGGGTGATCAGCGGGAAGTCGGTGCCGAACAGCACCTTGTCCTGGAGGTAGGAGTTGGAGGCCTTCACCAGCGATTCCGGGAAGTACTTGGGCGACCAGCCGGAGAGGTCGATGAACACGTTGGCCTTGTGGGTGGCGATGGAGTTGGCCTCGTCCTGCCAGGGCACGGACGGGTGGGCCATGATGATCTGCAGGCCCGGGAAGTCGGCGGCCACGGCGTCCAGCAGCAGGGGGTTGGAGTAGGCCAGCTTGATGCCGTAGCCGCCGGGAAGGCCCGCGCCCATGCCGTTTTGTCCAGTGTGGAAGATGGCGGGCAGGCCCAGTTCCTGGAGGGTTTCCCACAGCGGGTAGAAGCGCTCGCTGGAGGGGTCGAAGCCCTGAAGAGAGGGGTGGAACTTGAAGCCGCGGGCGCCGAGTTCGATGGCCTGGTGCTTGGCCCCGGCGATGGCGTCCTCGCCGGTTCGCGGGTCCACGCTGCCGAACGGGATCAGGACGTCATTGTTCCGGGCGGCGCCGGCGATGAGTTCGGGGATGCTGTTGGGCTCGTGCTTGAGCTGGGTGCGGGCATCCACGGTGAAGACGACGGCGGCCATGTTCAGTTCGCGGTAGACCTCGGCGATGCGGTCCAGGGACGGGGTGCGGTCCTCGGCCTTGAAGTACTTGGCCGAGGCTTCGGTCAGTTCCTCCGGCAGGGAGCCGTGGCCGCAGCTGTCCACCTCGAGGTGGACGTGCATGTCGATGGCATCGAGCTTTGCCGGGTCGATGCCCAGTTCGTAGCGGTCGGCCATGGTCAGCGGGCCTCGGCGGGCTGTGCGGGCTTCAGGTCCTCCGGCAGGGGAAGGAATTCTTCGCCATACGTTTGGAGCGTTTCCGCGGTGAACAGGTGGCCGGCGTTTTCCTGCAGCGCCCCGTAGCTCCAGCCGCCTTCGCGGTACTCGGTGGTGGCCGCTTCTGGGTGGGTCCAGACCTGAAGCCGGTCACCGCCGGCGCCGATGGCCTGGCCGGTGATGTTGGCTGCCTCGTCGGAGGCGAGGTAGGCAACCAGTCCGGAGACGTCGTCGGCCGTTCCAAAGCCCAGGTCGTGGCGGAAGAAGGACGGCATGACGTCGCCGCGCTCGTCCGCTTCCACGGCCTTCTGGAAGTAGGGCACGGTCTTGGTCATGGCAGTGGCGGCGACGGGGATGACGCTGTTGACCGTCACGCCGGCCTTCTTCATTTCCAGCGCCCAGGTGCGGACCATGCCCACGATGCCTGCCTTGGCGGCGGCGTAGTTGGTCTGGCCGAAGTTGCCGCGCTGGCCGGTGGGCGAGCCGATGGTGATGATGCGGCCCTGGACGTTTTGTTCCTTGAAGTAGGCGTAGGCCTCGCGGACGCAGGTGAACGTGCCCTTGAGGTGGACGTTGATCACCAGGTCGAAGTCCTCGTCCGTCATTTTCAGCAGGGACTTGTCGCGGAGGATCCCGGCGTTGGTGACCAGGATGTCCAGGCGGCCGAAGGTGTCCACGGCTCCGGCCACCAGGGCCTTGGCAGCGTCCGTGGTGCCCACCGGAACCACCACGGCGGTGGCGCGGCCGCCGTCGGCCTCGATCTGCGCGACGGCCTGCGCGGCGGTGTCCGCGTTGACGTCATTGATGACGACGGCGGCACCCTGGCGGGCGAGTTCCCTTGCGTAGGCGAGCCCGAGGCCCTGCCCGCTGCCGGTGACAATTGCAACCTTGCCGTTCAAGCTCATGGCCTGCTCCTTCGCATGCGCCGGCCGAAGCCGTTGGGGTGGTCCCACTGCGGTGTGAGATCCTTGTTGAAATCAATGAAATTACGGATCATTGAAAAAGTCAACGATTGTTTTTTACACCGGAGTTGTGATGGCCACCTTGGGCACCGAAGTTCAGACACCCCGCCTTGCGGCAGCCAGGATCGGCAGCGATGTGGGCCTGCTGCTCGCCAAGCTGCACGCCGCCGGCTCGGTGCTGAACAACAAGGCGTTGGCTGACTTCGGGCTGCGGGAGCGTTCGTTCTCCATCCTGACGCTGGCGTGCAGCGGGCTCGAGCCCACGCAGCGGGAACTGGCCGACTTCCTCAGTTTGGACCCCAGCCAGGTGGTCACCCTCGTGGACGATCTGGAACGCCGCGGCCTGGTGGAACGGGCGCAGGGCAAGCAGGACCGGCGCGCCAAGATCATCGTCTCCACCGCCGAGGGGCGGAAGATGCACGCGAAGGCCCGCACCGCCATGGACGCCGCCGAACTGACCCAGCTGGCCGTACTGTCCGGGGAGGAGTCGCAGGAATTGAAGCGGCTGCTCCGCAAGGCACTGTGGGGCGCGGCGGAGTAGGCCGCTTGGTTCCGCAGTGCCGTCGGTGATGCTGACGTCCGGCGCCTGGATTTACATCCGGCCCGAGGCCAGGTCTGCGTCGACGTTGGGGTCAGTGCTCTTGGCTTCCTGTTCCTGGGGGTTTTCCCATGGTGAGGGTTTGGGCCTGGATGCCTGCATGGACCGCCAAACGGCTGCTCCCGCTGTCAGGGCGGCGATTCCTGTGATCAACCACCAGATCCGGGACGGGGACTTCTTGGCCTGGATCGGGGCTGGAGCAGCAGCTTTTGGCCCGACCCGCATCAGTTGTTCATGGACCCTGGGAGTGATGGTCTCCACGCTGCCGGCGAGTTCATCCGCCAACCGCCGCAACAGCGCCTGGAGCCGCGGGGAGGCAGTTCCGATGCCGGTATCGAGTCCGGCCACCGCTCTCTGGAGGGCTGCTTGAACGCCAGGGGTGGCCCATTCCCTGCCCTTGGCCAGCTGCGTCATGAGGTTCTCGGAAAGACGATGAACCTGCTCGGATTCCGTCAGTGGTTTTGCTGTCCGCATTGATGCCTCCTGTGGATGGTGGTGGGGACAGGCTAGGCCCACCGGAAGAGCCTGGGAAGGGCCTTTGGTGCTTTGACGGCGTTCTTAAGACGGGCAACGCATGGGTCGGAACCGGATCAGGAGGCGCCTGGTCGCCATAGACGTGGTCGCGTGGTTCTTGGTGCAGGCTGGGAGGCCGGATAGGCCTAGGGCTGGCGTCGGTTTACCAGCCCATGAGTCAGCACCCTGTCCTCGCTCAAGGTGCGATGGCTCCGGATGAGCGCCTTTGAATCTCGCGGTACACCGTGGTCCGGGACACCCCGAATAGCTCTGCCAGTTCAGCCTGCGTGTGCTCCCCGGCGTCGTGCAGTGTGAAAAGGTGCTTTCGCTGCGTCTTGGACAACTTTGGCTGCTTGCCTTTCAGCCGCCCTTTCGCCTTAGCGACCGCCATTCCCTCACGGGTGCGCATCCGGATCAGGTCCGCCTCGAACTCAGCCACCATGCCCAGGACGTTAAACAGCAGCCGGCCAACCGGATCATTCGGATCGTGGGTGCTGCCGCCGAGACTGAGCACTACCCCTTTGGCTGTCAGTTCGTCGGCTATATCTCTGGCATCGGAAAGGGAGCGTGCCAATCGGTCAAGTTTGGTCACCACGAGAGTGTCGCCGGCGCGGCAGGCCGCCATCGCTTCACGGAGCCCCGGCCGCACCCGGTTCGCTCCCGTCAGTCCCTGGTCAACAAAGATCTGCTTCTCGTCAACACCCAAGGCGAGGAGAGCGTTTCGTTGGGCGGTCAGGTCCTGATCAATCGTCGAGACGCGGGCGTAGCCGATCTTCATTCCGGTCATAAGGAATATGGTTGCAGTAATCCCTCCGCCAGCGTGCATGTCGCCGTTCGGGTCTTACGTACATGGCTTCGACCAGCAGCAGCGCGGGGCTCGATGGCGGTCTTCGGCGGCGCGCTGATGGACCGGCTAACGGGCGATCAGCTCGGCTACCGATTTCACAGAATGACTGGCAGCATCGGGATGTGGTTCTTTCAATTGACAGCTCTCGTGCGCTCCGCACCCCAGACCAAGTACGGTCGCTCATTCAAGCTGTCTTCGAGGCAGAGCCCGAGGATGAGAGTCGATCTATCGAATGGAAGTCGGCATACAGCGACCTCACCAGCACAGAAGCCTCGTTCGCCATCAGTCGCGCAATTCTTGGGTTGGCAAATCGTCCCGTCACCGTCGCGGCCGCCTCATTCGAGGGCGTGGGTTACGTCGTAGTCGGAGTCGAACCAGGTTCGCTGGAAGGCCAACGCGTCCCCGACAGTGCAGAGCTCCTAAACGCCATTCATCGTTACACGGGGCACGGATGGCCTTATTGGGACGCTCGAACTCTGACATTCAACGATGCGACAGTGCTCGTAGTAACAGTGGAGGCCCCGCGCGATGGTGACCGTATCGCCTTGTTGCAGAAGTCGTATCAGGCGGCGAAGGGGCCCATGGTTCCAGAAGGGACGATCTTCGTGCGGCGCCCCGGAGCCACAGAGCGTGCTTCACGTGCCGAATTGGAGATGCTGCAGGATCGGTTGCTCAGCGGCTCCGAAGCAGAGGGCGCCGCATTGCGTGAGGCCACAAGGAAGAGCGAGCTGCGAGAAATTGTCACAGACCTCGTGCAAGCAGGGAATCGCTGGGCAGATACGATGCAGATCCTGGTCATGTCGAGCACGGGTCACGAATGGAAGCAGCGGGATTGGATCGAATGGGTGGACACCGACAGCGGCAGAGAGATGACTCAGAATGCTCAGTCGGTAGATCGCAATATTCGGAAGCTTCGGCTCCACACCGGCGAAGACTCGCTTGTCCTGCCCGCGTTGGAGGCGCAGCGAAGGATCCGGGGCGGCAAGGCGTTCGCTGTCCTTCATTCCAAAGGCAGGGACAGTCAGGACGATCGGGTTTCCGCCTACCAAGAGATAAATGCGATCAAGTCAGACTTGGTGAAGTTGGAGCTCGCCGCCATTAGGCTGCTCACTGCTGCGAAGTGACCACCGAGTCCGGAAAGGAATCCTCCACCGGGCGCCCATCGTCGAAATCCAGCTGTCGGGTACGGGACATCTCTTCGGAGCCGGTTAAGGGCCGTGATTTAGGCTTGCCATGTGAGTATCAGCGCGGCCCAGGCGAGCCGCTTCTACCAAGAGGTCATCCTGCACCAGCAAGTGTGGGGAATCCGTGATTCAGGTGGTTTCCCTGCACCCCGCAATGGAGATGGCGAACGCAGCATGCCATTCTGGTCGCTGCGAAGCAGAGCCGAGAAAGTGATCAGTAGCATTCCGGCGTATCGCGCCTTCGAAGTAGAGGAGATCCCCCTTAGCGTCTGGCGCACGCGGTGGATTGATGGGCTCGACCGAGATGGCATTCTGGTGGGCCTCAACTGGTCGGGCGTTCGCGCAACGGGTTATGACGTTCAGCCGCTTGAAGTCCGCACTCGACTCGAGGCCATCGAATAGGGCCTAACAGGGCCATTTGGACTACTCGGTAAAGGATCGACTTTCGGACTTCGTTTTACGATTCGCTTTGTTTGGGTGCCTTCTTTACGGCTTGGCGGTACCACCAGAAGCTGAAGCCCAATAGAACCATATTCATTACCTGGATAATCCAGTACCAAACGGTCGCTCGGAACCCCTCCGCCAGAACAGCGTATAGGTTATTCGCCAACCACATCACCGCCACCAAGCCCATAATTATGGCGCCACCTTTGGTTGGCTGCTTCCAGTTCCTGGTGCTCATGACCTGAGCGTAGCGAAGACGTCAAGAGATGAGGAGACGAATCCGGCTCAAGATGCAGCGCTTCGGATGCGCCCGATGAAGGATCCTTTACCGGGCGGAACATCGGCTGTTAGGAACAAATATTGAGAAAGCCTGTTGCACCCGGACGAGCAAGGAAGGTGACGATGTGGCCATTGTCATCCCGGAATACAGCCTTTGAGCCAGACACGGTCACAGTGCCGGCCTGATAGGGGTTTCCCCATCCCGGAGGTGGGTTGCCTTGGCCGTCGTCCAGTGGTGTTTCGGCGAGGAAGAACGTGTCGGCGACGCGCAATTCCTTGATTCCGCAGTGCGTGTAGAGCATGGTTGGCATGCCGGAAGCCGTAGGGGCCGGCGATTCCGGGGAGGCTTCAGTCATGGGCGTAGCGGGACCTGCGCACGCAACCAGGACGGCCGATAGCGCACCGGCTAGTAGCGAGAGTCTGATTTTTCCGGCCAATACGACCGCACCCCAATCCACGATCAGGCTCAAAGACTATGCCGGGAGAAAGCGAGCCACAATAGCAGGGCTGGTCGAGATTTCCTCACGTCGTCCGGCAGTGGATCGGTCACCGGGACGCCTTCATCTGCCGAAGCTGTGGGCGGCAAGGCGACTATGGTCAATCCATGAGTGCCGAGGAAATCGAGAGTGTGCGTCTACTGTTTCTCCGCGACCAAGTTGGTTTGATCCCACCTGAGCAGTATTCCGAGATCGCGGCAGATCTACTTGTGGACGGTTACGATTCTCCCGCGCTTCGAGAATGGGCTGGATACCCACGGAACGATCCACAGGGAACGCACGACTTGTGGTCTCAGGTGCGAGATGAGTTGGACAAACCTTTTGAGGATGACGGCCTTGCCCGCCGCATGTTAGTCCGACGCTGGTTACAGCAAATCGTTGACGGGATCCTCGACCCATATACCGGGGCCGACCTCATCCTCGGCCTCGCCTGGTTTGCCTTGGGCCGGCCTGCGGTACTCAACCCCCTAGTTGCCGGCCGAGATGACTGGGAAGAACTCCCCGAACGTCGCGACATGCTTCAGCGCGAGCTACGAAACGATGCCCGCGCTATCCTGGAGAGCTGGTAGCTCCGTGCACCGGTGAAGGATCGTCTACCGAACACTGCTTTCCGTTGGCTGGGGCCAAATTTTGCGGTACCTGCGCCAGCGAACCCACATGATTGCGGCCGGATAGGCCAGACAAAGGTCTGCGAGTAGGAACCAGACAAAACCCCGGCCGGGACTGACAAAGATGCTGACGGTGAACAGGACCACGCAAACGGTGAGAACGACAGCGCGGATAAGGAGCTCCATAGGAGTTGATTTCGCGAGGATTTTGGCGTGGGTACGAGGGCTGTCGGTAAAACCCAAGAAGTCGGTAATTCTTCTTCCCACCGGAACTGCACTGTCCCCTCTCATGCCCACAGCATAACGATCCTGCCAGCACCAGTCACTGAGAACCAATGACCGGCCAGTGTCTGTAAGCCGGTGACCCAACGGACGGCCAAAGCGCCCGGTTGAGGATCGGCCTACGGGCGCTGGGGAGTGTTCGAACGGGTCGCGAACTGTACCTGGATGCGCTTGAGCTCGGCGCGTGGAAGCACTGCCGTCACGACGCCGCCGGTTGCCAGCTGGGCACCGACGCCGTACACGAACGGGTCCGTATCAACCTCCACACCGGGCACACTGATCCCGTTGACGAGGGTCCCGGCCTGACTATTGACCATCCGGGCGGTTATTGGGGGCGCGTGCTGGTCCCAGGGGTTGCTTCCCGGCCAGAGCTCTTGTCGGAACTGGTTCATGAGGATGTGGTTGATGTGATCAGCCAGAAGGCGTTGAACCGATGAGTGCTCGGATGGAGCGCGGTGCCAGGTGGTTCGGACGGCGTCCCATAGTTGCGGGTAGCGCAGTCGCTCCACCTGCTCAATCAGCCAAGGGGGGCGCGGCCAAGGCGGAACTTCCTCAATCGATCTTCGAGTCTTCTCGTCGAGGTCTGCGAGGTTTACCGGATCTTCGTGATTATCCGGATTTCGCCAAAGCGTGTAAGTGATGCTTGCAGTCATTTCTCTGGACCCGTGATCATCCCAGCCGTTGGTCACACCCACGGAGTCCGTGTCCTCCAGCGAAGGTTGGGGCGTAAGCCCCATCACCGGAATGGGCATGAGTTTCAGGTTCTCGGCCCATTCGGCACGGGGATCCGGGGCGTCTTCAGGAAGAATGCCTGCCGCTCTCATGCCTCGACTATGAACCAAACGAGGGAACCTGTAAACAGGACCGAGACTGAGCTTCAGGTCTCGAATGTCCGCTAAGGGATCCTTGACCGGGCATCTCAGAGTTGTAATGGGGTAAACACGCGGCGCCATGTACCGGGAAGACTTTCTGGCAAGGAATCGTGGAACGAAATCGATGGTCCGGACACTATTGAGTATGAGTGGGGGATCAAAGTGTGGAGACGAGGCCTTGTGGCTCCTCGCGATCGACGGTGATGGTGACGCGTTCGGCAGGCTTTATGACCGGCACCGGGACCATGTACTGCGCCATGCGCTGAGACTCGTTGGGTCACCTCATCAAGCGGAAGACATCACGGCCATTGCCTTTTACGAAGCGTGGCGTCGCCGCAAGCACGTACGCATCGTCAACGGCTCGATTGTCGCCTGGCTCCTGGTGACAACAAACAACACCGTCCGCAATCACAACAGGCAGCGAAGGCGCTACAGCGCCTTCCTCGATCAGCTCCCTCCCCCTTCCGCAGCTGAAGATGTAGCGGACGAGATTGCCGACGCCGAGGAACGCGAACAGCAGGCCAGAGCGTTACGGGCTGCGTTTGCCCAACTCAAGCCACAGGAGCGCGACGTACTTACCTTGTGCGTCATCGAGGGACTGAATCGTGGACAAGTTGCCGCCGCCCTCGGGATCGCGGAAGGAACGGTGAAATCACGACTGCATCGGGCCAAGAACCGGCTGGGCGAACTCTATAAAGAACTGATCCCGTCCGAGTCTCTAGCCGATCGCACACTTCCCGAAGGGCGAACAGTATGATTCCCCACGACTTCCAGGCGGACCGCAGCGACGCGCTGCGTCGGCAACTGGTGCAGCTCCCTGCAGCGGCCTCGCAGCCTATGCAAACAAGAAACACTCGCTCCCACGAGAACCACGCCCGACTGGATGAGCTGTCCACAGCAGGGCGGAAACACTGGGGCCTCCGGGTGGCGGCCGGCACTCTTGCAGGTGGCCTGGTCCTCGGCGCACTGGCGCTGGGACTCACCCCCGAGGACCGGTCAGAAGACCCTTCGAGAATTATCCCAGCACTGACGCAGCCTCAAGAAGATGCAGACAGGCTTCCCCCTGGAGCGCTTCCGGCCCTGAACGGGGCAGGAATCGATCCCTCCAAAACACGGCTACTGGGGCACAGCGCAACGATCAGGTACTACGGTGCCCCGGGGGCCGAAAGCTCCACCCCAGGCGCTCCTTCCGGCAAGACGATCTGCATCATTCCCGTCACCGCCGCGGGTGCAAGCGACACGTTGGGCTGCACCCTGCTGAAAACCTTCGAATCTTACGGACTCAAGATCGAAACCCCAGACCGGACAGAAGCAGGATGGTTAGTGGTGCCGGCCGCTGTAGAGACAAGCCTCGAATCGGTGAAGCAGGAAAGAGGCTGGTTGCAGCAGGGCCCAAATTTCCTCGTACGCAACAATCGCTAATCGCGTTGCTTAGGCTTGCGCAGGTTCCTTGAGGGGTAGCCGGGCGCCAGGCTATGAATCGTCTTACTCTCGGTGCCCTTTACCCGATCCTCAGCCGGACGCCTGGTCGTGACAAAATCACACAATTTCCCGCCGGATCCACACTTACTCATGATTCCCGTTTAGTAGGCGCTCAGCCCGGAGATGCGGAACTGGTTAGTGGTGTCGCTGCCACACGGTTGATGGCCTGGCGATCAGGCCCTCGAGCGATCCAACCTTTGTGGCTCGTTGTGTTCCACTCGGCTCATACCAGCGCGGCGCACGTTGGGGGATCCTCAACCGCACGTTCGTGAGAAACTGAGCAAATGATTCTGGAGCACGCGGTCCTCCCCGTCTGTCCACACTGGCTCAAGCCGCTGTAACGTCGGCTCCTAAGGCAGCCCAACCAATCCGCTACCGCCCGCATGGCTGTGGCCCGCTGGCCTCGAAGTGATGGCGTAGGCCGAGTCTTTCGGCCAAGAATGGAGTTACAGATGTCCTCCTTCGGAACGGTGCGACAGGACTGGAAACCCGGAACGCTGTCTTCTGCCCAGACCGATTACGAGGGTCTTCGCGTGGTGATTTTTGGCGGTACCGGCGGTCTCGGCCGGGCCATCACCCAGTCCCTGCTGCGCAAAGGGGCCGAGGTCACCGTCGTGGGAAGGACGCTCAAGGACCCTCCTCACCCCAGGAGGTCATTTATCCCGGCAGACCTGTCGTCCTTGAACAGCTCCCGCCAGGTGGCCCGCAATCTGCCGGCCGAAACCTTCGACGCAGTCCTGCTCACCCACGGGATCTTTGCGGGACGGACCCGCGAAGTGACACCGGAAGGAGTAGAGAAAGATCTGGCCACGAGCGCTATGAGCCGGTGGGTGGTTGCCCAGGAACTGGCGCCACGGCTGGGCGGGGGAAGGCCTTCGCTTCGGCAAAAGCCGCGCCTTTTTGTCTGGGGGTTTCCCGGGGGCGAACGCGCGCTGGATCTGACAGATATTCAATCGAGCCGAAACTACCGCTGGCAGACAGCCCACGGCAACACCGTCGTGTTCAACGAAGCTCTGGTCCACCATGCTGCCGCTCGTTTTCCGGACATCAACGTGTTCGGTATGAATCCCGGCATCATCAAGACCAACATCATGGCCGGTGCCCTCGGACAAGCGACCTTGAAACTACGAGCACAGCAAACCCTCATAGGTGTGCTCTTCCAGAGCGCGGAGGCTTACGCCGAAAAAGTTGTGCCCCTCGTGGTCCATCCCGCCTTGGAAGACAGATCGGGGGCACTATTCAATCGGCACGCCCAACCAATAGAACCCAACCCCTGGCTGATTTCCGACGACCACCTTGACCACGTAGTCGCAGCGGCCGAGTCTCTCTCAGCCCGAGTTCTTCGTTAGTGCACTTATTCATTCGATGAGCGAGACCAGGAAGACCTGCCACGTCAGCAGAGTGGGGATATTGAGGCCCATCGCGACCCATGGGGCCACTCCAACCAACGAACCGAACCAAAATGGGACCATCGTGGTCGATGGTCGTTTGTTGCTACTGGGATAGGGGATCTTCAGACAGCAGTTTGCAACAAGGTTGGACCAGTCCATCTCCCGAGCGTGACGAAGCATCTAGCCGGCCGGGACTGCCGGCTGGGCAAGGATTTCCTTTCCGGGTCCGCGGGCGAGACCCACCCGGGCATTGCCGGCGAGGTGCACGAGTATGCCGACCACGAGAAACGCGGCGAGTACCAGGGCGCTGGTGGCAATGACCGCCGGCCAGCCGCCGTCGAGCCCCGGGTTGAGGAAGTCGTAGGGGTACCAGCCATCGAGGGCACCGCGCACCCAGGAGAAAATCAGGAACACCCCCGGGTAGCAAAGCCAGACGAGGGGCCGCCGCCACCGGCCTCGGACGGTGCGCGTGACCAGGAGCCAGTCGAGCCCCGCGACCAGCGGCGCGATGCGATGGGTGACCATCCACGGCCAATACATGTCCAGCGTCCACCACGGTTCGCCAGGCGGAGCCACGAGCACCACATAAATAATGCCCGTCATCACCAGGTAGAACGCGAGGGCGCCGAAGAGGTGATCCCACCACTGCGGCAGCCGCGCACGCGGCCGCGTGGCGGACACAAGGAACACGAGCCCGAGGACGAGGTTTGACTGGAACGTGAACTGGGAGATGAGCTGGGGGATATCGACGGAATTGCCGGGCTGGGTCGCGTCATAGAGCTCCTGCCCAAGGGCAGCGAGCATGGCGAATCCGGCGCCGCCGCGTACTAGACGGATCCACAGACGGTCCGGATGCAGCGCCCGGTTGGCGCCCACGTTGCGTTGAACCGGAGGACTCAGCATCAGCACGTCGCTCATGGCATCAGCGTAGTGTTGCGCCAAGCCCGGCCCCAGGGTCAAAAGGACAGGATTGCCACCGACCGCCTGATGCCGCCAAGAACGTGCGGCGTCCCGGGGAAGGATTCTCTTCCGGGCGGCCACGTAAAACTGGAAGAACGCGCCTATCCCCGCAGCTCGCTCATCCATACTTTGCCGTGCGATATGAGCCGGCGGTCTTAGAGCTTCAGCACCGCTTTGCCTGGTACCGGACAACTGTTGGGCTTGGTGGGTGGATCCCACGGGACTGGATCAAGGGCCTTCTCAAAAATTACGGACTGCCCGCCCTTTTCATACACAACCACGTGGACATTGCTGATTCCAGGCCACACCTCGACTGCATTTTGGGTGGCAGCGTCGAATCGAGCCCCCGCAGGCTTCTCGAAGCACTCGCTCTTACCCGGACAGTCAACTTCGAATTCCAGGTCGACAGCGGGCCGCCCTGTCGCCGAGAAATCGATTGTGAGGAGGTTCGGTTCCAGCAACGTGGCACACGACGGCGTGTAGCAGGCAGTCAGAGAAGAAGCCGCCATGAGTAGAAGCGGCAGGAAAGACGCGCGCACGGTACGGGGCACCTATTCACGATAACCCTAGAAACTATTGCTATTGACGTACCAATTGTCCCGCACCACTGATTGAACTCTTGTCGAGATTAGACTCTCAGCCTGTGGGGACCCGGGGGAAAGTAAAGAGCTCACTGAGTCCTCCTGCGGCCACCGGTTGCCGTGCCGTCGTGCGCGAGTTTTCATTTCTCTTCGCCGGCAGCGGTGACCTGTACGCGGTCAGGTTCGGCGGGATCGGATTGCGCGCGAGCTCGTGGACCACCGACGACGGGTATGAACCGGTCGCCCGCGGCTCGTACACCCTGGACTGGGACGGGAACAATGGAGTCCTCAATCTCATCGGAGGTATTGACCCGGTGTGGCCCGCCATCCATGATCCCCTGCAGTTAAAAGATCAGGACGGCCGGGAGCACACGAACATGATGGTCCGGATGCGCCGCTCGGCGAGGTTGGCCACCTGGTTGGCTGTCATCTGCGCGAAATCGTCCCCCAGGAAGGTCGCGAAGGTCACCGGCGGTGGCCCCTCCCTCTGGATTTTGGCGAGCATCTGCTGGAACCAGACAAGGCTTTCGTCCGATGAGTCGACTTCCGAAACGACATTAAAACCTGCGGACGGGAGGAGTTCGCGCATCTCTTCCAGGGTCGCGGGAAAGCTCGTCGAGGAGTCGGCGGCCCACGGCACCGGGTAGTGCACCTCGCCGCCTTCCCCGTGCAGGACGTCGTAAACCACGAACCTGCCGCCCGGCCGGAGGACACGGAAAGCTTCCGCATACAGCGCGTGCTTGTCCGGGATGTTCATGGCCACATGCATGGTCAGTGCCGCGTCCGCTGACTTATCGGGAAGACCGGTGGCTGTGGCGTCCCCAACGCGGAAGCGGGTACGGCCGGACAGGCCAGTCCACTCCGAGAGTGCCGTCGCTACCTGGCAGAACTCCGGAGTGAGGTCGACCCCTGTGACAGTGCACCCGGTCAACTCGGCGAGGGTCCGTGCGGGGCCGCCCAGTCCGCTGCCGAGGTCGAGCACATGGGAATCGGCGGTGAGGGCGAGTGCTTCGATGATTTCCAGGGTTGCCCTGCGGCCACGGATGTGGAACTCGTCAACAGGCGCGAGGTCGGCCGGCCGCAGCCTCGTACGGTCCACGCCGGCCGCGTCCAAGGCAGAACCGATGGCCCCCACAAGTCCGCCGGGGCCGGTGTAGAACGCCGAAACCTGGTTCATTGCGCCATCCTCACACCGGGCGGCTGCAGGGTCAACGGGAAGCGCGATTACCAGTCATGCACCGTGCCGTCGACGAGGCGGTTGTAGGGCAGGTAGGCCTGCTGGTACGGGTAGGCTGCGGCGGCTTCTTCGTTGAATTCGACGCCGATCCCGGGCTTGTCGCCCGGGTGCAGGTACCCGTCCACGAAGGTCATGGACTGTTCGAAGACCTCGTTGGTCTTGTCCGAGTGCTGCATGTATTCCTGGATGCCGTAGTTGTGGATCGCCAGCCCCACGTGCAGCTGCGCCGCGAACCCCACCGGGGAAATGTCCGTGGGTCCGTGGAACCCGGACTTGATCTGGTACTGCGCGGCGAAATCCATCACCTTCTTCAGGGGGCTGATCCCGCCAAAGTGGGTGGACGCGGCCCGGACGTAATCGATCAACTGTTCCTTGATCAGCGTCTGGTAATCCCACACGGTATTGAATATCTCCCCAATCGCCAGCGGGGTGGTGGTGTGCTGGCGGACCAGGCGCAGGCCCTCCTGGTTCTCCGCCGGGGTGCAGTCCTCGAGCCAGAACAGGTCGTACGGTTCCAGGGCCTTGCCGAGCTTGGCGGCCTGGATGGGCGTCATCCGGTGGTGCCCGTCATGCAGCAGCGGGATTTCCGGGCCGAACTCGTTCCGGACCGCCTCGAACACCGTCGGCAGGTGCCGCAGGTACGCGCGGGTATCCCAATCCTCCTCCACGGGGAAAGCGCCGCGGCCGGCGGGCTCGTAGTCGTACCGCTCCCCCGAGGCCTGGGCCTGCGCGGCCACACCATAGACGGCCTTGATGCCGGGGACGGCGGTCTGGATCCGGATCGACTTGTATCCGAGCTCCAGGTGCTCACGCACGGAATCGAACAGCGACTCAATATCCGACCCCGAAGCGTGCCCGTACGCCCGCAACCCGTTCCGCGACGCACCACCGAGCAGCTGGTACACCGGCATCCCGGCGAGCTTGCCCTTGATATCCCACAGCGCCATATCGACCGCGGCGATCGCTGCCATCGTCACCGGGCCCCGCCGCCAGTACGAGGACCGGTACAGGAACTGCCACGTGTCCTCGATCCGGTGCGGATCCTTCCCGATCAACAGCTGCGCCACATGCTCCTTCAAATACGCAGCAACAGCCAACTCCCGGCCATTCAACGTGGCATCACCAATACCGGTCACACCATCCTCCGTCGTGATCCGGAGGGTCACAAAGTTCCGGGACGGACTGGTAACAAACACATCGGCGGCAACGATTTTCATGGCTGGCTTTCGGGTTGGAATCTCTAAAGGTCTGGAGTGTGAAGGGCAGGAGTCAGCGCACGGTGCTGCCCCGGGCGGCACCAAGCAGGGCAAGCTCCTCGCGACGCGGCAGCCCCTCCCAGTCGCCGCGCGTGCTGACAGCGAAGGCGCCTGCCAGGATGCCCTGCCGCAGGCGGTCGGCGGTACCGACGCCGTCGAGCAGCGCCGAGAGGTAGCCGGCGGTGAAGGCATCCCCGGCTCCCACGGTGTCCACGCAGGTCACGGCGAGGGCCGGTGCTTCCAGGCGCCCTTCCGCGGTATAAACCGCCGCGCCCGCTGCGCCGCGCTTCACCACCACTTCCCTGACTCCGGCGTCGAGCAGCCGGGCCGCGGCGGAAGCTTCGTCCATAGCCGCCCCGCTCCCCTCGTTCGCCGGGGCAATCAGGTCGAGCTCGTCGTCGGACGCAATGACGACGGTGGCGTGCCTCGCCAGGGGGCCGAGCACCGCGCGCGCCTGGTCCGGGGACCAGAGCTTGCTGCGGTAGTTCACATCGAGGCTGACCACCACACCGTCAGCGGCCGCCCGTTCCGCGGCGTATTCCACGGCGTCGCGGGCTTCCGGGCTGAGCGCTGCGGTGATGCCGGTCAGGTGCAGGATCCGGGCACCGCAATCCAGCGCGGCCGACACGTGCGCACGCGAGATGGTGGCCCCTGCGGACCCCGCGCGGTAGTAGAAGACCCGGCTGAGGTCTGCGGTGCGCTGCTCCAGGAACATCACGCCGGTGCTCCGCTCCGGGTGGACGCTGTGGTGCAGCTGGACACCCTCGCCCCGGAGCTGCTTGACGATGAACTCGCCGTGCGGGTCCGCGCCCACGGACCCGGCCCAGGCCGCCGTGTGGCCAAGGCGGGCCACGCCGATGGCAACGTTCGATTCCGCCCCGGCCACCTGCATGTTCAGGGTCCCGCCGGAGGCCAGCGGGCCGGTGGACCGGAGCGAGACCATGGACTCGCCGAAGGTCAGCAGGTCCACCGTCACGAAGGGGTCCCGGTACGGGCCGCGAATTCGGCAGCGAGGCCCAGGAAACGGCGGGCGCGGTCCCGCATGTCCGAAAGGTCACCGCCCGAGGCCGCCGTGCCGAAGAGCGGTCCCCCCAGCCCGACGGCGATGGCCCCGGCTTCCCAGTACCCGGCGGCTTCGTCAAGGCCCACGCCGCCGACGGCGATGAAGGGGATGTCCGGGAAGGGATCGCGGACTGCCTTCAGGTAGCCGGGGCCGCCGATCGAGGCGGGGAACAGTTTGATGGCGGTGGCGCCGCGTTCCATCGCCTCATAGGCCTCGCTGGGAGTCAAGGCCCCGGCAAGGACGGGGATGCCGGCATTGGCGGCCTCGCTGATCGAGGGGGCCAGGGAGGGGGTGACGATGAACTGGCCGCCCGCTGCGGTGACGTGTTCGACGTCGGCCTGGCTGAGGACGGTCCCGGCGCCCACCAGGCAGCCGGCCGGGGCAGCCGCGCGAACCTCGCGGATGGCGTCCAGCGCGTTGGGCGTGGTGAGGGCGATCTCCACGTACTGGAAGCCCTCCTCCATGGCGGCCAGCGCGGCCTTGGCGGCAGCACCGCCGTCGTTCCCGCGGACGATGCCCACGAGGCGCGCCTGCCGGATGCCGGCGAGCAGGCCGGCGGAGGTAATAGCTGGGTTCTGGGATGTCATGGGGTTCACCATTCTGCGAAGGATCCGTCGGGGTGGCGCCACACCGGTCCGCGCCAGGCGTGGCCGCGCTTGTCCGCTGCCCGCACCACGGCCTCGTCAATCTCGACGCCCAGTCCGGGCCCGGTGAGCCGCTCGATGTGGCCATCGACGAACTTGAACGGCGTCTTGTCCACCACGTAGTCCAGGACTTCGGCGCCCTGGTTGTAGTGGATCCCGATGCTTTGTTCCTGGATGAGGAAGTTCGGCGTGGCGAAGCCCACCTGCAGGCAGGCCGCGAGCGCCAGGGGGCCCAGCGGGCAGTGCGGCGCCAACTGGACTTCGTACACTTCGGCCAGCGCGGCGATCTTGCGGACCTCCGTGATCCCACCGGCGTGCGACAGGTCCGGCTGAGCCACTGCGATGCCTGCCTGCAGCGCGGGCAGGAATTCCTGCCGGCTGTAGAGCCGCTCCCCCGTGGACACCGGGGTGGTGGTGGATGAGGTGAATTCGCGGAGCAGGTGGGTGTTTTCCGGGACCACCGGCTCCTCGAGGAAGAAGGGCCGGAACGGCTCCAGCAGGGGTGCCACCCGCCTGGCGTTGGCCAGGCTGAAGCGGCCGTGGAAATCGACGGCGACGTCCCGGTGGTCGCCCAGCACCTGGCGGGCTGCCGCGACACGGCGGATGACGCCGTCGATCTCTGCCACCGACGCCACCGGGCTCATCCGGCCGCTGGCGTTCATTTTGACGGCGGTGAGGCCCACCTCCAGCTGGGCGCTGATCTGGTCGGCCACCTCGTTGGGCTCGTCGCCGCCCACCCAGCCGTACATCCGGATCCGGTCGCGGACGTGGCCGCCCAGGAGCTGGTGCACCGGGGTGTTGAAGTGCTTGCCGGCGATGTCCCACAGCGCCTGGTCCAGGCCGGAGACGGCGCTGGCCAGGATGGGCCCGCCGCGGTAGAAGGACCCTTTGGTCATGACCTGCCAGTGGTCTTCGATCCGGAGGGCATCCCTGCCGACGAGCAGCTCCGAGAGCTGTCCGACGGCGGCGCGCACAGTTTCGCTGCGGCCCTCGCAGGTGGCCTCGCCCCACCCCACGATGCCGCTGTCGGTTTCGATCCGGACAAAGAGCCAGCGGGGGGCAATGAGGAATGTTTCGATCCGGCTGATGACGGTCACGCGGCGGTTCCTAACCCTTGGTGGCGCCGGCGGTCAGGCCGGAGACGATGTACTTCTGCGTGAAGAGCGCAATGATCATGATGGGGATTGTCACGACCGTCGCCGCGGCCATCAGCCCGCCCCAGTCGATGCTGGCGTAGGAGACGAAGTCGAAGATCGCCACCGGCAGGGTCTTGGTCTTGGCGCCCGAGAGCACCAGGGCGAACATGAAGTTGTTCCACGAGAAGATGAAGGACAGGATTCCGGCGGTGGCGATGCCGGCCACGGCCAGCGGCAACGTGATCCGGCGGAACGCACCGATGGGCGTAAGCCCATCCACCTCGGCCGATTCCTCCAGTTCCAGCGGAAGTGAATCGAAGTAGCTCATCATGATGTAGACGATCAGGGGCAGGGCGACGAACATGTGGCTGAGGATCAGCACTTCGAAGCTGCCCACCATCCGCAGGTTGGAGAAGACGTAGTACCAGGGCACCAGGAGCGAGACGCCCGGGATAACCCGTGCCATCAGGACCACCAAGGCGGAGCGGTGCATGGTGAAGCGGCTCATGGCGTAGGCAGCCGGGACACCCAGGACGATCGAGAGCGCGGTGGAGACGAAGGCCACCCAGAAGCTGTTGACGATGAACACGAAGTAGTTGTTGCGCTGCAGCACGTTGGCGTAGTTCTCGAACGTGGGCGAGAACAGGAACGCCTTGCCCGTGTCGTAGATGTCCACGTTGGTCTTCAGCGACGCCAGGAGCATCCAGAACAGCGGTGCCAGCAGGAACAGCACCACCACAATCAGGGCCACCACCCGGAACACCTTGTAGGCACGGGTGCCCAGCGGCTTGCGCCGGCGCGGGGCCCTGCTGGTGGCGGTGGCGGCGGAATCTGTCATGACGGTCATTTGCTTACCGCTTTCTTGCGCATGGTGAGCAGCCACATGGAGCCGATGATGATCATGAAGAACAGGATCAGCACCGCCGAGGAGAGCCCGTACTGGTTGTAGTCGAAGCTCAGCCCGTAGGCGTAGACGTTCAGCGTCTCCACTTCGTGGAACGAGCCACCGCCTTTGCCCTTGGTGGCGTAGAGGATGTCGAAGGTCTTCAGGGCATCGATGCCGCGCAGCAGGATGGCCACGATCACGGTGGGCATCATGAGGGGCAGGGTGATGTAGAAGAACCGCTGGAAGGCGTTGGCGCCGTCCACGCGGGCGGCCTCGTCCGGTTCATCGGACAGGGAGGTCAGGCCGGCCAGCAGGATCAGGACCACCATGGGGGTCCACTGCCAGACGTCCATGAAGATGGTGGTGCCCAGTGCGGTGTCCTGTCCGGACAGCCACGGCTGCGGCGGGATGCCCACCATGCCCAGGAGCTGGTTGACGAAGCCGATGTTGGGATCGAAGATCAGCCGCCACATCATGCCGACGGCCACGGGGGTGGCCACCAGCGGCAGCAGGATGGCCACGCGGACCCACTTTTCCCCGCGGAAGGGCCGCCACAGGAGCAGGGCCACGCCCATTCCGAGGACCACTTCGAAGGCCAGCGCGACGCCGGTGAAGGCAAGCGTGCGTCCCACGGCAGGCCAGAAACGCTCGAAATCACTGAGGACCGTGAGGTAGTTCTGCAGCCCGATGAATTCCGTGGCGGCCCGGACGGAGCCCTGGGAGTCGGTGAGGCTGAGGTACAGGGTCCAGGCCAGGGGGAAGATGATCAGGACGCCGACGAAGATCATGGCGGGCGCCGCGAAAAGCCACTTCCGGTGCCGGTTGGCCCAGGCGGAAAAGCTCCCCCCGGCACGGGCGGGGCCACCGGCCCGGCGGGTGCGGGCGCGGCGGGGCGGGTTCATTACAGACATGGTTCACCTAAGGAGTTTTGGGGGTGAAGTGGGCCGCGCCGGGACGGCATTGGGGGCCGTCCCGGCGGGCTGGTGCGGCGCATCCGCGCCCGGCGTCCTACTTCTTTTCGCTGTCCAGGAAGGTCTGGAAAGCGGTCTGGGCGTCGTTTGCCGCGGCGGCGGAGTCCGCGCCGGTGATGGTGGCAACGATCGGGGCGCCCACGATTTCGCGGGCCTTGCCTACCGTGACAACCTCGGGCCGGTCGTGGCCCACGCCGTTCTTGGCGCTGGCGGAGATCGCCTCAGCCAGGTCCTTGGGGTAGGTGGAGGTCCCGTCGGGGTTGGACCAGACGGAGGTACGCGGGCCCGGGACGCCGGCCTTCTGGGCTGCCAGGGTGCGCTCCTTGCTGGTGGCCCACTGGATGAACTTCCAGGCGTTTTCCTGGTTGCTGGAGTTCTGGTTCACGCCCAGGGCCCAGGAGGGGATGTTGTACGGCTTGGAACCGGCGGGGCCGGCGGGCAGCGGTGCGAACCCGACCTTGTCCGCCACCTTGGACTTGGCGGGGTCCGTGGCGTTCTTGTAGAGTGAGTCAGCCTCGGTGTAGAAGGCGGCGCCGCCCTGGGTGAAGATGGCCATGGCCTCGGGCCAGCTCATGTCCGTGCTGACATTGGCGGGGCCGTAGTTCTTGATCAGGCCGCCGTAGTAGGCGTAGGCCTTCTTGGCTGCATCGGTGTTGACCGAGGCCTTGCCGCTGGAGTCCATGAAGTCGCCGCCGAAGCTGTACAGGAAGCTGGAGAACTGGGTGACGGCGGCGGACTTGCCGGTGCGGGCCACGAACCCTGCGGTCTCCGGGGAGGAAGCCTTGATGGCCTTGGCGGCCGCTTCCAGTTCATCCATGGTCTTGGGCACCTGGAGTCCCGCGGCCTGCAGCAGGTCCTTGCGGTAGTACAGGACCTCGCGCTCGGTGATGATCGGCACGCCGACCACCTTGCCGTCAACGGTGGTGGCCTTGACCGGGCCCTCCTGGTAGTCCTTCCAGTCCCAGTTGGAGTCGGAGGAGACGTTCTTGGTCAGGTCCGCCAGGTAGCCGTTCTTGGCGAAGGCCTTGCCCTCCTGCAGCGGGCGGTACATCATGACGTCGATTTCGTCGCTGCCAGCGTTGAGCTTGACGTTGTACTGGTCCGAGAGCTGGTCTTCGCCCAGCTGGGTGAGTTCGACCTTCAGGCCGCTGGACTTCTCGAACTCCGGAATGGCGGCCTTGATGCCCTCGGTCCACACGTGGTTGGCGAGGGTGACGCGGACAGTGCCGGACTCCTTCGCCTGGTCGCTGCCGCCTCCGCCGCCGCTGCAGGCGGTGAGCCCCAGCGACATCGCCGCGGCCACGGCCGCGTACTTCACAATTGAACGCCGCTTCATTACGACTCCCTTTGCCTTTGGGCCCGCATCAGCGCGGGCTGGTTACAAACGCCTCGTTACGTCTGCTCTGTTCAGCGAGCATAGACAAATAAGGCAGACATATACAAGACCTTGCTATGCCCCCATATGATTTATTCATGACCATTCCAAAGGCGGCGTTGTCCCCTGACCTGCATTCATCGCTGGTCGAGAACCTGGGGCTCGCCATTGCCGAGGGAACGCTGGCACCAAACTCCATCCTGCGGCTGGATGAGCTGGAGGCGCAGCACAAGGTGTCCCGGTCCGTGATCCGGGAGGCCACCCGCGTCCTGTCGTCCATGGGGATGCTCGAGTCCCGCCGCCGCCTGGGCACGGTGGTCCAGCCCGAGGCGAGCTGGAACCTCTACGATCCGCAGGTGATCCGGTGGCGGCTGGCATCGGCCAAGCGGCTGGAGCAGCTGCGGGCCTTGAACGAACTGCGTGGCGCCATTGAGCCGCAGGCCGCGCGCCTGGCCGCTGAACGCGCGTCCCTGGATGAGGCCAGCGACCTTGTCTCGATGGCAGCCCGGCTGTGGGCTGCGGGGCAGCGCGGGGACCAGGGGGAATTCCTGCGGCTCGATATCGACTTCCACGCCGCAGTCCTCAACGCCTCCGGCAACCTGATGTTTTCCCAGCTGCATAACCTGGTGGCGGAGGTGCTGGCCGGGCGCACCCAGCACGGCCTGATGCCGCATCTCCCGGACCACGAGGCGCTGCAGCTGCATGTTGATGTGGCCAGCGCGATCCAGCGCGGGGAAGCCGCTGCCGCGCACGCCGCCATGAGCAGGATCGTGGAGCAGTCCACCGAGGAAATGGGGGACATCTGGTCCAGCAGCCACGCGGCCGAAGAGACGCCAGGGCAGCCCTGACCCGCCTCCGCGCTTAAGGCCTCCGCGCCGCCGCCAGCTGGCCTGCCAGGAAGTCCAGGGCCGCCTGCCCCTCCGGCAGCCCTGCGGTGTGGTTGAGGTGGCCGTGCACTGCGCCCTCGGCCAGGAAGTAGGACACCGGAACCCCCGCCCGCGCCAATGCGGAGGCAAACTGCTCGGTTGAGCCGCGGGCGTCGTCGTACTCGCAGGCAAGCAAAGCGGTGGGCGGAAGTCCGGCAGGGTCCGCGTAGCCGGGCATGGCGTAGGACGGTGCCATGCTGACCGGACCCCCCACGTAGTTCTCCGCCGTCCGGATGCAGTCCTCCAGTGTGAACCGCAGGTGCCGCGGCAGTCCGGCCATGACCGAATCGTCCAGGCCTCCGGCCGGCGGCGGGAGTTCGGCGTCCAGGAAGGGATAGGCCAGCAGCAGTTTTGCGGGCAGTGGCTTGCCGGCGTCGATCAGGTAGAGCGCGGCGCCCACGGCGAGGTTGCCGCCGGCACCGGCCCCGCCCAGGCAGAGCAGGTCCGGATCCAGGCCCAGGGATGCGGCGTTCTTCCGCGCCCAGAACCATCCGGCCAGGGCGTCGTCATGCGGGACGGGAAAGGACACGCCGTTGCGCGCCAGGCGGTAGTCCACGGACAGCACCGGCGTCCCCTGGGCCGCGAGCACCCGTGCCAGGTAGTCCGATTCGGGGATGTCAACGCTCCCGCTGACGAAGCCGCCGCCGTGCAGCCACACCAGGGCGGGGCTGCCGGCAGCGGCCGCCTCACCGTAGATCCGGATGGCCACCGGCCCGTGCCGGCCGTCCTCCGTCACGGTTCGGATGGGGACGTCGGGCCCGGGCGACCGCACGGCGTCCGGGTTGAGGAACTGCGGGCCTTCCGGCCTGGCCAGGTACTCCGCGAACCCCGCGTCGGGCGCCTGGGCGTCGTTCCCGGGGCCGGCCGCCGGCGCTGACGCGGCAGGTTTGGTGGGTGTCATTCTGCGCCCAGCTTCCGTGAGAAGTAGCCGACGGCGGCTGCCAGGATGGCCTCCATCCGGTCCTCCGCGCCGAAGAAACAGTGGTCCCCGCCCTCGATGGTCACCACGTCGTGCTCGACGCCGGCTTCGGCGAGGGCGGCGGCCAGGAGCTCGGTCTGCGAGTGCGGGACCAGGCCGTCGCTGTCGCCATGGACCAGCAGGAACGGCGCGGCGCCGGGGGTCACGTAGCTGACGGGGCTGGCCGCGGCGAGCAGGTCGCGGTCATCCGAGCCGCCCACCAGCATGTATTCCGGCTGCAGGGACATGCCTGGCGGCACGGCAGCGGTCAGTGCGGCGGGGAACAGCCCGGCCGGCCGCTGCATGGGCGGGATGTCCGCCAGGGAGGAGACACCGTAAAAGTCGACGACGGCGCTGACGCTGCTTGGGTGCCCCTGCGCGCCGAGGCCGCCCTCCAGGTCCTGGCGGTTTCCGGTGAGTCCCAGGAGCGCGACGAGGTGCCCGCCGGCGGATTCGCCCCAGGCGCCGAACCGTTCCGGATCGATGTTCAGCTCCGCGGCGAATTCGCGGAGGTACCGGACGGCGGCTTTGAGATCGTGGAGTTGCGCCGGGAAGGGGGCTTCCAGGGCGTGCCGGTAGTCCGCCGTGGCGCAGGCGATGCCTGCCTGGTTGAGCAGCCGGAACACGGAGTCCGGCGCGAAGGTGGGCGGCAGCTCCCGGCGGTCGCCCAGCTGGAACGCACCGCCGTGCACCCACAGCACCAGCGGCGTGGGTCCGGCGGCCTCGCGGGGCAGCCAGATGTCCATTTTCAACGGCCGGAAACCGATGGCCCGGGCGTACGTCACTTCGCGGTGCACCACCGAAACCCCGCCTGCCTGCTCCGGTGTGCCGGGGGCGTCGTAGACCGGGAACGGCGGAATGGTGCGGCCTCCGGGTCGGGAAGCATCGCGGGAAGCGTCAAGTACGTCGGTAGCGCGGTCCACTGTCATAGTGTGCTCCTCATCAGCTCAGGTTGGGTGCTTTCCCCGCCGGGTGCGGCAAGGAAAGTATGGTGTCCGGGGCCGACGACGGCGGCCGGCAGGCCGGGCAGCAGCACCTCGGCAGTGGTGCCGGCGGGGATTGTGGCCGTGAGCGTCAGCACGCCGTCGTCCGGTGCGCCTTCAGACGCTGCCGCCTCCGGTGCAGTCCCCGCCGAAATGGTCCACGCCACCTCGATCAGGCCGCGCGGCCCCTGGTGGGAAGTGGTGGCGGAGGTGATGCCGGCCCCGGGCCGGGGCTCGATGACGAGCCGTTCCCAGCCCGCACTGCCGTCGGCCTGCCGCAGCCCGGCGGTATACCGGTGCAGGAAGGACACCACCGCGCCCTTGCTGTAGTGGTTGAGCGACTGGCGGGCGGTGCCGCGGGCGTCGATGCCGTTCCACAGTTCCCACACAGTGGTGGCGCCGCGGTCCACCATGGCGAGCCAGGACGGTTCGGAGTCCTGCATGAGGAGTTCGTAGGCGAGGTCCAGTTCGCCGTTGTCCGCCAGGACGGGCAGCAGGTAGGGCGTGGACAGAAAGCCCGTGCCCAGGTGCGTGCCGGCGTCCCGGATCAGTCCTGCGAGCTGCGCGGTGACGGTGGCGCGGCGTTCCGGGCTGACCAGGTCAAACGCCAGGGCGCGGACGCAGTTGGCCTGGCTGGCTCGGGTCACCTGCCCGGCGGCGTCCAGGTATTCCGTTTCCCAGGCGTTCCGGATGTTCGCCGAGAGTTCCGCCAGTGCGGCGGCTTCCCCGGCGAACCCCAGCACCCCGGCGATGCGGGCCATCAGGTCCGTGGTGTGCCGGTAGTAGGCCGTGGCCACGATGCCGTTGTCCGCCGCGCGGGCGGCAAACAGGTCAGGTTCGGGGCCGCCCGGCTCCATCCATTCGCCGAAGTGGAAGCCGGTGTCCCACAGGTACTGCTCGTGGGCGGCCGGGAGGGGCGCCTGAGCTGCGCGGGCTGCGTGCCGCTGGGTTTCGGCGGTGGTCCGGACGAAGCCCAGCCAGCGCTGCATCGCGTCCCAGTTTTCGGCCAGGATTGATGCGTCCCCGGTGGCCCGGTAGCCCTCCCACGGCACCATGACGATCGCGTCGCCCCAGCCGGCGGACCCATTGGTGAATGCCATGAACTCCGCGGAGGTGGCAGCGGGTCCGGGCGAGGGCGAAATGTTGGCGATGACGCCGTTCTCCCACTGGTCGGCCCGGACGTCGCGGAGCCATTTCCGGGAGAATCCGGTGACGTCGAACAGGTACGCGGCGGTGGGGATGAACAGCTGCCAGTCCCCGGTCCAGCCGGCCTTCTCGCGCTGCGGACAGTCGGTGGGGACCTCGCAGGAGTTGTCCAGGAAGCTCCATTCGACGATGTCATGGAGCTTGTCCAGCCGGGCGTCGCTGCAGCTGAAGGTGCCGATCCGTTCCAGGTCTGTCCGGACCAGGCAGGCGGAGATGTCCGCCGGCTGCAGGTCCGTGGCGAGGCCTTGGACCGAGACGTATTGGAACCCGTGCGTGGTGTGCCGGGGCTCGAAGACCTCGCCCGGGGCGCCGGAGGCGGTGACGGTGTCCACCTGGCCGGCATCAAGGAAGGCCCCCGGTGCGCGGAAATTGTGCGGCCGCAGGTGGTCCCGGGTGACGTCACCGTCCGGCCCAAGCGCCTCGCCGTGTTCCAGCGTGAGGGTTTCTCCCGGGGCACCCAGCTGGGACAGCCGGACCCAGCCGTGGATGTTCTGGCCGAAGTCCACCACCTGGTGGCCGTTGGGAAGGCGGGTGATGGACACCGGCGCCAGTTCCCGGGTCACGCGGGTGGGAGGGGCGAGGGGTCCGGTGAGTGCCGTAAAGCCGCCGGGACGGACGACGGCGGGACGTGCCCCGGGTGCGGCGCCTGCGGACGGTGTGCTCCCGCCGTCGTGCATCCGGAAGTCAACCCGCTGGCCCGCCATGAGGTCGGCGCTGGTGATCTCCGTTGCGGACACCAGCCAGGAGCCGTCGGTGCCGATGGTCTGCCGGCCGGCCGAGGACTCCACCTCGAGCTGCGCAAGGAAAGCTGTTCGCGTGCCGTACATGCCGGCGTCGCGCGTGTACCCGAAGGTGCCGCGGTACCAGCCGTCGGTGAGGACGGCGCGGACTGTGTTGGAACCTTCGACGAGCAGGTCCATGACGTCGTAGGCCTGGACCTGGAGCGTGGTGTTGTAACTGGTGGAGCCGGGTGTGAGCTGCTGGTCGCCCACGCGGCGGCCGTTGATGAAGAGTTCGTAGATGCCGTGGGCGGTGGCGTACGCGCGGGCTTTGTGCGGGGCTGCGTCGAGCGTGAAGGTTTTGGTGAAGGCGTAGCCGGGGCGTTCCCCCGCCGCCGGGATCTCCGGCTCGTCGGCGCCGATCCACTGCGCTGTCCAGTCGGTGGCGTGCAGGAGGCCCAGTTCCACCGTCATCGGCTGGGACCAGCCGGTTGGTGTTTCGGTGCCGTCTTCGCCGGAGTTCCAGGTGCGGACGCGCCACTCGAACCGGCTGCGGGAGTCCAGCGCGGGGCCGGTGTACGGGATGCCGCTGCACGCGGCTGATTCCTGCCGGCCCGTGTCCCAGCCGTTGCTGGCGGTGATCCGGTACGCCGTCTGGCTGCTGGTGCCGGCGGGCGGCGTCCAGCCCAGCCGGGGCGTGGTGACGGTCAGGCCCAGCGCCGCAGGCAGGTGTTCGGCCCGAAGCCGGGTGGGGGCGGTCATGCGGCGGGACTCCTGAAGTGCGGTTGCTGGGAGTTCCAGCTTTGCGTTTCGTGACTTCCCCTCCACAGGGAGCTTTCAATGGTTGGAATAGTATTGTGGTTCAGCTCACTGCCTTCCCCGTGGGCCACAGGAACTGCCAACGGCGCTAGGAACCACTGCCATGACTGCCACTCCGGAAACGGACACCCCGCCTGCGCGCGGAAAGCGGCCCAAACAGGGCGAACCCGTCATCGACCGGGCACTGAGCCTGCTCGCCGTCTTCTCCGACCGGCGCCGCGCGCTGACACTGTCCGAACTGGCCCGCCACGCGGATATGCCTGCCCCCACGGCGCTGCGGCTGATCGCCCGGCTGGTGGCGTGGGGTGCCCTGGAGAGGCTCGACGACGGCCGGTACGTGGTGGGGGTCCGGCTGTGGGAAGTGGCATCCCTCTCTCCGCGCGGGCACGGCGTGCGGGAAATCGCACTCCCCTACCTTGAGGACCTGTTTGAGGTCACCCGGCACCATGTGCTGCTGGCGGTCCGGGACAACGAGGAGGCGGTGCTGATCGAACGCCTGTCCGGGAAGGACGCCACAGAGGTGGCCTACCGGGTGGGCGGCCGTGCGCCGCTGAGATCCACCGCCATCGGCCTGGTGCTGCTGGCCGGGGCGGACCAGCAGTTCCAGGAGACCATCCTGAAGCGCCCGCCGGAAAACGAACCCGGCGTGCCCGAAATGCCCGAAGGCCAGCTGCGCAGGACCCTGTCCGACGTGCGGCGGACCGGTATCGCGATGATCCGGCGGACCGTCCCGTCCCGCACCGTATCCGTGGCCTCCCCCATCTTCGATGCGCAGGGCGCCGTGGTGGCGTCGCTGTCCATCGTGGTTCCGGACGGTGCCACGCCGCCCAACGTCCTTGCCCCGGCGGTCCGCGCCGCCGCCCGCGCCGTGTCCCGCAACCTGGGCTTCCAGGCGCAGGCGAGCACCGGGGTGTGGACCCACTCCCGGGGGTAGCGCCGGCTACGCCGGCGCCTCGGCATTCCGTGCGAAGGTGCGGGCAGCCCGTGAACCCGCCGCGGCGCTGGCCCCGATGGTGATGAGGGCGCCCAGGATCAACGCCGAGGCTTCCCCCGGTTCCAGCAGGGACAGCTGGGAGCCGATGGTGGCCGCGGCAACCGGCACGCCCAGCTGGGATGCCGACAGGACGGCGAGCGGCAGCGGCTGGCCCAGCAGGCGCAGGCTGCCGTGCACCAGGAGGGTCCCCGCTCCAAGGCAGACCCCGAGGAGAACCATGGCCGGGGTGCCGGCGAGCGCGCGCAGGTCCAGCGACGCGCCCAGCCAGACGAAGAACACCGGCCCCAGGAAGCCGTCGCTGACTGCGAAGAGCTGGTGCGCCAGCCGGCGGGGTTCACCCACTGCCGCCACCACCAGTCCGAAGGAGAATCCGGCGAGCATGACGGACACGTGGCCCGCCACGGCAAGCCCGGACAGCGCGAAGAGCAAGGCAAGCTGGATCCGCAGTTCCAGGGCGAACTTCCGTTCCTCGGACACGTCATGCACCCGCCCGCGGGTGCCGCTGAGCTCCAGCCAGCGAAGCACGAAGAACAACACCACCGAACACGCCGCGACGGCGGTCGCCCCGATGGCTGCCCTCGGCGCGTTGGGCGGATCGACGGCCAGCGGAAGCGCCACAATGCAGGCGATATCCGCCACCGCCACCTGCGCCGTCGTCGTCAGGACCTTCGGTCCCGCCAGCCGCAGGGAATCGACAATGGGCAGCACAAGGGCGGCTGACGAGGAAGCGAGCAGCACGATGTAGAGCGGCGCATGTCCGGTGCCGAAGGCGAACGCAATGACGGTTCCTACGGCAGCCGCGAGGGCCGCAGCGATGGCAGCCCGCAGCGCGCCGCCGCCCAGGGCGGGACGGATGGCCTGGTCCCGTACCGGCACGTGCGTTCCGGCGACGAACATGATGAGGGCGAATCCCACATCGGCAACGAACGTGAACGTCGGATCTGTGGAATCCACGAGCCCCAGTCCGGTGCGTCCGATGGCGATTCCGGCCAGCAGTTGCCCGAGCACCATGGGAAGGTGCCATGTCCGGGGAAATGCCAGCAAGGGTCCGAGGAGCGCGACGGCGGCGATCAGCGAAAGCTGGAAGAACGACACCTGCCTCCTTTTGCCGGCGCGCCCGGACCGATACCCGCCGCAGGCATCCGCAGCCTGCCGGCGCCGCGGACGGATTGTGCGCCCACAGTACCCATGCCCCTGCAGGGGGTCAACGGCACCGCGGACTGCACATCAGGGCCGGTCAGGACGCCGACCGCGTATCGAACGCCGCCGCTGATTCGCGCAGGAGCCGCGCCACAGTGTCCACCGGGGTGCTGGAACGCCGGCGCCCGTCGAACCGCCGCAGGACGATGCGCCGTGTCCCCAGCCCGGGAACGTCAAGGATGTCCACCCCTTCATGGGCCACGCCAGCCAGGGCCAGCGTGGGCACGATGGCAACCCCTTCGCCGGCAGCGACCAGTGCCAGCGCCGTCAGCGTCTCCTGGTACTGGTGCGAAGTCTCCATACTGGCGCCCGTTGAATGGCGCAGCCGCCCCAATACTGCGGAGTTCGCGGCTGCGGAATCCACCCCGAGCCAGGGAAGCGGCAGCCTGGCAAGGTCCACGCTTTCAGTGCTAAGCAGCGCTCCGGTGGGCACCGCCAGCCTCCACGGTTCATCCAGCAGAGGTTCCTCGATCATTCCTGCCCCGAGTGAAAGCTGGCCTGCGGTGGTGGAGTCGTGTTCCACCACCACGGCGTCGAGCTGGCGTTGCCGGAGAAGCCGCAGCAGGGCGGGAAAATCGTCCTCCACGATGCGGATCTGGAGCTGCGGATATTTGCTCCGCCACTCAGGCAGCCGGGGGATCACCACGGTGCGGATGAAACTGGTGAAGCCGCCCAGCCGCACCACACCTGAAATGTTGGCCCCGCTCTCCATCCGGGTCCGGGCAACACTGAGGGCGCGTTCAATCTCCTCGCCGGCTTCAGCCATGGCAAGGCCCGCAGGAGTCAGCACAGACCCCTTCGGGGTGCGGACCATCAGCGCATGCCCCGTTTCCCGCTCCAGCCTGGTGATTTGCTGGGACACCGCGGAGGGCGTGAGGTGCAGTTCATCGGCGGCTGCGAGCACGCCGCCGGTCCGGGCGACAGCCAGCAGCACGAGCAGCCGGCGGGGATCCATGTCCATGTTAAGCATTTCTAAACCAGGAGTGCAGAAGAATGCAATTGAACTACACGTCTACGGGCCCCCAGAATTGCCATTAGGCAACGATTTACGAAAGGACACCAATGGAACTCGTTTGGGAAATTTCCGGTTGGGCCGGCGCCGCCATGATTCTGACCGCGTTCCTGTCGGTCTCCATGGGATGGGTGAAGGCCGGCCGGGCGTTCCAGGGCGCCAACCTCCTCGGCGCCGCTGCCTTTATCCTCAACGGCGCCTTCCACGAGGCGTGGCCCTCAGTGGCCACCAATGCCGCGTGGCTCCTCATTTCCGCCGTTTCGCTCCTCCGCCTGCGCGGCGCCCGCGGTACGGAGGCCGGCGCCGAGGCCCCTGCCATACACCTTCCCGGCGTCCCGGACACGACCGGCCAGCTTGCCGTCGTAGATCCGGCGAGGGCCGCATGCACGGCGCCGGCCGGACACGCCGCGCAGCCCGGCGCCGTGGCCGCGTAGCGGGTCAGTCCCTGCCGCGGTAGGACAGCCGGCGGACCAGGACCTCGCCGTCCACCGCGAAGACGCCAAAAGCCCTGCCGGTGAAGGCCTTGGCAGTTTCGAAGGCCCAGTGCCGTCCGTCCAGTTCGGTGAGCAGCTCGCCTTCAGCGCTGCCGCCCGCCCCGGCGTCACGGACCAGCAGGCGGATCCTGTCGCCGCCCACGGCGCCGGCGCGGAAGTCCGACGGCGGCGGGCTGGCCTCGATTGCCAGCTCAACATCCCCGGGCGGAACAGTTGCTTCCCAGGTGCGGTCAAAGCCCGCGACAACGGCACGCGCCGTGATCCTGACGGCGTCGCCGTCCTGGCGGGCCTCGATGCCGAACCAGTTGTCCTCGGCGTTCCGCACGGCGATGCCGCCCGCGCCGGAGCCGACGTCCAGCACGGCCCTGAATTCCATCGCGAGGTGGCGCTGGCGTTGGGCGACGAAACAAGGCCTGGGCGACCCCATGGTGCTGCCTTCGCCCCTGAGCAGGAGCCCTTTGGACGTGGGTGCCGAGAACTCAGCGGGCGTCCTGCGGACACCGATCCATCGCGGATCCTCCAGCCCGGCACCGTTGCTGAAGTCGTACTCAAGTTGCTCCGGCGGCGTCACGCCGGGCTGGGGCATCCGGGCGTGCGGCCAGCCGTCAATCCAGTCCACGGTGGTCAGGAACGTCTCACGGCCCAGCGGTGCGAACGACTTCGCCAGCCCCACCGGGCGGACACCCAGAAGGACCATGGCTGTTCCGCCGTCGGGAAGCTCAACGAGGTCTGCGTGCCCGGTGTTCTGGATGGGCGAGCCGGTTCCCGCGGCGGTGAGGAGGGGATTGTGCGGAGCGGATTCGAACGGCCCGTCCGGCCGCCGCGACCGTGCCACGGTCACAGCATGGCCCCTGTCCGTGCCGCCCTCGGCCGCCAGCAGGTACCACCAGTCACCGCGCCGGTAAAGGTGCGGGCCTTCCGGCGAATACAGCCCGCTGCCGGACCACAGCGGTCGCGGCTTCTCGAGGGCTTCCCCGGTTGCGAGGTCCACCCGCACCTGCTGGAGGGCATCGGGGTGGCGGGCGAACGTCACGAACGCAGTTCCGTCGTCGTCCCAGGCGAGGTCCGGGTCGATGCCGTCCACCGCCCCGATGACCGTCCCGTCGCTCCATGGGCCCGCGGGATCGGCGGCCGTGAACAGGACGCAACCGCGCCCACCGAGGAACACGGACACGATCAGGTAGAACACACCGTCCCGGTAGCGCAGGGTGGGCGCCCAGACGCCGCCCGGCGTGGGGACCTGGGCAACCTGGACCTGCTCCTCCCTTGTAGCCACATGGCCCACCAGTTCCCAGCGTTCCAGGTCCTCGCTGTGGTAGACCGGCAGGCCCGGCAGGTATTCGAAGGACGACGTGACCAGGTAGAAACCGTCCGGGGCGCGGACGATGCTCGGGTCGGGGTTGAAGCCGGCAAGGATGGGATTGGAGGTCATCCCGCTATCGTGCCGCCCAGCGGCGCCCCAGGCAGGGCCCGGTTCCAATCGTTGGAAGGCGTTCTTCGGCCCTGCGGCCTTGTGCTGACCCTAGTACTGGCCCTTGATCACAAAGTAGGAGCCGCGGATGGTGCCGGCGAGCTTGGATTTTTGCCTGGCGAACTTGAAGCTGGACGCCAGTTCCTCCGGGACCTCCATGCCGTCGGACAGCTTGAAGCCCACGGCCCGTTTTCCGCCCTCTTCGACGGAGTACATGACGTTGATGGACAGCCCGGACTCGTAGAAGACGTAGGCCATTCGCAGCCCGTCCACCTCGAAGGAGGACACTTCAAGGGGCTTGGACGCGATCACCAGGTTCCGCTCCGTGGACAGGATGTTGGTGATGTACTGCAGCGTCTCCTGATCGTCTTCGGCCGGAGTGACGGTGAAGTCGTGGTCGTATTTGTTCTTGTAATAGCGCGCCTCGTTCGCGCGCAGCCCGGCCAGCGCCTCCGCCACCGGTGACGATTCCAGGCCGGCGGTGGAGACGTTCTTGAAATCCACGGTGTACGGCATGAGTCCTCCTGGGTTTGGTCCTGTGGCACATCGTTGCAGATCAGCGCCGTGCCTGCACTACTCCCCGGCTTTTCCCCCGGCTACCGCACCGCCAGGCCCAGCCCTGCCGCGAAGGAGTGCTCCCCGCCCTCGACCGTGTGCCGCGCGCCGTCCGGAAGCACGACGTCGGCCGCCACCCCGGCGGGCACGGTCGCCTCGAGGCGGAACTCCCCGTCGCCGGACGTCCATGCCACGCGGACCTCACCGTGCGGGGTCTTCAGGGACGTCCTGGCCCAGCTGATCCCCTCCCCCGGCCGCGGCTGGATGAGGACGCGCGCATAGCCGGGCTCCAGCGGCCGGATGCCGCCGATGGCCTTGTGCATCCAGTCCGCCACGGCGCCCAGGGCGTAGTGGTTGAAGCTGGTCATCTGCCCGGGGTTGATTGTGCCGTCCGGGAGCATGGAGTCCCAGCGTTCCCAGACGGTGGTGGCACCCATGGTGACCGGGTACAGCCAGGACGGGCAGCCTTCTTCCAGCAGGAGCCGGTAGGCCTCATCCACGTGGCCGGTGTCCGTGAGGGCGTGGGTGATGAACGGCGTTCCCGCGAACCCGGTGGACACCCGGTAGCCATTGTCCCGGACCAGCTCGGCCAGGCGGTTCCCGGCAAACTCCCGCAGCTCGGGGGTGGCCAGGATGTCGAAGGCGATGGCCAGCGCGTAGACCGTGGTGCAGTCGCTGCGGATGGTGCCGCCGGGCGCCACGTAGTGCTCGGCGAAGGCGTTCCGCACCCGGTCCGCGAGCGCGTTGAAGTGGGCCTCGTCGTCGTGCTTTCCCAGCAGCCCGGCGGCCTGGGCGGTGAGCCGGGCGGTGCGGTACATGCAGGCGGTGGCCACGACGGCGGTGTCCGCCTTGGCTGCCCACGGCTGGTCCGGCGCGGCATCAGGGTCCAGCCAGTCGCCGAACTGGAAGCCGGAATCCCACAGCCCGGACGGCGAGAGCAGGCCCTCCACGCGGCGGGTGTGCGCAGCCATGGATTCGTACTGGTTCCGCAGCACGCCGAGGTCACCGTACGCCTCCCACAGCGCCCAAGGCACCCACACCGAGGCTTCGCTCCACAGCGCGGAGGACTCGGGCGACGGGAATTCCGGCGGCTGCGGGCAGTACTTCAGGACATCCGGGACCACGATGGGCACCAGCCCGTCCTGTGCCTGCTGCTCCACGGCGAGGTCCAGCAGCCAGTCCTGCAGGAAGCCCTTGACGTCGTACAGGTAGGCGGCGGTGGGTGCGAAGACGGCGATGTCGCCGGTCCAGCCGAGCCGCTCGTCGCGCTGCGGGCAGTCGGTGGGCAGGTCCAGGAAGTTGCCGCGCAGGCCCCAGACGATGTTGCGGTGCAGCTGGTTGACGAGGTCATTGGAGCACTCGAAGGTGCCGGTCCGCTCCAGGTCGGAGTGGACCACCACGGCCTCGAGATCATCCCCTGTCAGGGTTCCGGGCCAGCCGGTGACCTCGGCATACCGGAAGCCGTGGAAGGTCTTGGTGGGCTCGAAAAGGTCCTTGCCGCCGGAGAGGATGAACATATCCTCGGCCTTTGCAGAGCGCAGCGGCCGGACGCCCAGTTCCCCTTTTTCCAGCACTTCCGCGTGCCGGACGGTGATCACGTGTCCGGCCTCCCCCTGCAGGCTGAAACGCAGCCAGCCCACCAGGTTCTGGCCGAAGTCCACCAGCGTCTTCCCTGCGGGTGAGGCGAGGATTTCCACGGGACGGACGACGCCGGCACGCACCACGGGCGGGCCCACCGGCTCAGCCAGCCGGCCGGCGTCGAACTCCAGCTCCCGCACGCCCGTCCAGTCAGTGCCGGGCGCGAAGCCGGGCTCCGCCCAGCCCGGCTGGGCGCGTCGGGCGTCAATGGTCTGGCCATCGTAGAGGTCGTTGAAGGTGGTGGCGGACGGTCCGGCCTGCCAGGAAGTGTCCGAGGCGACCGACTGCACATGGCCGTCCGCGAACTCGATGTCCAGCTGCCCAACGAAGCCCAGCTCGCTGCCATACAGGTTGGACAGGCCGTGCCAGGCCAGCCGGCCACGGTACCAGCCGTTGCCCAGCTCGATGCCGATCACGGTGGACGGGCCAACCAGCGCGGTGACGTCATAGGTGCGGTAACGCACCCGCCACTCATAGGAGCTCCAGCCCGGGCTCAGCACGTCGTCACCCACCGGGGTGCCGTTGATGAACGCCTCATAGACGCCCAGGGCGGTGGCCCGCAGCGTTGCCTTCACCACCCCGCCGTGGCCCTCGTCGAGCCGGAACGCCTTGCGGAGGCGCGGGGCGCCGTCGAAATCCTGCTCGGGGGTGATCATGGCGGCGTGCCAGGTGGATGTCATGCGGGATGGTCCGTTCTGAAGTAGGGCAGCAAATTCAGGCGTAGTGGCAGGCGACGTCGGCGGCACCCACCCGGCGCAGGGCCGGCCGTTCCGTGGCGCACAGCTCGGTGGCGAGCGGGCAGCGGAGCCGGAACGGGCAGCCGCCGGGTCCGGGAACGGCGGCGGCGCCGGTGCGGACACCCAGCGATTCGCGGGCTTCCCGCCGGGCGGCCTGCTCGGCAGGCCGGGGCACCGGGGATGCGGCCACCAGGGCCTGGGTGAAGGGGTGTTTCGGGGTTTCCGTGACGGCGGCGGCCGGCCCGGTTTCCATCACCTGGCCGCGGTAGAGCACCACCACCCGTTCGGCCAGGAACTGGACCACGGCGATGTCGTGCGCAATGAACAGGTAGCTCAGGCCGCGTTCGTCGCGGAGTTCGGCCAGGAGGTTGAGGACCTGCGCCTGGGTGGAAAGATCCAGGGCGCTGACGGCCTCATCGCAGACCACCAGCTGAGGGTCGCAGATCAGGGCGCGGGCCACGGAGATCCGCTGCCGCTGGCCGCCGGAAAACTGGCTGGGGTATCGGTCCACGGCCTCCCGCGGCAACCCGACGCGTTCCAGCATGTCCTCCGCTTTGGCCCTGGCTTCAGTGGGTGAAACGCCGCGCAGCCGGAGCGGTTCGGCAAGGGAGGTGCCGATGGTGTTGCGCGGGTTCAGCGACGAGTTGGGGTCCTGGAAGACGGCGCGCAGTTCCCCGCCCAGTGCCCGCCGCTGCGCGGCATTGGCGGACGTGATGTCCCTGCCCTGGTAGCTGATGGAGCCGCCGGAGACCTTCTGCAGGCCCAGGATGGCCTTGCCGATGGTCGACTTCCCGGAGCCGGACTCCCCCACCAGGCCCACGGTCTCGCCGGGCGCAATCGAAAAGCTGACATGGTCGACGGCGGCGGGTGCGGCGGCTGCCTTGCGCCCGCGGCCGTAGCGGACCACCAGGTCCTTGACCTCCAGGACGGGGGTGCCGGCTGCAGGTGCTGGTGAATCGCGGCGTTCCGTGACTGCGGTGATCATGCCAGGTCCTTTTCGACGATGGTGGTGTTCGTTGGGCTGACCGGGGTGACCGGGAGGAGCCTGGCAGCGGCGACGTCCGTGGCCAGCCAGTCCATGCCCTCAACAGCCAGCTGGTCCGCCTTGACGCAACGGACCAGGCCGTCGCCGGTGCCGGACGCCAGCAGCGGGACCGGTTCCGTGCACGCGGAGCCGGCGAACTGGCAGCGGGCGGCGAAGCGGCAGCCGGAGGGCCAGTCCTTGGGCTGCGGCACCTGGCCTTGAATCGTGGCAAGCCGCTCCGGCATGGCGTCCCCGTGGTTGGCGTGCGGGTCGGCGGCGAGCAGGGCCAGGGTGTAGGGGTGGCGCGGGTTGTCCAGGATGGCCTGGGTCTTTCCGTTCTCCACCACCTGCCCGGCGTACATGACGGCCACCTGGTCGCAGATGTCCGCCACCACGCCGAGGTCGTGGGTGACCATCACCACGGACATGCCGGTGTCCTTCACCAGGGCCCGCAGCAGGGACAGGATCTCGGCCTGGACCGTGACATCCAGGGCTGTGGTGGGCTCGTCCGCCACCAGCAGTTTGGGCTGGCCGGAAAGGGCCAGGGCGATGGCCACGCGCTGGGCCATGCCACCGCTGATCTGGTGCGGATAGGTCTTCAGGATCCGGGGGGCATCCACGATGCCCACCTTCTCCAGCAGGGCCAGGGCCTCCTTCCGGGCTTCGGCCTTGCCCAGGCCGCGGAGCCGCCGGATGGTTGCCGTGAGCTGGTAGCCCACCGTGAACATCGGGTCCAGGGCCCGCATGGGCTCCTGGCTGATCAGGGCGATGTCACGGCCCCGGATGCCTTCCATCTCCTTGTCCGTGGCGGCCGCAAGGTTCTTCCCGTTCCAGAGGATCTGGCCCCCGGTTACCGAGACGCCGGACGGGAGCAAGCCCAGGAGGGACAGCGCCGTCATGGTCTTGCCGCAGCCGGATTCGCCCACCAGTCCCAGGACGGTGCCCTGTTCGACGTCGAAGGAGACGTCGGTGACCAGCCGGACGCCGTTGCCTGTCCCCGCATTGCCGACGCCGACGGACAGGCTGCGCACGGACAGGGTGCCCTTTGGCGCGTCCCCGGGGGCGCCGTCCCCGGGCGCCGGGGCAGCCGCGGCGATGGCGGCGACGGCCCTGGCCCGCTGGCGGCGGGCTGCCGCGGAGGGCAGGTGCGGGGCCGCGGCGTTGGGCGCCTTGCCGAGCGCATTGCCGATGGCGTTGGCGGACAGGACCGTTAGTGCCAGCACGGCGCCGGTGGGCACCATCATCCAGGGGGCGTCATAGACGTGCTGGGAGGCGCCCTGGATCATGCCGCCCCAGCTGGGCTGCGGGATGGGCGGCCCGAACCCGATGAACGCCAGGCCTGCCTGGATGAGCATGCCCACGGCGAAGATGAGAGCCGCCTGGACCACGATGGTGTTGGCAAGGCCGGGCAGGACGTGCCGGACACTGATGCCCAGCGGCCCCACGCCGTCCACCTTGGCCGCGTCCACGTAGAGCTGGGACTGCAGTGATTTGGCCTGGCCCAGGATCACCCGGTAGATGCCGGCGGACATCAGGATGCCCAGGATGGCCATGACCATGGGGATGTTGGTGCCCACGGCGCCGATGACGGCCAGGATGATCACGGTGCCCGGCAGGGACATCATGATTTCGGTGATGCGGTTGATCACGGCTTCGGTCCGCTCGCCGGCACCGGCAGCGGCCATGGCGAGGACGGTGCCGAGTCCGACGCCGACAATCACCGTGATCATCGACGTTCCCAGGGTGCCTGCCGCGGCAGCGAAGATGCGGCTGAGGATGTCGCGGCCCAGTTCGTCGGTCCCCAGCCAGTGGGCGGCGGTGGGGCCGGACAGGACGGCGGTGAAATCCTGGTCCTCGGTCTTGAACGGCAGCCAGAGTGGAGCCGTCAGGGACGCGGTGACCACCACGGCCAGCCAGAGCAGTCCGGCCACGGCACCGGGCGAACTGAGGAGCCGGTGCCTGGACAATCTGGTGGGTGCAGCCTTGCCTGCGCCGGGCACGGAGGCGCCTGCCGCCGTCGTGCTTCCTGCCTGGTCCGCGTCCGCGGGGGCCGGGGAAACTGTGGGGATCATGAGGCACGCAACTTCGGGTCGAGGAACTTGGTGGCGAGTTCCAGCACCAGGTTGACGGCGACCACCACCACGGTGGCGATCACCACCACGCCCTGGACGGCAGGGGCATCGTGGGTGCTGACGGAGGTCTGGACGGCCTGCCCCAGTCCGGGCATGGCGAACAGCTGCTCCGCGATGACGGAACCGCCGAACAGGCCGATGAACTGCAGGGCGATGCCGGCCACGATGGGCAGGCTGGCGTAGCGCAGGGCGTGGACGTAGAGGATCTTCCACGTGGGCGTGGCGGTGGCGCGCAGCGTGCGGATGTGTTCCTGCTGCAGGGCTTCGAGCATGGACGCCCTGGTCTGGCGGGCAATGAAGGCGGCGCCGCCCACCGCCAGTGTGATCACCGGCAGCGCCAGGGATAAACCCCAGTCCTGCGGCGAAACGTCGAACGGCACATAACCTGTGGCCGGAAAGATTGAGGACTGGACGGCGAACAGGTACACGAAGATGACGCCCACCCAGAAGGCGGGCAGGGCAACCAGGAGGCCCACGAAGCCGCCGATTGCCTGGTCGAGCACTCCCCCGCGGACCGCGGCCGTGACGCCAAGGGCGATGCCCAGGATGGCGCTGAGGATGGTGGCACCGGCGGCGAGGGAGGCCGTGACGGGCAGGCGGCTGGCGAGGTCTGTGCTGACGGAGCGGCCATCAATGAGCGAGACGCCCAGGTCGCCCTGTACTGCGGAACCCAGCCAGGTAATGAACTGCGCCGGCAGCGGATCGTTCCAGCCCAGCCGCTGGTTGACCTCGTCAATGGCTTCCTGGGACGCACCGGCGCCAAGGGACACGGCCCCCGGGCTGCCCGGCATCGCGTGCACCAGCAGGAATGCCAGCACCGCAACCACCAGCACGGTGGCCAGCGCCATCAGCAGGCGCTTGGTGATGAATAGTGCCATGGTGACCTCCATCGGTCAGGCCCCTCCCGGGCGGCCCTGGTCCTGCGGCCGCCCGGGAAGGTGCGGGTATCAGCTTGCCGGCGTGTAGGACGAGAGGAGCGGGTAGGCGTTGGTGCCGGCGAACTTCACCGGGGCTACCTTCTTGGTGTTGTAACCCTGGTTGGTCAGCGCCTCGTACAGCGGGATCATCCAGCCGGACTCCACCAGCCGCGTGTTCAGCTTGGTGGCGGCGGCCTTCACAGCAGCGTCATCCTTGGCCGCGGCCAGCTCGCCGGTGGCGGCGCTGAGCTGGTCATCGGTGGCCTTCTGGACGTTGGTGAAACCGTTGAGGACGACGCCGTACATGACGCCCACCGGGTTGTCCCAGTTCAGCGGCGCGTACCCCAGGGGCGTGGTGGCCACCGCGGCGAAGGCTTCGTCGGTGGAAGCGGCCATCTTCACATTCATGGTGATGCCGACGGCGGCGAGGTCCTTTTGGACGGCCTGGAGGTCTGTCTGGGTCTGGGCGCCGGCGATGATGGTGAATTCGAAGCCGTTGGGGTAACCGGCCTCGGCCAGCAGGCTCTTGGCCTTGTCCGGGTTGTAGGCGAATTTGGTTTCGAGGTCCTTGGTGAAGCCCGCGGAGTCCTTGGGGAGGGCATTCCAGGCGGGGATGTCACCCTTGTGCAGGGCATCCACCAGGGCCTGGCGGTTGATGGCGTACTGGATGGCCTGGCGCACCTTTTCCTGTGCGAACGCGGGCGCGGTCTTGCCGATCTTGTCGAACGAGATCATGGTGTTGACGGTGCCGCCCGCCTGGGAAACGCCCACTCCCTTGGACTTGGCGAAGTCCACCGTGGAGGACGTCAGCATCGCGACGTCGGCCTGCCCCGAGACCAGGGCGTTGGCGCGGGCCTGGGGGTCCAGGACGACGCTGAAGACAACCTTCTTGTAGGCGAACCTGGCTGCGTCAGCGCTTTTGTCGTTCTTGACCAGGATGTACTTGTTGCCCTTCACGGTGGACGGGTCAAGGGTGTAGGGACCGGAACCGTCCGGCGTGGCAGCCAGGCTGGCGGTGTCCGTGACACCGTTCTTGCCCACGATCATTCCGGTGGTGGAGGCCAGGTTTTTCTCGAATCCGGGCTGCGGCTTGGCGAAGGTCAGGGTCACCTGGGTGGGGCTGACTACGTCCACGGACGTGATTTCCTGGGCGCCGCCCTTGGCCACGGCGGAGTAGGCGGTCAGGGCGGGGTCGGACCGGCGGTCCAGGTTGGCCTTGACCAGTGCCGCGTCAAGCTTGGAGCCGTCCGTGAAGGTGATGTCGTCCTTGAGGTTGAGCGTCAGGACGGTGCTGTCCGCGTTGTAGCTGAAGTCCTTGGCCAGGCCGGGGCCTGTGGAGCCGTCCGGCTGCAGGGTCATCAGGCTGTCGTAGAGGCCCTCGAAGAACTGGCGTTGGGCTGCAGCAACGCGCAGGGGGTCGTAGCCGAAGGAGGCCGAATCGCTGTCGATGGCCAGGGTCAGGCTGCTCGCATCAGCCTTCGCGGACGCTTGGGAATTGCCGCCGCCGCAGGCGGCCAGGGAACCCATCAGCAGGGCACCGGTCAGGACGGCAGCGCTGCCGCGTGCGGTGGAGGTCATAAGTTTCATCTGGTGCGCCTTCGCATTCTTCTATGACGGTGACAAACGGAGGAAATTCGAGGGGCCGGAGCTGTCCGGCTCCCTTCAAGAATCCGTTGGGGCCTGCGGGACCAAACATGAGAATGTCATTGATTGAAAAAGTATTGTGGCGGCGGTCACGCCGCTGGACAGGATGGATGCAGGCAGTGAGGCCTGGGGCGCCTCCGCGCGTCCATGATGAGAGGAATCCCCTATGACCAACCCGTTTCCGCACGACTTCCTTTGGGGCGCGGCTACCGCCGGCCACCAGGTTGAAGGCAACAACGTCAACAGCGATGTCTGGTTCCTGGAACACCTTCCGGGCACCATCTTCGCCGAGCCCTCGGGGGACGCCGTGGACCACTACAACCGGTACCGGGAGGACATCGCGCTGATCGCCGGCCTGGGCTTCACCAGCTACCGCTTTTCCCTGGAGTGGGCCCGGATCGAACCGGAAGAGGGCCACTTCTCGGTGGCCGAGCTGGAGCACTACAAGCGGGTGCTGGAGGCCTGCCACGAGCACGGGCTCACCCCGGTGGTCACGTTCCACCACTTCGCGTCGCCGCTCTGGCTGTTGCGGTCCGGCGGCTGGGAGGGCGGGCGTACGCCGGAGCTCTTCGCGCGCTACTGCGACCGTGTGATGGCGCACCTGGGCGACCTGATCGGCGTCGCCTGCACCCTGAACGAACCCAATCTTCCGTGGCTGCTGGAATCGTTCGGCATCGGCGGGGAAGCACCGGAGAACCGCGGGAGGGTTCCCATGTGGGCAGCCGCGGCGGAACGCCTTGGCGTGGACGCCGGCACGGTGGCCCCGTTCCAGTTCTGCTCCACGGAGGCCGGCTTCAACGTCAAACTTGCGGCGCACAAGGCGGCCACCGCAGCGATCAAGGCGCACCGACCGGAGCTGCAGGTGGGCTGGACCCTGGCCAACTCGGACATCCAGTCCATCCCCGGCGGCGAGGAAACCGCGGACCGGGTGCGCCGGGACGTCAACGAGCGGTTCCTGGAAGCATCCCGCGGCGACGACTTCGTGGGCATCCAGACCTACGGCCGCACCGTGTACGGCCCGGACGGCCACGCTCCCGCTCCGGAGGGAGCGGCGTTGAACCAGATGGGCGAGGAGATCTACCCCCAGGGCCTGGAAGCAACCATCCGGGAGGCCTGGCGCGTTGCCGGAACCCCGGTGATGGTCACCGAGAACGGGCTGGCCACGGAGGATGACACGCAGCGCGTGGCCTTCCTGGAGGCGGCGGTCGACGGCGTTGCCTCCTGCCTTGCCGACGGCATCGACGTGCGGGGCTACATCGCCTGGACCGCGTTCGATAACTTCGAGTGGATTTTCGGCTACCGGCCCATGTTCGGCCTGATCGCCGTCGACCGCTCCACCCAGGAACGGACCCCGAAGGACAGTGCACGCTGGCTGGGCACCTTCGCCCGGCAGCACACTGCATCCACGGTCACGCAGCCCGCATAGTGGCAAACAATGGCCCGGACCGCCTTTGGCGGTCCGGGCCATTGTTTTAGCCTGCTACTGATGCAGGCGCAGCTTCGCGAGGAAGTCCGCCATGATCAGCCGCGTATCCACCGAGGTGTAGGTCCGGCGGGATGGCTGGGTGCCCGTTTCCGTGAAGGTGGACGTGACGTCGTCGAGCCCGGTGACCACCAGGGGTGCGCTGTCGCCCAGGCACCACAACGGCCCGAACTTCACGAAATCCGGCACCTCCAGGCTGTTGTAGAGCTCCCACAGCCATGCGCCGGCCGGCCCTGAGTTCCTGAAGGCATGATCGAGTTCGGCCACCGGGGCAACCACCTGCCTGTACGTCTCTGCCGGGAACTGCCAGACGGCCAACCTTTGGTTTCCCAGCACAAAATCCGCGGCGGCAGGATCCGTGAAGTAGTTGTATTCCTCCTCATTCGCCGCCGCCCCGCCCACCCACGCCAGGGTGAGGGAATGGGCGACGGCGGGATCCAGCAGGAGCGCATCGGCCACGTTGGTGAGCGGGCCGGCACAGACAAGGATCAGGGGCAGCTCTCCGCCGGCCGCCGCGGCGTCCACAATGGCACGGGCAGCCGCATTGTCCCGGGCTTGCCCGGTGAAGGGGGCATCGGAGCCGGCCTGCACGCCTGACACTTCCGGCCGCTTCAGGACCCGCAGCAAACCGGCCGCGAGGTCTGCGCCCCTTTGCGCCATGCCCCCGGGCGGTCCAAACATCGGGTTGGTCAGTGAACTGGTGACGCCGACGATCCTGTTGGCGGCCGACAACGCATGGTGGGCCAGGGCCACCAGCCCGTCCGGGTCCCCTGCCCAGTCGTTGTCGATTATCACGCGGCACCGGGGCTCGACCCGAATCATGTCCATGCTGGTCCTTTCACAGGTCCGGGGGCAGCCGGCCGGGAGTGATCCCGCGCCCGGACCGGCAGGCAGTCCCGGCTCAACAGGTAGTCTCAGGAACAAGTCTTGCTGCCCGACACGTCGGGGGGGTGGCGGCTTTCATTCACTGGAACGATTCGGGGGGATCCGTGCCACGCTTGGCCCAAGGGGATTTGGCTTGGTGGGGCCGGGCGTACTTTGCCCTGCAGGCAGTGGCTGGTGGCCTCTGGTGGGTCGCTGTTTTCCTCTCGCCCGGGATCCGCCGGGCCACCCTCGGCGGACTCGACCCCGTCCTCACCGCCACCCTCGACGTTCCCCTGTTTGTTGTTGCCTCCGCTGGCGCGGCTGCCGGAGTACGGACAGCCGCCGGCGTCAGTACCTCGTGGACCGTCCTTGTCACCGCCGCCCTGGCCGTCTATGCCACCGCCACGGCCCAGGCGGGCCTGGGTGTGCTGGTTATGGGAGCTGCCACCTCAGGTTCAGCCGCTGCGCTCTGCCTTGTCCTGCTGGGGCGGATACCTACCGAGTGGATTGTGCGCGGTCCCTTCGCTTTCCGGCAGGCCCGCAGCCGGCCACGACCGGGACTCCACATGGCCGGAACGCTCGCGCAGATCGTGGTGTTCTGGGGTTTCTTCCTGGGCCTTGTTCCGCCCATCCTGGGTTTCCTTGAACAGCGCTGGGGCCTCTCCCTGCCCTTTCCCTGGTTGGCAGTTCCGGCCGGTGCCGCCTTCCTGGTCCTGGCGAGCGCCCTGGGGATTTGGTCGGCCGTGGTGATGTCCACCTTGGGGGATGGAACGCCATTGCCGTCGGCCATGCCCAACCGCCTGGTGATTGCCGGGCCCCACCGGTGGATCCGGAACCCGATGGCGGTGGCAGGCATAGTGCAGGGAGCCGCGGTGGGCCTGCTGCTGCAGTCGTGGCTCGTGGTGGCCTACGCAGTCCTGGGCTCGCTGGTGTGGAACTATGCCGTCCGGCCTTTGGAAGAAGCAGACCTCGCGGAGCGGTTCGGCGCCGGGTTCCAGCACTACCGCGAGGCGGTGCGCTGCTGGGTCCCCACGTTCCCTGGAGCCCCCCGCACGCCCTAGGCGGAACCGGGTTCGCGGATCACCAGCACCGGGCAGTGCGCGTGGTGGATGGTCTGGTGGGACACGGAGCCGAGCAGCATCCCGGTGAATCCGCCGTGGCCGCGCGAACCGACCGCCACCAGGTCCGCGTCCCGGGAGGCGTCGATAAGTGCCGACGCCGGATTCCCTTCCACGATGCGCCCCGTGATGGGCACGCCCCGGTCCTTGACGCGTTCGAGTTCTGCCTCGAGGATGGCCTGGGCGTCCTTCTGGAAGATGTCGTAGTCCCAGGCTGTGCCGAGGGCATCGCTGACGTAGGGGAAGTTCCAGGCTGTCAGGGCCTGCACCTCGCCGCCGCGCAGCCTGGACTCCTCGATGGCCCAGTCCATTGCCGCCTTGGACTGGTCTGACCCGTCCGCGCCCACCACGATCCTGAAACTTCCGCTGCCGGCCACAGTTCCCCTCTTCCTGTTGTGAAGTTCTTCCGGCGGGACTAGGCCTGGCCCGCTGCGGTCCCCTGTGCCGGCACGGCCACCGTCGAGTGCTCCGCTTTGGCGGCCTGGTGCGGATTCCCCGCTTCCTTTGCGCAGTGCAGGCAGCAGTAGATGCCGGCCTCGCTTTCAACGGCATGGCCCAGGATCCGGCAGCCGCAGTGCTCGCAGGCCGGCGCCATCATGTGGATGGCGCATTCGAAGCTGTCGAATGTTCCGGTCTGGTTCCCCATACTGACGGTGAACATGCGGCCCTCGCTGCTGCCGCAGACGTCACATGCGCCCATGGTCCTTGCCTCCTGTTGTGCTTGCCTGCTCCAGACACTCAAGTTGACTGCCGGGGCGGGTCCGCTGCCTAGGGGCGAAGGTCCCCCGGGGCTAGCGGTCTAGATGTGGCGGAGATAGCGTTCCGGCGAGTCCATGAACCGCCGCCAGTTCGCGACGAGTTCCAGTTCCTCCCAGGCGCGGGGCCGTAATCCCCAGGGCCCCACTTCGAGGATCGAGGCTCCGGGAAGGGCCGCCAGCAACGGGGAATGCGTGGACATCACCACTTGGGATCCTCCGCCGGCCAGCAGTTCCTTCAGGACGGACAGCAGGCTCAGGCAGCCCGAGAAGGACAGGGCGGATTCCGGTTCGTCAAGGACCCACAGCCCAGGACCGTTGAAGCGGTCGGCTGCCAGCTGCAGGAAGGACTCTCCGTGGGACATGTCGTGGAACGGAATGTCCGGGAGGGCTGTGCTGGGGTTCTGCTCCAGGTACGTGTAGAACCCGTGCATCGTCTCAGCCCTCAGGAAGTACCCCCGCCGGTTGGCACCGGCGTTCCGGATGAGCTGCAGGTGGTCGCCCAGGACTGATTCGGTGCGGCGGGTGGCATGCCGTGCGCCTGTGGAGCCGCCCTCTGGAGACAGCCCGTAGGCGAGCGCGAGGGCTTCAACCAGGGTTGATTTCCCCGACCCGTTCTCGCCGACCAGGATGGTGGCGGGCCCCAGGTCGAGTCCCTGGTCAAGGACCTGGGACACCGGTGGCAGCACCGCCGGCCAGAGTGCCCGGTCCAGAACGTTCCCCGGATCCTCTGCCAGCCGCCGGACGGGGTAAGTGCGCAGAGGCATGGCCCCATTCTTGCAGGCAAAAGAATTTTAAAAATCTTTCCCATCCACCCGGCCAGCCGTTCCGAAGACAAAGTGTAGGAGTGTAGCCAATCACGAGGACGGGACGATGGATGCCGTGGACCAGCAGGCCCTGACCGGGGCTGTCATCAAGGAACACCGGCTGGACCTGGCGCAGTTGTGGCTGGAGTTCGTTGGGCTGGGTGGCGATGCCTCCGAACAGCTCATCCGTGACTACTGCGATGGCCAGGGGACCCTCCCGCCCAAGGAGCGGGACGCGCTGGCCCAGGCCGTCAATGAACACTGCGCCGCCGAAGGCCTGCTGCTGCGGGCTCCCCTCAGCAACTCCGATTTGTTCCTCTTCCGGCCGGAGTGGCATGACCCGGAGCGGAAAGACCCCTACTCGTCGAAGTAGCTGAAGGTGTCCGCGGCGCCGGCCACGGATGCGACCACGGCGGCGGCGACCTCGCGAAGCTTCATGTTCCTGCTGTTGGACGCGTCCCGCAGCAACTTGAAGGCGGCGGCCTGGCTGCAGCGGTTCTGCGCCATGATGGCCCCGGTGGCCAGGTCGATCACCGTGCGGGTCTGCATGGCGGCGCTCATGCCCTCCCGCGTCTCCTCCAGCTTCAGCATCCGCAGGGCAAGCTTCAGGCCCTTGGACGCCTGCCGCACGAACGCCTCGGCGGCGCGGACGCCGTCGCTGCCGGAGGCAACGGGCTGTGAGCAGTAGAACGTCAGGACACCCCGGGTGTCCCCTTCCAGCGCGGCCGGGATGCTCAGGACAGAAAGGATGCCCTGCCGCCGGAGCGCCTTGACGTACTCCGGCCACCGCTGCTCCCGCCGCAGGTCTCCCACCAGGACCGTGCCTCCGCTGCCCATGGCAGTCAGTCCCGGACCGTCGCCATACTTGGACTCCAGCGGGGTTATGAGCGCTCCATCCGGCTGGCTGCTGGCGGTCGCCGCGGGCTTCTTGGGACGCAGCACCGTAATTTCACACGAACACTCATGATCCGGAGAGCCGAGCCGCGCGGCAGCATATTCCGCCAGGTCATGGAGGAATGCCTCCACCTCCTGGTTCTGCAGGAACGACTCCTGGAGATGCAGGGCAACGTCTGCGAAGTCCCTGTATTCAGGGACGCCGGCGTTCAGCACGGGTCTTACCTCCGGACAATGGTTAAACGCCACAGCATCGTGGCCGCCCACTGCCGAACGGTGATGACAGCCTACCTGTGCGGACCCCGTAACCTGTCAACCATGACGCGCCTCTCCACGCCCAGCGGACCCGTCCATGGCAGCTCCCTGGAAGCTGACGGGACCACCGTCCACCGGTTCCTTGGCATCCCCTACGCCGCGCCGCCGTCGGGCGCCCACCGCTTCCGGCCCCCGGTCCCGGTGCCGCCGTGGACCGAAGCGCTGGACTGCACGGCACCGGGACCCGCTGCGCCGCAGAACCCCGAATCCCCCGCGCCCCCGGGCGCCAGGCCGCGCACCTGGAGCGAGGAAGGCTGCCTCAACCTGAACATCTGGACACCGGGGACGGACGGTCCCGCCAGGCCGGTCATGGTTTGGGTCCATGGCGGCGCGTACCTTCTGGGCGCCAACAGTGACGGCATGTACGACGGCGCCCGGCTCGCCGCCGCGGCGGGCGTGGTGCTGGTGTCCATCAACTACCGCCTGGGCGCGCTGGGCTTCCTGCACCTGGCTGATCTTTTGGGTGCCGGGTATGAAGACTCCGGAAACCTCGCCCTGCTGGACCAGCTGGAGGCCCTCCGCTGGGTGCGCCGGAACATCGGCGCGTTCGGCGGCGACCCGGACAACGTCACCGTGTTCGGCGAGTCCGCAGGCGCGGCAGCGATCGGCACCCTGCTGGGCATGCCGGCGTCGGACGGGCTCTTCCGCCGGGCCATCATGCAGAGCGGCACGGCGGAACGGTACCGCCGGCCGGAGGACTCGGCCCGCATCAGCGCCGGGTTCCTGGGGCTGTGCGGCCTGGACGAATCGACCGCGAAGGAGCTGCTCACCCTCCCTGTGGAGCGGCTGCTGGAGGCCCAGGCCGCCCTGGAACGGCGGCTCGCAGCCGAAACCTTCGCCGTGCCGCTGCCCTTCCAGCCCACGGTGGGGACGCCGTCCCTGCCCGTGCCGCCGCTGGACAGCGTCCGGGCCGGGCTCAACAGCGGTGTGGACCTGCTGATCGGGACCAACCTCAACGAGGGCTCCTTTGCGGTCGAGATGCGCCCGCCTGCCGCCGGCGATCCGGACTACCCTGGCCGCGCCGCCGCCGTCCTGGCGGGTGCGGGGGTGCCGTCCGCGCAGGCCTCGGGCTACCCGCAGGCGCTCGCCCGGGTGCTGTTCCGCGAGCCCGCCGGCAAGGAACTGCTGGAGGCCGCCATCGCCGATACCGTCTACCGCCAACCCAGCAACCGGCTCCTGGCAGCGCGCCAACTGGCTGCAGAGGACAATTCAACAGCACAAGGCGGCGCCGGGAAGACCTTTGCCTACCTGTTCACGTGGCGGAGCCCGGCGATGGGCGGAAAACTTGGTGCCTGCCACGCACTGGACATCCCCTTCGTCTTCCGGCACCTGGACGCACCGGAGGCTGCGTTCCTCACCAGGGGCAAGGCACCGGAAGCCCTCGGCGACGCCATGAGCGGGGCCTGGGCGGCCTTCGCCGGCACCGGAAACCCGGCAACTGCGGGGCTGGAGTGGCCCGAGTATGGGGAGGCGCGCAGCACCCTGGTGCTGGGCGACGAAATCCGGCTGGAGGACGATCCGCGCCGGGAGCTCCGGGAGTTCTTCGAAGCCGTCAGGCCGCTGCCAGCGCGTTAAGCGTGTCCCGGATCCCGTTCAGCGCGGGATCGCGCAGGGAATTGAAGGCAGGCTTCAGGAGCGGCTGGATGATCTTGGCCGGCCCGTGGATGCTGAACTCGGCCGTGTACTTCACCACCGAGCCTGTCCCGTTGGGGATGACATCGATGGAATCGAACGAGGTGACGGTCTTGTTCTCGCCGCGCAGCTTGATGTGGTTGTCCGTCAGTTCGATGACCTCATAGACCAGGGTCTGGCGTTTCCCGCGGAACTCGGACTCGGCGTGGTACTTGTGCCCCACAGCTACGGGTCCCGGCGTGATTTTGTCCATGACGGGGGTGTTGGGGTCCCACTTGGTGGTGTTTTCGAACTCACGCATGAAGGCAAAGGCCTTCTCGGCGGACAGGTTGGTTTCCACACTTCCGGTGACTGTGATCATCACCCCAGTCTAGGAGCACCGCGCAACGGGGCGGCGGCTGTGTTGCCGAACAGCCGCCGTCCCGCGCCGGGACGCTCCTTAGCAGCCCTCGAAGTCGGTGAGGACCTTGACCTTGCCCGCCGAGGCCGACGACGGATCGAACGTGTACCCGATCCATTCCTTTGCCAGGCGGCGGGCGAGTTCGACGCCCACCACGCGCTGGCCCATGGTGAGGACCTGGCAGTCGTTGGACAGGATGGAACGCTCAACCGAGAACGAGTCGTGCGCCGCGGTGGCGCGGATGCCTTCCACCTTGTTCGCGGCGATGGCCACCCCGATGCCCGTGCCGCAGAAGAGGATGGCCCGGTCGGCCCGCCCGTCGCGGATCATCTCGCCGGCCGCGATGCCCACGTAGGGGTAGGGCCTGGTGAAGTCGTCCGCGGCGTCGGTCCGGTTGACGCCGATGTCGATCACCTCGCTGACGCGGGGGTCGTTGCGGAGATCCGCCAGGACCTTGTCCTTGTAATCAACGCCGGCTTCGTCCGCGCCGACAATGAGCCGCAGCCCCATGGTGTGTCCTTCCGTCGTCATTACTTGGCTCCCGCCGGCGCAGCGCCAGCTGTAGTGGTGGTGAAATGGGGCCCCATCACGGCGAATACCATGGCAAGGGACGTGGCGCCGGGGTCGGCGGTGCCCAGGCTTTTCTCGGCCAGCGGGCGGGCGCGGCCCTTGAGTGGCAGCAAATCGGCGGTTGCCTCCGCCGCGGCTGCCGCTTCGCGGGCGGCGTCCTGCCAGGCCAGGCCTGGCTCGGCACCGTCAGCCACCACGCGGCTGAATGTTGAAGCGAACGGCAGCAGCGCGTCCACCATGGTCTTGTCACCGATTTCGGCCTTGCCCAGCTGGACGATGCGGTCCGCGAATGCGGTCACGCCGGCCGCGAGGACGCCAGCCCCGGGTGCGGCGGCGTTTCCCACCGTCTCACCGAAGGCGCGCAGGCCCGCTCCCCACAGGACACCGGAGGTTCCGCCGGCCTTGTCCGCCCAGGCGTCGCCAGCGGCAGCCAGCACGTCGCCGGCACCTGCACCGGCGGTGAGGGCGGCGGATGCTGCGGCAGCGGCGGCGTCCACCCCGCGGACCATCCCGCGGCCGTGGTCGCCGTCGCCGGCGATGGCGTCCATCCGGCCCAGCCGTTCCTCGGCCCCGTGCAGCAGGGTGCGCGCGGCACCGATGGCCTCGACGCAGGCCGCGGCATACCCACGGGAGGCGTCCGTGGCGACGAATGCCTCCGCGGAGGCGCCGGCGTCGGCCGCTTCTTCCCCGGCGGAAGTTCCCGCCGGGGTGATCACGGCACCCCGGCGGTAGGCCGGAGTCTCGGCAGGGGCAACCCACAGCGGTTCCAGCTCCTCATCCAGCCAGGTGATGGTCAGCGAGACGCCGGCCATGTCCAGGCTGGTGACCAGCTCGCCGACCTCAGGCATCACCAGCGTGTAGCCGGCGTCGCGCAGCAGCGGCGCAATGGTTCCCCAGAGGACGAACAGCTCCTCGTGCTTGGTGGAGCCGAGCCCGTTGAGGATGACGGCAAGCCTGCTGCCGGCATCCGGAGGGGTTTCGGAGAGTACCCGGGCCACCAGTTCCCGGCCCAGTTCCTTCGCCGACGGCAGGTCGGTATCGTGCAGGCCCGGCTCGCCGTGGATGCCAAGGCCCAGGCCCATCTGCCCCTCCGGAAGGGTGAACAGCGGGGCGTCGGCGCCGGGGAACGTGCAGCCGGCGAACGCGCTGCCGATGGTGCGGGTCAGGTCATTGGCCTTGCGGCCCAGGCGGACCACCTCGGCCAGGTCCGCGCCGTTCTCGGCGGCGGCCCCCATCACCTTGAAGACGGTGAAGTCACCGGCGATCCCCCGGCGCTTTCCGGATTCCGACGGCGGGGCGCTGGCGATGTCGTCCGTCACCAGGACGTTCTCCACGGCGATGCCCTCGGCGGCCAGGCGCTCGCTGGCCATGCCGAAGTTCATCACGTCGCCGGCGTAGTTGCCGTAGGTGAAGACGACGCCGGCGCCGGACTCTGCGGCCTTGGCCACCGAGTAGGCCTGCTGGGCGGACGGCGAGGTGAAGATGTTGCCCACCACGGCGCCGTCGGCGAAGCCGGTACCGATCACGCCGGCGAACGCCGGGTAGTGCCCGGATCCACCGCCGGCCAGGACGGCAACCTTGGGCTGCGCGGGCCGGTAGCGGCGGACGGCGCCGCCGGGGACCTGGCGGACCAGGTCCGAGTGGACGTCGCAGAAGCCTGCCAGGGCCTCCTCGGCGAACTCTGAGGGGTCGTTGAAGATTTTGGTCATGGTGGGTTCTCCGGCGTCCGGGGGCTGTCAGTGCTGGGGGCTGTCAGGGGCTGCTAGTGGATGTGGCTGCCGCCGTTGATGTCGACGGTGGTGCCGGTGAGGTAGGCCGAGTCCTCGGAGGAGAGGAAGGCGATCACGGCGGCCACTTCCTCGGTGGTGGCGTTGCGGCCCAGCGGGATGCCGGCGTTGATGGCCGCTTCCTGCTCCTCGGTGCTGCCCACGCGGATGTTGGTGTCCACGGCGCCGGGGGTGATGGCGTTGACGGTGACGCCGGTGGTGCCGAGTTCGCGGGCCAGGGCCTTGGTGAAGCCCAGGATGGCTGCCTTGGCGGCGGAGTAGGGGACCTTGCCGAAGACGCCGCCGCCGCGCTGGGCTGACACGGAGGACATGTTGACGATCCGGCCCCAGCCGTTGTTGATCATGTCCGGCAGGAAGGCCTTGGTCACCAGGTAGGTGCCGGTGGCGTTGACGTCCATGACCTTGTGCCACAGCTCAAGGGTGGTCTCCAGGAACGGGATGGGCGAGGTGATGCCGGCGATGTTGGCCAAGGCGCCGACGGGCGGGAGGTTGCCGGCGGCCACTTCGGCGGCGACGGCGGCCTGGGCGGCAATCACGGATGCTTCGTTGGCGACGTCGATCTCGTGGCCGAAGGCGGGGACGTTGAATTCGTTGCCGATTTCGGCGGCGACCTTGGCGGATTTCTCGCCGTCGAGGTCAAGGATGACGATGCCCCAGCCGTCACGGGCGTAGCGGCGGGCGGTGGTGATGCCGATGCCGCGGTCCGAGGTTGCTCCGGTGAGGACGGCGGTGCGCTGGATGGTGGTCATGGTGGTGCTCCTTGAATTGTTTTATTGGATCGATTGCTCCGTAAGTGTCGTTTTGGACGTTCAAAACGACACCTACTCAGCAGTCGATGGAGGGGGTGGGTTCAGATGAGGTCGGTGATGAAGCTTGCTGCCTTGGCGGCGGCGGCCGGGCGTTCGTCATTGGTGACGTCCCGGGTTTCCAGTTCGAGCGAGAAGTGGCCGGTGTAGCCGTCGGCGGCGAGCCGCTTCAGGCCGCCGGCGAAGTCGGCGTCCCCGTTGCCGATGCTGAGGTTGATGTTCCCCGGCACGGCGTCGCGCAGGTGGACGTGGCTGATGCGGCCCTGGTGCCGGTCCAGGTAAGCCTGGATGTCCTCGCCGGAGGCCACAATGTGGCTGAAGTCCATGACGATTCCGACGCCGGAACCGGCTAGGCGGTCGGCCAGGAGTCCCGCGCGCTCCAGGTTCCAGCAGAACCGCAGGAAGTGCAGGGATTCGGTCCAGAGTTCGACGCCGAACTCCGCCGCCCGCCGCCCGGCACCTATGAGCTGGGCGGCAACGAGGTCCAGGTCCTCGTCAACGCTCCGGACCGGGGCGTTGACGAGGGCGCCGCACGGCAGGACCAGTGCCTTCGCACCGATGTTGGACGTCAGGGTCAGCAGGGCGTCAAGGTGGCGCTCCCGCCCGGCCCGGCCCTCGTCGTCGAGCACTTTGTTCAGGTCCCCGATGTCGCCGTTCACGGAACGGACGCGCAGGCCCGAGGCGTTGACCTCGGCGGAGACTGCGGCGACGGCGCCGGCGTCGAGCCCGTACGGTACGTGGTCACAGACGCCGGGCAGCGCGCCCAGGTCGATTTCCTCGAAGCCCAGCCCCTTCATGGTGCGCAGGGCGGTTCCCAGGTCCTGGTGCCTGAAGCTGATGGACGAGCACCCAAGTCTGGAATGGAACATCATTGATCCTTTGGTTCGTGCCGGGCTGTAGTGATGGGGACCACAATACGGACGTTAACTGTCAACAGTCAACTCCAAAAAGTCGACTGTTGACAGTCGGAATGATCTGGGTCACACTGGATCCCATCAATTGTTAACAGTCGACAGCGGCGGACCTCCTTCAGCCGCTTTTCGAAAGGGAACCACCATGAGCAAAGATGCTCTGACCATGCGCGGCCCGGTCCACGGCACCAAGGACGCCCGGCGAGTTGCCATCGGATCCGGCGTGGGGGCCGTGATTGAGACGTATGACTTCATCGGCTTCGGCACCGCTGCCGCACTGTACTTCGGCACCGCATTCTTCCCCGGAAGCGATCCCGTGACCGGCACCCTGGCCTCCTTCGCCACCCTCGGCGTCGGATTCGCAGCCCGCCCCCTTGGCGGCATTATCGGCGGCCACCTCGGCGACAAGGTGGGCCGCAAGCCGGTCCTGGTCGCCTCCCTCATCCTGATGGGCCTGGCCACCTTCGCCATCGGTCTGCTCCCCACCTACGCGGCGGTCGGACTGCTGGCCCCGGCACTTCTGGTCTTCGTCCGCATCGTCCAGGGCCTGGCCTTCGGCGCTGAGTGGGGCGGCGCGATCCTGATGAGCTACGAGCACGCACCTTGGAAGGCCAAGGGCAAGTACACCGGCATTGTCCAGGCCGGCTTCCCCGTGGGCCTGCTGCTGGCCAACCTGACCTTCCTGTTCAGCGTCCAGCTGGGTGGCGAGCTCGCCTGGCGCATCCCGTTCCTTGCCAGCATCCTGCTGGTCATCGTGGGCCTGGTCATCCGTTCCAAGGTCCCCGAGTCCCCGGTGTTCGATGAGGTCAAGGACAGCGGCGCCATCGTGAAGGCCCCCATCGTGGAGGTCATCAAGACGGACTGGCGCAACATCGTCAAGGGCATCGGCCTCCGCATCGCCGAGACCGCCGGCTACGCCGTCTCCATCACCTACATGATTTCCTACATCAACAGCCAGCACCTGGCGGACAAGAGCCAGACCCTGATCGCCCTCTGCATCGCTTCGGCCATCGGCATCTTTGCCACCCAGGCCTGGGCAGCAATGACGGACCGCATCGGCCGCCGCCCGCTCTACATCTGGTCCACCGCTTTCGCCGCACTGTTCGCCATCCCGATGTTCCTGCTGGTCAACACCGGCCTGTTCATCGCCATCATCCTGACCATCGTGATCTCCTACGCGGTATGCCAGAACTCCCTGGCCGGCGCCCAGGGCGCCTGGTTCCCGGAGCTCTTCCAGGCCAAGACGCGCGCCTCCGGCGCCAGCCTGGCGTACCAGATCTCGGCCATGGTGTCCGGCTTCACCCCGTTCATCACCACGCTGCTGTTCGTCAGCTTCGGCTGGATGGGCCCTGCCCTGCTCTTCGGCGCGTACGCCCTGATCGGCCTCTGGGCCGCCGTAGCCACCCGGGAAACCTGGGGCAAGCGGGAACGTGAGCTGGCTGACGAGGCCACCAAAAGCACCCCGAACACCGTCAACGCCTGAATGACCACCACGCACACGACCACGGAGCCAGTAATGCCTACAGATACCGTCCAAGACGCCCCGCAGGGACAAACACTGCAGGAACAAACACTGCAGGAACAAACACTGCAGACTGCGGTGACTCCGGAACGGCTGGAGAAGATCAGTGCCGCCGCCTACCGGATCCGGCACCACGCCCTGAACATGGGCGAGGTCCAGGGCCAGGGGTACGTGGGCCAGGCCCTGGGTGCCGCGGACATGCTCGCCACCGTCTACGGTGACCAGCTCCGCTTCCGCGCCGGGGACCCGCACTGGGAAGCCCGCGACCGGTTCCTGCTCTCCACCGGCCACTACGCCATCGGCCACTATGCCGCTCTCGCCGAAGCCGGGATCGTCCCGGTGGAGGAACTGGAGACCTATGGCTCGGACGATTCCCGCCTGCCGATGTCCGGGATGTCCACCTATACGCCCGGCATGGAAATTTCCGGCGGCTCGCTGGGGCACGGCCTGACCATCGCCGTCGGCATGGCCCTGGGCCTGCGCTACCAGGGCTCGTCCGCCCGGGTGTTCAACTTCCTCTCCGACGGGGAACTGGACGAGGGCTCCACCTGGGAGGCCGCCATGGGCGCGCACCACCACCAGCTGGGCAACCTCACCGCCATGGTGGACATCAACGCCCTGCAGGCCGACGGCAAGACGGACACGGTGCTGCGCACCGAACCGGTCACCGAAAAGTGGGAATCCTTCGGCTGGTACACCCAGCGGGTGGACGGGAACGACGTCGGGGCGCTGCTGGCGGCGTTCGACAACGCAGCTGCCCAGGCCGCCACCGTCGGACGTCCTTCCGTGATCCTGTGCGACACGAAGGTGGGCCGGGGTGTTCCGCTGCTGGAGAACCGCGAAAAGGCGCACTTCATGCGCATCGAAGAGAACGAATGGCAGATCTGCCGCGGGCAGCTCACTGCCGGCTACGAAGGAAAGGCTTCCGCATGAGCACCACCACCGAGGCCCCCGACACCGCAGCAGCGGCCAAGCCGAAGCTGAAGACCTCGGCGATGATCGCATCGTTCGCCGACCCGGGCCAGAAGACCTCCAACGCACCGTTCGGGCACGCCCTGGTCAAGGCCGCACAGGAGAACGACAAGATCGTGGGCCTGACCGCGGACCTGGGCAAGTACACGGACATGCACATCTTCGCCCAGGCCTTCCCGGAGCGGTTCTTCCAGATGGGCATGGCCGAGCAGCTGCTCTTCGGCGCAGCCGCCGGGCTCGCCGAGACGGGGCTGGTGCCCTTCGCGTCCACCTACTCGGTGTTCGCCGCGCGCCGCGCCTACGACTTCCTCTGCCTGGACGCGGCCGAACCGAACCTGAACGTCAACATCGTGGGCGGCCTGCCCGGCCTGACCACCGGGTACGGCCCCAGCCACCAGGCCACGGAGGACATGGCGATCTTCCGCGGCATGCCCAACCTGACCATCGTTGACCCCTGCGACTCGATCGACATCGAACAGGCCGTGCCGCAGCTCGCCGTCTCGGAGGGCCCCACCTACCTGCGCCTGCTGCGCGGCAACGTGCCCACCGTCCTGGATGAGTACGACTACACGTTCGAGCTCGGCAAGGCCAAGGTGCTGCGCGGCGGCAACGACGTGGTGTTCATTTCCTCCGGCCTGATGACCATGCGCGCCCTGCAGGCAGCCAAGGCCCTGGCGGCACACAACGTGGACGTCGCCGTCGTGCATACCCCCACGATCAAGCCGTTCGACGCCGAAACCGTCCTCAAGGAAATCAACACGGACCGCCTCGCCGTCACCCTGGAGAACCACTCCGTGGTGGGTGGGCTGTTCGAAACCGTGGCCTCCGCCGTCGTCACCGCCGGTGTGGGCAAGCGCGTGGTGCCCGTGGCGCTGCCGGACCAGTTCCTGGACGCCGGCGCCCTGCCCACCCTGCACGACCGGTACGGCCTTGCCGTGGACCGCATCGTGGCCAAAGTCCTCGCCGAGCTCGGCTAGGGCACGAAACCAATGCAGAAAGCACGGCACCGGTCCCCTCCGGTGCCGTGCTTTCTGCCGTAATATCGAAACCACTACCGACTGTAAACAGTCGACTTATGACATTGAGGACAGAAGCCATGGCCGGACTGACCGCCCCGCTGCTGGGACTGGAAAAGAAAAGCCTGCGCGAGCAGGCGCTCTCGGCACTGAGGACCGCCATCACCAGCGGCGAGCTGGAACCGGGCCGGCACCTGGTGGAAACCGAACTGTCCGAGATGCTGCAGATCAGCCGCGGCACGCTCCGCGAAGCCCTCCGCCAGCTGGAACAGGAGGGCCTGCTGTCCGCCGGACCCCGTGGCCGCCTCTCCGTCCGCCACCTGGACGAAAAGGAAATCCGGGACATCTACGCCGTCCGCGCCGCCCTGGAATCCCTCGCCGCCCGGACACTCTGCGAGCTCCCGGACCGGCAGCACGTCACCGAATCCCTCCACAAAGCCATCGACGCCATGACGGAGGCCACGAACGGAAGCCTGGAGGAGCGGATCGAGTCCGATCTCGAATTCCACCGAACCCTCTGCCGGCTCACGGGCAATGAAACCCTGCTCCACTCCTGGGAGTCATTGGAAGGGTCCATCCGGATGTCCATCATGTTCGCGGGCCTGGAAAAGGGCGTCAGCAACATGAGCGTTGACCGCCACAAGGACATCGTGGGCGCCATCGACACCGGGGATGCCACCCTGGCCCGGAAGACCATCCTGGAACACATGGATACCGCCGCCGCCAACCTGGTGGCGTAGCCCCTCCGCGGCCCAGTCCAGGGAATCCTCGCGGCCTCCCGGCCGTTAACCTACTGCGCGGTAAATAACCGCGGTGGTAACGAGGGATGGTATGACCGCAAAGTTTGTGTCAGTCGAGGACGACGCCGGAAAGGTCACCCGGTACAGCCGCCATGACAACGGCGGCGGCCTCATCGCTCCGGGAGCCAGCGTGGCGGAGAGCGCCCGGATCGGCCCCATGACCTACGTTGAGCACGGCGCGCAGGTGGGTTCAGGCTGCCGGATTGGACACGGCAGCTGGATCGACCGCGGCGCGACCATCGGTGACCGGACGGTCATCGGCGACGGCGTGCGCATCGGCCGGGGCACCGTGATCGGCAACCGCGTCCACATTGGCAGCCACTCGCGCATTGGCTCCAGCGTCCTGATCGAGCACGGCGTACACCTGGATTCGGACAGCACCGTGCCGGACGGCAGCGAGGTTCTCGCGGGCGCCCATTCACGCCTGGCACCGGCCAGGCACCGGACACACCGCAAGGCGAAGGGCGGCCTGGCCGCCTAAGTCCCGGGCGGAAGACCGGTGCCGCCGGCTACAAAACAGTGCTTCCGCGCACCACCAGTTCCGCCGGATAAATGACGGGCTCCCAGGCCTCTCCGGGGTTGCCGATGGCGCTGACCAGCAGCTTTCCGGCCGCAGCCGCGATGTCCGCCACGGGATGGGCCACGGTGGTGAGTCCCAGGCCGTTTGCCGCCTGGATGGGGTGGTTGTCGAAGCCCACCACCGCCACATCGTCCGGCACGCTCAGCCCCGCGCTGCGCAGACTGTCCACGACGCCCAGGGCCATGAGGTCGGAGGCTGCGAATATCCCGTCCACGCCGGGCGTCCCGGCCAGCAGGCTCTTGGCAGCGGCGGCACCTCCCGCCGTCGTGAAGTCCCCGTGCATCACCGGTCCGGGCTCAAGGCCGGCTTCCCTGAGCCCCTGCAGCCATCCTTCCAGGCGGTCGACGGCGGCCGTCATGTCAGTGGGGCCGGCGACAGTGGCGAGCCGGGTGCGGCCGGTTCCCGCCAGGTGCCGTGCCGCCAGCCGCCCGCCCTCGACGTTGTCCAGGTCCACGTAGGGAATCCCGGATTCCGTGTCCCACGGCCTTCCGATGAAGACGGTGGGCAACCCGGTAGCGCCCAGGGTCTCCACCCAGTCGTCAGCACGGTGGTGGGATACCACGATCGCACCGTCAACGTGGCCCCCGCGCAGGTAGCGGATGGTCCGCGCCGAGTCGTCGCCGGCCCGGGACATCAGCAGTACCAGCTGCAGGTCCGTCTCACGCAGTGCTTCATTGACTCCCGTAATGACTGCGGCGAAGTACGGGTCCATCATGACCCGGGCGTCGGGTTCGGGGATGACCAGTGCCACCGAACCCGTGCGCCGGGTGACCAGGCTTCGCGCGGCACGGTTTGGGGTGTAGCCGAGTGCCACGATCGCGGCATCAACCGCAGCCTGGGCCTGCGCACTCACCTTGGAGCCGCCGTTGATGGCGCGGGATGCAGTAGAGCGGGACACCCCAGCGGCCGATGCCAGGTCCTCCAGCGTGGGGCTGGGCCGCGCGGGGCCGGCCGGAGCGGCCCGGCTGGTCTTTTCGTTCATTACACCGACAATACGACACCGCCGCTCAGTGGGAGCGCTCCCGCGAAACCCTTGCTCCGGCCAAAACCCGATGCTACGCTTCCCCGACGGGAGCGCTCCCACCACTCGACCCCGGCTGCCCCTCGCAGCCGTTATGGTCGTCCAGCCCCACCACTGACAGGACCAGCAATGCCGCTATCCTCACGCCCTGATGCACCCAGACCCCTTCCGCCGCAGCGCCGGCACCACCATGGCATCGTTGCCGCAAGCACCGCCCTCCTCATCGGGCTGTTCGCCGCCGGCGCGACCGTTCCGGCACAGGCCGCACCCTCAGCCGCGCAGCCCGCAGTCCAGGCTCCGGCGTCGCCACCGCCGGCGCCGCAAAACCCGTTCGGGCCCAACACCTACGTCTTCGATCCCGGCATGCCCGTGGCGCAGATCCAGGCCACGGTGGACGCCATTGCGGCGCAGCAGGTGGATGACGAAATGGGGACCAAGCGCTACTCCCTGCTGTTCAAGCCCGGCACCTACGGCACCCCCGAGGAGCCGCTGATTGTCCAGGTGGGCTATTCCACGGAAGTCGCCGGACTGGGTGCTGCACCCACCGACGTCACCATCAATGGACACGTCGACGTCTACAACCGCTGCCTCACCGCGGACAACTGCATCGCCCTCAACAACTTCTGGCGCTCCCTGTCCAACCTCACCATCAATGTCACCGGCCTCGAAGGCTGCCGCAGCTCGGCAAACTTCTGGGCAGCCTCCCAGGCTTCGCCGATGCGCCGGGTCAACATCACCGGCGGCAACCTCTCCCTGATGGACTACTGCACCGCCGGCCCGCAGTACGCCAGCGGCGGCTTCATCGCTGATTCCACGACGGGCGCCGTCATCAACGGCTCCCAGCAGCAGTACCTGGTGCGCAACAGCAGCATTGGAAGCTGGTCCAACGGAGTCTGGAACCAGGTGTTCTCGGGCGTCAACGGGGCACCTGCAGATTCCTTCCCGGACCCGCCGTACACCACCCTGGACACGACTCCCATCAGCCGCGAGAAGCCCTACCTGACGGTGGACCCCGCCGGGCAGTACAGCGTGTTCGTGCCCTCCGTGCACCAGGACTCAGCGGGGACCACGTGGGAAAACGGCCCTACGGAAGGCCGCAGCATCCCGCTGGCCGACTTCTACGTCGCATCGCCCGGCGATTCAGTGCAGACCATCAACACGCAACTGGCCCGTGGAAAGAACCTGCTCCTTACCCCCGGGGTCTACGACATTGACCGCAGCATCGAGGTCAAGCGCGCAGGAACAGTGGTGCTTGGACTTGGAATGGCAACACTTTCCGCCGTCAACGGATCGGTTCCCCTGACAGTCGCGGATGTCCCCGGCGTGGACATTGCTGCCGTCACCGTGGATGCCGGTGAGGTCAACTCACCCGCCCTGATGCGCATCGGCAAGGCAATCCCGGGCGCCGGGGGCGGAGCGGCCAACTCTGCCGTCCGCAGCGATCCGGCCAATCCCACCACCCTCCACGATGTGTTCTTCCGCATCGGCGGGCCCCATGTGGGCAAGGCCTCGGTCAGCCTGGAAGTCAACAGCGACAACGTACTCCTGGACCACATCTGGGCCTGGCGCGCAGACCACGGGAACGGTGTCGGTTGGACCACCAACACCGGCAGGAACGGCGTGATCGTCAACGGCAACAACGTCACCGCCACCGGGCTGTTCGTGGAGCACTACCAGGAGTACAACGTCATCTGGAACGGCGAAAACGGCAAAACGGTCTTCTTCCAGAACGAACTGCCCTACGACGCCCCCAACCAGGCAGCGTGGCAGCATGACGGGATTCTCGGCTGGGCCGGCTACAAGGTCTCGGACTCCGTCAAAACCCATGAACTCTGGGGCGGCGGCAGCTATGTGTACAACAACGTGGACCCCACCATCCACGCCACCCGCGGCTTCGAGGTGCCGGTGACGCCCGGCGTGAAGCTGCACAGCCTGCTGACCGTGAATCTTGGCGCCGGGACATTGGACCACGTGGTCAATGACACCGGAGCGCCGGTGTCCACGGACGCCGTCGGAGTTCCCAGCTACGTGGCCGATTTCGGCTAGGAGCCGCCCACCACAACGGGGGGCGCGGCGCCGGCAGTGGATGCCGGCTCCGCGCCCCTATCCGTTCCGGGCCTGCCTCCACGCCAGCGCGGCCCCGCCCCAGACGGCCAGCAGCAGCGCCACCAGCAGCAGTCCTGCGTCGCCCAGGTTGATCGATGAAAGCCACGCCGTCACCGGATCATGCAAACCGAATGCGGCGTGAAAGAAGCCGGCCAAAGTGATCACGGCAATGAACAGGGCCGAGACCGCCGAGATGCCCGTCACCACAGCATTGAAGCCAAGCTTCCGCCCCGGGTCCGCCAGTGCCGAGCGGTACATCCGCATCATCACCAGGCCGTTCACCGAATCACACAGCGTCATCGCGGCTGCGAAGGCGAGCGGGAGGGCGAGCAGGGCGAACGGGGGCACCCCGGCTAGGGACGCCGCCGTCGTCATCATCAGCAGCCCGATGGTGGTGGCGGTATCGAAACCCAGCCCAAAGAGGAAGCCAATCACGTAGATGTTCCGCGGCCGGCGCACCCTGGCGAGGGGTTTGGCCAGCAGCCGCGCCACCAGGCCCTGCGGTTCCAGGTCGCGGGGATCAATGGCTGCTCCGGCCCGGGAACGCCGGAAGGCAGCGGCCGAGCGGGTGAAGGCCGAGCCGTTGAACAGCCCCATGGCCAGCAGGAACAGCCCGGATACACCGCTGCCGATCAGCCCCAGCACCAGGTTCCCGGCCGTACCGTCCTCCATTAGGCCGCCAACCAAGGACGCACCGGCGATCACCAGCACCCCCGCCAGGGTCACCACCGAGCTGTGCCCCAGGCTGAACGCGAAGCCCACGCTCACCGGATGCTGCCGCTGTGCCACGAACTTCCGGGTGGAGTTGTCGATGGCGGCCAGGTGGTCCCAGTCGTAGCTGTGCTTCACCCCGGCCAGGTAGGCGGTGAGGACAAGTCCCCAGGAGAGCGCCCCGCCGCCCCCGGTCCGGGTTCCGGCAAGCAAAAGGACGACGGCGGCAGCGTGCAGCGCGGCCACGGCACCAAAGGTGAAGAGCGCCCGGGTCCGGAGCGGCAGCGAGTCCCGGTCCCGGTAGAGCGCGGCGATGCCGGCCATCAGTGCTTCCTCAGGTCCAGCGGTCCCTGGCCGTACCAGCGTCCCCGCAGCAGGTCCGTGCAGGATCGAAGCAGGCGGTTCAGTTCGTCCGTGCTGTTGGAGAGGCTCCGCAGCACCAGCCCGGTGGTCCCCGCAACAGTGCGGGTCAGCGAGATGCCGGTCAGGGCCTCGTGGTCAGCGGTCAGCAGGTGCAGTTCGTCGGCAAGCGCCTGGTCCACCCTGGGATCCACCACCACCAGCGATCCGAGGTGGCTGTAGCCTTCCATGAACCCCAGACCGGTGACGTCGTGGAGCGGCGGCCGGATCAGCAGGTTGTCCAGCGCCAGCAGTTCGACGCCCGCCCCGGTTTCCACACAGATGTGGTTCCTCAGGCGCACTTCCTCGTACCGGAAGGCGGCGCCGTCGGGCGACCAGCCGGGCGTCACGACCTCGGCCATGACCAGCGACGACGAGGGCCGCAGGGTCACGGACGTCCGCTGCCGGTAGCTGGCTTCCCGGTAGGCGATGAGCTGGTCCGGCATGAGTTCCAGCCGCGCCTCCTCCCCGAGCCGCAAAACCATCCGCTGCTCGGCAAAAGAGCCCGGAGTCCGGTAAATCTTGGTGGCGGACTGGGTGGTCAGCAGCAGGTCAGCCCCGTCCTGGACTTCAATATCGAGCAGGAACAGGTCCGCCCCTAAATAGGCCCCGCCAGGATTCACGATGACGTAGCAAACCTGCCCGGAGTCATCGAGATAGTGAGGTCGCATCACCCGAAGCGCCCCTTGATGAAACTGGTGCGAGGCAACCGACCTGCCGTGCCGCAAACTGACGCCCAACTCAAGCCGTCCCATCGGTGACTTCTCAGCGTGAGCGGAGTCGGGGATAGGGGGCCGCGGCGTGGCGGGCACCGCGAAGCGGGCACGGCCCCCTATCCCCGACGAAGCGCCGGAAGCAGACTCACCCGCGGGCGCAGGCCCCGGCGAGGTGCCTGCTTGAGGTGACCCAACCGCCGTCGTGCTCATGCCAGGTCGAGCATCAGGACGTCGTGCCTTATCCATTCGATGACCTTCTCGAGGCCTTCGTCGGTTTTGAGGTTAGTGAAGCAGAAGGGCTTATCCCCTCTAAATTCCTTCGAATCCTTTTCCATGATTGACAGGTCGGCGCCGACGTGGGGTGCGAGGTCGGTTTTGTTGATGATGAAGAGGTCGGATTTGATCATGCCCTGGCCGGCTTTGCGGGGGATCTTTTCGCCTTGGGCCACGTCGATGATGTAGATGGAGAAGTCCACCAGTTCGGGGCTGAAGGTGGCAGAGAGGTTGTCGCCGCCGGATTCGACGAAGATGACCTGCAGGTCCGGGTGCCGGGTTTTGAGTTCCTCGATGGCGGCGGTGTTCATGGAGGTGTCTTCGCGGATGGCGGTGTGCGGGCAGCCCCCGGTTTCGACGCCGATGATGCGGTCCACGGGCAGGATGCCGTTGGCGGCGAGGATTTTGGCGTCCTCGATGGTGTAGATGTCGTTGGTGATGGCGGCCATGGAGATGTCGCCGCTCATGTGCCGGGTGAGGCGTTCCACGAGCTGGGTTTTACCGGCGCCGACGGGCCCGCCGATGCCGATTTTGATGGGTTCAGTCATGGTTTCCTCCTAGGTCACGAGCCCTGTCAGCTCATGAACATCCGGGCACGCTGGCGTTCGTGCCGCATTTGCGAAATTTCCAGTCCGGGGCTGACGGCGCCGAGGTCGTCCGCCGTGAGGTGCGCGACCGCGTCGATGGCGGCAGCGACGTCGTCGTGCGCTTTCCGCAGCACGCGCTGCCCGGCGTTCTGGCCGAGCGGGATGGCGCGGACGGCGTTCTGGGTGAGGGACGTGACGGTGGCGAAGAGGTAGGCGGCGAGCGCCTCCTGCAGCGGTACGCCCAGGGAGCGTGCGACGACGGCGAACGCCAGCGGCTGGTGCCCGGCGGCGCGGCCCGTGGCCACCAGGTCCCGGTACAGTTCCAGCGCGGGCGAGGGAAACACCTCAGCCCCAATCTCGAGCAGCCGGCCGCCCATCTTCACACTGGCCTCCCGGACCTGCCGCGGCAAAAGGGAAGCGGACAAAAGCGAGTCCAGCTCCCCAAGATCAGCCCCCTCATAGAGCAGCCGAACAGCAAGCCCATCGGAATAGGTCAGCTGCTGGCCGACGAAGGCACCGAGCCAGAACCCGAAAGACCCTTCATCAAAAACGAGCTCCCGATCGATGTACGTCTCAAACCCAAAAGAGTGAGCAAAAGCCCCAGTAGGCAAAGCAGAATCAACCAACTGCTGCAACGCCAGCTGATACCCGCTCACCGCCCTGCCGCCCAACGGGACGGAGCATCGCGACGGCCCGGATTGGGGGCCGCGGCGTGGCGGCCACCGCGAAGCGGGCACGGCCCCCAATCCGGGCCGGCGCACCCAAGTGACACCACCCGTGGAGCGCGCAGCGCTGCGACAGGGTTACTAGTGCGAGTGTTCAGCATGGCGGAAAGGCACAGGAATGACGCGTTCCTGGCGGGAGTAGGGCACACCGGCATGGGTGAGGTAGTCCTCGACGGTGTGGTCGTAGGCGCACACCATGACGGCCGCCCCATACTCGCTGTCCGCGTCGAAGAACTGTGCCTGGAGGTGGCGGTTGCCGAGGGAGTGCGCAGTGACGCCCATTTCGTGGATGGTGCGGGGCGCGATGACCAGGACGTCGGTGGGCAGCACGGACACCACGATCATGTTGGCTTCTTCGACGTGGAGGATGTCGCCGTCGCGGAGGTCGCCGGAGCCGGCGGGGAGGCGGATGCCGATTTCCTTGCCGTGGTCGGTGGTGGCGCGCTGGATGCGTTTGACCAGCTGGGCGCTGGGCAGGACGACTTTTTCGCGGTGCAGGCCGGCGTAGGCTGCGAGGTCGGAGTCCGGCAGGTCGTGCAGGTTGCCCAGGACTTTGTCGATGATCATGTGGTTGCTTTCGGGGGTTTGGAATTCGCGGTTCTAGAAGAGGAAGTACCGCTGGGCCATGGGCAGCACGTCGGACGGTTCGCAGGTGACGTCCTCGCCGTCTACCGTCACCTGGTAGGTTTCCGGGTCCACCTGGATGTCGGGCGTGGCGTCGTTGTATTTGAGGTCGGCTTTGGTGAGGTTCCGGATTCCGGAGACGGGCCGGATGACCTTTTCCAGGCCCAGTTCCTGGGGCACGCCGGCGTCGATCGCCGCCTTGGACAGGAAGGTGATGGAGGACTGCTGCACAGCCTTGCCGAAGGTGGCGAACATGGGACGCATGGTGCGCGGCTGCGGGGTGGGGATGGACCCGTTGGAGTCGCCCATGAGTGCGTAGGCGATCTGGCCGCCTTTGAGCACCAGTTCCGGTTTGACGCCGAAGAACGCCGGGTCCCACAGCACCAGGTCCGCGAACTTGCCCACTTCCACTGACCCTACGGAATCGGCGATGCCCTGCGCGATGGCGGGGTTGACGGTGTACTTGGCGACGTAGCGCTTGAGCCGGAAGTTGTCGCTGTCCGCACTGCCGTGCGCCCCGCCGTCGGCATCTTCCAACACCCCGCGCTGCTTCTTCATTTTGTCCGCCACCTGCCAGGTGCGGGTGATCACCTCGCCTACCCGGCCCATGGCCTGGGAGTCGGAGGAGGTGATGGAGAAGATGCCCAGGTCCTGCAGGACGTCTTCCGCGGCGATGGTTTCGGCGCGGATGCGGGAGTCAGCGAAGGCCACGTCCTCGGGGATGTCCGGGTTGAGGTGGTGGCAGACCATCAGCATGTCCAGGTGCTCTTCGATGGTGTTGCGCGTGTACGGCAGTGTGGGGTTGGTGGAGGCCGGCAGGACGTTGGGCATGCCTGCAATCTTGATGATGTCCGGAGCGTGGCCGCCGCCGGCGCCTTCGGTGTGGAAGGTGTGGATGACCCGGCCGGCGATGGCGCGGATGGTGTCCTCCACGAACCCGCACTCGTTCAGGGTGTCGGTGTGGATGGCCACCTGGACGTCGTACTCGTCCGCGACCTGGAGCGATGTGTCGATGGAGGAGGTGGTGGCTCCCCAGTCTTCATGGACCTTGAGGCCGATGGCACCGGCACGGATCTGCTCGGCGAGGGGTTCGACGGCGGATGCGTGGCCTTTGCCGAACAGGCCGATGTTCATGGGGAACGCCTCGGCGGCCTGCAGCATCCGCTGGATGTGCCACTTTCCGGGCGTCACGGTGGTGGCTTTGGTGCCTTCGGCGGGGCCGGTACCGCCGCCGATCATCGTGGTCACGCCGCTGGCCAGGGCGGTGGGGATCTGGTCCGGGGAGATGAAGTGGATGTGGGTGTCGATGCCGCCGGCGGTGAGGATTTTCCGCTCGCCCGCGATGATTTCGGTGCTTGAGCCGATCACGATGTCCACGCCGTCGGTGATCTGCGGGTTGCCGGCCTTGCCGATCCGGAAGATGTGGCCGTCCTTCAGCGCCACGTCCGCCTTGTAGATGCCCGTGTGGTCCAGGATCACGGCGTTGGTGATGACGGTGTCCGGAATGTCCTCATCACGGGTTGCCTGGCCGTTCTGCCCCATGCCGTCGCGGATCACCTTGCCGCCGCCGAACACCACTTCCTCGCCGTACACGGTGAGGTCCTCTTCGATTTCGAGGAAGAGTCCGGTGTCCGCCAGGCGGATCCTGTCCCCGGTGGTGGGGCCGTAGAGGTCCGCGTACTGGCGGCGCGGAATGTCGAAGCTCATTCGCCGTCCCCTTCCGTAACAGGCCCGCTTTGGCGCGTGCCGCCGTCGAGCCTTCCATTGACCGCGTTGCTGAGCCCGTAGACCTCCCGGGTCCCGGCCAGTTCAATAAGCCTCACGCTCCGCGAATCCCCCGGCTCGAACCTGGCTGCCGTTCCCGCTGGGATGTCCAGGCGCCGGCCGTAAGCTGCTTCGCGGTCGAAGGCCAGGGCCGCGTTGGCCTCGGCAAAATGGAAATGCGACCCCACCTGGACGGGCCGGTCGCCCGTGTTGGTCACGGCCACCTCGATGGCCTTACGGCCCGCATTCGCGGTCACGGGCTCCGGCCGGAGGACGTACTCGCCTGGAATCATTGCCGCGCTCCTTAACGGATGGGGTTATGGACGGTGACAAGCTTGGTGCCGTCCGGGAAGGTGGCCTCGATCTGGACGTCGTGGATCATCTCCGGCACGCCTTCCATCACGTCCGCCCGGGTGAGCAGGGTGGTGCCGTAGCTCATGAGGTCGGCCACGCTCCTGCCGTCGCGGGCGCCTTCGATCAGTTCATAGCTGATGATGGCTACGGCCTCGGGGTAGTTGAGCTTGAGGCCGCGGGACTGCCTTCGGCGGGCCAGGTCGGCGGCCACCACGATCAGGAGTTTCTCCTGCTCACGCGGCATAAGATGCATGGGGTTCCCTTCGACGGCCTGCGGCGTGCTGCCAGCGTAAGCGGGTCACGTTTCCGCCAGGTTTCAGGAGTATCAACAAAAGCTGGGGATATGCCCCAACGGTGGGAAGGCTAGTTTGCCCCGCTGAGCCGGGCAAGGATCTCGTCGCTGGACTGGATGGGCTGCCGGTAAGTGGCGGAGAGGATGCGGAGCATGTCGGCAGCGTCCTGGTCGGCTTCGGAGGCCATCGCGTCCTTGGCGTAGGTGACCCGGATGTTGTGCGCGAATGCGTCGGCTGCGGTCTGGGCGATGCAGTTGTGCGTGGAGACTCCGGCGAGCACCACCTCGCCGGCGTCCCAGTTCCGCAGCCGGGCCAGCAGGTTGGTTCCCACGAAGGCACTGTCCCTGGTCTTGTTCAACTGGGGCAGGTCCTCCTTGGTGAGGCCGGGCACCGATTGGGCCTGTCCGCTCCCGCGGAAGATGAAGCCCTGGTCGTCGTCCAGCATGCTGAGGGTCCAGGTGGACTTGTCCCGCTCGTGTTCGGTGCCGACCAGGAGCGCGGCGTGCCCGGCGGCCTTGAACCCTTCCAGCAGCCGGTTGCACTCACTGACCACCCGGTCCTGCTGGGCCGCCAGTTCGGGCGTTTCGAAGAATGCGTTCTGCATGTCGATGACCAAGAGGGCAATCATGTGGGCACCTTTCCTCGTTGAACCGGTGGGCCGGGTGGTGAGGAAAAGTTACCCGCGTGGAGCGCGGCGAAACCCTAGGGTGCGGATTCCCTGACCTTCAGTTCGAACCCGGCTTCCACGTGCACGCCCTGTTCCGAGGGCTCCCTGCCGGCGATCCGCTCCAGCAGCAGATGGATGGACCGCTCCGCGATCTCATCCATGCCCGGCGAGACGGTGGTCAGGGAGGGGGACGCGAACCGCGCCTCGTCGATGTCGTCAAAACCGGCCACCGCCACGTCCTGCGGCACCTTGACGCCGCGGATCAGCAGCTCGTGCATGGCCCCCAGCGCCAGTACGTCATTCAGCCCGAAGACGGCGTCGAACTCCACGCCCTTATCCAGCAGGCCGGCGACGGCGCCAGCACCCGTATCGCGCCGCCATTCAGCCGGTGCCACGAGCGCGGCGTCGAAGGGGATGCCTGCTTCCGCCAGCGCACTCCGGTACCCGTTCAGGCGCAGGCCCGCAGTCCCGGCGGACTCCCCCGCGTTCGCTCCCACCACGGCGATACGACGGCGGCCGCCGGCCAGCAGGTGCCTGGTCAGCGCAGCCGCAGCTTCCTCATTCTTCATGGTCACCAGATCGAACCGGGGATCCACGATGTGCTCGCCGAGCATCACCAGCGGTTTTTTGCCCGCCCGCGCGGCAATAGCATCCGCGTCCACCACCAGCGGCGTGAACAGGAGGCCGTCGGTGAGCTGCCGGAAGGTCCCCTGGAGGGCGCCAAGTTCAGCGGAGGCTTCGGCGTCGGACTGCTCCACCATCACCCGGTACCCGTGCCGGGCGGCAGCCTTCATCAGCCTGGACGCCAGCTCGGCATAGTAGGGGGCGGAAAGGTCGGACAGGACCAGGCCCAGCATGGACGTCTTGCCGGACCGCAGGCTGCGGGCGGTGAGGTTGGCCTCGTAGCCCAGCTCCGCGATGGCATCCTGCACCCGTTGCTTGGTGGCGGGACGGATGAATTCATAGTCGTTCAGGACGTTCGAAACGGTTTTGAGGGAGACGCCTGCCGCCCTCGCGACGTCGTTCATGGTGACTGCCATTAACGTTCTTTTCCTGCCTTTGCCGCCGCCTTGGCAGCCTGCTTGCTGGCCCGCACCTTGACCAGGGATTCCGGGTCCACGATGTCGGCCACCGACAGGTAGGCGCCATCCTCACCGTAGTGTCCTGCCGCTTCGCGCCAGCCCGGAGCCTCCAGGCCCCGCTGCTTGCCCAGCAAGGCAAGGAAGATCTTCGCCTTTTGCTCCCCGAAACCGGGCAGCGCTTTGAGCCGCCGCAGCACCTCGGCACCGTCCGGCGAGCCTTTGGTCCAGATGGCGGCGGCGTCACCGTCCCACTCGTTCTGGACCGCCTCGGCGAGCGCCTGCACGCGCGCAGCCATGGAGCCCGGAAAACGGTGGACGGCGGGCCGTTCCTTGAACATCTCCACGAACGCCGCAGGATCATGCGCCGCAATGGCCCCGGGCTTGAGCGACCCGATCCGGGTCCGGATCTTTTCCGGCCCGGCGAACGCGGATTCCATCGTTACCTGCTGGTCCAGCAGCATGCCGGTCAGGAGGGCAAAATCGTCCTCACTCAACAACTTGTCCGCGACGGGATCACCCGTGATGTGCAGTTCCATGCCGTCCATCCTCCCACCTGCGGACCGCCGTCGTCATAAGCACGCCCCCAGGGAAATTTCGCCGGGTCAGGACTCCACGGCCAGCCGGATCATGGACCAGGACACGGCCGGAAGCTCAGCGGTGAGCCGGCCGCCTTCCACCTTCACCGTGCCGTTTTCCGAGGGCAGGACGGAGGTGGAATCGTCGGCGCTGGCCTGCCAGTAGGGGTCCTTGTTGGCGTAGGTGACGGCCTCCACCACCCGGACATCGCCCAGGCCTGCCACGGCAGCATCCAGTGCGAGGGCACCGGCGGCCGATCGGTTCACTGCGAACACTGTGGCCTCACCCTTGTCCGGGTCGTAGGTGGCGACGGCGGACAGTGCCGCGAAGCCGGTCGTGGTGCCGCCGTTGACCAAGGGGGATTCGACGGCGAGCTGCAGCACCGTGCCGGAGGCGTGCCGGGAGGTCAGGGCGAAGGGGTGGAAGGTGGTCTGCTTCCAGGACCGGCCTCCGGGTTCGGTCATGATGGGTGCGATGACGTTCACCAGCTGCGCCAGGCTTGCCGAGTGGACGCGGTTGGTGTTCCGGAGCAGCGTGACCAGGAGGTCCCCCACCACTACGGCGTCCGCCACTGTGTAGGTGTCCTCCAGCAGGACGGGGGCCACCGGCCAGTCCTTGCCTGTGGGCACCTTGGACTCGTCGCGGCTCATGTGCCAGACGTTCCATTCGTCGAAGGAGATGTTCACCTGCCTGCTGGACTTCTTGACTGACTTCACGTGATCGATGTGGCTCACGATGTCGCGGATAAAGGCTTCCATCTTGTGCCCGGCAGCCAGGTGTTCCTGCAGGTCGCCGAAGTCCTCGAAGTACTGGTGCGCCGAGATCAGGTCCACCAGGTCGTAGGTTTCCGTCAGGACCACCCGCTCCCACTCCCCAAAGGTGGGCATGCTGGGCCCGGAGCTGCCGCAGGCCACGAGTTCCAGGTCCGGGTCGATCATGCGCATCCCGCGGGCTGTGTCCGCCGCGAGCCGGCCGTACTCCAGGGCGTTCTTGTGGCCGATCTGCCAGGGGCCGTCCATTTCGTTGCCCAGGCACCACATCTTGATGCCGTAGCCGTTGCCTGCCCCGTTGCTGCGGCGTTGCTCGGACAGGGCCGTCCCGCCGTCGATGTTGCAGTACTCCACGAGGTCCAGTGCCTCCTGCACGCCGCGGGTGCCCAGGTTGACGGCCATCATGGGTTCCACGCCGGCCTTGACCGACCACTTAGCGAACTCGTCCACGCCCACGGTATTGGGGTCGGTTGAGTGCCAGGCCAGGTCCAGGCGGGCGGGACGCTGGTCCACCGGGCCCACGCCGTCCTCCCAGCGGTAGCCGGAGACGAAGTTGCCGCCCGGGTACCGCACGGTGGAAACGCCAAGTTCACGGGTCAGTTCCAGGACGTCCTTGCGGAAGCCGTCCTCATCGGCGTCCGGGTGTCCGGGTTCGAAGATCCCGGTGTAGACGCACCGGCCCAGGTGCTCAACGAACGCGCCAAACGTTCGACGGCGGACGGGGCCCACGGTGAACGACGGATCGATGGTGATTTTGGCTGCGGCTGGTTGTGGCTGGGTCACAGGGACATCCTCGGGTAGTTTTTACAACGTTATAGAAGATATTGTTTGTTGCCCCGCTCCGGGAGTCAAGGGTTTGGCCTGCGGCGCCGCCGGGAGGTTCCAGCCGGGACCGGAGGACCCCGCGGCGCGCCCACCTGCGGCGACGCTCCAACCAGCGCAGGACCCGGAACCTCCAAGTACTACCTAATCGAAAAAACAGGTACCAGCTACGCATTCACCGGGGACCGGAGGCCCATTAGGTTTTTTCACAGAGACAAGACCTTCAGGCTCTCGGTACTTGGCTCACTAGGGGGGTGTGAGACCGGCAATGCATCGTTCACCACACATAGGCCGCGCAGGCTTCCCGGTCCATCGGACCGGGGTGATAGGCGGGGCCGGCGACGAGGAGTCCTTCGAGACCAAGGACTCTCCCCCAGCCGTCGCCGGCCCTCTTACCCCTCCGCTCTCCCGGAGGGGCCACGCACCGCTGCCCGGGGAGGGCAGCCATGAGCACGCAAACCCACAGAACACGGCTCTCCTGCTGGACCTGGTCAATGGCGCCCGGACCCTGGCAGACTCCCTGGACCTGCTGGTGGCGGCATCGGCCGCGCACGTGGTCAGGACCGCCGGCATCGACGTCGGCTGCGGCCTGGTGCTTCACCAGCCCAAACGCGGTCCCGCCGTCACCGGCACCACCGACGAGGTAGTCACCCTGCTGGAGTGGGAACGGGAAACGGCCGAAGGACCGGTGACCGACGTCATGGCAGGCGGCCACCCCGTGGCCGTCCTCCAAAGGAACGGGGACTTCCGCTGGCGCCACTATTCCAGCCAACTGCAGGCGGCCGGCTTCGGCAGCGCCCTCGCGGTCAGGCTCCGCCTGGACGCAGAACTTCCCGCCGACGACGGGATCCCCGGCAACAGCGAACTCGGCCAGTCAAGGGCCGCCCTCGCCTTCTTCGCCCAGGACTCGAAGGCCTTCCCGCTCCAGGTCATCGCGGAGGCACGTACCTTCGCGATGCTGGCAACCAAAAGCCTGCAGATGGCTATCAACCTGCACACTGCGCGGTCGCTGGCCACGGACCTCCGCTCGGCCCTGGACAGCCGCACGTCCATCAATGTGGCCTGCGGCGTGATCATGGCCCAGAACAGGTGCTCCTACCAGGAGGCGTTCGCCATCCTCGCCAAGGCGTCAAGCCACCGCAACATCAAGGTGCGCAAGGTGGCCGAGGACATCCTGGAGCGGCTTCCGGAAGGTGCTCCGCACTCACACTTCGGCCGCTGACCCGCTGCCGGTCCAGCCTGGTTGGCGGGTGCGCCCGCGGGCCCGAATCAGGATGTGAGGGTGCCCCGGGCAATGCTTATGGTGGAGTGGGCCGGGTTGCCGTCCATGGGCTCGTCCGATACATCCACCACCGGGTACTGGGACAGGTCAAGTCCGGCAGGCACCGGGAACGTTCCTGATGTGGAGTTCATGACGCCCAGGCTGACCAGCTTGGAAAGGTCCGGCGCGATCAGCCACACCTCCTGGTAACCCTTGGCTTCATCCTTGTCCAGGCTGACCTCCAGGCTGCGGGAACCATCCTTGGCCTCCACCACTTTGGCCGATCCCGCCGCGGAGTGCTGCGGCAGCGGGGTCAGCTGGGTTGCCGCCAGCTCCTGGGGCTGGGGCGGGCGGTTGAAGGCCCAGACGGCGCCGAAAACCACCAGGACAGCAGCTGCCGCCGTTGCCAGCCACGTTCCGGGGCGCTGCCACGCGCCCCTCGTCCGGGCACGGTCCGTTCCGGCACCCCCTGTCGGGGTTCGCCTTGTCCGGCTGCCGCTTGTTTTGTCACCGAGAGGGACAACGTTCGACGTCGGAATGTCCCCGGGTGCGGGCGTGCCGGCGGGTGGTGCGGCACCTCCGTCAGTCCCGCGACGCTCAGCCCCGCGTTCCCCTGAAACGTCTTCCACAGGCCCGGGTTCCGCCGGCACCCCGGCCGCAAGCGGGTCCTCCCGGGTGTAATCGCCCAAGCCAAGTTCGCGGTGGATTCCGGCCCAGACCTGGGGCCCGGGCACGGAGAGCAGGCTGGTGTCCGGCGTCGTCTTCACCGCGTCCACCGCCCGCCGCAGGGCGGCGTAGTCGGCGGCGCACTGCGGGCAGGCCAGGAGGTGCTCCCGGCCGCCCGGGTCGTCCCATTCGTCGTACAGCGCCAGGAGGCTCAACTGTTCCGGATCAAGATGCGGCATGGTCTACCTCCAATCTGCTTCTCAGGTGCGTCAGGCTGCGGCGGATGTGGCTCTTGACGGTACCAAGGGGAAGGTCCAGTTTCCGCGAAATCTGTTCGTGCGTCAGGTCCTCGTAGAAGGCAAGCTTCATGATGGACCCCTGGGGCTCACCCAGCCTTTCCAGTTCACCGTCCAGGAGCAGCCGGTCCGCCAGCGTTTCCGCGGCCTCCGTTCCTGCCCCCGCGTCCCCGGCCAGGCCGGCGCCGGCGGCAGCGTAGGCTTTGCGCGCTTCGCGGGCCGACGACTGCTGCGCATCCGCGATGGCATTGCGCGTAATGCCAACAATCCACGCCGGGAGCCGGGCAACCTGCGGGTTGAAGGTGCTCCGGGAGCGCCACACCCGAATGAAGACCTCCTGGGTCACGTCGTCCGCCGCCGCGCGGTCCGCGAGGGAGCGGAGGGCCAGCGTATGCACCAGCGGCGCGAACTCGCGGTAGGCCGCCGCCAGTGCGTGCTCATCGCCGGACAGGAAAGAGTCGGTGAGCCCGTCATCCCATCCAGGGGACGCGCGGCCGGGGAGGGTCACGGGCGGCTCCCTCCCGGCTTCGGCGACGAGATACATGGCTGGCCACCGGCTGTGCAGGAACTGGTTCATGCGGGGACCGGTTCAGGCAGGGACTGCGGTGACAATCACATTGTCGCTGTAGTCCATCCGCTCGTCCAGCCATTTGCCGCCGCAGGTGACCAGCTTGAGTTCATGGGGCCCTGACCGCCTGAAAAGGGACGCGCCGTCGAACCTGTCCTTGGCCATCAGCTCCACGCCCACCACCCGGTAGCTGAGGGAGGGGGCGCCGTCCCTTCCCACGCGGATAATGGTTCCCGCCGGGAGCGACTTCAGGGCGGAGAAGGGCGCGCGGTCCGAGGTGGTGTCGATATGTCCGGCGATGACGGCGGCGCCTTCGGCCGCCCCGGGGGCGGGGCCGAACCTGTACCAGGCGGCACGGTCGAACACGTCCGGGATCTCCATCGCTGCTGCGGTGGACACTCCCCCGGGCACCACCGGCATATCAATGGCCGTGCCGGCCACGGTGAGCGACGTGGGTACCGGGGCTGGAGCGTTCACCGGCAGGGTGGCTGGCCGGAGCGGGATGTCCCCCGGCCGCGTGCTGCCAGGACTGGAAGGGTTTGGGGTGGAGGCGGCGGCGCTGGAAGGGGCGGTCGCCTGCGGCAGCAGGGAAGCCGGCGGTGCCTGCCCGGAATTGGACGGGCCGGCGGAACCGCAGCCGGAGAGAACCAGCACTCCAGCCACCAGCGCTGCTGCCGCACCCCTTGAGGCAGGCCGACTGCGGGACCGGCCTTCCGGCGTCGTAAGTGCGTTCATGACTGGCCTCCTTCCAAAGAAGACATCGGTTGGGGAACAAAGGGGGCCCGCGCAGGGGCCCGACCGCGGGTGTGCGGACGGGCCCCTGCACTGATGGTCCTGCAGCCGGGCGGCTACAGCTCGGTCCGCCGGGCGCGGACGGCGCGGCCTACGCCCACCGCCCCGGCCAGCAGGGCCAGCGCTGCCAGGCCGAACCCGGCGGTGGCAACTGCGGGACCCGCCCCGCCGGTCTTTGCGGAACCGTCAAGGGCGCCGGGCACCGAGGCCGGAGCGGTGTGCAGGCCCTCGATGGTCTGAACGGCCAGCTTCAGGTTCTGGTCCGCCAGGCTGCCCCAGGCGTAGACAATGGTGTGCGTCCCTTCGGCCACCGTGACGTCCGCCGGGCCGATCACGGGGGTGGTGGTGCCGGCGGCAGCGACTGCGGCCGGGACCGTGCCGGGATCGAGGGTCAGGGTTTGTTCGTTCGGGTTGGCCAGGTTGGTGACGACGGCGGTGCCGCCGGCCAGGACATCGACGGCGGGTGCGGCGGCGGCATGCCGGACGGTCAGTTTGCCTTTGCCGGCCTCGATCCGGGACACGTCATTGGTGAACAGGCTTGCCGTTGGCTTGCCGTCTGCGCCGAGGTGGGCGGCTGCTGTGTAGTTTCCGTTGGCGGCCAGGTTGACGCTGACGGGACCGATGGCGGGGGCGGACGCGTCTGCTGCGTCGGCTGCCGTGATGGCAATTTCGTAGGTGCCCGCGGGAAGGGCCAGCGGACCGGCGAGGGTTCCCGGGGTGAAATCGTCCAGCGTCCGGTCGCCGTTGACCCAGACGTCCACGGTGAGTCCGGGAACGCCGTGCAGCACTGAGAGCTGGGCGTCTCCCTCTGCTGCGTTGGCGGGGCCGGCCAGGGCGATTGCGGCTGCAATGACTGCCGCCCCGGCACCTGCGGTAAAGATTGTGTTGCGCATGTCCATCTCCTTGAACGGCCCGGCTGCCGGGCGTTTTTGCTGACACCCCTACTACCGGCGCTGGCCCGGATTTGGATGCAGATTCATGGAGATTTTTTAACTTTTCTTCCGTCGGGGTTTAGGCCGCCCCTCCAGGCACCCCGTGAGCCTCTAACCGGACGCCGGGGCGGCGGTGCTGCCGCGGAGGACAAGCTGCGGCGGCACCACCGTGGAGCTCACCGCGGCACCTGACTCAATTTCAGCGAGCATGATGTCCATGCAGCGGCGCCCCAGTTCCTCGAAGTCCTGGCGTACGGTTGTCAGCGGCGGCGTGAAGTAGCCCGCTTCGGGCTGGTCGTCGAAGCCGACCACGGAGACGTCGTCGGGCACCCTGACGCCCGCCTCGGTGAACGCGCGCAGGAGGCCCAGGGCCATCTGGTCGTTCCCCACAAAGATGGCCGTGGCCGTGAGTCCGGACGCCAGCCGGCGGCCGATTGCATAGCCGCTCCCCGCACTCCAGTCCCCTTCCACCAGGAGTGATTCGTCCAGCCCTGCCTCCCGAAGCACCGCGCGCCAGCCCTCCGCGCGCTCGGCACCGTCCGTCCAGTCGGGAGGGCCGGCGATATGCCCGATCCGCAGGTGGCCCTCCTTGACCAGATGTTCGACGGCGAGCCTGGCGCCCGCGCGCTGGTCCACCATGGCCCCGCTGACGGAGGCGCTGCCGGCGGAGCCCACGGCCACCACGGGCACCGGAAGGTTCAGCTGCTCCAGCACGGCCAGGGTGTCCGCGTGCGGGACCAGTACCGCAATCCCGTCCACGGCCTGGTCCATGAAGTGGCCCACCGCGTCGGCGATGGCGTACCTGCTCACTTCCCGCAACGCCGCGATGCTGACAAAGTAGCCGGCGTTGCGGGCCGCATGTTCCACCCCCAGCAGGGTGTTGGCGGGCCCGTACTGGGAGAGTTCACTGGCCAGCACGCCGATGGTCTGCGAGCGCCGCGTGACCAGGCTCCGGGCCGCGGTGTTGCGGCGGTACCCCAGCTCGGCAATGGCTGCCTCCACCTTTTCCCGGGTCGCCTTGCTCACGTTGGGGTGGTTGTTCACCACGCGGGAGACGGTCTGGTGGGAGACGCCGGCCACCTTGGCCACGTCTTCCAGGCGCGGCATCCGGCCCTTGCTGGTTTTTACCATGTGCCTATTGTGCCTGCTGCCGCCTCCGCAGCTCCCCGTGTTGCGCCCGCTGGTGCCGCCGGCTTGGGCGCCCGTGAAGAGTGCGGCTGAATCCTTGCGCGGCAGCTGACCAATGGGAAGGATGAGGGTGATCCACCGTTTGCGAAGAAGGAGCCGGCGGAATGACCAAGTACCTGATCTCGTTTCCCAGCGGCGCCATGGACATCCCCGACGGCGGCCTGCAGGAGGTAGCAGACGCCGCCCATGCCGTGGTCCAGGAGGCCAAAGACGCCGGAGTCTGGGTTTTCGGGGGCGGCATTGACGAGCGTGTCCCGCCCGTCACCGTCAGCGGTGACGGAACGGTACGTGCGGGCACCTACCCCCAGACCGCGCAGATCGAGGGCGGCTACACGGTGCTGGAACTGCCCGCATACTACGCCGCGGTGCAGTGGGCTGCGAAGATCGCGGTGGCCTGCCGCTGCCCGCAGGAGCTGCGCGCCTTCCAGTACGATCCCGCCGGCTGAACCGTGAATCCGGCAGGCCCGGTTGACCTGGCCTATCCCTTCATGGGCACCTGGCTGGTGCAGAACTCACCGGCGGACCGGGTTCCCAGCCACGGGACGCGGCTCTTTGCCACGAGCTTCGCCATCGATTTCACGCCGGTGGATGCCAACGGGCAGTCGGCGCCGCTCACCCTGGCCTCACTGTTCCGGCCCGAGCCGCCGGAACGCTTCGCAGGGTTCGGCAGGACTGTGACGGCGCCGGCGTCCGGCGTGGTGTGCGCCGCCCATGACGGGGAACCTGACCACGCAGCTTTCCGCGGTTTTCCTTCGATCGGTTATGCCGCAACCCAGGCCCGGCGCGTGCGGGAGGGGTGGCTGGGCTTGGCCGGCAACCACGTGATCATCGAGTCCGGCGGGGTGTTCATCGCGCTGTGCCATCTCAAACGCGGGAGCGTCTGCGTCCAGCCGGGCCAGATGGTGGGTTGCGGGGAGCCGGTGGGACTGTGCGGCAACTCGGGCAACAGCACGGAACCGCACGTGCACGTGCAGGCCATGGACTCGGCAGACCCTGGACAGGCTTCCGCGGTTCCCGTCTCTTTCGCGGGCGGACTGCCGCGGAACGGGGCTGTTGTGGCTGCCTGACCGTGGCTGCTTAAAAGCATGGGGCCCGCCTGCACGTTCGCGGCGGACCCTCGCGGTCTTGATGGGTGGGCCCTGTGGGGCTCGAACCCACGACCCACGGATTAAAAGTCCGATGCTCTACCAACTGAGCTAAAGGCCCCTGCCGGCCGGTCAAACACGCTGTGTTTTGCCCGTACGGCCCAATCCATTTCTGGACGTTAATACTCTAACCCATGGTTCCGGACACTTCGCACACGCCCCGGGCGCCGCCGTCGTACGTTTTCACCCCGCGGTCCGGGCCCCTGCCGCCGTCACCGGACAAGCCCCGCGGACGCTCGATTTCCGCTGTGGCACAGGAGTAGCGTGGGGGGCATGAGCGAGCAAGCAGGAACAACTCCATACGGCGGCAGCAACCGGCACCATAAGCCCAAGCCATTCGCTCCGATGGATTTCGAGCCCTTCGCAGGCGGTGCCGATCCCGCCCGGGTATCAGAGGCTGCCCACCTTGCCGCGCAGGCCCTGGTCCGCCATGGCCGCGACAGCGACGATCCGGTGATCACCGAACGCCTGGTGAAGCTCGCGGACGAACAGGGCCTGGACGCCATCGCCGAGATGTGGGCGGAGAGCCCTGCCCGCTCCCTTCCCGGCGCCCTCTGGCGGCTCTACGCACTGCGTGCCGCCACCGTCCAGGACCCCGAACGCATCAGCGTCTACTTCCGCGCGGGCAGGGACACCGCCCAGGTATCCAACGTGGTGGCCGGCGCGGCTGAGCCGCCCGGCGCCGACGAAATGCGCACCATGGCGGACGCCATCCTTTCCGGCGCGTTCGACGGCGATTTCGACGTCGCGCTGGAACGTTCCGCCGCCTTCTGCCGCGTGGTGGCGCTCGGCCAGGCCACCCTCGCCGACGGCGCCGAGCATGCCAACGAGGCCCACGCCAGCAAACTGACCCGCAACTCCCACCAGCTGGTCAAGACCGCCGAGGACCTTGAACACGCGGCCAACGCGTGGCGCCTGGGCGAACTGGACTGAGGCGTCTTTTCCCCCGGCGGACCGGATTTCCGGGACGAACCAAGCCCCCGCTGTCAAGATTGACTTGGGCCGGGTGAAGTAGAAGACTGAAACCGGTGCCGAGCCGCGAAACCCCCGGGCTTCAACAATTAGCCGCCTAGAGCGGCCTACCGCCGAGAGGCGTATCCGGTTCGGCACCATTTTTCTGCCCTCTTCCAGGTGGCCGATTCAGAGGGTGCAGTTACGGGCCGGTAGAGTAAGCGTCAGTTGCGCGCCGCCGTCAAGTCACGCGGCAGCAACCCCCGCCTTGATACGTCCTGGAGACCGGTAAACACGTGAAGCTGCGCCTTTTTCCACAGGAGCCCGCAGGGCTGAACCTGCTCTCACAGATGGCACAACAGATCGTGCTGGCCACCGCCACCCTGGCCGAGATCCTTGGCGTACCCGCGGACGAGCACGGCAAGCTCGTTGAGGACATGCACAACATCGAGGCCAAGTCCGCCGAACTGCATTTCGCGCTGCTGACGCACATGCGCACCAGCTTTGTGAATCCCCTGCCCCGCGAGGACATGTACGCCCTCTCCCGGTACCTCAACGAAGCCATGGAAAAGATGGACGCCGCGGCAGAGCTGGTGGCCCTCTACCGGCTGGACCGCCTCCCGAAGCGCGCCGCAGACCAGCTGGAGATCATCAGCAGGCAGGCCGAACTGACCGTTGACGCCATGCGCAGGCTCAATGACCTGGATGACCTCGAGGACTACTGGATCGAGATCCTGCGCCTCGCCAAACGGGCAGAACGGACCCACCGCGTCTGGGTGGCGGACATGATCGCGGACATGAAGTGGGCCCAGTACTCCCGCAACCGGGACATCGCCAACCAGCTGGTGGAGGTCACCAAGGACATGCGGCGGGTGGCCACCCAGGTAGGCAGCATCATCGTCAAGGAATCCTGACGTGACCGCAGTCATCTTCGGCGCGGTGGTCCTGCTGGCCGCGGCGTTTGCCTTCCTGAACGGTTTCCGCGACGCATCCACCTCGGTGGCCCTGGCCGTGCGCAACCGGGCCCTCACCCCCAGCGTCGGCATCCTCCTGGCCGCGTTCTTCAACTTTGTCGGCGCCCTCCTGAGCGCCCTGCTCGCCGTCGCCGTCAGCCGGACCTGGATCAACCTCCCGGGCGGCACCGACGGCCTGGCCATCCTGGTGGCGGGCCTGGCCAGCGCCTGCGCCTGGGGCGTGCTGATGTGGTGGCGCGGCATCCCCGCCTCCTCCACCCACGCCCTGGTGGGTGGCCTCGCCGGCGCAGGCCTCGCCAGCCTGGCGATCGGAGGCCCGGGAGTGGCAGGCGTGGACCAGTCGCTCCTGTTCCAGGTGGTCCTGCCGCTGGTGCTGTCCCCGCTCGTGGCCTACAGCGGCTCCTTCCTCCTGGTGTATCCGGCCACATGGGTGGCCCGCTACACCCAGCCCAACGTGGTGAACCAGCGCTTCCGCCGGGGCCAGGCCGTTGCCGCCGGCGCCGTGGCCTTTGGCCACGGCCTGCAGGACGGGCAGCGCGTCAGCGCGGTACTGCTGCTGGCCCTGCTGGCAGCAGGCTATTCCGACGGCGGGATCCCCACCTGGGTTGCGGCGCTGTCCGCGGTGATGATGACCGCCGGGACGCTCTTCGGGGGATGGCGGATCTCCCACACCATCGGATACAAGATCACCAGGATCGATCCCCTGCGTGGTTCCGTGGCCCAGACCTTCAGCGCGCTGATGCTCTTCGTGGGGGCCATCGGGCTGCACTGGCCGCTTTCCACCACCCACACCGTCACCGCAGGAGCCCTCGGCGCCGGGGAAAACCAGCACTTTTCGGTCACCAACCGGAAACTGGTCATCCGGATCCTGTGGCTCTGGGGGCTGACCCCGCTGGCGACGTGCGCCCTGGGCTTCGTGCTTGCGCTGGCCCTCTCCCCCATTTCCGTCTAGGCAGGCCCACCCGGGGGCGGCGCTGCCCTGTACAGGGAATCCGCCGTGACGTAGATTCGAAAGTGCGCCCCCGGTCAACGGTGCCGGGGACCGGCGTCCGCGCCGTGTGCAGGGCTGCGGACCAGGTGCCGCTGCAGCCACCCGGCGGCTTGGATGCACAACGCGGAAAAGAGCAGGCGCCATGTCCCACTCCTATTCCCGGCGCCACCTTCCACAGCCCCGGCAACCCCAGTGCGAGGCCTGCGGAACCGAGCACCAGCTGACCATCCACGCCATCACTGCCATCGGCGCTGCCGGCGGGGACCTGGTCACAGTGTCCTACACCTGCAACGACTGCGACCTGTTCCAGGAACACACGGCCTACGCCACCGACGTCGCGGCCGCACTGAACCAGGTCCGCTGGATGGCCCAGGTGGTCCTCTTCGGGGACGACTACATCCACTGCGGCTTCCCCATGGAGGAGGCGGAGTTCGAAGTTGAGCGGCTCTGCTACCGCAGCAACAGATCAGGCAGCGGGCTCAACGCCGTATCCCTGCCCACCCGGGTCCTGCGCTGCCACTGCGGGTTCCAGCTGGAGGTCCCGGAATAGGCACCGCGCACCCTTACCGCGCGCTGCACTGTGACGGGCAGGCGCAATGATGGCCCGGCTCGATGTGCGGGAGCCGTCCCTGCGCATCGAACCGGGCCATTGTTGGGCACGGGGTGCTTTGCGGTTTTGCTAGAGCTCCAGGGCCACAGGGCTGACGACGGCGGCGGCCATCAGGACGGTGGAGAGCTCCTCCGGGGTGAGGTTGGCGGCGGCGCACAGTTCGCCGTCCGCCACTCCGGCAGCGGAGGCCTTGCGGACAGCCTGCCGCAGGGACTCCTGGGCCGTGTCCAGTTCCCACTGCATGCTTTCGAGGCGTGAGCTGGTGCGCCACACCTCGGCCAGGACGTCCTCTTCCTCGATGGCTTCCTCAACGCCGGCCGCGGCCAGGGCGAGGTGCGGTTCGAGCTCCGGCGCCAGCGGACCGGCAGCCAGGGGTCCCGCCAGTCCCGCCGCAGCCGCGAAAGCCTGCGCCGGTTCAACTGCGTCCTGGACTGCGTCCACCCCGGGTACGGAAACAGTAAGCTGGGGGCCCAGGGGTTCACTGGCCGTCTGCGTCATGGCAAAACTCCTTAAGCGGGCTTACTACTAGTTCCGAAAGTATCTCGATTAGCGTACTAAACGCGTCAGTAGATCGCCAACGGGAACAGCGGCTTACCCGAAGCGTCCGGAGACGTAGTCTTCCGTGGCCTTCTGTACGGGGTTGCTGAAGATGGTGTGGGTGTCGCCGTATTCGATCAGCTTGCCCGGCTTGCCGGTGCCCGCAATGTTGAAGAAGGCGGTCTTATCGGACACGCGCGCGGCCTGCTGCATGTTGTGGGTAACGATCACCACGGTGTACTGGTCCTTGAGCTCGTTGATGAGGTCCTCAATAGCCAGGGTGGAAATCGGGTCCAGGGCGGAACAGGGCTCATCCATGAGGATCACCTGCGGCTCCACGGCAATGGCGCGGGCGATGCAGAGGCGCTGCTGCTGGCCGCCCGAAAGGCCGGAACCGGGCTTCTCCAGCCGGTCCTTGACCTCGTTCCAGAGGTTGGCGCCCTTGAGGGAGCGTTCCACCAGGACATCTGCCTCGCCCTTGGAGATCTTCTTGTTGTTCAGCTTCACGCCCGCCAGAACGTTGTCCCTGATGGACATCGTGGGGAACGGGTTGGGCCGCTGGAAGACCATGCCGATCTGCGAGCGCACGGTTACGGGGTCCACGCCGGGGCCGTAAAGGTTGTCGCCGTCCAGCAGGACCTCGCCCTCGACGCGCGCGCCGGGGATGACCTCGTGCATGCGGTTCAGGGTGCGGAGGAAGGTGGACTTTCCGCAGCCGGAGGGGCCGATGAACGCGGTGACGGACTTGGCCTCGATGTTGATGCTGACGTCCTCAACGGCGAGGAAGTCGCCGTAGTACACGTTCAGGTCCTTGACGTCGATGCGCTTAGACATGGTGTTCCTTCACTTACTGGGTATGGATTGAAGTCTAGGATCCGCCGCGGTATGGCGGAAGGAGGGCCTGGTTACCGACCGGTTTTGGGGGCGAAGATCCTGGCGATCAGGCGTGCCACCAGGTTCAGGACCATCACCAGGATGATCAGGACCAGGGCCGCACCCCAGGCCCGCTGGGAGGACGGGTCCGGGTTGGACGGCGAGGTGGGATTGAGGATCTGGGTGTAGATGAACGTGGGCAGCGAGGCCATCCAGCCGCCGAACACGTTGGAGTTGATGCTGGTGGCAAAGCCGGCGGTGACCAAAATGGGTGCCGTCTCGCCGATGACCCTGGCGATCGCCAGGGTGACGCCGGACGCGATGCCGGAGATCGCCGTCGGGATAACCACCTTGAGGATGGTCCGCCACTTGCGGACGCCCAGGGCGTAGGCGGCCTCGCGGAGCTCGTTGGGGACGATCTTGAGCATTTCCTCGCTGGAGCGGACCACCACGGGGATCATCAACACGGAAAGCGCGACGGCGGCCACCGCACCGGTCTTGGTGCCCGGGCCCACCACCACGAAGAAGAACGCGGCAGCGAACAGGCCGGCCACGATGGAGGGGATGCCGGTCATGACGTCCACAAAGAACGTGATGGCCTTGGCCAGGCGGCCGTCGTTGCCATACTCCACCAGGTAGATGGCCGTGAGCAGCCCCACGGGGACGGAGATTACGGTGGCCAGCAGCGTGATCTGCACGGTGCCCAGGAGGGCGTGGTAGATGCCGCCCATCACCGGGCCGCCGCTTTCCACGGCCTTGTTGTCGAACGCGCCCGTAACGCCGTTCATGGAGGTGGTGAGGAACCCGGGGTCGATGAGGCCGGGGATGCCGTTGATCAGCACGGTCCAGATCACCGAAACCAGGGGCAGCAGCGCCACCAGGAACGAGCCGACCACCAGGCAAGTGGCCAGCTTGTCCTTGGCCTTGCGGGAGCCTTCCACCGCGGCGCTCCAGGACACCAGGCCCACGGCGAACAGGATCGCGGAGACCAGGCCCCAGCCGAACGGGTTGAAGCCGATCAGGGCAAGGATGGCAGCGCCGACGATCAGGGCTCCACCGAGCACCGCGTAGGGTGCGTACTTGGGCAGCTGGCCCTTGGTGAGCGCCGACCGCTTGCTGCGGACGGGGGTAAGCGTGGAGGTCATTTAGTTGGCTCCCGAGAATTCTTTGTGCCGGGTGATAACCCAGCGCGCGATCATGTTCACGGCCAGGGTGATGACGAACAGCACCAGGCCGGCGGCGATCAGCGTGCTGACCTTGAGGCCGCTGGCTTCGGGGAAGTTCAGGGCGATCTCGGCGGCGATGGTCTGGTTGCCGGACTGGATCAGGCTGGCGGTCAGGGCACCGGAGGAGAGCACCAGGGCAACGGCCATGGTCTCACCCAGGGCGCGGCCCAGGCCCAGCATGATGGCGCTGATGATGCCGGGGCGGGCGAAGGGCAGCACGGCCATCTTGATCATTTCCCAGCGGGTGGCACCGAGTGCCAGCGCAGCTTCCTCATGCAGCTTGGGGGTCTGCAGGAAGATCTCGCGGGACAGCGAGGTGATGATGGGCAGGACCATGACCGCCAGGACGATGCCGGCGGTGAGGATGGTCTTGCCGGTGGTGGAGGCCGGGCCCTGGAAGATGGGGAGCCAGCCCATGTTGGTTGCGAGCCAGCCGTATGCCGGCGCGATCTCCTTGGCAAGGAAAGCGGCACCCCAGGCGCCGTAGACAACGGAGGGGATGGCGGCGAGCAGGTCCACCACGTAGCCGAGGCCGGAGGCCAGGCGGCGGGGTGCGAAGTGGGAGATGAACAGCGCCACGCCGATGGCGACGGGTGTGGCGATCACCAGCGCAATGGCGGCGGCGATGAGCGTGCCGATCACGATGGGCCAGATGTAGGCGAAGAAGCCCTGGCCGCCCTGGATCTTGTCTGCGGGCGCGGTCAGCGCGGGGATTGCCTGGACTACCAGGAAAAGCGCGACGCCGAAAAGGACGGCGAGGATCAGGCACCCGGCTGCCAGCGTGGCGCCGGAGAAGACTTTGTCCCCGGCGCGCCCGGCGCCCTGGGTACTGGTCAGGGAGGTGGCGGTCATTCGACGGCCCTTCGATTCGTAGCTGGATTAAGGATGCGGCGCAAAGCCAAGTTCCCCGCACTGCCGTCCGGCAGGCGGGGAACCCGGTTTTACAGCGTTGGCTAGGACTTGACCTTGATCGAGTCGATGGCCTTGGCGGCCTTGGCTGCGAGGTCCGAGGACAGCGGGGCGGACTTGGCCGACTCTGCTGCCGCCTTCTGGCCCTCTGCGGAAACTACGTAGTGCTCGAAGGCCTTGACCAGGTCAACGGTCTCCTGCTTGTCGTAGGTGGTGCACAGGACGTGGAAGGACACCAGGACGATCGGGTAGGCGCCCGCGATGGTGGTCTTGCGGTCCAGCTTGATGGAGAGATCGTTGGCGGCGCGGCCTTCAACGGGCTTGCCGGCGTCCACTGCCTTGGCAGCAGCATCGGCGGAGATCTTGGTGAAGGAGTCGCCCACCTTGATCTGGGCAACGCCCAGCTTGCCGCTGACGGCGGAGTCGTCGGCGTAGGTCACGGCACCGGGGGTGTCCGTGACGGTCTTGACCACGCCGGAGGTGCCCTTGGCGTTTTCGCCCTGCAGGCTGGCGGGCCACACACCGGCGGCCTTGTCGGTCCAGACGTCGGAAGCGGCGGCAGCCAGGTAGTCAGTGAAGTTCTGCGTGGTGCCCGAGTCGTCGGAGCGGTTCACCGGGGTGACCTTCAGGTCGGGCAGCGAGACGCCGGCGTTCAGGGCGGCGATGGCGGGGTCGTTCCACTTGGCGATCTGGCCACGGAAGATCTTGGCCACGGTGGTGGCGTCCAGCTTCAGGTCGGTGACGCCGGGAACGTTGAAGGCCACGGCGATCGGGGAGATGTAGACGGGGACGTTGATGGCGCCCTCGGGGCCGCAGACGGACTTGGACGAGGCGTATTCCTCATCCTTCAGGTAGGCGTCCGAGCCGGCGAACTGTGCCGAGCCGTCCAGGATGGCCTTGCGGCCTGCGCCGGAGCCGTCCGGGGAGTACTGCACGCTGGCGCCGGAGTTGGCGGAGGCGAAGTTCGTCTTCCAGGCGTCCATGGCGGCGCCCTGGGCGGAGGAACCGATGCCGGTCAGCGTACCGGTCACCTTGGTGCCGCCGGCGGACTGGGAGCCGGCAGGGGCGGTGCCCGTGGCGTTGTCTGAACCGCAGGCGGAGAGCGCGAGTGCGCCGGCTGCGATAACAGCGATAGCCGCGTGGCGGCCGAAGCGGAGTGCCTTCACTAGATGTACCCCTTCCAGGGTTATTCAGGTGCGGGACAGGGACGGAGAACCCTGCTGCGCGATGCGTACGTTTTGTACCTTCAAGAAAGTTAAGGGCCGCAGGTAACGGGATGGGCTGTCCAAAGTGAACGGAGGATTAACGACGGCGGGATATTGGCTGACAAATGCCGGGTCACCATTGCGCAGATCACATGCGCAGTCGTAGTGCACCTGCGCCGGGCAGTGGATCGGCACTGAATAGACTTGGACCCATGGCCATCCCAGCAGGACTCTCAGCGACCAGGCGGTTCCTGCGCAGCCGGATCCGGACCGGGTTGATCCGAAGCCGCAACTCCTTTGTGCCCGCCATCCAGATGACCGTGTGCGCGGTGGGCGCCTATGCGTTCGCCGAGTACGTCCTGGGCCACTCCGGCCCCCTGTTCGCTGCCACCTCGTCGCTGATCGCCCTTGGGTTTTCCCGGGAGCCGCGGCTGCGGCGCGTGATGGAAGTTGGCCTGGGCTGCACCATCGGCATCGCTGTCGGCGACCTGCTCCTGCACTGGCTGGGCGGCGACATCTGGGTGGCCGCCGTCGTGCTCCTCTTCTCGATCCTGCTGGCCCGTTTCCTGGACAGCGGGAATATCTTCACCACCCAGCTGGCGCTTCAATCGCTGCTGGTGGTCTTGCTGCCGGCACCGTCCGGGGGCCCGTTCACCCGGAGCATCGATGCCGTGGTGGGCGGCATGTGCGCCCTGCTGGTGACCATCCTGGTGCCCAAGGACCCCCGCCAGGAGCCGCGCCGGGATGTGCAGAAACTGCTGCATGAACTGGCGGAGGTGCTGCGGGAATGTGCCGGGGCGCTGGCCAACAGTGATTCCACCCAGGCCTGGCATGCGCTGATCCGCGGCCGGAACTGCCAGCCGCTGGTGGATGCCATGCGCCAGTCCCTCCGGGCATCCGGCGAGGTGGCCACGCTGGCGCCCGCCTACCGGCGGCACCGCGATGAACTGGACCGGCTGAAGCAGTCGCTGGATTTCATCGACCTCGCCCTGAGGAACAGCCGCGTGTTTGCGCGGCGGTTGACCAGCGCCATCAACCACACGGCGCTCTCTGACGAGGCGACGGACAGCATCGCGGGGGTGCTCCAGGAGACAGCTGCCGCCATTGACGAGCTTTCCCTGGGCCTTGCGGAGACGCACGAAGGCGTCCGCCGCGCCCACTTGCGCACTGCCAGGCGGGACCTGAGCGAGATCGCCCTTCGCCTGCATCCCAAGCTGCTGGAGGTGACGCGGCTGGAGGGCGAAACCGTGGTCATGCTGTTCCGGCCGCTGATGGTGGACCTGCTCGAAGCCACCGGCATGGATGCGGCCGAGGCCAGGGACGTGCTGCCCGCACTGTAGCTGCGGACCGGCGGGGGGGCGGGCCCACAGCGGCAGTTCCGGGTGGGGCGTGTCGGTGCCCGCCGCTAGGGTTGGACGCATGGCAACAAAGACTTCCCGGGCGTCCAAGGCGCCCGCGTACAAATGCGCCGAGTGCGGCTGGACCACGGCCAAGTGGGTGGGCCGCTGCGGCGAGTGCCAGGCGTGGGGCACGGTGGAGGAAACGGGTACTGCCGTGGCACGGACGACGGCGGCCACAACAGTCGCGGAGCCCGCGCGCCGGATTGCCGACGTCGATGCCACCACGGCGGCTTTCCTGCCCACCGGCGTGGACGAACTGGACCGGGTGCTGGGCGGCGGCCTGGTTCCGGGCGCCGTTATCCTGCTGGCCGGCGAACCCGGCGTCGGCAAATCCACGCTGCTGCTGGACGTCGCTGCCAAGTTCGCCCGCACCGCCCAGGACGTCCTCTATGTCACTGGCGAGGAATCGGCCGCCCAGGTCAAACTGCGGGCCGAACGGATCGACGCCGTCGCCGAATCCCTGTACCTGTCCGCGGAGACGGACCTCGGCCAGGCCTTGGGCCAGGTGGAGAAGATCGAGCCGCGGCTGCTGATCGTGGACTCGGTGCAGACGCTCAGCAGCGCCGATGTTGACGGCAGCGCGGGCGGCGTGTCGCAGGTCCGCGAGGTGGCCGCCTCCATCATCGCGGCCGCCAAGCGGCGGAACATGACCACCCTGCTGGTGGGGCACGTTACCAAGGATGGTTCCATTGCCGGGCCCCGCCTGCTGGAGCATCTGGTGGATGTGGTGTGCCAGTTCGAGGGCGAGCGGCACTCCCGGCTGCGGTTGCTGCGCGCCGTGAAGAACCGGTACGGGCCCACCGACGACGTTGGCTGCTTCGACCTCAATGAGAACGGCATCGAGGGACTGGCGGATCCCAGCGGGCTGTTCGTCAGCCGCACCAAGGACCCGGTTTCCGGGACCTGCATCACCGTCACCATGGAGGGGCGCCGCCCGTTGCTTGCGGAAGTGCAGTCGCTGCTCGCCGAAAGCCCCAACTCGCAGCCCCGCCGCGCCACCAGCGGCCTGGACAGTTCACGCGTGTCCATGCTGTTGGCCGTACTGCAGCAGCGCGCAGGGACCATGCTGCACAAGGATGATTCCTACGTTGCCACCGTGGGCGGGGTGAAGCTCAGTGAACCGGCCACGGACCTGGCGGTGGCCCTTGCCGTGGCGTCGGCCAAGGCCCGCAAGCCTTTGCCCATCCGGCTTATTGCCTTCGGCGAGGTGGGGCTGGCAGGCGAGGTCCGGCCCGTACCGGGCATCAACCAGCGCATCCAGGAAGCCCACCGGCTGGGATTCACCCACGCCGTGGTTCCGGCCAGCCACACCGGGCCCGGTCCCGTGCCGGCGGGATTCTCGGTGCGTGAAGTAGAGCACCTCACGGAGGCGCTCAGCCTCCTGATTGGCTAGCAGCCTGCTTCCGGGGGCCGGTGCGGGGGCAGCGGGCAGAGCACTGGTTCCCGGCGGGTACTCTAAGTCCAGAACCTTCTCGCAGACGGAGGCTTACATTTCTGTGCTGGGGGCAGCGTGGTAATCGGGGAAAAGCAGGGGACCGCCAGTGCGGTGAACCATGAACGCAGGGCGCAGGTACAGCCGGTGGTGTCCGACCGACTCGATGGCCTGTTGGCGGGCCTTAGTCCCCGCATGCGGGTGGCCGCCAGTCAATCGCCGGTCACGTTGGCCATGGTCCTCGTGGTGGTTGCCACGGCCGTCTTCAGCCCAGAGACATTCAACAGCAAGCTCTTTATGGCAGCCCTGCTGTTCCACCTGGCAATCGCCGCCTTGTGCGTGGCCACGCCCTGGGCCCGGATCCCGGCGGCGACGTTTGCCGTGATCCCGCTTATGGATTGCATCGCCATCGGGCTCACCCGGCAGGCGGGTGGACCTACCTTGAGCGTGCTGAGCGTAATGCTGGTATTTCCCGTCATCTGGCTCTCTGCGCAGGTCCGGCCGTACATGCCGGTCCTGGCCATTGCTGGGACGGTCCTCAGCATCGTTGTTCCCGCTGCCGTGCAGGGCTCGTCCCCGGCCGGCGGATCCATGATCCGCACCCTCATCCTTCCCCTGGTCATGTCTGTCATCGCGGTGACCGCCCACGTGGTGGCCAACACCATCCGCCGCCATCGCGTCAGGCTTGTTGAAAACGAACAGGATCTGGCCCGCACGCTGGCGGAAAGCGTCCGCCGGCAGGCCCTGCTTGATGCAGTGCTGAAGGCTGTCGGGGTGGGCGTCTGGGTGGTGGACACCCGGGGCCACACCGTGCTGGCCAACAGGGCGATGCGCACGGACCCCGCCCTCGGCGGCGTGATGGGCCCTGCCGAAGGGCCGGGCGCGCTGATGCTGGCGGACCGCTGTACACCGGTACCGTCAGGCCTGCTTCCCGCAGCCCGGGCCGCAGCCGGCGATGCCTTCACGGACGAGTTGTATTGGGCCGGCCCCGCAGACCGCCAGCGTGCCTACTCCGTGAGCTCGCATGGCTTCCCTCCCGCCGGCGGCCAGGAAGGTGGGGCCGTCATCACCTTTGTGGACGTCACCACCCTGGTCAGTGCGCTGGCGGCCAAGGACGACTTCGTTGCCACTGTCTCGCACGAGCTGCGGACACCGCTCACGTCCATCCTGGGCTACTTGGAACTGGTCCTGGACGAACCCGGGCATGAGGACATCCGGGAGGAGCTTTTGGTGGTGCGCCGGAACTCGGAACACTTGCTGAGCCTGGTCAATGACCTGATCGCTGTGGCATCCGAGCGGATGGACCTGTCGCTGGAGGAAACGGACCTGGCCCGGCTGCTGGCCCTGGAAGTGGATGCCGCACTCCCCAAGGCCGCCGGCAACGGGCTGCAGCTGGTCCTTGACGTGGAGCAGCCGCTGCCGGCAAGGGTGGATCCGGAGCGAATCGGCCAGGTGGTCAGGAACCTGCTCTCGAACGCCATCAAGTACTCCCCCAGCGGCGGCCTCATCACTGCCGGGGCCGTCAGGACCGATGCGGGCCTGGTCTGTTCCGTCACCGATACGGGCGTGGGAATGACGCAGGAAGAGCAGGAACAGGCATTCACCAAGTTCTTCCGCTCGGCCCGGTCGCGGGAAACGGCCATCCCGGGCGCGGGCCTGGGGTTGCCCGTCAGCAAGACCATCGTTGAAGGCCACGGTGGATCCATCAGCCTGGACAGTGAGCCCGGTGTGGGCACCACTGCGACATTCATCCTGCCGTTACGCTGACAGCTCCGGGCAGTCAGGAAGCGGCGCCGGCCAGCCAGCTGGAAACGTCGCTGCGCAGCACCAGCAGCGGGCCGCCGGTGGCGCTCACATTGCCGTTGGCAACGTAGTACCCGCGGCCCGACCCCGTTCCCCCGGCCGCGCGGTCCAGGGCATCCACCAGATGCCGCGGCAGGTGGCCCTGGGGACCAAGGCTGCGGAGTTCTTCCACTTCTTCCGGGGTGAGCCGTCCCAAAACCTCAGCAATGTTGGCCATGAGTGCTCCTTTCGAGCGGAGTGCCTGGCAGGGTGCCTGAAGGAATAACCTAGAGCAGCGCCGTGAACTCCACGTTAACGGCGGACTGCAACTGCACTTCCTGACGATCCGGAGACCCAATGCCCATTCGAAGCGCAGGCATCCTGCTGTACCGGCAGGCTCCGGCCACCCCCGGCGGCGCCCCGGATGGGCTGCAGGTATGGATAGCCCACATGGGCGGTCCGTTTTGGGCACGCAAGGACACGCACGCCTGGTCCATTCCCAAGGGTGAGTACGCCGACGGCGAGGACCCGCTGGCTGCTGCACTGCGGGAGTTCGCAGAGGAGATGGGGACTGCGGCCCCGGAGGCTGAATACCGGCTGCTCGGCGAGTTCCGGCAGTCCTCGGGAAAGCTCATCACCGCCTACGCGGCACAGGCTGAGTTCGCCCCGGAGGCGATCAACAGCAACACTTTTCCGTTGGAATGGCCCAAGGGGTCCGGCAAAATCCAGCACTACCCCGAGATCGACGACGCCCGCTGGTTCCCTGAGCAGGAGGCCCGGCTCAAACTCGTCAAGGGCCAGCTGCCCATCCTCGATGCGCTGGTTGAGGACATGGCGGGCAGCTAGACCCCCGCTTAACGCGCTGCTGCGTCGGGATCCCCGCACCGTTCCGGCGTTTCCAGCGTTTGGCTACGCGCCGGTGAGCACCAGAGCCACGCTGTGGCCGCCGAAGCCGAACGCATTCACCAGGCCCGCCTGGGCATACCCGGGCGGAAGCTGGTGGGTGTTTTCGGTGACGACGTTAAGGTCCACTTCCGGGTCCAGTGCCTCCACGTTCAGCGTCCCGGGAAGGCGGCCGGTACGGAGGGCTTCGAGGACCACGACGGCGGCCAGCGCGCCGGCGCCGCCCAGCAGGTGGCCGGTGTGCCCCTTCGTGGACGTCACCGGTACGGAGGCGCCGAAGACGGCATTGATCGCCTGGCCTTCCAGCCGGTCACCCACGGGGGTGGACGTGGCGTGGGCGTGGACAAACCCAATCGCCGCCGGTTCCATCCCGGCCGAGTCCAGCGCCTTCTGCATGACGCGGCGCTGCATCGCAGGATCTGCCGCCACGATGTCGTTGGCATCGGAGGTCACCGCTCCCCCGGCGACGGCACCAAGGATGACGGCGCCGCGGGCACGGGCGTGCTCTTCGCTCTCCAGCACCACCACCGCGGCTCCCTCGGCGAGCACAAACCCGTCCCGGCCGCCGTCGAACGGGCGCGCGGCCCGCTGCGGGTCATCCGAACGGGTGGACAGTGCACGGATCTGCGCGAAGCCGCTGATCACCAGGTCGTTGACGGAGGCATCGACGCCGCCGGCAATGACGACGTCGGCGGCACCAGAGCGGATCAGTTCGGCTGCCTGGACAATCGCCTCAGCCCCGGAGGCGCAGGCGCTGACCGGCGTCCGTGCGCCGCCGCGGGCGCCAAGGTCGATTGAGACCCAGGCGGCGGGACCGTTGGCCATCAGCCGGGTAAGGGTGTGCGGGGAAACCTTCCGCGGCCCGGACTGGTTCAGCGTGCGGTCCTGCTCGATGGTGGAACCCAGGCCGCCGTATGCGGAACCGATCACCACCGCGAACCGCTCGGGGTCAACCTCGGGGCTCCCGGCCTGCGTCCACGCCTCACGGGCTGCGACCAGGGCGAGCTGGCCGCAACGGTCCATCCGCTTCATTTCGCGGGTGCTGAGGTACTCCGAAAGGTCGGCAGTAATTTGCCCGGCAATTTTGACCGGCAGCTGCTCCGCCCAGTCCTGGTGCAGGGCGGTGATCCCGGAGCGCCCCTCAAGCAGGGCCTCCCAGGTCTCCTTGACCGTGGTGCCGAGCGGGTTGATGGTGCCGGCACCGGTGACGACGGCGCGGGGTGCAGAAGTGTTCACGGATGCCTTATTTCGCCGGGTTGTGCGTGCCGATGGGCACGAGTGTCAGGTCCGGATGGTTCTTCTCGATCCGCCGGAGCGCCCAGACGTCGTTGAACAAGGCGAGGTATTCGCCGTCGGACCGCAAAAGCACCTCCGCGCCCGGTACGTTGGCCAGCGCGGGCATGGCGTCCGCCGTCGAAATCCTGGCCAGCGAGTAGGGCAGGCGTTCCAGGCGCATGGGGGCGCTGAAGTCGTGGGCCATGCGGTCCTCCACCACCTCGAACTGCATGGGCCCGACGGCGGCAAGCACCGGCGCCTGGTCGCCGCGGACGTCGGAGCGGAGCACCTGGATGACGCCCTCGTGCTCGAGCTGCTCGATGCCGCGGCGGAACTGCTTGAACTTGCTGGGGTCCTTGGACCGGGCCACCTGGAAGTGCTCGGGGGCGAACAGCGGGATGGCCGGGTATTCCACCGGTTCCTCAAGGAACAGGCTGTCCCCCACGCGCAGTGATGACGCGTTGACCAGCCCCACCACGTCGCCGGGATACGCCTCGTCGATCACTTCGCGTTCCCGGCCGAACACCTGCTGTGCGTACTTGGTGGCGAAGGACTTGCCGGTGCGGGTCTGGGTGACCACCATGCCGCGCTCGAAAACGCCGGAGCAGACCCGGATGAAGGCCACGTGGTCGCGGTGCGCCTTGTTCATGCCGGCCTGCACCTTGAAGACGAAGCCGGAAAACGGCGACTCAACCGGGCGGGCCGCACCGTCCACGTCGGGGCGCGGGGACGCCGGCGGAGCGAAGTCCACCAGGGCGTCCAGCAGCTCCTTGACGCCGAAGTTCAGTGCGGCGGAGCTGAACAGGATGGGGGTGGCCTTTCCCGCGTGGAAGGCTTCGACGTCGAACTCGAGGTTGGACTCGATCACCAGGCCTGCCTCGTCCACGGCGTCGGACCAATTGCTGCCCTGGCTCTCGGCGGCTTCCTCCGGCGTGAAGTATTCGGTGATGGCGATCTGCGCGCCGGCGTTGTTGCGCTGGAACCGGGCGAAGCGGTCATTCCGCAGGTCCCACACTCCCCGGAAGTCGCCGGAGATGCCCACGGCCCAGGTCAGCGGCATGGGCTGCAGGCCGGTGCGTTCGGTGATCTCGTCCATCAGCGCCAGTGCGTCCAGGCCGGGCCGGTCCCACTTGTTGATGACCGTGATGATGGGCAGGTTGCGCTGCTTGCAGACCTCGAAGAGCTTCATGGTCTGGGTTTCCAGGCCCTTGGCGGCGTCCACCAGCATCACGGCACAGTCCACGGCGGCGAGCACGCGGTAGGTGTCCTCGGAGAAGTCGGCGTGGCCGGGGGTGTCCAGGAGGTTGATGACAGTGTCCCGGTAGGAGAACTGCAGGGCTGCGGAGCTGATGGAGATGCCGCGGTCCTTCTCCATCTGCATCCAGTCCGAGACCGTTTCCTTCCGGTTGGCCTTGCCGCTGGAGGCACCCGCGGTGCCGATCACCTTTGCGTGCAGGGCCAGCGCCTCGGTGAGCGTGGACTTACCGGCGTCCGGGTGGGAGATGACGGCGAAGGTCCTGCGGCGGCCCGCCTGCTTGTGAATCTCGGAGATCCGGGCGGGGGTCAGGACATCTTGGGACACGGTGCTACTTTCGCTGCGGTTGTGGCTGCCCAGGGGCCATTCGGGTTCTGCGCTGCGACTCGAGGGCGGGGAATCAGGATTGGCAAACGGCCAAAGTACAAGTTTATCGCAGGGCGGCAAACCGGCATGGGCTGCGCTTAACGCAGGCGAAACCGGCAGTTCAAAGCCGCGAAATGCCGGACGGTTAGCGTGGGCGCATGATGCATGGCGCCACGTTCTCCGGGAACCTTTTCTTTGATCCGCTGGCCACCAACCTGGCCGCCGGCCCGGCTGGTGCGGGGGCGCAGGGGCCCGGCGGAGCCATTCCCTCCGCCCCGCTGCGGCAACGGGGCGTCCAGACGGCGGCGGAACACAAGGCGCTCCGAGCCGCGTCCCTCTCGAAAGTCAGCAGGGATCTGGAGCGGATGCTCAGGGAGCGCAGGCGCTGAAACACCCCGCGGCCGCGGCCCGGCTTTCCCGGCGCGCACACCACGTCGCGGAAAGGGGCAGTGGGTAACGGCATGATGTGCTTATGCGCAGCATCGAACTGGTCTTTGATGACCGCACGGACGCCCTTATCAGGGCCGACTGGGCGCGGCTCGAAGCCGCCGGCCTGCCCAGCCTGGCAGCGCACACCTCACCCAGCAACAGTCCACACATCACGCTTGCCGCAGGAGCGGACCTGCAGGCCGGCCAGGAAGGGCCCTGGCAGGCGCTGCCCCTGGACATGATCCTTTCCGGCGCCATCATCTTTCCCGCCGGAGCCGGCAGGTACGTGCTGGCCCGGTCTGTCCTGCTGACCGCTCCCCTGCTGGATCTGCACCGCCACCTCCACCAAGGGCTTGCAGGTGCATTGCCGCTCACCCTGCCGGGGGCATGGACACCGCACGTCACCATCTCCCGCCGCATTCCCGGCCATCAACTCGGGACGGCCATGGACCTGCTGGACCTTCGCGTGGAGGGCCGCTGTACGGCAGCCCGGCTGTGGGACAGCAGCACCAAAACGGTCACGCTCCTGGCAGGGGCTGCCTGAGCCGGGCGGCAGGAACCGCGGCTGAACGGAGCGAAAGTGCCTGCCCCGCATGACATCCAGGGGGCACTTTTACGGCCTGTCCGGCTACCCCCTAATGGGGCACTTTGGGGCTTGCCCGTGCGGAACTTGGGCTTCTTACCCCTATCATTGAGCTTGCGGGAATCAGAGCACTTTTTTGATCCTGCCGGCCACCTGCAGATGCCGGCATTCCTGCGGGCGGCGGTCCGCACCTTTGAAGGGAAACACCTATGGCGCGGAGCCCCGAAGAGTCGCTGAAGGCCACTCTGGGCAGGGTTGCACCCGGAACACCGCTTCGGGACGGCCTGGAACGGATCCTCCGCGGGCGGACCGGCGCACTGATCGTCCTGGGCTCCGACCGCACCATCGATTCCATCTGTTCCGGCGGATTCGATATCGGCATCGAGTTCTCGCCCACCCGGCTGCGGGAACTGGCCAAGATGGACGGTGCCATCATCTGCGACAAGGACGCGGGCAACATCCTGCGCGCGGCGGTCCAGCTGGTCCCGGACTCAAGCATCGAAACCCAGGAGTCAGGCACCCGCCACCGCACCGCGGAACGGGTGGCCAAGCAGACCGGGGTCCCGGTGATCTCCGTCAGCCAATCCATGCAAATCATTGCCCTTTACGTCAACGGTCTCCGCCACGTCCTGGAGGGCTCGGAGAACGTTCTTGCCCGCGCCAACCAGGCCCTGGCCACCCTGGAGCGCTACCGCGCCCGGCTGGACCAGGTCACCAGTTCGCTGTCTGCGCTGGAAATCGAGGCGATGGTGACGGTGCGGGACGTGGCCGTGACCCTCCAGCGGCAGGAAATGGTCCGCCGCATCTCCGAGGAAATCTCGCAGTATGTGCTGGAACTGGGCGAGGACGGCAGGCTCCTCTCCCTGCAGCTCGACGAACTCACCGTGGGCAGGGGCCCCGGCAGCGACGTGATCATCCGTGACTACGCCAGCCCCAATGCCTCCGCGGACGACATCGACAAGGCCGTCCATGAACTTGTCAGCCTGGGCCCCACGGAACTGATCGACCTTGGCAAGATCTCCGCGATTGTGGGGTTTGCGGGCGGCGAAGCCAATCTCGACGCGGTGGTCCAGCCCCGCGGCTACCGGCTGCTGTCCGGCCTCAAGGCAGTCCCCAAGGCCGTGGCAGACCGCCTGGTGGACCATTTCGGGGGCCTGCAGTACCTCATGGCCGCCACCATTGATGACCTCATGACCGTTGACGGGATCGGCGACCAGCGCGCCCGTACCGTCCGCGAAGGCCTCAGCCGCATGGCCGAGGCAAGCCTCCTGGACCGCTTCCTCTAGACGCCCCGGGATAACACCCATCGATTGCTCCGTAGTTGTCGTTATGAAGCCTGAAAACGACAATTACGGAGCAATCGATGAAGAGGCAGCTCAGTTCAGCTGGAAGACGGCCTTGGGGCTGGCTCGGGAACCCAGCTTCGCGGTAAAGATGTAGTACGCCCCGCCGCCGCCGGGGGCCGCAGCAACGGCCTTGCAGCCATCGGCGCTGCGGTTACGGCTCCACGGGAAGTTGGCGGTTTCGCTGGCACCGGGCGCAATCACCTTCACCAGGTCCTCGCTGGAGGCCTGGCAGTCCTTCGAGGAAAAAATCCGGTCAGAGCCACTGGTCACCAGGAACTCCATCTGGGAGGTTCCGATGTTGACTTCACAGGGCACGGTGCCGCCATTGGTCACCTTCAGGGTGAGCAGCGGGTTTTCCCCCGGGCCGTAGGCGGGTTTGTCCGTGGCGGCCGAGACAGTCACCAGGTTCTGGTTGCAGGTGGGGGTCGCCGGGGCAGTGGGCGACGGCGTGGCGGACGGAGCCGCGGAGGGCGTGGGGGCAGCAGACGGGGATGCGGCCGGGTTCGAAGCGGTTTCGGTGGACGAAGGCTGGGTGGAGGATGCTTTCTGGGATCCGCCCGTGAACGCTGCGGCGAGCGCGAACCCGCCGGCCACCAGCGCGATCACCAGCAGGAGCGCACCACCGACAACCATCCGTCGCCGGCGGTACACAGCGGCGCTGGGCTTCCGGACGCTGCTGGAACCCGATGCCGTGCCGCGCGCTGATGAATTGCCTTGCCTGCCCATCCTCCTAGGCTAGGGAAACCCGCCGGATCTGCGCTGCCACCACGCCGCCGCAGGCCCATCGCGCTGGTCACAACCGGTTTGCGGGCTGCCGGAACCCATCCACTACAGTGTTGGCATCGACACTCAAACCTCCCCCGCAAAGCACGCTCCGGCGGACCCCGCAAACCTGGAGCTGCTCCACCACCGGATCAACGGCTGGTTCGCCGGCATTGCCCGTGACCTGCCCTGGCGCGAACCGGACTGCTCCGCGTGGGGCGTCCTGGTCAGCGAGATCATGCTGCAGCAAACCCCCGTGGTCCGGGTGCTTCCGGTCTGGCATGAGTGGCTTAAGCGCTGGCCCACCCCGGCCGGGCTGGCGGGCGAACCGGCAGGGGAAGCCGTCCGCTCGTGGGGCCGGCTGGGCTACCCCCGCCGAGCGCTTCGGCTGCACGCCGCAGCCACGGCGATCGTGCAGGAGCATGGCGGCAGGGTCCCGGACACCCACGCCGAGCTGCTGGCCCTTCCCGGGGTGGGCAGCTACACCGCCGCCGCAGTGGCAGCGTTCGCGTACGGCCGCCGGGAAACGGTGGTGGACACCAACATCCGCAGGGTGCACGCCCGGCTGGTCTCCGGCGTCGCGATTCCCGCCCCGGCGCTGACCGCGGCGGAGATGCGCCTGGCCGCCGCCCTGCTGCCGGACGACGACGAAACTTCCGTGCGCTGGAACGCTGCGGTCATGGAGCTTGGGGCTTTGGTGTGCACGGCAAGGGCGCCGAAGTGCGCTGCCTGCCCGGTCAAAGACTCCTGCGCGTGGCTGGCGGCGGGTGAGCCCCCGCCGTCGTACGTTCCCAAGGGGCAGGCATGGCACGGCACCGACCGCCAGGTCCGCGGCGCCGTGCTGGCCGTGCTCCGGCTGGCGGACTCGCCCGTGCCGCCGGACATGTTCGAGCGTGAACCTGCCGACCTTGGTTTCGCCCCGGAAGGAATCGGCGTGCCGCTGGCCGCGCTGCACCGCCTCAACTCCGCCCCTGAACAGCTGGAGCGGGCGCTGGCGGGGCTGCTGGCGGACGGGCTGGCAGAGATGCACGACGGCGGCTACCGGCTTCCTGCCTGACCCACCGGCGGCGCGGGGCCGGGATGGCATACTTCTTGGTGACCGGAACCGGGGGAAGCCATGAAGACCATTCTGTACATCGTCTGGGCACTGTTTGTTGCCGCGGCGATATTTTCGCTGCTCCATGCGTCGCGCCGGACCAAGCGGCAGGAACAACAGATGGCATCCTGGCCCAAGGCGCAGGCAACCGTCACCGGCAGCGCAACCGGGTGGACCAGCGGCGTGGGCGGCTCCAACCGGAACCTCCGCTACTTCCCCACGTACCAGTTCACGGATCCTCAGGGCACCCTCTTCATGGGCAAGTCCGAAATCTCCGGGGTGGAGCAGCCCGTTCCCGGTTCGCTGATCGAGGTGGCCTACAACCCGGCGAACCCCAACGAATCACTTCAGGTGTCCTCGGAGCCGCGCACGGCCATGGGCTGCCTGATCGCATTTTTCGCGGTCTTCGCCGTCGCCTCGTTCTGGTTCATCGGCGTTTTTCCAATGGGCTGAGTGTGCCGCCGGCGCGGTAGCCTGAAGGCATGCACAAGCCCGGAATGCTGGTGGCATTGGGGATGGCTGCGGTGTGCCTTTCCGCCTGCGGGCCCGGCGGCAGCGCCTGCCCGGCGATTGCGCAGGCCACCTCCGTGGCCGTGACAGTCACCGCCGGCTACTCCTCCCAGGTGCAGACGCTGCATCTGCGGGCGTGCCAGGACGGCACCTGCAAAGAGTCCGGCGTCGAACTCCGCCCCGGCAGCTCCTCCGTGGACCAGGGGTGCACGAAAGAGGGCGCCTGCTCGGCCACGGCTTCTCCCGACGGCACCAAGGTGGCCACGCTGATGCTGGAGACCCTGACGGAATCACCCATGACGGTGACCGCTTCCGGCACAGCTCCTGACGGGACAGCGCTGGCCGTCCGCACCTTGGAGTTCCGCCCTCAGGCGCTGTACCCGTTCGGTGAGCAGTGCGGGAAGTTCCTGTCGGCATCGCTTACGCTGGACGGCGACGGGCTGCATCAGCAGCCGGCATCCCAAAAGCCGCGGGGCTAGAAAAGCGCCGGCTGGGTGAAGGTCCCGTCGTCGGAAGCTCCGGCCGCGGCGCCGCTGCCCACCGGTTCAGCGCTCCAGTTGAAGCCCAGTTCGGCGAGCAGTTCCTCCATGGAGATTTGGCCGTCCAGCACTTCGATTTCCGGGGTGTTGTCTGCAAGCGGCCGTTCCATGCCATCGAGCTTATTCCCAGGAACGGCCAGGGAGCTCAGGGCTCGCCGAAGCCGGCCTCCACCAGGCCGCCGACATACTCCACAGCCCGTTCAGCATCCGCGCCCCACGCTTCCACGTGCAGCACGGTGCCCTTGCCCGCGCCCAGGGTCATCAATCCGGTCATGGACGCACCGTCCACGCCGTTGATGGTGACCTCGGCGTCGAGCGAAGCCAGGCCCCCTGCCACTTTCGCAGCAGGCCTGGCATGCATGCCGGCCTGGTTCACCAGCTCAAAGTCGCCCGTGAAGTCCGGCGGGGCGCTGCTGACAGGCTCGTGTTCGGCTCCCGCCCCGCCCCGCTCCGGTTCGCGCGCCGGACCGCGCACGCCTTCGGCCGCTTTGAGGACCGCATGGACGTCCGCACCACCTTGCGCGGCGACGGCCGCGGCCACCAGGCCTTCCACCAGCGGCGCGTCGGCAAGCAGGACACCGGCGGGATTCTCCAAAAACTCGAGCGCCGATTCCGCGGTCATCACGGCTGATCCCAGGTCTGTCAGGACCACGGTGCCAGTTGCCCCGGCGCCATCCCCGCCGGCCTGCCCGGACGTTCCACCGCCAGCCTGTCCCCCGGCCTTTTCCAGGGCGGCGAGGACCTTCTCCAGGCTGGTGCCGATCCTGCCATCGTCGGTGCCCCCGGCTGGCAGGATGACTACATCCGGCGCCATTTGGGCGGCAAGCTCCACGGCGCCGTTGGCAATTTTTTCGCTGTGCGACACCACCACGATGCTGACAGTCACGCAGCCGCCCCAACGGCAGCACGCAGGATCAACGCGCTGGACACTGCTCCCGGGTCACGGTGGCCCGCACTGCGTTCGCCAAGATAGCTCGCGCGGCCTTTCCGTGCCACCATCGGATCGGTGGCCACCGCCCCAGCCTCCGCTGCCTCAGCGGCTGCCACCAGGACGCCCAGCACATCGTTGCTGCCGCCGTCGGCTGCGGCGCGGGCGGCATCAACTGCCGGCGTCCACGCATCCACCATGGTCTTGTCCCCGGATTCCGCCTTGCCGCGCGCCACGATGCCGTCCCTGGCGGCCTCCAGGGCGCCGGCCCAGGCAGCGGGGTCAATCTCGGCGGAATCACCCAGAGCGGTGGCGGCGCGAAGGAACGCTGTCCCGTAGAGCGGGCCGGCCGCGCCGCCTACCTTGGACATCAGCGTCATGGCTGTCATCTTCAGCGCCGCCCCCGGCGTTTCGGGCGCGGATTCACCGAGCTTGGCAAGGACCGCCTGGAAGCCGCGGTCCATGTTCTCGCCGTGGTCCGAATCCCCGATGGCACGGTCCAGTTCGATAAGTTCAACGCGGTGTTCAGCCATGGCCTGCGCGCACAAGGTCAGCCACTTGACGGCCCAGTTGGCATCCAGCATCACGGCTACACGCCCCAGCGCAGGGCGGGGGTGTGCACGGGGGCGTCCCAGAGTTCGGTGAGCTCGTCGTCGAGCCGGAGGACGGAGATGGAACATCCCTGCATTTCCAGCGCCGTGATGTAGTTGCCCACCAGCGAACGTTCCACCGTGGCGCCGGCATCCGCCAACACCTGCACCGCCCGCCGGTACACGATGTAGAGCTCGCTCAGCGGGGTGCCGCCCATGCCGTTGACGAACAGCAGTACTTTGTCACCGGAACTGATCTTGAGGTCGGCAAGGACGGGTTCCAGCAGGCGGTTGGTGATGCTGTCCGCATTTTCCATGGGGATCCGGTGCCTGCCGGGTTCGCCGTGGATGCCGATCCCGATCTCGATCTCATCCTCGGCGAGGTCGAAGCTTGGCGTGCCGGCATGCGGCACAGTGCAGGCTGACAGCGCAACGCCCATGGTCCGGACGTTGGCGTTGACCCGTTCGCCGATGGCGGCCACGGCGTCCAGGCCATCACCACGCTCGGCAGCGGCGCCGGCGATCTTCTCCACGAGCACGGTGCCGCCCACTCCCCGGCGGCCGGCGGTGTACAGCGAGTCCTCCACCGCGACGTCGTCGTTGACCAGTACGGTCCGGACGCTTACGCCCTCAGCCTCGGCCAGTTCGCCGGCGGTCTCGAAGTTCAGGACGTCCCCGGTGTAGTTCTTGACGATATGCACGACGCCGGCACCGGAGTTGACTGCGAGGGTGGCGGGAAGGATCTGGTCCGGGGTAGGTGAGGTGAACACCGCCCCGGGCACCGCGGCGTCGAGCATTCCCCGCCCTACATAGCCGGCATGCAGCGGCTCATGCCCGCTGCCGCCGCCTGAAACCAGCCCCACCTTGCCTGCCACTGGCGCGTCCTTGCGCGTGATGTAGATGGGGTCTTCGCTGACGGTGACAAGTCCGGCGTGTGCCAGGCCAAAGCCCTGGACAGCTTCCTGGACAACGGCTTTTGGATCGTTGATGAGTTTCTTCATGGCGGTGCTCCTGGCTGTGCTCCTGAAGGATGTGTTTTTTGACCCTACTACCGGGATCGCAGGTGGCGGTAGGTTCCTCCGGCCCGGGTTTTCCGGCCGCGTCCGCCGGCGGCGGGTCCCGGACGCAGCAAAGGGACAGCCCCCAATGACTGTCCCTTCCCTGAGGCCCCCCACATATCGGCCTCCAGCAGTTTATCCATCAATTCGAGTAAAACCAAGAGGGGTATGCCTCGGGCGGCCCCAGGGCTGCCTAAAGGGTGCGGATCATCCGGGTGTTGCCCAAGGTGTTCGGCTTGACCCGCGCCAGGTCCAGGAATTCAGCCACACCTTCGTCGTGCGAACGCAGAAGCTCCGAATACACTTCCGGGTCCACTGCGGACTGGTCCGCCATCACCTCGAACCCGTGGCGTTTGAAGAAGTCCACCTCGAAGGTAAGGCAGAAGACCCGGGACACGCCGAGGGCGCGGGCCTCCTCCAGCAAGCTCTCCACCAGGACGTGGCCCACGCCCTTGCCACGCCATTGCCCGGAGGCCGCGAGGGTGCGGATTTCAGCCAGGTCCTCCCACATGACGTGCAGCGCCCCGCAGCCGATCATTTCTCCGTCGCTCGACTCGGCGATGCGGAACTCCTGCAGGCTCTCGTAGTAGGCCACCGTCTCCTTCGCCATGAGGATGCGTTCCTCGGCCAGGGGCGCCACCAGCTTCTTGATGGCGGGGACGTCGCTGGTGCGTGCTGGGCGGATGCGGAAGGAGTCGGTCACAAGGCAATCCTACGAGGCGAAGGCTTCCGGCTCGGGGACTGCGGCATTTACCGCGTGCTCGCTCGTTCCTCGCTTAGACGCACGCTACGTAAATGCCCCAGCCCCCTTCGCCTCGCAATCTTCCCCGGCGATCGACGCCTTGCGCCTGTTGGCGGGAAATTACAGCCCCAGCTCGGCCGGCAGCTCGGTCTCCTTGCCCAGGACGTTCTTCGCCAGGAACCACTCCACCACCTGGTACCAGACCTTGGCGTGCTGCGGCTGGAGGACCCAGTGGTTCTCGTCCGGGAAGTAGAGGAACCTGTGAGGGGTCTGCCCGTCCTGGTCTGCCGCCAGCCGCGACTTGGACAGCAGCTCGTACCAGAGCCGCAGGCCCTCCCCGATGGGCACCCTGTAGTCCTTGTCGCCATGGATCACCAGCATGGGCGAACTGATCTTCCCGGCGTGCAGGTGCGGTGAATTCTCCAGCGCCATCTCTTCGGTCATTTCCTTCAGCCAGTACTGCGAGGCATCCGTGGTGGGTCCGAACTGGTCCAGCGCCCAAAGGCTGGCGTGGGTGACCACGGCCTTGAACCGGTCCGTGTTGCCCGCCACCCAGTTGGCCATGTACCCGCCGAAGGAGCCGCCCATCGCAGCAGTCCGGGCCTCATCAATGTCCGACCGCTCCACCGCCGCGTCCGTGACGGCCATGAGGTCGGTGAACGGCGCCTTGCCCCAGGCACCCCAGCCGCGCTGGATGAAGGCCTGGCCGTAGCCCGTGGACAATGCCGGGTCCGGGAGCAGCACCGCGTAGCCCTTCGCCGTCAGGAGCCAGGGATTCCACCGCCAGGTCCAGGCGTTCCAGGATCCCAGGGGGCCGCCGTGGATCCAGAGCAGCATCGGCGCGGGCTCCTCTGCTGATGCGCCCTCGGGCAGGGCAAGGTAGGCCGGAACCCGGGAGCCGTCCGGAGCCGTGGCGGCGATCCGTTCCAGCCGGCCCGGGCGGGACGGCCGGTCGGCAGGGGCTGGAAGCCGGGTGGTTTCCCCGGTGGCCACATCGATCCGCACAGCTTCGGGCGGGAATTCGTAGGAGCTGCGCAGCGCGTAGGCATAGCGCCCCTCCGGCGAAACAACGACGTCGGAGTAGGCCGCCGCGTCCTGCGTCACCCGGGCAACACCCACCTCGGCGGCAGCCGCCGGAACGCTGACCCGGAAGACCGGCGACGCGCCGTCGTCGTCCGCCGTGACCAGGAGGGCGGAACCGTCCGGAAGCCACGCTGCCGGCCTGGGCCAGCGGTCCCAGTCATGGGCCAGTGGCTGGAGGCCGCCGGGCTCCCCTGCTCCCCCGGAGACGTCCAGGAGGTGCATCCTGACCTCTGGAGCCTGCTGCGGGGTGGAGTCGCTTTCACTGATCACCACCAGGGTCTTGCCGTCCGGGCTGACCGGACCCGGGAAATAGCTCATGCCCTCCTGGTCCAGGAGCACTTTGAGGCTGCCCGATGCCACATCCACCGCCACCAGGACGGAGCGGCTGTCCGCCTTGGCGAGGGGTTTGGTGAAGCTGCTGTAGACGGTCTTCCCGTCGGGGCTGACCACTGTCTCGGCCCCCCTCAGCCGCGGGCCGGCGTCGGGCGTGAGGTTGCGCAGGACCAGGGGAGCTGTGGCGTCAACGGTTGTGGGCTTGCCGGGCCCCTTGTCTGCCCCGGCTTCCACGGCGAAGATCCGCGGCTGGCCGGGGCCAAGGTCGGCGTCCCAGTAGCGGACCGGGTATTCGCTGTGCAGGATGGCGGAGACCTTCCTGTCCTTGCGGGATTTGCGCCGTTCGGCGTCGTCCTCCTCATCGGCCGACCCTGCCAGTACCTCGGCTGCCACGAATGCCGCATCAGCGTTCCTGGCGGTCATCACCTTGCTGACGCCGCCGGGCCGGCTGAGGACCACGCGGGCTTCCCCACCGTCTGCTGGAAGGAGCCACAGTGCATTGACCGCCTCTTCATCGGGGCTGTCCGGGTCGGGGCGCGCGGACGTGAAGTAGACGTCGCCGTTCGCGGCGAAAGCCGCGCCTGCTTCGCCCTTGGCGCTGCGGGTGATGCGCCGGGCGTGCTTCTGGCCGGCCGGGTCCAGCTCCCACAGGGCGGTGGCAAACTCGGTGCCCTTTCCGTTCAGGGTGGCGACGGTGGTCACCAAGCGGGAGCCGTCCGGGCTCAGGGCGAGGCCGCTTACCCGCGGGATGGACAGGTAGTGGTCGAGGTCGTGGAAAGGGGTCAGTGGTTGCTCGTCCGGGATCGCCGGATTCTGATTAGCCATGCCCCGATTCAACACGCTTTGTGGCCTGGAGCACAGCCGCCACTCTCAGTTCCACGGACAGCCCAACGCTATGGACGGCCCTGGCCCGCATAACCGTTGCCGGACACCACCGGTTATGCGGGTACGGGCCGCCTGTGCCGGGCGAGAGGCGGCAAAGCGAAAGCCCCGCCGCTCCTTGTGGGAGTGGCGGGGCTTTGGCTGTGGCGCTTAGACGCTCGGGGCGATTTCCGGGATGCGCGGCTTGGCGTTGCCGGCGAAGGTGAACTTCGCGTCGTCGCCTTCGCCTTCGACATCCACCACGACGATGTCGCCGGTGTGGATCTCGCCGAAGAGGATCTTCTCGGAGAGCTGGTCCTCGATCTCGCGCTGGATGGTGCGGCGCAGCGGCCGGGCACCCATGGCGGGGTCGTAGCCGCGGGTCGCGAGGAGCACCTTGGCGGCCTTGGTGAGCTCGATGCCCATGTCCTTGTCCTTGAGGCGCTTCTCCAGGCGGGTCACGAACAGGTCCACGATCTCGATGATCTCGTCCTGCGTGAGCTGCGGGAACACCACGACGTCGTCAACACGGTTCAGGAACTCGGGGCGGAAGTGCTGCTTCAGTTCCTCCGTGACACGGGCACGCATGCGGTTGTAGCCGGTCTGCGTGTCGGTGCCGGACTGGAAGCCGGTGGCAACGCTCTTGGAGATGTCCCGGGTACCCAGGTTGGTGGTCATGATGATCACGGTGTTCTTGAAGTCCACCACGCGGCCCTGGGAGTCGGTCAGGCGGCCGTCTTCCAGGATCTGCAGCAGCGAGTTGAAGAGGTCCGCGTGGGCCTTCTCCACTTCGTCGAACAGCACCACGGAGAACGGACGGCGGCGGACCTTCTCGGTCAGCTGGCCACCCTCTTCGTAGCCCACGTAGCCCGGAGGGGCACCGAAGAGCCGCGAAACGGTGTGCTTCTCGGAGTACTCGGACATGTCCAGCGTGATGAGGGCGTCCTCTTCACCGAACAGGAACTCCGCGAGTGCCTTGGCGAGCTCGGTCTTGCCGACGCCGGTGGGGCCGGCGAAGATGAACGAGCCGCCGGGGCGCTTGGGGTCCTTCAGCCCTGCACGGGTGCGGCGGATGGCCTGGGACAGTGCCTTGATGGCCTCATCCTGGCCCACCACGCGCTTGTGCAGTTCCTCTTCCATCTTGAGCAGGCGCGAGGACTCTTCCTCGGTCAGCTTGAAGACGGGGATGCCGGTGGAGTTGGCCAGCACCTCGGCGATGAGATCCTCATCCACCTCGGAGATGTCATCCATGCCGCCGGACTTCCAGTGGCGCTCCTTCTCCGCCCGCTCGGAGATCATCTTCTGCTCCTTGTCGCGGAGCGAAGCTGCCCCTTCGAAGTCCTGGGCGTCGATGGCGGATTCCTTCTCCATCTTCAGCTTGGCGATGCGCTCGTCCATGGCCTTGAGCTCCGGCGGAGCGGTCATGCGGCGGATGCGCAGTCGGGCACCGGCTTCATCGATCAGGTCGATGGCCTTGTCCGGCAGGAAGCGGTCAGAGATGTAGCGCTCGGCCAGGCTGGCGGCGGACGCCAGGGCGCCGTCGGTGATGGTGACGCGGTGGTGTGCCTCGTACCGGTCGCGCAGGCCCTTAAGGATCTCGATGGCGTGGGCCACGGAGGGTTCCTTGACCTGGATCGGCTGGAAGCGGCGCTCCAGCGCGGCGTCCTTCTCGATGTGCTTGCGGTACTCATCTAGGGTGGTGGCGCCAATGGTCTGCAGCTCGCCGCGGGCCAGCATGGGCTTCAGGATCGAGGCTGCGTCAATGGCGCCTTCGGCGGCACCAGCACCCACCAGGGTGTGGATCTCATCGATGAACAGGATGATGTCGCCGCGGGTGCGGATCTCCTTGAGGACCTTCTTCAGGCGCTCTTCGAAGTCACCGCGGTAGCGGGAGCCTGCCACCAGGGAACCGAGGTCCAGGGTGTACAGCTGCTTGTCGCGGATGGTCTCCGGGACGTCGCCGCGCACGATCGCCTGGGCCAGGCCCTCGACGACGGCGGTCTTGCCGACGCCGGGCTCACCAATGAGGACCGGGTTGTTCTTGGTGCGGCGGGAAAGGACCTGCATGACGCGTTCCATTTCCTGCTCACGGCCGATGACCGGGTCCAGCTTGTTCTCGCGCGCAGCCTGGGTCAGGTTGCGGCCGAACTGGTCCAGGACCACGGAACCGGCAGGGGCACCTTCAGGCTGTCCGCCGCCGACGCCTGCGCCGGTGGTTTCCTTGCCCTGGTAGCCGGAGAGGAGCTGGATGACCTGCTGGCGGACCCGGTTGAGGTCGGCGCCGAGCTTGACCAGAACCTGTGCGGCAACGCCTTCACCCTCGCGGATGAGGCCGAGCAGGATGTGCTCCGTGCCGATGTAGTTGTGGCCCAGCTGGAGGGCTTCGCGCAGCGAGAGCTCCAGTACCTTCTTGGCACGGGGGGTGAAGGGGATGTGGCCGGAGGGAGCCTGCTGGCCCTGTCCGATGATCTCCTGCACCTGCTCGCGAACGCCGTCGAGCGAAATGCTCAAAGACTCAAGAGCTTTGGCGGCAACGCCCTCACCCTCATGGATCAGACCCAAGAGGATGTGTTCGGTACCGATGTAATTGTGGTTCAGCATGCGTGCCTCTTCTTGGGCAAGCACAACTACGCGACGGGCACGGTCCGTAAATCGCTCAAACATTTCGCCACACTCCTAGCTACGACGTACTTTGATGCTACGTGGCCGCCCCTGAGTTGTGGAGCGTGTTCGCCACAGGGGAAACCGCGCCCCTTGCGGGAATAACGGCGGCGGCCAGCTGCGGCACTGTGGACCGGGCCAGCAAAGACGGGGCAGCCCCGGGCAAGGCGCTGGCCGGAGCGCTCACGGCCAAGCGAATAATGGCCGGCAGCACCCGTTCATGCGCAACGGCACAATTGGGCCAAAGGACCCTGTGCGAAGGCCTTCCGTAGCAGTAATTACTCAAAATGAAAAACCCCGCCCCGCCTGGCGGCGGTAGCGGGGTTTCGGCGGAGCTAAAGGCAGTCCTAGGAATTTGCCTTTTGGTAGGCTTCCTGGATTTCGGCCTGAATTCGGCCGCGGCTGTTAACGGTGTAGCCGTTATCCCGCGCCCATTGCCGGATTTGCGCCGAGTCGTGGCTGCGGCCTCCCGTGGCTGCCTTGGCCCGCTGGACGCGGCCTCCGGATGCCTTGCGCGCGGCAGTGGTGAACCTCTCCAATGAAGACCGGAGTTCAGCGGCATTGGCTGCCGACAGGTCAATCTCATAGTTGACCCCGTCGAGGCCAAACTTAACATTCTCGTCTGCGGATCCCCCATCCAGATCATCAACGAGGATGATGTTTACTTTCTGTGCCATTTAGGTCTTCCTCTTGCTGGAAAGTTCGGTTTTCAGAAAAGCAGGATGTTTCCCATAAAAAAGTATGACTCTTATCTTGGCAACGCGTCAAAGCGCCTAATGGTTCCTTGGGGATAAAACCGGAAAGCAGGGGGTTTATCTATTTGGATTCCGAACCCGGTTGCTCCGTGGGCTGCACCGGGAGGGAATCCGCTTCGGCCTGGGCGCGGGCTTCCGCCTGCCGCTCGGCCTTGTCCGCGTTGAAGATTGCTTTCATGGCGAACCAGAAAAGCAGGCCCACCACGAGGGAGGGAAGAATGACTGCTACGTATTCCATGGTCAGTGCCCTTCGGGCTTCAGCAGGGGGAACAGGATGGTTTCGCGGATGCCGGCTCCGGTGAAGAGCATCACCAGCCGGTCGATGCCCAGGCCGATGCCGCCCATGGGAGGAGCGCCGTATTCGAGGGCGCGCAGGAAGTCCTCGTCAAGCTGCATGGCCTCGACGTCGCCGGCAGCGGCGTGCAGGGACTGTTCGGTGAGCCGTTCGCGCTGGATGACGGGGTCGATCAGTTCGGAGAAGGCGGTGCCGCGCTCCATGCCGCCGATGATGAGGTCCCAGGCTTCGATGAGGCGGCCGTCCTCGCGGTGCGGGCGGGCCAGCGGCTGCGCGGAGGGCGGGTAGTCGTAGACGAAGGTGGGGTTCAGCAGGGTGGGCTCCACGATTTCACCGAAGAGCTCCACTGCCAGCTTCTCGGCGTCCCACTTGGGATCCACCTTGACGTCATGCTTGGCTGCAAGCTCCCTAAGCACCTCAGCGGAGGTGTCCGGGGTGATTTCCTGCCCAACGGCGTCGGAAAGTCCGGGGTAGACGGCCAGCCAGGTCCACTCGCCGTCGAGGTTGATCTCCCCCGCCTCGGTCTGCAGGACGCGTCCGGCACCCACGGCGTCCGCGGCGTCGAGGATGATTTCCTTGATCCGCTCGGCCATGACGAACTGGTCCGCCCAGGCCTCGTAGCACTCAAGTGTGGTGAATTCGGGGCTGTGGGTGGAGTCCACGCCTTCGTTGCGGAACACGCGGCCCATGTCGTAGACGCGGTCGATTCCGCCCACCACGGCGCGCTTGAGGTACAGCTCGGTGGCGATGCGGAGGGTCATCTTCTGGTCGAAGGCGTTCATGTGGGTCTCGAACGGACGCGCCAGGGCGCCGCCGTGGACCAGGTTCAGGATGGGCGTTTCCACTTCCACGTAGCGGTGCCGGAACAGCGTTTCGCGGATGGACCGGGTGATGGCCGCGCGGGTGTAGACCATCTCGCGGGCCTCGTCCCGGACCATCAGGTCAACGTAGCGCTGGCGGACGCGGGTTTCCTCGTTGAGTTCCGCGTGCAGGACGGGCAGCGGGCGCAGTGCCTTGGAGGCCATGGACCAGGACTCGGCCATGATGGACAGTTCGCCGCGGCGGGAGGAGATGACCTCGCCCTTGATGAAGACGTGGTCACCCAGGTCAACCAGGGCCTTCCAGTCGGCGAGGGCTTCCTCGCCCACGTTGGCCAGGCTCAGCATGGCCTGCAGGCGCGTTCCCTTACCGTCGGTGCCGCCTTCCTGCAGGGTGGCGAAGCAAAGCTTTCCGGTGTTGCGGACAAAGACCACGCGGCCGGTGACGCCTACGATGTCGCCGGTGGTGTCGTCCGCCTCGAGGTGGGCGTACTTTTCCCGGATCTCGGCCAGGGAGTGCGTGCGTTCCACTCCCACGGGGTACGCCTCCGTGCCGCGCTCAAGAAGTTTGGCGCGCTTTTCCATGCGGATCCGCATCTGCTCGCTGGCGTCGATGGGCTCTTGGGCATTCTTGGGCGCGGGGGTGTTTTGGGAAGTCACAATCATCAAGTTTACCGGGCATTGGCTGCCCGGACTTTCAGCTTCCCCGCAGGCTTGCGCCCTAGGATGGGCGGGTGAAAGAACGGGTACTTCCAACGCACGACGGCGGCAGGCTGGCTTTGTACAGCTACGGCACCGATGATGCCCCGGGCGAAAAGCGGGTGCTGGTGATCGGCGGCGCGTTCCTCACGGCGCTGATCTACCGCCCGTTCTCGATTGAGCTGGCCAAGGGCCTGGGTGACGGCTGGGCGGTGGACGTCTACGACCGGCGGGGCCGGGGCAACTCGTCCGGACAGCCCGCGGACTACTCCATGGCCACCGAAATCGAGGATGTCCGCACTGTGCTCACAGCCACCGGCGCCCGGAATATCCTGGGCCACAGCCTGGGTGGCTCGGTGGCACTGAACGCCGTCCAGGAGTTCACCGGGACCGGGTTCGTCCCGGACAAGCTCGCCGTGTACGACGCGGCGGTGAACATCGACGGCAGCATCGACACCGCATGGCTGGACGGATTCGAGGACGCCGTGAACAACGGCAGGGTGGGTCACGCGCTGGCGCACATGAAGAAGGCCACCAGCCCGGGTTCAGCCATGGCCAGGATTCCGGAACCGGTCCTGGCCGGCCTGATGGCGGTGTTGTCGCGGACCAAGGTCAACAGGATGTTCCAGCAGGTCATGCCCAGCGGTGTGGGAGAGCTCAGGGCCGCGTACGACGAAAAGGACCACGCCAGGGACTTCAGCGTGCTGCCCGCCGGAACCCACTTCATGGCAGGCGGAAAGAGTCCCAGCTATTACAGGGTGACGGCGGAACGGCTCCACGCCGCTGTGCCGGGGAGCACCTACCAGCTGTCCCCCAAGTGCTTCCACGGCTCCATACCAGCGGCCGTGAAGGAACTGGTGACGGACATCTCGGCATACTTCAAGGACGAAGGTCCGGACGGGAAGCCCCGCCCGGACACTCCTGACGCTATCCCCGTTCGCCGCGGCTGAACCCGGCGAGCGCAGCCTCGCCGAGGTCCCGCCATACCGTCCGCGGCGCCGGCGCCACGCTGCGGTCGGCCAGCCAGTCGCCCCAGGCGGTGATGTCCTCCCCGCGTTCGGCGGCAACGGCGTCGCAGGCGAACCCGACTGCGGTGGACCCGTCGGCGAGCTGAATGGAACCGAGCAGCATGGGTTCGGGGAGGTCCGCCAGGAACGTCCCCAGGGCGGCCGGGGACAGCAGCCACCGCTCCCCCACCAGTTCGGCGCCGTCGTCGGACCGGTAGACGCCCGGCTTGCGCGGCACTGTATCCAGCGCCACCATCCGGTATCGTGCAGCCGTCCGGACCGGGCCGTCCCAGAATGCGCCGCGCTCCTCCAGCTGCTGCGCCAGCGGCTGCCCCTTGCGGTGCGCGCCGACCACCACCAGCGGCACCGCCGTTGCCCCCGCAGCCATTGGCCAGGGAACGGACGACGACGGCTGGCTGGCTCCTGCGATTGCCTCCGGTCGTGCACCGCCCAGCACCGCCGCGGCGGCGAAGAGCGCAGGCGGGGCGGGGGTGGCTTCGATGCGGCGGGCGATGTCCGCGGCCACGGCGTCATCGAAGGTCCGGCCCACCACGGTGAGCCCGAACTGGGCGCCGTCCACCTCTCCGGCAGGAACTGCCACTGCACACAGGTCAAACAGGTTGCAGAAGTTGGTATAGGTGCCCATCAGGGAGTTCACGCCCACCGGATCCGCTGCCACTTCGGCAAGCGTCGGGTGGAACGGCGCCGTCGGGATGAGCAGGGCGTCGAAGCCCTTCAGCCGCGCCATGGCCCTGGATTTCAGTTCCTGCAGCCGGGCGGTGTCGGCCACGTACTGGTGGGCGGGCACTGTGCCGGCCGCCCGGATGATGCGCCCCACCGTGGGATCGATCCCCGCATGGCTTTCCGCGCCGGCGTCGTGCTCCTCAAGGAAGCTGCCCACGGCGGCGTGGCGTTCGGCAACCAGGCCGCCGTCGTACAGCAGCCGTGCCGCCTGGAGGAAGTCGTCGAATTCGATGGGTGCTGTTTCCACACCGGAGGCCGTGAGCCGGTCGATGTGCCGCCCAAACTCGGCTGCCCAGGCCGGCGGAAGGGCCGGCAGGGTGGCCGGATACGCGACGCGGGGCCGTGACGGCGCGGCCAGCCGGACGTCCGTGGGCCAGGCGCGGGAGTTGCCGGCCATGACGCCCATGGCGAGTTCAGCGGTGGACAGGTCCCGGGCGAAGATGGTGACGGCGTCCCAGGACCGGCAGGCGGGAACCACGCCGGCCGTGGAAACGACGTCCAGGGTGGCTTTGATCCCCACAATGCCCTGCAGCCCGGCAGGGACGCGGCCGGAGCCGGCGGTGTCAGTACCGATGGCGATGTCCACCAGTCCCAGTGCCACGGCCACCGCGGACCCGGAACTGGACCCGCCGGAGATGTGGTCCGTGCGGCGGGAATCGCGCACGGCGCCGTGAGGGCTCCGCGTGCCGACCAGCCCGGTGGCGAACTGGTCCAGGTTGGTGGCCCCCAGGACCAGCGCCCCCGCGGAGCGGAGGCGGGCCACGGCTTCGGCGTCCTTGTCCGGGATGTACGCAAAGCCGGGGCACGCTGCCGTGGTGGGGATGCCTGCCACGTCCACGTTGTTCTTCACGCCGAGCAGGAGCCCGGCCAACGGGAGGTCTGCGCCGCCGGCCACTGCGGCGTCGATGGATGCTGCCTCGGCCAGGAGATCGTCCCCGCCGCGGATCGTGATCCAGATTTCGGGCCGGTCCGCTGCTTCGATGGCGGCGAGCGCTGCCTTGACGCGCCGGGTGGTGTTGCCGGTGGCTGTGGTGCTCATACTGCTGCCTCTTCCAGTTCCAGAGTTTCCAGCCCTGCAGGCTCAGCGGGGGCGCCCAGGACCACCACTGCCTCGCCGGCCACCACCTGCGAACCTGCGGCGGGCAGGACGCGGAGCACCACACCGTCGCAGGGCACCGCCAGGACGGTTTCCATCTTCATGGCCTCCAGGGACACCAGCGGCTGGCCTTTGACCACGTGGTCCCCGGCCGCAACGTCCACCTTCCAGACGCTGGCGGCGAAGGGTGCGGAGACCAGTGCGCCGTCGTCGGGAACCACCACGTCATCCGTTGAAGGGGCCACGACGGCGGCCAGAGCCTCCGCGCGGTCGAACTCGCCGGCGTCGGCCCACGCCTGGCGTTCCACCGCGAAGGCGGCACCCTGCTCTTCCCGGAACAGCCCGATCGAGTCACGGTTTTCGGCCAGGAACGCCTCATGCTCGGCCAGGGAGAAGGTTCCCTCCTCGATCTCCACGCCACGGCCGCGTCCGGCTGCCATGTCGGCGCGCAGGTCCAGGAGTTCCTCCGGGCTGACGGGGTACCAGGAGATCCGGTCAAAGAAGCGGAGCAGCCACGGGGATCCCGGCTCGAACGGGGCGGAATCCGCGTAGCGCGACCACACCTGGGTGGTGCGCCCCACGAACTGGTAACCGCCGGGGCCTTCCATGCCGTAAATGCACATGTACGCCCCGCCGATGCCCACGGCGTTTTCCGGCGTCCAGGTCCGGGCCGGGTTGTACTTGGTGGTGACCAGGCGGTGCCGCGGGTCCAGCGGGGTGGCCACCGGCGCGCCCAGGTACACGTCTCCGAGGCCGAGGACCAGGTACTCGGCGTTGAAGACGGTGTCGAAAACGTCGTTGACCGAATCCAGGCCGTTGATGCGGCGAATGAACTCGATGTTCCACGGGCACCACGGGGCGTCGTCCCGGACGCCTGCCATATACCGCTCTATAGCCTCGCGGGTAGCGGGATCATCCCAGGACAGCGGCAGCCGGACCGTACGGCTGGGAACCACCAGTTCGGAGCTCGCCGGCAGGGCGGCCTCGATGTCCTGGACCAGGTCCAGCAGCCGCGTGGTGGACAGGACGGATGGGTCCACCTTGATCTGCAGGGAGCGGATGCCCGGGGTTAGGTCCACGATGCCGGGTACGCGGAGCGCCTCAATGTGCTGGTGCAGGGCGTGGACCCGGGCGCGCAGGCCAAGGTCCAGCACCATCTCGCCGTATTCGACCAGCAGGTTGTCGTCTCCTGACCGGCGGTAGGTGACCGCGGGCCGGCCGGAACCTTCCGGCACCCTGCCCAGCACGCCGTCGTCGCCATCCCCGCGGACGGGGCGGCCGGGGCGGCCAGCCGCCTGAGCTGCCGGGGACGGGTTCGCTGACCAGTCAGCATCCCCCGGGAGGACCAGCTGGCGGCCCGGACCCAGGTCCTTGGCCGACGGCGCCTGGCCGGCTGTGATGGGCACGAACCGGACCTTGTCTCCGGGCCGGAGCTGGCCGAGCTTCCAGCGTTCGGCCGTCACCACGGTCACGGGGCAGACGAAACCGCCAAGGCTCGGGCCGTCCGGGCCGAGCAGGATCGGGGTGTCGCCGGTGAAGTCCAGGGCCCCCACGGAGTAGGCGGTGTCGTGGATGTTGGACGGGTGCAGGCCTGCCTCGCCGCCATCGGTCCGGGCCCAGCGGGGCTTGGGGCCAATGAGCCGCACGCCGGTGCGGGCGGAGTTGAAGTGCACCTCGTACTCCGCGGCGTACAGTTCTTCGATATCTTCGCGCTGGAAGAACTCGGGGGCGCCGTGCGGGCCTTCGGCCACGGCCAGTTCCCAGGTGGAGGTAAGGGCAGGGCGGCTGTCCAGGGGCACCGCACTGCCGGGGGCTTGTTCGACGGCGGACTTCACCGCGCGGAGGACGTCGCCGGCGCGCAGGACCCGCCCGGCGTGGCCGCCGAACTGCCCGAGCGTAAAGGTGGAGGCGCTGCCCAGGTACTGCGGGATATCCAGGCCGCCCTGGAACAGGATGTAGCCCCGCAGGCCGTTCCCGGTGGCCGTGCCGGCGTCGAGCGTTCCACCTGCCGGAACGACGACGGGCGTCCAGGCGGCCACCTCCGCGCCGTCAACCGTCACCGTGACGTCCGCCCCGGTAACGCAGACGGTGGTGGAGTGCGTGAAGGTCAGGCTGGGACCGGTCATGGTGAACTCCAGGCCCGGCGCGCCCTCCGGGTTGCCCAGGGCGGTGTTGCCCAGGCGGAAGGACAGGTCATCCATGGGGCCGCTGGGCGGGACACCGATCTGCCAAAGGCCGGTGCGGCCGGGCCAGTCCTGCACGCTGGTCTGCAGGCCGGGGCGGTTCACGGTGATGCGCGGTTCCGGATCCCCCACGGAGTCCAGGGTGCTGGTGGAGTGCTGCACGCTGCGGACCACATCCAGGCCGCCCACGGCACGGAGCATGCCCAGATTGGTCTCGATGCCGTCGATCCGGGTGTTTTCCAGGGCTGCGGCCAGGCGGTCAAAGGCCTCCGTGCGGCTGGCACCGGAGGTGATGATCTTGCCCAGGAGGGGATCGTAGTTGGTGGAGACTTCCGTGCCGGTTTCCACCCAGGCGTCCACCCGGGCTTCCCCCGCCGCGGGGTAGGCGGCGTTGGTAACGGTTCCGGCGCTGGGCTGGAACCCACGGGCCGGGTCCTCGGCGTAGAGGCGGGCTTCCACGGCGTGGCCGGTGACGGGCAGTGCCTCCGGCACGTTCTCCAGCACCGCGTGCCCTGCGCTCCCGCCCTGCGCCAGGCGGAGCATCCACTCCACCAGGTCAACGCCGGTGACGGCCTCGGTCACGGGGTGCTCCACCTGGAGGCGGGCGTTGACTTCCAGGAAGGAGGCTTCCCGGCGGGCGGAGTCGTAGACGAACTCGACTGTGCCCGCGGAGCGGTACTTAAGGGAGGCGCAGAGCGCCCGTGAGGTGCGGTGCAGTTCCGCGCGGAGGTCTTCGGGCAGGTCCGGGGCCGGAGCTTCCTCAAGGACCTTCTGGTGGCGGCGCTGCAGCGAGCAGTCACGGTCGCCCAGGCTCACCACCCGGCCTTCGCCGTCGCCAAAGACCTGGACCTCGATGTGCCGTGCGTTCTCCACGTACCGCTCGGCGAAGACCCCGGCGGTTCCGAAGCTGGCGCCGGCCAGGCGGGCCACGCGGGGAAAGCTTTCGGCGAGTTCCGCCTCGGAGCGGCACACCGTCATGCCGATGCCGCCGCCACCGCCGGTGGCCTTGAGCATCAGCGGGAACCCGATCGTCCTGCCGGCTTCGACGGCGGCATCCACGTCCTCCAGCAGCCCGGAACCGGCGATCATCGGCACCCCGGCCGCCCGGGCGGCGTCGCGCGCGGTGTGCTTGGTGCCGAAGATGCGCAGCTGCTCCGGGGTGGGGCCAACAAAGACCAGGCCCGCGGCTTCCACCGCTTCGGCGAAGGCTGCGTCCTCAGACAGGAAGCCGTAGCCGGGGTGGATGGCGCCGGCACCGGTGGCCTTGGCGGCGTCCAGGATGGCATCGACCCGGAGGTAGGACTCCTTGGCCGGGGCGGGCCCCAGGAGCACGGCTTCGTCGGCGAGCCGGACGTGCTTGGCGCCGCGGTCCGCCTCGGAGAAGACGGCCACGGTGCGCAGTCCCAGCTTCTTCGCGGATTCGATGATGCGGCAGGCGATTTCGCCGCGGTTGGCAACCAGCAGGGTGTCGAAGGTGTTCAGGTGGTTGTTCACAGTGCAGCCTCCGGCCGGGTGACGATCATGCGGACAGGGGTGGGGTTGAAGCCGTTGCAGGGGTTGTTGACCTGCGGGCAGTTGGAGACCAGCACCAGGGTGTCCACTTCCGCCCGCAGCGCCACGCGCTTGCCGGGGGCGGACAGGCCGTCCACAATGCCCAGGGCGCCGTCCGGGTCCACCGGGACGTTCATGAACCAGTTGATGTTGGAGACGAGGTCGCGTTTGCCGAGGCTCCAGCGGGAACCCTCGATCAGGAAGTTCTCCACGCAGGCGTGCTGTTCGCGGGTGTGCTGGCCGTACCGGAGGGTGTTGGATTCCTGCGAGCAGGCACCGCCGATGGTGTCGTGCACGCCCACTTCGTCCGCCACGACGGTCATCAGGGGCGCACCGGTGTCCGCCCTCAGGACGGAACCGGTGGTGAGGACGATCGACTGCTGCGCGGCGATGGTTGCCGGAGCCGAGTAGCGGACGGTGGTGTCGGCGGCGGCGTACAGGAGGCAGTCCACGGCCTGGTTGCCTTCCAGGTCCACGATGGTGAGGACGTCACCGGCGGCCACCACGGCGGACCAGGGTCCGCGGGCTTCGACGAATTCATCCAGGATCACGGTGCCGGCAGCGAGCGCGGTTTCCGCGGCGTCGGGGCGGGTGCTTGTAACGGTGTTCATCGGGCGTCCCTTGCGGTGAGGTCGTGTTCGGTGTTGCGGAGGGCCTGCAGGTGTTCCGGGCTGAGCGGTCCGGCGAGGCGTCCCGCTTCGAGTTCCGCGAGGTCCTGCGGGGCGTGCCAGGCGGTGATGTCCACGGCGGTTCCGGTGAAGTCATTGCGGGGATCCAGCGGGTGCGCGGTGTTGGCGAGGACCAGCACGGCGTCCATCTGGAGGAGAAGCTCGACGGCGGCGCCCGGGCCGGCGCTCCCGGTGAAGGTGATGCTTCCGGCCGGGTCAACGGTGATGCCCTTGAAGAGCGAGAGCGACGGCGCCACGTCGCGGGTGCCCAGGCCGTTCTTGAGGGCGCCCAGGGTGAGCAGTTCGCGGGCGGCCGGTGAGGCGCTGTGGACAGTCCCGGCACCGTACCTGGCAGTGTTGCCTGCCAGGGTGGTGGCGCCGGTCAATGCGTCGTGCCGGCTGGAGGTGTCCGCCACGATGGTGGCCATCAAGCGGCCTGCGTCGGACAGCAGCGGGTGGCCGGTGGCGGGGTAGGCCTGCCACGGGACCTTGACGGTGTCGGCAAGGTTGAGGCGTTCGTGCAGGGCGCCGGTCCGGTAGAGCAGGGTGTGGACGCACGCGTCGCCGGCGGTGTCCGTGATCCGGATCCGGGTACCCCTGGCCAGCGCCATGGTGGTGTAGCGGCCAAAGGCGAGGGACTCTGCCCACGTGGGGGACTCGCCGTCGGGCATTCCTGCCAGCAGGTGCTGCGGCGCGGAGGCTGCCGGGACGAAGCGCATGGTGTCCACGGTCTTGCCGTGCTGTTCCCTCGCGTGGGTGCGGACGCCGGCGGTGGTGGCGGTACCGGTTGTTGGCGTTTCAATGGTCTGTGTCATGTCAGTCCTTGATGTCGTGGAAGTTTTTGGGAAGGGCGGGGTGGCCCGTCAGGCCTTGATTGCCGCATTCCGGCGCCGGACCCAGAGGCCCAGGAGCAGGACGGCCGTGACCATCAGCGGCGCGGACCAGAGGAGGATCCCGTTTTCGCCGGAGGGGTCGTACACCTCGGGCCGCGGCCAGGCGAGGTTGACCACCATGACTGCGCCGTAGAGCACTGCGAGGATGTTGACCGGCAGGCCCCAGCGGCCCAGTGAGAAGAGGCCCGCGGGCATGGCCTGTCCCACCCGGTCCCAGTCGCCGCGGAGGCGGTTGGCCAGCTGCGGGACGGTGACCAGGAGGTAAGCGAGGTAGACCATCACGATGCAGACGCTGCAGAGGGTGGTGAACAGCGCCGCGTTGCCTACGTTGATGGCCAGCACCGCGACGGCCAGGGCACCGATCACGATCGAGGGCCACATGGGGGTGCCGCGGGTGGGGTGCACGGAGGAAAGGAGTCGCGACGCCGGGAGCTTGCCGTCGCGGGCCATGGAGAACACCAGGCGGGAACCCGCAGTCTGGATCGCCAGGGTGCAGACGAAGATGGCGATGGCCACATCCACCAGCAGGACCTTGCCCCAGAAGGTGCCCAGGACGGCGGTGAGCACGTAGGGCAGGCCTTCGGTGGCGAGGCGGCCATCGTCCAGGCTGGGGGCTGCCATCAGTGCGGTGATGATCATCAGTGCACCCCCGACGCCGGAGATGAGAAGGGCGGAGAGGATGGTCCGTGGGGCGGTGCGGCGCGGGTCCTTGGTTTCTTCTGAGAGCTCGCCGGCGGAGTTGAAGCCCACCATGACGTAGGCGGCCATGAGTCCTGAAACCAGGAAGGCTCCCACCGCGCCCAGGTCGGATCCCTGCAGCACGCTGGTGTCCGCAACCACGTCCGGTCCGCGCTGGGCGGCACTGATGAGGGCCAGGATTACGGCCGCGACGCCGACGATCTCGCAGGTGACGCCAACGGAGTTCACATGGGCCATGAGCTTCACGCCCAGGGAGTTGATGATGGTGGTGGCCACCAGGAGGACCGCGCCCAGGACCACGGCGTTCGAAGCCCCGGTCACGGTGTTGAGTGCCGGGTCCCCGCCCACCACCTGGAAGCCGTCCCACAGCTGGGGCAGCACTACCTGCAGGGCGATCGCGGCCGCGGCGGCGGTGACCACCTGCGCGATGGACATGAACCAGCCGGCGAACCAGCCAACGCCTTCTCCCCCGACGCGCCGCGCCCACTGGTAGACGGCGCCGGACAGTGGGTAGCGGGCGGCAAGTTCGGCGAAATTCAGCGCCACCAGCAACTGGCCCACCAGGACGACCGGCCAGGTCCAGAAGAACGCCGGGCCGGCAAAGGAGTAGCCGAAGGCGAAGAGCTGGAAGATGGTGGTGAGGATGGAGACGAAGGAAAAGCCGGCGGCAAAGGAAGCGTAGCGGCCGAGCTTTCGGTGGAGGGTGGGCTGGTAGCCAAGGGACGTCAGGTCTGCATCGTCCTGGTGGACGGTGGGGAGGACGGTTGATGTCATCGGGAATCTCCGGGGCTGGAAAGGAATCTGGGGGGGCAAAGCCTCCCGGCACCGCAGCGCTCGGCCGAAGGCTGCTGATTACCGGTCACTTGATAGTTTTCCAGCGGGATGTCCCCAAACAGTTTCGCCTCTGTAAAAGGCGGATAGACATCTTGTTTCGGCCAGATTTCCGTCCCCTCACCGGCTCCATTTGGCATCTCAGCCCTGACCGGTGCAGCGCCCGGTGGTGCAAGAATGAAGCAGTGACTTCAGCCGGACCGGGACGCCCCCGCCACCAGCAACCCTCCCGGCCAGGTGCCACCGCCCGCGAGGAAATACTCGACGCCGCGGCAGAGCTCTTCACCACGCAAGGCTTCGCCAGCACCTCCACCCGGTCCATTGCGGACGCCGTGGGAATCCGGCAGTCGTCCCTCTACCACCACTTCAAAACCAAGGACGACATCCTTGAGGACCTGCTGGAGGGGACGGTGTCCGGCGGCCTGACGTTCGCGCGCGCAGTGGCGGCGCTCCCTGCCGGGACCCCGGAAACCGAAGGCCCGGCCGGGAGCCGGCTGCACGCCGTCGCACTTTATGACGGCACCCAGCTGTGCAATGCCCGGTGGAACCTTGGCGTCCTCTACCACCTGCCGGAGGTGCGGAGCACGCGCTTTGCCCGGTTCCTGAACGACCGGCAGGAGCTCCGGCACCTGTACGGAGAGCTGGGCGGCGGCCTGTCAGCCACCGCGGCGGGACCCGACGGCGGCGACTTCACCTTCCGCCTGGTGGAGTCCCTGATCTACCTCCGGGCGGACGGGGCAGTGGGGCCGGACTCGCCCCTGCAGGCGGCCGACGCCGGCCTGATCCTGTGCGGGCTGGGCGGGGAGCTGCCGGCCATCCGCGCGGCGAGCCGGTCCCTCATTGACCGGCTGGCCTGAGCCGACGATCTCCGGGATGCCCGCAACCACTTGCTCGGCTAGGCTCAGAGCATGACGCGAGAGAACATCAGGACCCCCGACGGCGGAACGATTGAGCTCTTCTCCACCGGCGCGGAACTGGCGTCGGCCGGGTCCGGCGTGGTGGTGGTGCCGCCCTCCATGGTGACGGCCGCGGACTACACCAAGTTCGCCCAAAAGCTGAGCGCTGCCCTGGGCCGGCCGGTCCACACGTTCAACCGGCGTGGCCGCGGCTCGTCGTCGCCACAGCCCGAGGACTACACGCTGGACGTGGACATCCGCGACCTGGACACCGTCATGAAGCACACCTCCAGCACGGACGTCTTTGGACACAGCTTCGGCGGAGCAGTTGCCCTGCACGCCGCGCGAACCCTGCCCGTGGAACGGCTCGCCGTCTACGATCCCGCAGTCTCCGTGAACGGCAGCGTCACTGCCGACTGGATCGTGGAATATGAGCGTGCCATCGCCGCCAAGGATGACGACCGTGCCCTCGCCGTGATCCAGCGCGGCCTGGAAGCCGGCGGGGCATTTTCTTCGCGCATGCCGCTGTCCATGCTGACCCTGGCCAACAAGCTGACCGCGGGCACCACCGAAGGCAAGCAGCAGCGCGAACTGATGCGCACCGGCGTCCGGGAAATCAAAGCCATCATCGCCGCCGACATGCCGGCCGAACCGTTCCAGGCACTCCCCCTGGAGACGCTGATCGTGGTGGGCGAGAAGAGCCCTGCGTACTTCGGCATCGCCTGCGGCCAGATCCACGACGTACTCTCCGGCTCCAGCTACACCATCCTGCCCGGCTTCGGCCACGACGGCGCCATCAAGGCCCCGGACAAACTGATCAAGGAACTGAGCGACTTCTTCGCCGGCTAGTGTCCTGCGCCGTGGCCCGCGGCGGCACCTTCGGTCTTGCGCATCATCGCGGACAGTACGACGGCGGCAAAGGCTATGACGGTTGCCGTCATGAAGGCGGCACTCATCCCTGCTACGAGTCCCGACGCCGCACTCACCACAGCGAAGATGGACACCAGCAGGGCCGTGCCCGCCGCACCGGCCACCTGCTGCGTGGTGCTCATGATCGCTGAGCCGTGGGAGTAGAGGTGCGGCGGCAGCGGGTTCAAGCCCGTGGTGAAGGCTGGGGTGAACAGCAGCGCCAGGCCGAAGCTCAGGGCCACGTGCAGGGTGATGATCCACCACACCGCTGTGCCGGCGTCGAGCATTGAAAATTGCCAAAGGGCCACCACCATCAGGATGGAGCCGGTGACGGTAAGCGGCAGCGGGCCCACCTTGTCGAACGCGCGGCCGATGACAGGGCCCAGCAGTCCCATGGCCAGGCCGCCGGGAAGCAGCGCCAGGCCGGTCTCGAGCGACCCCAGGCCGCGGACTTCCTGCAGGTAGAGCGGGAGCAGGATGACGCCGCCGAACAGCGCCATCATGGCCACCACCATCAGCAGGACCGAGACGGTGAACATCCGGAAGTTGAACGCGCGAAGATCCAGCAGCGGCGCGGCGGCCGTCTGGAGCCGGACCTGGCGCAGGACGAATACCGTGAGCGCTGCGACGCCGATGACAAGGGCCGCGATGGCACCGGCACCCGGGCCTGACTGGCCGCCGTGGCCGCCGCCGATCTGGCTGAGCCCGTAGACCAGGCCGCCGAAAGCGGGAACGGTGAGGACAACGGACAGGACGTCGAGCTTGCCCTTCTCCACCTCGCCCACGTTGGTGAGGTATTTGGCGCCGATGGCCAGCGCTGCGAGGGCCACGGGCAGGACGAAGACGAACATGAAGCGCCAGGTGAAATGCTCAAGGATCAGCCCGGAGACGGTGGGGCCCATGGCCGGTGCCACCGAGATGGCAATGCTCACGTTGCCCATGACGGCGCCACGCTTTGCCAGCGGGACCAGGGTGAGGATGGTGGTCATCAGCAGCGGCAGCATGATGGCGGTGCCGCCGGCCTGGACGATCCGTGCCAGGAGCAGGACCTCGAACCCCGGGGCCACCGCGGCCAGTGCTGTTCCGCCCGCGAACAGGCCCATGGCCAGCATGAAGACGGCACGCGTGGAGAGGCGCTGGAGGATGAAGCCGGTGGTGGGGATGACCACGGCCATGGTGAGCATGAATCCGGTGGACAGCCATTGAACAGTGGGGGCGTCCACCCGGAGGTCCACCATGAGCCGCTGCAGGGCAACATTCATGATGGTCTCGTTGAGGATCACCACGAACGTCGCCACCAGCAGCGTGCTGATGATGGTCACGGACTCCCGGGACATCTTCTCCGGGGCAGCGGGCAGGGTTCCTTGGCGGATTCCTTCGCCGGGTCCTTGGTCAGGGGCGGGCTGTCCGCTGGCGTTCGGAGAGACTTCGGTAGACATGGGTGTTCCCTCAGGGGTGTTTTAAGAGTGATGCGCGGTCGGCGCCGCTGCAGATTCCAACACTCTACCCGCTGGAGTAATTCCTCCGCATGGGTACTTTTTACCCCTGAGGGAACATTAGGGCTTTGCTTTAGGCGGTCTGCCCTGCGTGCTGGCCTTCGGAGATTTCTTCCACCAGCTTGTTGTTGAACGCCGGGAGGTCATCAGGGTTCCGGCTGGTCACCAGGCCCTGGTCAACCACCACTTCCTGGTCCGTCCAGTTGGCGCCCGCGTTCTTCAGGTCGGTTTCCAGCGTGAAGTAGGACGTGACATTCCGGCCCCGGATGACTCCGGCCTCGATGAGCAGCCACGGTCCATGGCAGATCGATGCCACGGGCTTGTGCTGTTCGAAGAAGTTCCGCGTGAAGCTCTGGGCGTCCTTGTCGACGCGGAGGTGGTCTGCGTTCACCACGCCACCCGGGAGTACCAGCGCGTCGAAGTCCGAGGCGTTCGCCTCCGCAACCGTCAGGTCGACGTCGAAGGTATCGCCCTTCTCCGTGCCGTTGTAGCCCTGCAGCTTGCCGCTCTTCGGCGCCACCAGGGTGGGCTCGCCGCCGGCGTCCTTCACTGCCTGCCAGGGACTGGTGAGCTCTACCTGCTCCACTCCGTCAGTCAGCAGGAATGCGACCTTCTTGCCTGCGATGCTGTGCTCTGACATTGTTCCTCCTCGCTGGAACGGGCCGGCCGGCCTTTGGGCGCGCCGGGTCCCGCTCGAGAGTTGATTGCCTGACGCATTCCAGCCTAGGAAAGAGAAAAGTAATAAGCAAGCTGACTATCCATCTTGCGTGCTCTCACGAGTGCGCCGCGCAAGCTCCTTTACGCGGCGGGTATTTGGGGTGCGCCGGGGATTTTGCGCCCTGGAATTGCGTACGACGGCGGCAGGCAGCTTGCGCGGCCGAGGCACGTTGGACGGCCGGTGGCGTTTGGACGTGACGGTTGGGCCTCCGGCGGCTCCCGACCGGTGGCCAGTGATGGGCGATGCCACGTCAGAATGTCAGTGGGTCGCTGGATGATATGGGTATGGGAATCGGGACAGGCGGGGCAGCGGTTGTGGAGGGACTTGAATCCTCCATGGCTGCCTTCCGCAGGCTGATTCAGGAAGACACCGCCCTTGCATCCGGTGCCTGCGTTGGCACTGACGTGGATGTGCTGCAGCGGCGGTACGAACTCCGCCTGAAACGGCTGGAGGTCGTGAAGCGGCTGGAAGGCCAGCTCGCCGCGGTCAAGGCCCGCGACGTTGCCGACGCCGTCGAGATCCAGCACGCACTGCTGGCCCCGGACGCCCCAGTGCATGAGCGTACCTATGCGGAGATGTCGGCCGTGGAGGAGATCGCCGGGGTGCTGACCATCAGCTCCGCGGCAGCAGGGGCGTTGGTGGAGCACTCACGCCGGATCTGCTCCCTGCCGCTGGTGTTCGAAGCCTTGGCCACCGGGGACATGCCCTGGCAGCACGCCCGCATCGTCGCGGACGAAACCGAAGGCCTCGATGGGGCTGGTGCTGTTGCGTTGGTTGCGCATTTCTTCGACCCTGACGCACCCCAGCCCGCCCGCGGCGCGGCCCCGGGTGACCTCGTTCCGTCCCGGTTCCGGGCCAAGGTCCGTGGGTGGCGGGAACGCCACCATCCGGAATCGATCCAGAAGCGCCACGCCAAAAGTACCGCTGACCGGCGGATGGAATACACCCCCGACAAGGACGGCATGGCCTGGGTCTCCCTCTACCTCCCCGGGGACACCGCCTGCGCCATCTGGAACCGCACCACGGCCACCGCGCGCGGACTCCAGGGACCAGACGAACCCCGCACCCTCACCCAACTCCGCCCCGACATCGCCGCATCGCTGCTGCTGGGGGCTGGGAACACCACACAGACCGGGAAATCCACGAAGGTCGGGAAGGTCCCCACCCCGCGGGCCGACGTCCTGGTCACCGTGCCCGTGTTCGCCCTCCTCGGAGCCACCGATGAACCCGCCGTACTGGATGGTTTCGGCCCGATCCCGGCGTCCATGGCCCGCAAACTCGTCGCCGACGGGGCGGACTCGTTCTACCGGGTCCTGATCGACCCCCGCGACGGGGCACCACTGGAGATCGGCCGGAAAAACTACCGGCTCACCGAAGCCATCAAACGCTGGATAAGGCTGCGCGATGCCAAATGCACCTTCCCCGGCTGCACCAACCGCACCCCCGACAACGAAACCGACCACCTACAAGCGTGGCAACACGGCGGCACCACCAACGTCAGCAACCTGGCCCAACTCTGCCCCAAACACCACCGGCTCAAACATCACAGCCAATGGACACCGGACCCGGCCACGAGCAAGGAACCTCCCGGCTGGACCTCACCAACGGGCAGGCACTACAACCCAGAACACCAGGATGCCGAACCAATTCACTGGCCACCGGAAAGCTGGCCGCAGGGGTCGCAGTGGCCGCAGGGGGCCGTGCTCGGGGAATGCCACTGCCTGGAGGCCAGCCTCGAAAACCTTCCGCAGTGGGAACCAGACGACGACAGATACGTGGACCTCAACGACCTGCAGGCCGACGATCCCCTCTGGGCCGAATTCCTCGCCACGCCATTCGCCCTTTTCCCGGAGGCCATTGGTGCCCGGCCGTAGGCGGCCATGGACAGTTCCGAGGCCACTTCTGAAGCCCGTCCTGCAGCGCCCGCCGCTATGCCCTGTGGTGCTCGATCAGCCAGGCAGCCATCTGCTGGGCGCGCTTCCCGGCGTCCAGGTCACCGCCGGTGGCCGAGATGATGGAGCCCTTCATCAGGATCTGCCAGGAACGCGCGAACCCGTCAGGGTCCACAAGTCCGGCTTCTTCGGCCAGTGCCTGCACGTGGCTCCGAAGTTTTGCCAGGTAGTTGATGCTGGCCTGCCCCAAGGGGTGGGACGGTCCCATCTCCAGCAGGACCTGGGTGAAGGTGCTCCCTTCGAAGTCATCGCGGCGGAACCATTCCCCCAGGACATCGAAGATCGCCAGCAGACGCTCCTCCGGTGTCTGTCCCCGGCCGCGGGCCTGGGCCACTATTGCTTCAACAGTCCACAGTTTGTCCCGCTGCTCCAGGAAGGCCAGGACCAACGAATCCTTTGACGGGAAATGCCGGTAGAAGGTGGCCTTGGCCACCCCTGACCGCTCGATGAGCTCATTGACACCCACGTCCCGGATTCCCCTGCGCGAAAACAGCTCGTATGCCACCGTGAGGATCCGCTCCACGGAATTGGTGGTGCCCTCCGCCGCCGGGGCCGGGGAAGACGCATCGGATATCGGGACCTTCGCCTCTGTGCTCATGAGACTTGGAGTCTACTGCAGGGGAGACAGACTGGTCTTTCCCGCTGTAGTGTTTCTCCTACGCAGTTCTTTAGAACACCGCAAGGCGCCCCCAAGGGTCCGCCGGTTTGGAGCAAGGAGGCCCCAATGTCAGCAGAGCGGATGTTCCAAAGTGTCCCGTCGGATCCCGATCCCTGGATGTCCAGTGATACGCCCGAAGAGGTCAGGCAGTTCGCCATCGAGTCGCTCCGGTGGCAGGCGCAGGAAATCATCGATGAACTGCTTGGCGGCCAGGATCCCAGTGAAGAACTCGTCCGGGCCCGCCTTCGCCGCTGCGTCGCCAGGAACCCGGGCCGGCCTGAACGCGCGCTGCTCGAACAGCTCATGATCAACCGGGACCACTCAGGGCTGTAACGGGCACGGTATGCGCCGGGCCGGCGTGGCAGCTGTGAACGGCAGCTACGAACTCAGCGGAATGTTGTCGATCAGGCGCACCGGGCCCACCTTGGCCGCGATGAGCGCCAGGGCCTCGCCGCGGAAGGGTGTTTCCCGGCAGTTCTCGGCCAGCGGTTCAAGGGTGCCCGGGTCCACTACGTCAAAGTAGTCCAGCGAGACGAGGGGCTGGGATTCCACCATCGCCAGCGCGGAGTCGAGGTCCAGCGCCTCATGGGCGTTCGCCCTTTCCTCCAGCAGCCGCAGGGCCCTGGACAGGACCAGCGCGGCGTCCCGCTCGGCATCGGACAGGAAGCGGTTCCGGCTGGACAGCGCCAGCCCGTCCGTTGCGCGCACCGTTGGCACGCCCACGATGTCCACCGGGAAGTTCAGGTCGGAAACCATCCGCCGGACCAGGGCCAGCTGCTGGGCGTCCTTTTGCCCGAAGTAGGCCCGGTACGCAGGCAGGCTGCCGCCGGCAGAACCCGCGGGGCCGGCGGGAAGACCGGCCGCGGGCATGCCGTAGTGCAGCAGTTTGGCCACCACAGTGAGTGCCCCGTCAAAGTGGCCGGGCCGCGAGGCGCCCTCCCACTTATCCCCCAGGCGGCCCGAAGTGATCCGCACCAGGGGTTCGCCGCCGGGATAGATCTCGTCCACGGAGGGCGCGAACGCGAGGTCAACGCCCTGCTCCTCGAGCAGGGCGAGGTCCGCGTCGAGTGTCCGCGGGTAGCGGTCCAGGTCAACGATATCGCCGAACTGCAGGGGGTTGACGAAGATACTGGCCACCACCACATCGTTCTGCTCGACGGCGGTGCGCGCCAGCGTTGCATGGCCTTCGTGCAGGGCGCCCATGGTGGGCACAAGCCCCTGGGAGACACCCTGTTTCGCGCCGAGCAAACGGGCGCTTTCGGCTTTCAGGCCGGCCACTGTGGTGACGAGTTGAATGGGCATTCAGTCTTCCTTCGGATCGAGGGCCTCGCGCAGCCCCTTCAGCTGGTCGGGTTTCAGCAGGCCGCGCCCTTCAGCGCGCAGGGCAGTGGCGCGTGCCATCGCAAGGTAGGCCTCAAGCACGTCCCCATGCCCGCCGCCGTCGAACTCCCGCAACGCCTCGGCGTGCGCACGCACGGTGCCCACGTCACCGCGGGCCACCGGCCCGGTCAGCGCAGACTCTCCCGAGGCCAGCGCGTTTTCCAGGGTGGCGCGCAGCAGCGGCCCCAGCATGCGTTCGGGCGATTCCACTCCCACCTCGCGCAGGAGCTGCGACGCCTGTGCCACCAAGGTGACCAGGTGGTTGGAACCATGGGCCAGGGCCGCGTGGTAAAGCGTCCGGTCCGCCTCGGCAATGGCCACAGGCTCCGCCCCCATCTCCACCACCAGCGCCTGCGCGATGGGGAGCATGGCGGCATCGGCCGTCACGCCGAAGGTGCAGTCCAGCAGCCGGGTGAGGTCCAGGCTCATGCCCGTGAACGTCATGGCCGGGTGCAGCGCCAGCGGCACGGCGCCGGCGGCACGGACCGGATGCAGCACGCCCACGCCGAACCGGCCCGAGGTGTGTGCCACGAGCTGCCCCGGCTGCCAGGCGCCGAGCTTCGCCAGCCCCTCCACCAAATCCGGCAGCGCGTCGTCGGGCACCGCCAGCAGCACCAGTTCCGCACGCTCCACGATGTCCTGCACCTCAAGGATGGGCACCCCGGGAAGCAGCGCCTCGGCCCGGTCCCGGCTGGCGTCGGAGACGGCTGACACTCCCACGACGGCGTGCTCCGCTGCGCGCAGGGCCGCGCCGAGCACGGCGCCCACCTTGCCGGCGCCGATGATTCCGACGCCGAGGCGTCCGGGCTTAGCCATGCGTCTGGCCTTCCTGTTGGTAATGGGTGCGGGCTTCACTGGCTGGAGCCCCAGGGTACGGCGCTCCGGGAACCGGTGTGCCCGGCACGGGCGCAGGTTCCACTGCCGGAACAACCTGCCGCAACCATTGTTCGGTGGTTTGCCGCTTCCTGGCCAGCCGGGCCCGCGCAGACTGCTCGTCGAAGAGTTGCCTGGCCTCGTCCAGCCCCGCCTGGGTAAGCCGCGGGGCAACGGGACCGGCCGTCGTATGCAGGACCAGGTCGGCCACCCGGAACCGGCGCGCCACGGGCCCCTGATGGATCGCCAGCGACTGCGTGCGTTGATGGGGCACCAGCACAAGGTCCCGCCACCAGCGCCCGGAGCGGATCAGCAGTGCCGTGTCCGTGGCGGCAAACCCGTTCCGCCGCCAGCCCAGGGGCGCCAGCAGCCGGGCCCGCCGGGGCGTGGTGGTGAACCCGCCGTCGGAATCCCTGCCGGTAAGCCCCGCGGCGAACACCTCCGCAGGGCGATCCGTTCCCGGGTCCGGCAGGACGAGCGAGAGCATGGCAAGGACGTCGGCGAACTTGCCCACCGGCAGGAGGATGGTCCTGGTGTTGCCTTCGACGGCGTTGCCGGACGTCCCGTAGCCCGCAACGTTCACCTGCATCCGGTACCAGCCGAACGGACGCCACAGCGGAGGCTGGGCAATCTTCACGGCCTGGATCCGGCCCGGCGGAAGTGTCTGCGCCTGGGTGTCCAGCAGCCCGTACCGCAGCCGGATGCCGTCCGGTGAGACGGCGGCGGTGAAGTTGTAGCCCTTGTTGAAGAAGTTCCAGTAGCTGGCGGCAAGGCCCAGCGCTGCGGGAACCAGGTAGAAGTAGAAAGCGCGGTTGTCCGTCAGCGCCGACAGGACCACGGAAGCGAAACCGCCCACCACAATGAAGAAACTTTGCTCGCTCAACAGGAGCGATCCGACAAGGCGCGACGGCGGCACGCTGAGTACGTGGATTTCGGGCGCCTCAGGTGCGGGCGGGGCAAAGGACGCCGCCGACGGGCTGCCGGGACCTGGAAGCGCCGCGGCGCCGGCCGCCGGGCCCGCACCGAAACCTGCCTCAGCCCCGGAGGCCCGGGCCAGGATGGTGGCGCGCAGTTGGCGGGCGTCGTCGATCCTGAGGTACGCCAGGCGCACGGCGGATTCGCCGGCGTCGGCAACTTCGAACTTGAGTTCGGCCAGGCCAAAGATGCGGGCCAGCAGTGGCTGCACGATGTCAATGGCCTGCACCCGGTCCAGGCGTGCCTGCCGGTGCTGGCGGAAGAGGAGGCCGGTGTTGACCCGGACATAGCCGCCGAAGACCTGGTACTTGGTGAAATACCAGGTCAGGACGAACCCCAGGACTGCCACGGCCAGCACCGCGGCACCGCCGCCCAGGAGCCACGGTGCACGGCGGGCGAACCCGTCCTCGAACACGGGCTGGCCCTGGAGTGTCCGCTCAAACAGGTCGCGGCCGAAGAAGAACGTGATGGCGGCCAGTGCAACCCAGCCACGGACAAAAGGTGAGGCGGGATGCACACGCAGCCATTCGCCGTCGGGCGTTCCCGTGGCTTCCGGGCCGGTGCCGGCAGGCGGCAGCGCCGGACCGGGCAGCTGGCCGTCAGTGGTCACAGTCCTGCCAGCCTGGCTTCGCCGCGGGCGGCCAGCTGTTCACGGAGCCGGGCGCCTTCAGCCGCCGGGAGGCCGGGGATGCGCGCATTGGTGCCGGGGGACGCTGTGTGGAGCTTGACGGTACACAGGCCCATGCCCCGCTCCACAGGCCCCACGGCGATGTCCACATACTGCATGCGTCCGTACGGGACGGCCATGGTGCGCTGGAAGAAGATGCCGCTCCTGACCAGGAGGTCCTCGTCGCGCTCGGCGTAGCCGATGGCCCGGACCTGCCGCGGGATGAGGACCAGCCGCCATAAGGCAAGCAGGAGGGTGGCGGCCGGAACGGTGATGGCCAGCCACAGCGGCGGCCACCGCCACCATCCCAGGAGGACGAACACCAGCGGCGCGGACAGGACCAGTATGGCGGCGATGTTGGCCAGCGCCCATTCCACCAGGCGGACGGTGACGTATTTCGGTGACACCCGCTGCCAGTCGATCCCCGGCGGGTCAATCGCCTCGGTACGCATATTCGCCTTCCCCTGCGGCTTCCCCGCGGGCAGGCCGGCCCTTCTTCCCGTCAACGCTGTTGGTGTCGCCGTCTTCCGGCGGGATCCTGCAGAACCGCTCCACGACGAGCCCCACCACGATCATCACCAGGCCGCCGCCCGCCATGGCCAGGGCAAGCCAGGTGATGCCTTGGTCGCTGCGCAGGCTCCAGATGCGCAGCTGGTCCAGGAAGATTCCCACATGCCATCCCAAGAGCACCGTTCCGGCGTAGGCGCACGCCTGCGCCAGGATCAGGGTCCGGGCGGCCAGGAGGGGATCCAGCTGCGTCTTCTTCGCCTTGCTGTTGGGCTGGTGGCTGTTCCGCCACCTCAGGATCCGGATACCCAGGATCAGGGTGATGATGACGATGACGCCCATCGTGGCCAGCGCGGTGGCAGGCAGGACAGGCGTGGCCATGCTGTACCGGCTGGTGACAACCGTGGCCGACCAGCCCGCGATGGCAAGGATGACGCAGATCAGCAGCAGGCGCAGCGGGTTGATGGGCTTCATCTCTCCTCCACCGCTCCCGCCGTCGGCATCCCGTCAAAGTCCCCGAACCCGTCGAACGGGGCAAGATCCTTGAAATCTCCCGCCTGGACTGCCAGGGTGCTGATCCGTTCGCCGTTCAGCGTGGCGGCGGGTTCGATGAGCGACCACGGGTAGAGGACGAAAGCGCGTGAGGCCGCCCGGGGGTGGGGGATGGTCAGGGCGGGGTCGTCACTGCGGAGCTCGCCGTAGGTGATGATGTCGACGTCGAGCGTCCGCGGCCCCCAGCGGACCTCACGGACGCGGAGGTGCTTGTTTTCCACGGCCTGGCAATGTTCCAGCAGTTCGGCAGGGGTGAGGCTGGTTTCCACCGTGATGACCATGTTCAGGAAGTCCGGCTGGCCGGCAGGGCCGCCCACGGCTTTGGTCTGGACTATGGGCGAGACGGCAAGCAGCCGTACTTCGGGCGGATCCACCAGGTCCGCCACAGCCTCGGTCAGGGTCTCGTTCCGTTCACCAAGGTTGCTGCCCAGGGCCAGCACGGCCTTGGTGTAGATCCCGTTCATGCCTGCGCACCGGACAGCGCAGGGGCGGCGGGAACCCGCTCGCGGTGGACCGTGACGGCCACGTCTCCGAAGGGGACCTCGATGGGGGCCTGCGGCTTATGGACGGTGATGTCCACGGCCTGGAGCGCGAATTCGGCCAGGAGGCTGTCGGCGATCCGCACGGCGAGTGCCTCAATGAGGTTCAGGGGCTCCCCGGTGATCCACTCGGTAATACGCTGCGCCACCTCACCGTAGTGGGCGGTGTCCCGGACGTCGTCGGACTGCGCCGCTTCGGTGAAGTCCAGGTAGAGCACGGCGTCCACAACAAAGGGCTGGCCCTCCCGGCGTTCAAAATCGAAGACACCGTGGTGGCCGACGGCGGTCACTCCGGTCAGCGTAATCCTGTCCATGGGTCCCCCGGCCCTATTGCGTTTTGTGTACGGCTTGTGTTGTGGGTGCCGCCATGCGCGCAGCCACCTTGACCGCGTCAAGGCTGGAACCGACGTCATGTACGCGGACGGCCCAGGCCCCGCGGTAGGCGCTGATCGCTGTGATTGCGGCCGTGGCACTGTCCCGCTCGTCAGGAGCGGCGGACTTCCCGGCCACGGTGAGCAGGGTGCCGAGGAAGCGCTTGCGGGAAGCAGCCACCAGGACCCTATGGCCCAGGCTGTCCAGCTGGTCCAGGTTCTGCAGCAGTTCCCAGTTCTGGGCGTCGTTCTTCGCGAACCCCAGGCCCGGATCGATGATGATCTGTTCCCTGCTGACACCGGCTGCGTAGAGCTTGTCCCGTACTCCTGCCAGTTCCGCCACCACTTCCCCGGCCACATCCGTGTATTCGGCGAGCGAGTTCATGGTCCGGGCGTCGCCGCGGCGGTGCGTGAGGACATAGGGTGCCTTGGAGGCCGCCACAAGCTCCACCATCTCCGGTTCGATGGTCAGCCCGGAGACGTCATTGATGATGGCCGCGCCCGCCTTCAAGGCAGCGGCTGCGGTGGAGGCGTGCGTGGTGTCGATGCTGACCAGCGCGCCGGCCTTCACCAGTGCTTCGATCACGGGCAGGACGCGGCGCTGCTCTTCGTCCGGCGTGACGTCGTCGGCTCCGGGCCGGGTGGACTCGCCCCCGACGTCGATGATGTCCGCACCCGCGTAGAACATCCGCAGGCCTGCCGCGATGGCGGTGTCCGCCGTCGCGTGCTTGCCGCCGTCGCTGAATGAATCCGGGGTGACGTTCAGGATGCCCATGACCAGGGTGCGGCCGGTGGGGAGGTCCTCAAAGCGGGCAGCCGGGCGGGGCTTGCGCAGGATGGGCAGCGGGGACGTAGCGGGCCCCGTTCCAGGGGCTGCAGCGAGTGAATCCATGGTGTGTGGTTACCTTCCGAGGATGAGGCTCATGGCTTCGGCACGGGTGGCCGGGTCATGAAGCTGCCCGCGGACCGCACTGGTGACGGTCTTCGCTCCGGGCTTGCGGATGCCGCGCATGGACATGCACATGTGCTCGCATTCGACGACGACGATCGCACCGCGGGGTTTGAGGTGCTGCACCATCGCTTCGACAATTTCGGTAGTCAGCCGCTCCTGTACCTGGGGGCGGCGGGCGTAGATGTCCACCAGCCGGGCCAGCTTGCTCAGCCCGGTCACCTTGCCGTCGTGCGAGGGGATGTAGCCAACGTGGGCCACCCCGTGGAACGGCACCAGGTGGTGCTCGCACGTGGAGTAGAAGGGGATGTCCTTGACCAGGACCAGTTCCTCGTGGTCCAGGTCGAAGGTGGTGGACAGGACGTCCGCAGGATCATGGTGCAGTCCGGCGAACACCTCGGCGTACGCCTTCGCAACCCTTTTCGGGGTGTCCACGAGGCCGCCGCGGTCCGGGTCCTCGCCGATGGCAAGGAGGATCTCGCGGACGGCCGCCTCAATCCGTGGCCGGTCCACCTTTTCGCTCTTGGAGTGGTGGGAACCGTCCTCCGCCGGGTAGGCGGCGGAGGCGGAAACGTCGTCGTCGTCGAAGGAAGTCACAAGGAAAGCTTAGCCGCGAAGGGTGTCAGGCCCCGAGTCGGGTGTGCCTCCGTGAAACGGAGCATCCTCCGACACGCCCTGCGGGTGCGGGGGCTGGGCGTCCAGCGGCTCGTCAAGGCGCGCCTTCTTCGCTTCCTCCTGCGCTTCCCGTTCAGCCCGCTCCTGGCGGCTCTCCACCGGTCCGGTCAACTGGACGGGACGGGTTTCCTTGGACAGCCACACCTCGCGGAAGTCCCGCTTGCGGACGTCACGGAAGATGTCGGCAATCTCGGCCTGGTTGAGGGTCTCCCGCTCCAGCAGCTCCAAGGCGAGGTAGTCCAGGATGTCGCGGTTCTCGGTGAGGATTTCGTAGGCCTCGTCATGTGCCTGCTCGATCAGGCGGCGCACTTCCTCGTCCACGACATAGGCAATCTGGTCAGAGTAGTTCCGCTCGTGCCCTGCGTCGCGGCCCAGGAACGGTTCACCGCCGCCCTGGCCCAGGCGGACGGCACCGACGCGTTCGCTCATGCCGTATTCAGTGACCATCTTGCGTGCGGTGCCGGTGGCCTTTTCGATGTCATTGGAAGCACCGGTGGAGGGATCATGGAACACGATCTCCTCGGCGACGCGTCCACCCATGGCGTAGGCCATCTGGTCCAGGAGTTCGTTGCGGGTCACGGAGTACTTGTCGTTTTCCGGGACCACCATGGTGTAACCAAGGGCGCGGCCGCGGGGAAGGATGGTGATCTTGGTGACCGGAGCGGAGTTCCGAAGGGCCGCCGCCACCAGGGCGTGGCCGCCTTCGTGGTAGGCGGTGATCTTGCGCTCGTGTTCCTTCATGACGCGGCTGCGCTTCTGCGGGCCGGCCATGACACGGTCAATGGCCTCATCCAGGGCGCGGTCGTCAATCAGGTTGGCGTTGGAACGCGCGGTGAGCAGAGCGGCCTCGTTGAGGACGTTGGCGAGGTCGGCACCGGTGTACCCGGGCGTCTTCTTCGCCACACCCTTCAGGTCCACCCCGGGAGCCATCGGCTTGCCCTTGGCGTGCACCTGCAGGATCTGGTCGCGGCCGATCAGGTCCGGCGCTTCCACGGACACCTGGCGGTCGAAGCGGCCGGGGCGCAGCAGGGCCGGGTCCAGGACGTCTGGCCGGTTGGTGGCCGCAATGAGGATCACGTTGGTCTTGACGTCGAAGCCGTCCATCTCCACCAGCAGCTGGTTGAGGGTCTGCTCGCGTTCGTCGTTGCCGCCGCCGATGCCGGCGCCGCGGTGCCGGCCGACGGCGTCGATCTCATCCACGAAGATGATGGCGGGCGAGTTGGCCTTGGCCTGTTCGAAGAGGTCGCGGACACGGGATGCACCGACGCCGACGAACATTTCCACGAAGTCAGAGCCGGAAATGGAGAAGAAGGGTACGCCGGCCTCACCGGCAACCGCGCGGGCCAGCAGGGTCTTACCGGTACCTGGCGGGCCGTAGAGCAGCACGCCCTTGGGGATCTTGGCGCCGACGGCCTGGAACTTGGCTGGTTCCTGCAGGAATTCCTTGATCTCCTGGAGTTCCTCCACGGCCTCATCGGCACCTGCAACGTCAGCGAAGGTGACCTGCGGCATGTCCTTGCTGACCATCTTGGCCTTGGACTTGCCGAACTGCATGATCTTGGAGCCGCCGCCCTGCATGCGGGTCATCAGGAACCAGAAGAGTGCGCCCAGCAGGATCACGGGGATCAGGAGGGAAAGCAGGCCGGAGAACCAGTTGCTTTCAATCGGCTGGTCGGTGAACCCCTGGGCCGGCTTGGCGTCGGTGACAGCCTTCACCACGTCCTGTGCGCGGGCATCCACGAAGAAGAACTGGACGCTCTTGCCTTTGTCCTGCCCGTCCACCTGCAGGTTGTCCTTCAGCGTGAGGTCAACGCGGTTCTCGCCGTCGAAGATCTTGGCCTGCTCCACCTTGTTGCTGGAGAGCAGTTCCAGGCCCTTGTCCGTGTCGATCCGGGCCGCACCGCCGGGGGCGAGCGTTGCAAAAGCCACAAGGAGCAGACCGACCACAACGACGATCCAGATGCCCGGGCCTTTGAAGAAGTTCTTAGCTTTCATCTGTTCGGGGCTGGCCCCGTCCCTTCCGGTAGTGCTTCACGGCGAGTAGTCTGCGCGCGTGATGGTGCTGCGTCAGCTTCTAGCTATACACCGTCCGGAGTAAATCACGCATAGCGAAAAGCAAAAGTTCCCTGTGGGCGTAGATGGTGCGGCAGTCCGCAGAATACCGCGTCAGGGCTGCCGCTTCCCGGTATCCGGCAGCCCCACGGACCCACGCGTGACCAGCCGGCACCCGAGCAGCACTGGGTCCGGTCCGCCTGTGGGTGGGGTGGGGCCGGCCTCCGCTGCGGCGCTTTCGAGTTCATCGATCAGCCGGTTGGCGGCCCAGGCCCCCATTTCGGAGTGCGGCACGGCGACCGTCGTCAGCCCCGGATGGAGGTTGGCGGCCAGCAGTTCCTCATCGCCGAACCCGACGACGGACAGGTTGCCGGGGATGGACAGGCCCAGTTCCGCGGCGGCGCGGTAGGCGCCCATGGCCAGGGAGTCACTGCAGCAAAAGAGGGCCGACGGCGGGTTGGCGGCTGCCAGGATTCTGCGGGCAGCCGCGTACCCGCCAGATGCATCGGGCGACGCCGCCTCGCCAGTGGCGGAGGCACCGTCCAGTCCCGCACGCTGAAGTGCGTCCCGGAAGCCCCGGATGCGCTGGCGGGTGGAGTGGTTCTCTTCAGCGGTGGTGAGCAGTCCGATCCGGGTGTGGCCGGCAGCGAGCAGTGCTTCCACCGCGGCTGCAGCCCCACCGTATTCGTCGGCCACGACGGCGGGAAGGCTCCGGTCCGCGGCGACGGCATCCAGCAGGACCGCGGGGACCTTGCCCGGGGTGGCGGAATGCTGCAGGACGCGCCGGTGGCCGGCCGCGTAGAGGATTCCGTCCACCTGCCGTGCCAGGAGGGACTCCACGCCAGCGTGTATGGGGTCGGTTGCACGCTGGCTGGGTTCCCGGCAGGACTTCAAGCCGGGCTGCGTGCCGGCTTCCGCTTGCGCCTGCCCCGGGATGTTGACGACCATCAGGGCGTAGCCGCGGGCACGGGCCGCCTGCTCCGCGCCCAGGATGATGCAGCCAGCGTGCGAAGTGGTGGCCACATCCTCAATGGCCAGGCCCACCACACCGGACCTTCGGCTGCGGAGGGCGCGCGCCAGGCGGTTGGGGCCGTAGCCCAGCCGGGCCGCCGTCGTCCGTACTTTCTCGCGGGTTTCCGGGCTGACCCGGGCGAAAGGCACGTCGTTGAGGACGTGCGAGACCGTGGTGACCGAGACGCCGGCTTCCCGCGCCACGTCCCGGATGCCCACGCTGCCGCTACTCACGCTTCCCCCACTCAGCAAGGCCAGTGCGGGAGGGGATGTCACGGCAGTCCCGGCAGTCCCGGGCGGCGGCACCATTGCCGTGAACCGCCATGCCGAGGGAAGGGGTTACTCGTAGACGTGCGGCGCCAGGGTGCCCACGAAGTCCAGGTTGCGGTACTTTTCCGCGTAGTCCAGGCCGTAGCCCACCACGAATTCGTTGGGGATGTCGTAGCCCACGTACTTGACGTCGATCTCCACCTTGGCTGCAGTGGGCTTGCGGAACGCGGTGCAGATTTCCACGGACGCGGTGCCGCGGGATTCCAGGTTGGTCTTGAGCCAGGACAGGGTCAGGCCGGAGTCGATGATGTCCTCGACAATCAGCACGTCCTTGCCCATCAGGTCGGTGTCCAGGTCCTTGAGGATCCGCACCACGCCGGAGGACTGCGTACCCGAGCCGTAGGAGGACACGGCCATCCAGTCCATGGAGATGTGGCTGTGCAGTGCCCGGGCCAGGTCAGCCATGACCATGACGGCGCCCTTGAGGACGCCAACGATGAGGATTTCGCGTCCTTCGTAGTCTTTGTCGATCTGCGCGGCGAGTTCGGTGATCCGCTGCTGGATCTGTTCCTTGGTGTAGAGAACGTGCTTGAGATCTGCCTGGACGTCGTTTGAATCCACCAATGGCTCCTGTTTAGATGCGGGGTGCGACTATTTTGCGGGCGGTTTTTGAGGCCGGAATACTAGCTTCCCACAGCGCGCGGGTTCGCGGGGAACGGAACGGGCGCCGCCCGGGGCCCCTGCAGCCGCCGCGTCCTTCGATTCCTCCAGCTGCGCCAGTGACAACCGGTACACACTCACGCCGCCGGGAAGCTCAACCGGTCCGGCCGAGCCATGCCGCCGGAGCAGCGCTTCTGCCGCCAAAAGGCGCCGGTAGCTGGGCTGCTGCCCGCCGGCGTCGGCCGCTGCCTTGGCGATGACACGGAACCTGATGGCCGGTGCAAGCGCCCGCAGCGCCTCCTCCGGCAGGCCCAGTCCGCTGCCGTCCCGTTCCACCAAGGAGGCGTAGGTGCTTTCCGCCACATCCTCCAGGTAGTCGGCGTCCAGCTGCAGGATGGCGGCTGTCCGGGCCAGGGATTCGGCGACGCCGGGACCAAGTTTTTCCTCAAGGTGCGGGAGGACTTCCACCCGGGTCCGCGACCGGGCGAAGGCGGGATCGGAGTTGGTGGGATCGTGCCAGGGATCCAGCTCCTCCACGGCACAGATTTCCTCGGTGTCCGCCCGGCGGAGTTCCAGGAAGGGGCGCAGGAGGACGGCATTTCCGGTTCCAGGACGGGCCGGCCGCATCCCTGCGAGGGACCGCGTGCCGGAGCCGCGGGCCAGGCCCAGCAGTACTTGTTCGGCCTGGTCGTCCAGGGTGTGACCCAGCAGGATTGCCTCCGCGTCCTGATCTGCGGCTGCGGCCTCAAGCGCGGCATGCCGGGCTTCACGGGCGGCGGCTTCGGGGCCCATGCCGGCACCGGCCACCGTAACGGTCCGGATTTCCACCGGGTGCAGGCCCAGGTCCTGCAGTGCTTCCACGGTGCGGGCGGCAATATCGGCCGACCCCTCCTGCAGCTGGTGGTCCACCACCACGGCGCCGACGGTCAGCGGGCGGCCGTCCACGTGGCCGCGGCGGCCAAAGTACGCGGCGACGGCGGCGAGCGCCAGGGAGTCCGGGCCGCCGCTGCAGGCTACGAGGACGTGGCGGGGATAGCCAGCCCCGGCCAGGGCGTTTTGCAGCAGTTTGCGCGCAGTGCCGACGACGGGCGCCAACCTGCCCGGCCGGCGTCGGCCGCTCCGCGCGCCCTGTCCTTCAGCCGCCGGGGCGCCCACCGGTACCTCTGAAGGCAACTAGAGGCCCATCCGGTCGAGCCACAGCTTGGCGTCGTGGATCTCGGGCTCGGTGGGAAGGTGGTCCACCGAGTCCCATACCTTGTTGAAGCCCTCCATGCCGGCCACGTCCACAACGGCGCGGACAAAGCGGGCACCGTCGGAGTACTGGCGCATTTTGGCGTCCAGGCCCAGGAGGCTGCGGATGAACTTCTCGATGACGCCCCGGTCCTTGCCGCGGTCGTTGAACCGCTGCCGGATGGTCTTCACGGACGGGACAATGCTGGCGTCGACGGCGTCCATCACCACGTTGGCGTGCCCTTCGAGCAGGCTCATCACGGCGGTGAGGTGCGAGATGGCGGCCTTTTCCTCCGGATCCTGCAGCAGGTCCAGGATGGCGCCGCGGCCCGGCGTGTCTCCGCTGGCAGAGCGGTCCTTCAGTGAACGCGCGGCAGCTGAGGCACGCTCCATCAGGGAATCGACGTTGCCCAGCAGATGCCCGCTGAGTTCGTCGATTTGCTCCAGCATGTGGTGGCGCAGCCATGGTGCCGCCGCGAACTGCACCCGGTGCGTCTGCTCGTGCAGGCACACCCAGAGCCGGAAGTCCTCCGGGGCGACGTTCAGTTCGCGCTCCACCGAGACGATGTTCGGTGCCACCAGCAGGAGCCGGCCGGCAGCAGGGGCCGTGGAGTTCTCCGCCAGCGCCGCAAAGGGATCGTACTGGCCCAGGACCTTGCTGGACAGGAAGGCCAGGACGGCGCCCAACTGGCTGCCGGTAATGGCGCCGCTGACCTGGGCGGCCGCGGGGCTGAGGTTTCCGCGCCGGGTGTCCAGCATCTTCTGCATGGCGGGCTTGAGCATCACCGCGAAGCTTTGGGTGTTGGCCTTGGCCCAGGACGCCCGGTCCACCACCAGCACGGAGGAATCGCGAAGGTCTCGCGCCGCTTCCAGCCCGGTGATCTCGTGGACGTGCGGCACGGATGCGTCCGCCAGCCGGCGCAGGCTGTCCACCGCCTCCCCAATGGCTTTTCCGTCGAGCACGGGTCCGGCCGGAGCCAGCCTCGCCGCGGCAGAGGCAGCGAGGTCCCAGTTGATCAGGGCCTGCGCCTGGTTGGACTGGGCTGCCTGGTTGGACTGGGCTTCCGGGGACAACGTCGGTGCGGACTCGCGCGCAGTGGACTCCATGGTTCCCATCAGAACACAGCGGGCCAGGGATCGTCCTTAAGTTCGCTGACCGGCGAAACTTCCACAGCCCCTGCACAGGGAGGCGAAAGCGCTGTCCCAGACCCGCCGGGCAGGCTGGAAACCGCAGGGCAACCTGCCTGTCCAGGAGCGGCCCGCCCCCGCACAACCGTTGCTGCCCCGCACCGTTTATGCGGGGCATGGCCGCCCATGGGTCCACGGCCATAACCATCGAAGGAGGACACCATGATCCCCTACCGTCCCATCGCTCCCCTGACCATCGGCCCGCGCACGGGCTGGAAGTCGGTGCTGGCCGCCGTCGTGATGGCCGCGCTGCTGGGGACTACCGCAAGCCCGCATTAGCGGCAGCCGCAGCCCGCCAGCGCGGTAGCTGCCCGGTCCAGCGCCACCTTGTTGCCGGCGGCTCCGGGCGTCAGGCCGTTGCCGATGAAGGAGAACACCAGGAGCCGGCCGTCGGCGTCAACCACATAGCCGCTCAGCGCCAGCACGGTATTCAGGGTCCCGGTCTTTGCGCGGACCAGCCCGGCGCCGCCCGAGGTGGTGGCATCCCCGTAACGAGTGTCCAACGTGCCCGTCAATCCGCCAACCGGGAATCCGTCCAGTGCGGCGCGAAGCCTGGCATCCGTTCCCGTGGTCATGGCGCGCACCACGTCCGTGAACTGGCGGGCCGTGACCTGGTTGCCCATGGCCAGGCCGCACACATCCACCAGCTTCACGGCGTCCACTGTGATCCCGGCGGCCGCAAGCTCGGCAGTGACCGCGGCAGTGGCGCCGTCATTGCTTCCGGGCCGTCCCGTGGCCACGGCCGCCATCCGGCCCATGGTTTCGGCAAGGTAGTTGTCCGAGACCTGCAGCATCAGGTCAACCTGCTCCGCCACGGTGGCCGAGTCAACACCGGCCAGGGCTGCAGCGCCGGCCTTGGCCGCGCCGGGTGAACGGTCGACGCCGGCCGCCACCGTCAGTCCCGCCCCGGCGCCTGCCGCACGGAACTGGGCCGCGAACGCTTCCGCGGCAGCCGTGGCCGCGTCCTGGGGGCGGGGACCGGTGGTGACGGCGGGATCAAAGCGTGCGGAGTTGAGCGCCAGCGGGTACAGCGGAGCGATTTCGCCGGCTTCCACGTCGCCGGACTGCCAGTTGGGATTCAGTGCAGGGCCGGTGAAGACGGAGTCGTCCAGCAGGACCTTGATGTCACCGGTGGTACCGGCGGCCTGCAGGGCCTGCACGGTGAGGGCTGCGAGCGTGGCCAGGCCGGCATGGCCCATGGCCTGTCCGGGCCGCGACTCCCCCGCGCCCAGGAGGACGTCGCCGCCGCCCACCAGGACCACCTGCCCGGGAGCAGGGCCCTGCACCACCTTCGTGGTGAAACGGTGCTCCGGCCCCAGGGTGCGCAGCGCGGCCACGGCGGTCAGCAGCTTGAGGTTCGACGCCGGCACCCGGCCTTCCGCGCCACCCCGGTCAAAGAGGACCTGGCCCGTGAGCGCGTCCTGCACCATGCCCGTGAAAGTACCGCCGCCGTCGGCCGTCAATACCGGTTCCACCTGCGCCGCCACGGCCGACGGCGCGGGCACGGGGGCGGAAGGCTGGAGGGGCGCAAGCACCTGCGGGGCGGAAAGTGCGGCGGGGGCCTGTTGCCAGGCGGGCGCAGCGGGGGCCGGCGCCGGGGCCTCCGGTCCGCGGAATCCGGGAGCCACGAGCAGCGCCGCCGGGATGGCCAGCGCGAGCAGGACCAGGGTGGCCAGGACCAGGTGCCAGGACTTCCCCGCCTCCTGTGCCATGCCGCCGGAGCGCCGGGAACGCCGGGCGCGCAACGGTTCCCCGCCGGTTGGTTTGGTCATGCTGGTGCCGGTCCTCAAGTCCTGAAATTTCCCCACAAGTTCCTGATTCCAGGGCCTCTCGCTATATCCTCAATTGTAGTCGGCGGCACCGACACGCTTTTTTGTGGGCCCGTCAAGTGTGCCGCGCACCCCCTGCAATTGCCGAGGAGCATTCCCATGAAGCACGACGTGACCATCGAGATCCCCAAGGGATCACGCGTCAAGTACGAAGTTGACCACGAGACCGGCCGCGTCCGCCTGGACCGCGTCCTCTTCACCTCCATGCAGTACCCCACGCACTACGGGTACTTCGAGAACACCCTCGGCGAGGACGGCGACCCGCTGGACGCACTGGTGCTCCTGCAGGACTTCGACCTGCACCCCGGCGTCATCGTCGAGTCCCGCCCCATCGGCGTCTTCAACATGACCGACGACGGCGGCGGAGACGCCAAGATCCTGTGCGTGCCGGTGGACGCCCGCTTTGACCACATCCAGGAAGTCAGCGACGTCAACGAGTACCTGATCAAGGAAATCGAGCACTTCTTCACCCGCTACAAGGACCTGGAGCCGGGCAAGTGGGTCAAGGCCGAGGGCTGGGGCGACCGCGCCGCCGCCGAAGCCGAGCTGGAAGCTTCCATCAAGCGCTACGTGCCCACCGGACACTGATTTCCAGGTTGGGCTTGCCCCAATAACTGCTTTACGGTCCGACGGCGGGTGCCCGGCTTTTCGAAGCCGGGCACCCGCCGTCTTTGTTTCAGGAAGTTATGGCATGGTGGGGCTGTGAGTTCCGAGCCAGCCGTGACGTCCCAGCTTCTGTTCCATCCCCCGTGCGGGCGCGTCAGCGGCCGGCGCGACGGCGGCGTCATTCGTGCCACCGGCATTCCCTACGCCACCGCCCACCGGTTCCAGGTGCCGGCCCCGGTTCCGGACTGGACCGCCGAATATGCCGCCACCTCTCCCGCACCCGCCTGCCCCCAGGCTCCGGTGCCGTTCCTGGACGACGTCCTGGGCACCAAATACGGCGAGCTGCCGGGCAGCGAGGACTGCCAGAACCTTTCCATCACACTGCCCGGCGACCTGAAGCCGGACGAGAAGCTGCCCGTCATGGTCTGGATCCACGGCGGCTCCTACACCACCGGCTCCGGGGACCTGGCCATCTTCGACCCCGCACGGCTGGTGGCCGAAAACCGGGTGATCGTGGTCTCCGTGACGTACCGGCTCGGGCTGTTCGGGTTCCTCGCCACACCGGCAGGCCGGCCCGGCAACCTGGGACTCCTGGACCAGCTCGAGGCTTTCCGGTGGGTGCAGCGGAACATTGCCGCGTTCGGGGGCGATCCCGGCAGGGTCACCGCCTTCGGCCAGTCCGCCGGGGGCGACGCGATCGCCCACCTGATGGCCACGCCCGAGGCACCATCCCTTTTCCAGCGCGCCATCATCCAAAGCGCCCCGCTGGGCATTACCCGCGGCCGGGCGAAAATGAACCATGCCATGGGCATTGCTGCGGACGGGGTCTCCGAGCAGACGCCCGCCATGGACGTGGTGGCTCTCGAAGCCCAGGTCACGCAGGTGGCCCGGAAGTTCGGCATGCTGGCGGCCATGCCGTTTGGCACCCAGTACGGCCATGATCCGCTTCCGGAGGAGTCCGTGATCGAGGCTGCCTGGAACAGGACAGCGCCGTCGATCGAGGTGCTGATCGGCCATACCTCCGAGGAGGCCCGCCTGTTCCTCCCCCGCAGCCCCCGCCTGATGCGCCTGGCAGGCATCCCCCTGGTGGGTCCTGCCGCCGTGCGGGCCATCGACTGGGTGGTCACCGAAACCGTGTACGGCCGGGCAAGCCGCAGGTTCGCGCGCCGGCATGCCAAGGCGGGCGGGCGGGCGCACCGCTACATCCTGGACTGGCACGCGCCCGGCAACATCTTCGGCGCCGCCCACACGGTGGATTTGCCCCTGCTGCTCGGCAACCGGAAGACCTGGGACGGCGTTGGGCTCATTGCCGGCGCGGACTGGGCGGACGTGGACGCCGCGGGCCGCAGGATGCGCGCCCTGTGGGCCGGCTTCGCGCGGGGCACTGACCTTGGCGGATCCGGGAGCATCCCCGGCGTCCTGCGCTACCGCGCGGTCTGACGCAATGCCGTCTGACAGCAGTGTTGATGGGCAGCCCATGAGGACCCTTGGCGTGGATCTGGCGGCGGCGGCCAAGAAGACTGCCGTGGCGGTCATCGAGTGGAGCGATGACCGGGCCCGGCTGGCCCACCTGGCCCTGGACGTTGACGACCAGGAGATCGTGGACCTGTTCGGCACCTGTGGCATGACCGGCGTCGACTGCCCGGTGGGCTGGCCTGACGCGCTGATCCCGTTCCTCACCGGCCACCTGGCCTTCAACGCGGCACCGGTCCTGGAGCACGATGGCATCGCGGGCCGGCGGTTGCTTGCGTACCGGGACACGGACCGGTTCTGCACCGCCCGGACCGGCCTGATCCCCCTGAGCGTTTCCGCCGACCGGCTGGCCCACCCTGCCATGCGCTGCGCAGTGATCCAGGCCAAGATCGCGGCACTGCATGGCCCGCAGCTCCGGGACGGCTCGGGCCGTTTTGCCGAGGTGTACCCGGCGGCGTCGCTGAAGATCTGGGGCCTCAACGGGCGCGGCTACAAAGGCCGTGGCATCCCCGAAGCCGAACGCCTGGGCCTCCTGCTGGCGGCCCTCGAGGAGCAGGCGCCCTGGCTGGACCTGGCCGGGCACCGGGACAGGCTAACCGCTTCGGACGACCTGTTCGACGCCGTCATCGCCTCGCTGACCGCCCGGGCCGTGGCCCGCCGTCGGACGCTCCTGCCCGATGCCGCCCACGTGGAAGCCGCCCGCAGCGAAGGCTGGATCCACCTGCCCTCCTGCACGCTGGACGACCTCCCGCTTTAGTGCGTCAGCCGCCCAGTTTCCAGTTCCGGATTTCTTCCGGGTCCTCGCCGTGCGTGCGGGTGTGTTCGCGCGCCCGGTTGCGCCGGTCCTGCAGGTCCTGGCGCAGGAGTGAGTGCTTCTCGGCAAGGCCCGGTACGCGATCGATCGCGTCGATGGCCAGGGTGAAGCGGTCGATGCCGTTGAGCATGGCCATATCGAACGGGGTGGTGGTGGTCCCCTCTTCCTTGTAGCCGTGCACGTGAAGCCCCTGCTGGTTGGTGCGCCGGTACGCCAGCCGGTGGATCAGCGCCGGGTAGCCGTGGTACGCGAAGATGACGGGTTTGTCAGCGGTGAAGATGCCGTCGAAGTCATGGGCGGGGAGGCCGTGCGGGTGCTCGCTTTCGTCCTGCAGCCGCATCAGGTCCACTACGTTGACCACCCGCACCTTGAGGCCGGGGGCGCCGTTGCGGAGCAGTTCCGCGGCGGCAACGGTCTCCACGGTGGGGACGTCGCCCGCGCAGGCCAGTACGACGTCGGGCTCCTCGCCGGGCACCTCGGAGCCGGCGAACGTCCAGATGCCCAGGCCGCGGTGGCAGTGGTTGGCGGCATCGGCCGGGCCAAGCCAGGTGGGCGAGGGCTGCTTGCCGCTGACCACGATGTTCACGTAGTCCGTCGACGCCAGGCAGTGCTCCATGACGGACAGGAGGGTGTTGGCGTCCGGCGGCAGGTACACCCGGATGACCTCGGCCTTTTTGTTGACCGCGTGGTCGATGAAGCCCGGGTCCTGGTGCGAGAAACCGTTGTGGTCCTGCTGCCACACGTGGGAGGACAGCAGGTAGTTCAGCGATGGGACCGGCTGGCGCCAGTGCAGTTTGCGGGATACCTTCAGCCACTTTGCCTGCTGGTTGAACATCGAATCGACGATGTGGACGAAGGCTTCGTAGCAGTTGAACACACCGTGGCGGCCGGTGAGGAGGTAGCCTTCCAGCCAGCCCTGGCACAGGTGCTCGCTCAGTACCTCCATCACCCGACCGGACCGTGCCAGGTGCTCGTCGACGTCGTCAATCCGGTACTGCCACACCTTGTCGGTGACCTCGTAAACGTTCTGCAGCCTGTTGGACGCCGTCTCGTCCGGGCCGAACAGCCGGAAGTTGTCCATGTTCTGTGCGATGACGTCCCGCATCCAGGAGCCGAGGGTGATCATCGGGCTGACCCGGTCGGTTCCCGGGTTGGGCACCTCCACGGCGTGGTCCTGGTACGCGGGCAGTTTCAGCGCGCGCCGGAGCAGTCCGCCGTTGGCGTGCGGTGTGGCACTCATGCGGAAGTCACCGGCGGGCGCACCCCGTGCGACGTCGGGCCGGAGCCTGCCGTCGCCGTCGAACAGTTCGTCCGGGCGGTAGGACTGCAGCCACTCCTCCAACTGCTTCAGGTGCTCCCCGTTGGTGCGGACCTCGGACAGCGGCACCTGGTGCGCCCGCCACGTGCCTTCCACCTGCAGCCCGTCCACGGTGCGCGGCCCGGTCCAGCCCTTGGGCGAGCGCAGGACGATCATGGGCCAGCGGTGGCCGCCCTCCCCCGCCTCTTCTGCATCCGGATCCTGCCGGTGGACGTCCTGGATGGCCTTGATATCGGCCAGGCAGCGGTCCAGCACGGCCGCGAAATCCCGGTGCGCCTGCTCCGTGTTGTCCGGATCCGCCACCGTCACGAAATACGGCTCATGGCCGTAGCCGCGCAGCAGCTGCTCCAGCTGGTCCTGCGGCATCCGGGCCAGGACCGTGGGGTTGGCGATCTTGTAGCCGTTCAGGTGCAGGATGGGCAGCACGGCACCGTCAGTGGCCGGGTCCAGGAAGTTGTGGGAGTGCCAGCTGGCGGCCAGCGGTCCGGTCTCCGCCTCGCCGTCACCGATCACGACGGCGGTCACCAGCTGCGGGTTGTCGAAGACCGATCCGTAGGCGTGGGCCAGGCAGTATCCCAGTTCGCCGCCCTCGCTGATGGAGCCCGGGCTTTCCGGTGCGGCGTGGCTGGGGATGCCGCCCGGGTAGGAGAACTGCCGGAACAGTTCCGCCAGGCCGGCCTCGTCATTGCCCACGTGGGCATAGATTTCGGAGTAGGTTCCCTCCAGCCAGGCATTGGCGACGACGGCGGGGCCGCCATGGCCGGGACCTGCCACGAAGAGCATCTCCAGTGAGTCGCGGCGGATGACGCGGTTCAGGTGGGCGTACACGAAGTTGAGCCCGGGCGTGGTGCCCCAGTGGCCCAGCAGGCGGGACTTGGTGTCCTCAGCCTGCAGTGGTTCGCGCAGCAGCGGGTTGGACCGCAGGTAGATCTGGCCCACCGAGAGATAGTTGGCGGCACGCCACCAGCGGTCGACGAGTTCCAGTTCCCCCTGCTCGATGCCGTCCTGCTGCATCTCGCCCTGCATCTCGTCCTGCCCTGCGCTGCTGGCCATAACCATCCTTACGTCGGGTGTGCCGCTGCAGGCGGCAGTTCCCCCATCGCAACAGATGGAGGGGTACGGAGGCAACCCCCGCCGTTGTACCTTGCCTTTTGGACCGTGGGCACCTGTAGGGTACTAAGCAAGCTTAGCTTTCGCTGAGGCGGAGGCTGGGAACATCAAAACGTGGGGAGATCGAGACATGCCAGCCGAAGACGAAGTTGTAATTCCCGGGGTTCCGTCCAGCGAGCCGCCGGCGTTCGAGGAGCCCACCAGCCCGCGGGAGCCGTTGCCGCCCAAACCGGACCAGCGCGGCCCCGAGGCCGTGTCCCCCACGGGCAGCCCTACCGGCGCGCCGGCCACCGCCCGCGCCCAGTCCGGCCAGTACCTGACCACGGTCCAGGGCCTGCGGCTGCAGGATACGGACCATTCCCTGAAGGCCGGCGCCCGCGGCCCCATCCTGCTGCAGGACCACCACCTGCGCGAGAAGATCACCCACTTTGACCACGAACGGATCCCGGAGCGCGTTGTCCACGCACGCGGCGCGGGCGCGCACGGGGTGTTCCGGTCATACGGCACGGCGTCGAAGGTAACGCGCGCCGGTTTCCTTGCCGCGGACGTCGAAACGCCCGTGTTCGTTCGGTTTTCCACGGTGCTTGGCTCCCGTGGGTCAGCCGACGCCGTGCGGGACACCCGGGGGTTCTCCACGAAGTTCTATACCGATGAGGGCACCTACGACCTCGTAGGGAACAACATTCCCGTCTTCTTCATCCAGGACGGCATGAAGTTCCCGGATGTGGTGCACGCGGCCAAGCCCCACCCGGACCGCGAGATTCCGCAGGCCCAGAGCGCGCACGACACGTTCTGGGACTTCGTATCGCTCCACACCGAGGCGCAGGCCCACACCCTGTGGAACATGTCGGACCGCGGCATCCCCCGGTCATACCGGACCATGGAGGGCTTCGGCGTCCACACCTTCCGGCTCGTCAACGCCGCCGGCGACACCACCCTGGTGAAGTTCCACTGGAAGCCCAAGCAGGGCGTGCACTCGCTGGTCTGGGAAGAAGCCCAGATCATCAACGGCATGGACCCGGACTTCCACCGGCGCGATCTGGCTGATGCCATCGACGCCGGCGCCTACCCGGAGTGGGAACTGGGAATCCAGACCTTCCCGGACACGGAAGACCAGATGTTCCAGGGAATCGACCTTCTGGACCCCACCAAGTTCGTCCCCGAGGAACTGGCGCCGGTGCAGCCCATCGGGCTCATGACCCTTAACGCAAACCCCACCAACTACTTCGCGGAAACCGAGCAGGTGGCCTTCCACCCGGGGCACCTGGTTCCGGGCATCGACGTCACCAACGATCCCCTGCTGCAGGTGCGCCTGTTCTCCTACCTGGACACCCAGATTTCACGCCTGGGCGGCCCCAACTTCGCGCAGATCCCCATCAACCGGCCGCAGGCCCCGGTCAACGACATGCTCCGCGACGGCATGCACCAGACGGCGGTCCACTCCGGGGTTGCCCCCTACCGGCCCAATTCGCTGGATGGCGGCTGCCCGTTCCTGGCCGGCCAGGACATGGGGGCGTTCGTGGACGTACCGGAAGCGGTGGCGGAATCCATCAAGGAGCGGCGCAACCCGGCATCCTTCGATGACCATTACAGCCAGGCCCGGCTGTTCTTCCGCAGTTTGAGCGCTGTGGAGCAGGACCACGTGATCCAGGCCTACACGTTCGAGCTCGGCAAGTGCTACGAGAGCGCCGTCCGCGAACGCCAACTGCAGGCCCTGGCCAACATTGACTCCGTGCTCTGCGCCGCGGTGGCCGCCGGCCTGGGCATGCCCGCGCCGAAGGCCACGGAGCAGGTCCCGGACCGCGATCCCAGCCCTTCCGTGTCCCAGGTGGGCGGAACGTGGCCGGTTGCCGGGCGCATTGTGGGCATCATCGCCGATCCCTCCAGCGAGCTGTCCCAGGTGGAGGCGGCCCGCAAGGCGCTCGACGGCGAGGGCATGGTCCCGCTGGTCATCGCACCGGCCGGGGGCACGCTGTCCTCTGACGGGTTGTCGGTGACGGTGCAGCGGACCTTCCTCACGGCACGGTCCACCGAGTTTGACGCCCTCATCGTGGCCGGGGGCAAGCAGCCCGCGCCCGATGCGTCCGCGGGGCGTGATGCTAAGGCGGGAGAGCCGGCTGACGGACTGGATCCGCGGGTGGCTCTCATGCTGTCCGAGGCTTACCGCCACGCCAAGGCCGTTGGGGCCTGGGGCTCCGGGTCTGCGGTGCTGGAGGCAGCCGGCATCCCGCAGGGGGCCGCAGGGGTGGTTGGCGGGAACGATGCTGCCTCGGTAACCACCGAACTTTCGGGGCTCATCGCCGCCCACCGCGCCTGGGACCGTTTCCCGGCAGCGGGCGCCGCTGCGGAGCAGGGAAACTGACCCGGGCCTGTTGGCCTGCCGGCCTGTGGCTGGGGGTCCGCGTCCATGCGATGCGGACTCCCAGCCGTTTGCCGGGGTGGGGACCGGCGGGCCGCCCAAGGCGAAACCGGCCGTTTCGCAATTCCTACTTCCGGGTAGTGTGGACCCAGAATGTTCACCCTGACCATCAACCAGACGGACAGCCGCCGCGACGGCGACCAAGTGCCGCAGCTGCTCAAGGCGCTGCGGCACATTCCCGCGCGCCTGGATTTTGACAGGTCGGTCGAGGACGAAGTCCAGGGGATCGTCGACTGCCCGCACCAGGCCGTGGACGCCGCGCTGATCGCGCTGCGGAGCGGGCACTGGTACGTGGGTATCGGAGCGGGGCCCGTGAACGAGCCGCTGCCCAACCAGGTCAAGGACGCGTCCGGGCACGGCCTGGTCTATGCGCGCCGGGCCGTGGACCGGCTCCGCACCAGCAAGGAGCGGGTGCCGGTTGCGGTGGAGGGGCCACTGGCCGACGTTGCCCACGACGCCGAAGCAATCCTGCGGCTGCTGGGCCATATCGTGCGCGACCGGTCAGGCGCGGAATGGCGCGTGCTGGACCTGCTGACCCCCGGGGTCCGCGGCCAGCAGAAAGCGGTGGCGCAGGAGCTGGGCATCACCACCCAGGCCGTCAGCAAAGCGGTGGCCCGGGCACAGTGGAATGAGGAACACGCCGCCCGGCCCGCTGCCGCGAGACTGCTGGCGCTGATCCTTGAGGTGCGCTGACTGCTGGTGGGTTGGCTGCTGCTGGGTTGAGCGCTGGTGGGCTGGCCGCCTGAGCCGGGTCCCGCCGTCGTCAATTGCCGCAGGGGCTTTTCCGGGCTTTAGCTCCCGGTGGCGGCCAGGACCGGCTCACCGTTGAAGTACTCCAGCTTCCAGCCATCGATCGCGTGGTGGTGCGCCAGGTTGAGGGCCGCATTGTCCACGCTCGCCAGGGTCTGGCCGATGGCGCGGCTGAGGCTGACGCGCAGCAGCGTGCCATGCGTGACCACCAGGAGCCGCTGGCCGCGGAACTCCTCGGCCAGGGCTTCCAGCGCTGCGAGGCCGCGGCCGGCGGCTTCGTCTTCACTTTCGGCGCCCTTGAACCCGCCGGGCACGCGCAGCGCCTCCAGCTCGGGGCCCGCCTGCATCCCTTCGGCCGGGCCGAAGCTGCGTTCAGTGAGTTCCGGGACGCGCCGGGCCACGGTGAGCCCGAGCCCTCCGGCGATCAGATCCGCGGTCTCGGCAGCGCGGCTGAGCGGGGAGGAGACGATGGCGTCCCATTCGTACGGAGCCAGGATGCCGACGGCGTCCCGCGCCTGGCCGCGTCCGACGTCGTTCAGGGGGATGTCGGTTGATCCCTGCAGCCGGCGCTCGGCATTCCAGTCGGTCTGGCCATGGCGGACGAGGGCGAACGTCGTAAGGGTCATGCCTCTATTCTGCCTTGGCTCCAGGCCCGCACCGGAATCGCGGCAGCGGACGGTGCCTTCAGCGACTTAGAGGAGGCTGCGCAGCACGTGGGCGGCGCCGTCGTCGTGCACTGAGTGGGTGACTTCGTCCGCTGCGGCGACCACTTCCGCCGGGGCCTGCCCCATGGCGACGCCGCGGCCGGCCCAGGTGAGCATTTCGATGTCGTTCCGGCCGTCCCCCACCGCAACCGTCAGGTGTTCTTCGAAGCCAAGGCGGAGCCGCAGGTTTTCCAGGGCGCTGGCCTTGGTCACACCCGCTGCGGCGATGTCCAGCCACGCAGTCCAGCCCACCGAGTAGGTCACCCCCGCGAGACCCACGTGGTTGATGGCCTCGTTGAACTCCTCGGGCGTGTTTTCGGTGCTGAACACCACCACGCGGACGGCTGTTGCCTCCAGCATGGTGTGGAAGTCGACGCCGACCGCCTCCACCCCGAAGCTGGCATCCTGGAACCGCTCGGTGGAGAGGAAGTTGCCGTCGGCGTCCTCAAGCGCATACTTGGCGGACGGAAGCCGTTCCCGGAGGGCACGCAGCGCCGGCGCGGGATCAAACGTGGCTTTGTGGATGACCTCGTAGCCGTTGTCCAGTTCCGGGTGGAGCCGGAGGGTCACGCCGCCGTTGCAGCAGACGGCGTACCCGCGCTCGATGCCGATTTTCTCGATGATGGGAAGCGTGGCATTCAGGGAGCGGCCGGTGGCGATCATCACCTCGTGCCCGGCGGCCACGACGGCCTGCGCGGCTTCCCGTACGCCAGGGGACATATGCCCGTCGTGGTTGACCAGGGTGCCGTCCACGTCCAGGGCGACCATGAATTTCCGGTCCACCGCGGCGAAGCCGATGTTCTTCTGGTTGTAGTCTCGATTGTTGTCTCGCCGGTCATCGTTGCCGGCGACTGAGGTTTCAGTCAGCGTTGTCATCCACATAGTGAAGCAGACCTAACTGACACGCGCTAGGACGCGGACCACAGGTTTATTGAACTGTTGGTTAACACGGCGGGTTTCCACATGGATGCGCTTGCCGGCGCGTGTCTTCACCCCGGCTCTGAGCGGTCCTGTCCGTTAGGAGGGCACTTATTTCCTCGAATCCCGACCTTGTTCACGCATCCGCGCCTTCAACGTTCCGATCGGCGAACAAGACTCTGATTCAGGCGGCGGCAGGCTACGGGCGCGGGCGGAGGCCTGCGGCGAGGAGCTTGTAACGCAGCTTGTTTGGGTCCGTCAGGTCTGCCCACCCCCACCGGACGAAACCATGGCCGAGGGCACGGATCCGGTCTTCGCGGAGCTTCTCCCGGTAAACAGCCTCCTCTGCGCTGATCCCGTTCCGCCGGGCAAACTCCACGTACTTCCCTTTGCCGTCGAATTCACCCACCACGCTTTGCCGGGGCCACCAGAAGTCACTCCTGCCGATGAAGCCGGCGCCATCCCTGAAGACCTGCTGAAGGACCGGTTGCTCAAAGCCGAGGAATTCAAAGAGGGCACGGCTGTAGGACTCACCAACCGACTCCGGCTGCGGGCTGGCAAGGCCGGCCGCACGCTCCGCGCGGCAGCGGGCAGCAGCGGAAGGAAGGGCCGCTATGCCAGCGGCAATTTCCGGCACGGACAGGAGGCTGACACCCTCCTCCAGCACGCCGTCTGCCAGTAGCCTGCGGGCGGCCCCGTCCGCGAGCACCAGGGCCTGGCTAAGCTCCGCTGAGGCCAGTACGTCCACGGTGGTCTTGGTGAGCCCTGAACAGAGGAACTCGCCAAAGGGCACGGCATTGAACCCGGTCATAAGGCGGTACCGAAGCGGATAGGAACGCGTGCGGCGGACGTTCCCGGCGGAAGCGTCCCCACCCAGTACCAGCAGCGGCGAATTTCTGACGCCGCTGCGGCCGGGAAGCGTTGTGGCAAGTTCCACGCAGGGTGGCGTTCCAAGTGTTGGCAACCCACTGGCCACCGCTGCCGTAAGCCCGCACAGAACTGCACCTTTGACTGACCTGGCAACTGCCGTCGTCGTCCATTCGAAGCGCCGGGAGGGCAGTGCACGAAGCCAGTCTTCGGTGGGAACGTAGAAACCCCGGCGAATCCGCACCAGTTGCCCCGCTTTGAAGGCACGGTGCACGGCATCAGTGCCGGCACCCGTGCGGAGAATGGCGGCAGTATCAATCAGTCCCGGCGGTACGTCCATGCCATCATGATGCGCGACAGCGGAAGCAGGGATACGGGGCCGGCGCCTGCATGTGGACAACCACGAGGCGGACCTAAGCTCGTCCGCGGATCAGAACCACGTAGGTTCGGATCCGCGAACAAGCTTATGAGTGGACCCCTGGAGGACCGGGAGGACCTCGAGGCCGCCCAGGTACTTCTGCAGCGCCTTGGGGACGTTGACGGAGCCGTCCGCGTTCTGGTGGTGCTCCAGCAGCGCCACGATCCAGCGGGTGGTGGCCAGGGTGCCGTTCAGCGTGGCCACGGCGCGGGTGCCCTTGGAGACGCCCTCCGCGTTGACCACCCGTTCACGGATGTTCAGGCGGCGGGCCTGGAACGTGGTGCAGTTGGAGGTGGACGTCAGCTCGCGGTAGGCGTTCTGCGTCGGCACCCAGGCTTCGCAGTCGTACTTGCGTGCCGCGGAGGTGCCGAGGTCGCCGGCCGCGGTGTCGATGACCCGGTACGGCAGCTCGCACTTGGCCAGCATTTCCTCTTCCCAGGCCAGGAGGCGCTGGTGCTCTGCGGCAGCTTCTTCAACCGTGGTGTAGATAAACATCTCAACCTTGTTGAACTGGTGCACGCGGATGATGCCGCGGGTGTCCTTGCCGTGGGACCCGGCCTCACGGCGGTAGCAGGAGCTCTGGCCCGCGTAGCGGATGGGACCGGCGGAGAAGTCCAGGATCTCGTCGGCGTGGTACCCGGCCAGCGCCACCTCTGAGGTGCCCACCAGGTAAAGGTCGTCTTCGGCGAGACGGTAGATCTCGGCGTCGTGCTTGACATCGAAGCCGGTGCCCTGCATCGTCTCGGGGCGCACCAGGGTGGGCGTGATCATGGGGATGAAGCCGGCCTGGATGGCCTGGTCCATAGCCATCTGCAGCAGTGCCATCTCCAGCCGGGCACCCACGCCGCGCAGGAAGTAAAAGCGTGCGCCGGAGACCTTGGCGCCGCGTTCCATGTCGATGGCGCCGATCAGCTCGCCGATCTCCAGGTGGTCCTTCGGCTCGAAGTCGGGGAATTCGCGCGGAGTGCCGACGGTCTTGACCACCACGTAGTCGTCCTCGCCGCCCTCGGGAACGCCGTCCTCCACCAGGTTGGGGATGGTGCGCAGCAGTTCTTCCTGCTTGGTCTGGGCGGCATCGGCCTCTGCGGAGGCGGCCTTAACCGAATTAGCCAGCTCCTTGACCTCGGCCAGCAGGGCCTGCTTCTCCTCGCCCTTGGCCTTCGCTACCTTCTTGCCGAAGACGTTCTGCTCCGCGCGGAGGTTCTCGAAGCGGAGCAGGGCCTCGCGGCGGGCGGAATTCGCGGAGATGATCGCGTCCACCACTGATTCGTCCGCGCCGCGGGCGCGCTGGCTGGCACGGAACTTGTCCGGGTTTTCGCTGAGGTCTTTTACGTCGATCACCAGACAAGGGTATCCAATTCAGTGCACGACGGCGGGCGCGCGGCCCCGTGCGCTCCCCCGCCGTGCGCCGGGCTACTGTTGAAGCACCATGAGCGACTGGATTCTCTACCTGCTGATTGCGGTGGCGCTTGCCTTCGCCACGTCCAGCTGGTGGGGGGTGCGCCGCCTCAAAGCCCTGCATGTGCGCAGCGCCGTGGCTGGCGAAGCCTACGACTCAGGGCTGGCGCGACAGCGCGTGGCCGTGGTCCTGAATCCCATCAAGGCGCGGGCCGACGAAGCCAAGGGGATGATCCACAGGGCCTGCCTGGCCGCCGGCTGGGAGGAACCGGTCTTTTTCGAGACGACGGCGGAGGACCCGGGCTTTTCGCAGATGCAGGCTGCGTTGGCGGGAAAGCCCGACGTCGTCCTGGTGGGCGGTGGCGACGGCACCGTCCGCGTGGTGGCTGAGGCCCTCGCGCACACCGATGTTGCCATGGGCCTGATTCCGCTGGGCACGGGAAACCTGCTGGCCCGGAACGTGGACCTGGATGTGAACGACCTCCACAGCAACGTCCAGACAGCCCTTTTCGGCCGCCAACGGTACATCGACACCGCCCGGATGGCCATCGAGAACTCCCGCACAGGCCATTACTCGGAGCACGTCTTCCTGGTGATCGCCGGTATCGGCATGGACGCCGAAGTCCTGGCCGACACGAATGCGGGGCTGAAGAAGGCCGTGGGCTGGCTCGCCTACACCGAGGCCGGCGTGCGCCACCTTCCGGGCCGGCGCAAGAAGGTCTCCATCGCCCTGGATGACAACCCGGAGCAGGTCCGGAACATCCGGAGCGTGCTTTTCGCCAACTGTGGGCTGGTCCCCGGCGGCATTGATTTCATCCCGCAGGCCATGATCGACGACGGCATGCTCGACGTCGTGGTCATGAGCCCCCGCAGCGCCCTGGGCTGGCTGCTGATGTACGTGAAGATCATGTTCAAGCACAGCGGAAAGCTGCCCATCATGACCGTCTACCGGTCAGTCAAGGTGGTCATCAAGTGCCCCGAACCCATGCCCACACAGCTCGACGGCGACACGTCGGGGGAAGCCACGCAGCTCACGGTCCGGGTGGAGCCACGGTCACTCCTGGTCAGGGTCAAAGGACAGGTACAGGACAGCGGTCCCGTGCATGGAAGCGCACACGCCGCACGGTAGCGGACGGCTGAAGCGGTGCCGCGATGGGGCCCGGACTCAGTAGTTGGCGCCGTCAGGCCCCAGACTTCTTCTCTGCCTCGGCAGCAGCTTTCGCGTCCGCATGGGCTTGTTTGGCAGCAGCATGGGCTTCGGACTGCTCGCGGATCATCGCCTGCTCCTCTTCGAAGCGCAGGCGGTCAGCACGGTCGGCGTCGTCCCCGTCCCAGTCCTGGTTATCTCCCGTGGGCTTGGGATTGACGATCATCCCCTGGCCGTCGTTGTCAGTGCTGCTGGTCATGACCCGCTCCCTTCGTCAGGGGCCATACCCCGTGTGGATCAGGCAAGCATACGCATTGTCAACACCCCACGGAAGTACTTCGGAAGGCATTTACCTACGCTTTGGGCGAAGCCCCGGAACCGCTTTCACCTGCGGTGGATTCCGCGGCGAGTATGGATTGCACCCACGTCCGGGCCGCTGCGAAAGCTTCATCGGAGGTATGTGCGGGGACCAGCGTGGCCTGCCGGTCAGCCCTGGCATACGAGCCCAGGAAACGGGTGCGTGGACTGATGCGGTGCAGACCCGCCAGCGCGTCAGCGACCCTCGCTTCGCCGGCGTGGCCATCGGCGTCGATGCTGAAAAAGTAGTGGCCCAGGTACTGGCCTGTGGGGCGGGATTCAATCCTGCTGAGGTTGACGCCGCGGCTGGCGAACTGGTCCAGGATCTCCATCAGGGCGCCCGGCCGGTCCTCCGGAAGCGGGACCACGACGGCGGTTTTGTCCGCGCCGGTGCGCTCCGGCAGCGGCCCAGGCCGGCTGACCAGGATGAAGCGCGTCACCGCACCGGGGTTGTCCCCGATATTCTCCGCCAGGACCGACAGCCCTGGATGCTCCCTGGCCACCAGCGGTGCGCAGATCGCCGCGTCGTAGTGACAGTTCCCATCCAGCAATCCCAGGGCCGAGGCGGCAGTCGATGAGCCGGGGACGTATTCCGCATCCGGTATATTCCGGTCCATCCACAGCCTGCACTGCGCCCACGCATGACCGTGGGTGGATACCCGCCGCACATCCTCCAACCGCACGCCGGGCCGGGCTACCAGGACAAAGCTGATGGGAACCAGGACTTCGCGGATGATCCGCAGTTCCTGGCCGGTGGCGATGGCGTCCAGCGTGGCGGTGACGCCGCCCTCCACCGAATTTTCGATAGGGACCATGGCGGCGTCTGCCGAACCGTCGCGGACCTTGTCCAGGGCAGCGTTGACGTTCGACGCCGGCACCCGGACAGCCTGGGCGGCGTCAGGCACCTGCAGCAGGGCAGCCTCGGTGAAGGTGCCTTCGGGGCCCAGGAAGGCGTAGGTGCGGGACGTGCCGCCCACTAAAGGACCAGGGGCTTGAGACCGTTGTCCGAGACGAGGGGCTTGCCGGATTCGAGCCACTGGTCCATTCCGCCGGACACGTTAATGGCTGTATACCCCTGGCCCGTAAGCCATTGGGCAACGCGGAAGGAGCGGCCGCCCGTGCGGCAAATGACGTAGACGTCCTCGTCCGGGTCGAGTTCGCCCAGGCGGGCCGGAATCTGGTCCATGGGAATATGGACAGCGCCTTCAGCGTGGCCGGCAACCCACTCGTAATCCTCCCGGACGTCCAGGATCACGGCGTCAGCGGGGACGTCATGGACGGGGACGGTGTCGAAATCGCTCATCGGAGTCCTGTCTTGGCGGAGCTGGCGGATCAAAGTCAGGTTTAAGCCTAGCCCTTCCACCCCGCTCCGCCCGGATCACAGCGGAAAAGGCTGCGGGTTAGGCTGGTGAAGGCCCAGGAGGTTTCCATGTCCCAGCAGCTGACCGCCCTTCCCGCGCCACCGGTATGCCCCGGCCGGAGCGCCGGGCCGCAGGTGGGCGGATACCGCTGGGGGTGCCACCGTGACTGAACTCCACGAACTCCCGGCGGTGGCCCTGCGGGACCTCCTTCGCAGTGGAGCGGTGTCTTCCACGGACGTCACTTCCCACTTCCTGGACCGGATCGGGCGGCAAAACCCCTTTCTGGGCGCCTTTATTACGGTGACGGCGGACCAGGCCATGAAGCAGGCCCGGGCGGCGGATGCCCTGCGCTCCCGCTCGGAGGCCGATGAGCTGCCCCTGCTGCATGGCATGCCGGTTGCGTTCAAGGACCTCACTGATGTGGCGGGGGTGGTGACCACGCACGGCAGTGCCGCCCTGGACCACAAACCGGCCCCCGCCGATGCTCCCCTCGTGGCCCTGTTCAAGGATGCCGGCGCCATTTCGCTGGGCAAGACCCAGGTGCCCGAATTCGGACTGACGGCCTACAGCGAGAACCGCATCGCACCGCCGTCGCGCAATCCCCATGCACCCAGCAGGAGTTCGGGAGGGTCCTCCGGCGGCAGCGCAGCCGCTGTCGCCGCAGGACTGGTGCCTTTTGCCCCCGGAACCGACGGCGGTGGATCAGTCCGCATACCCGCAGCCGCCTGTGGCCTGGTGGGGCTCAAGCCCGGCCGCGGGGTGGTGGCCGCCGGGGAAAGTACCGGCGACCCTGCACGGCTGGTGGCGCCAGGCCCCCTCGCGCGGAGCGCGGAGGACGCAGCACTGATGATGGACATCCTGGCACCAGGGAACCAATACCTTTCGGCGATCACGCAGGAGCCACCCCGGCTGCGGATCGGCGTCACGCTGGACAGCCCGTGGTCCAGCACGTTTCCGTTCACGCCGGACCAGGAGGCCCTGGACGCGCTCCAGGCCGGCGAAACCCTCCTGGAACAGGCCGGCCATACCCTTGGCGACGCCGGCATCCGCTACGACAACCGCTACCCAGACGCCTTCACCACCGCGTGGACCGCCGGAGTGGGCGCTGCCCGCATCAGCCCGTCCCGGGAAGCGCTGCTGGCGCCCCTGACCCGGACCTTCCGCCGGCGCGCCCAGCAGCGCAGCCCGGCGAAGCTGGCAGAGGCCTTGGCATTCCTCCGGCAGTTCCAGCACGACACCCTGGCACAGTACGGGCAGTGGGACCTGATGCTGATGCCGGCGCTGGCACAGACGGCCCGGCCGGTGGGCTGGTTCACCGGCACCGCCCACGGCGGTGACCGCTGGCCGTCGGCCCAGTGGCCGGGGGATGCCGACGGCGACTACCGGAAGCAGTGCGAATACGCGCCCTGGTCCTCGATGGTGAACGTGTGCGGACTGCCGGCCATCACCATCCCCGTGCACTGGACCGGCGGTGCCGCCGGGAGCGGACTTCCCATGGGAATCCAGCTGGTGGGTCCCGTGGGATCAGAAGCCCTCCTCCTGCAGGTGGCGCGGCAACTGGGGTATTAGTGGGCCAGTTGCACTGGGCGATGTTGCATTCCAGGCCGGCTGGAGCGCGTGGGAGGAACCGGCCCGGTTGATGTTGTTGACCTGAACATAACGCCGGGTTAACCCGCCCGTAACCCCCGCGGCCGCAGACTGGAAAAGCACGTTTCAGCACCCTCCACCCGCCCTCCGCCTGACGAGGAGTTGCCCACAATGAACGCTGAATACCCTGCCGCCAGCCCCGGAACCACCGTGACGCCAGACGAGGAACGGCCGGACCTCAGCAACTCCAACGTCAGGGAGGACCTTGCCATGGCTGGCCGCTGCGCCCTGGTCCACCTGCCGACGGGCCGGACCTGCCTCCTGCCCATCCGCCATCAGGGGCCCTGCGAGTTCCACCGCCCGCAGGAGGCGCAGGACGTCGTGGCCAACGGCACCTGACAGTCCCCGGCGCCACTCTGCGCCGGCACCCTGCCTAAGCCCCGATGCCCCGGCGCTCCTGCCCCACAGCCCGAACCCGCTGATACCCGCTGCCGCGTGCCCCGCTGCAGGGTGCCCCGCTGCCGCGCCCTCGACTCCGGCGCCAGGCAGGAGGACGATTAAGGGGCAGTCACCAATGAGGAGGTCTGTGATGTGCTATGCATCGAGCAAGGACTTCGGGTGGGGCGCAAAGAAAGAAACCAAGCGCCGGCCTGAAGCGGAACCGGAAACCCCTGCGGAAAATCCCGGGAAGCCGGTTAGGGCACAGGAATTCACGTTCTGGGCCTTCCCCAACTGGCGCAGGACGCCTGCGCCACGCACCCCCTCCGCTGAAAAGAGCAAGGAGAGGGTCTGACGCCCGGGCAGGAATGCCCCGGACGGGAGTCACTGGAGGGGTCCCCGCGCTGGGACCCCTCCAGCACCACGGCCCCCTGCAACTCTCCGCCGAAATGCAGCCGCTGCGGCGCCTCGTCGTTCAGGCCGTTGTGCTGCGGTGGCCCTGGCGTCTATGGTTGAACCGTAAGCATGCTTAGCATTCTGGGAAGAGGACACGATGAGCGCAGGACAGAGCACGCCTACACCTGACAGGCAGCCGGAGTCAGAACACGCCACGGCACAGCCCCTCCCCCCGGAAACTCCGGCGGAACGTCCTGTGGGGCACGGCAACGCACCCTCTTACCGGGCGGATGTACCGGAAACGACGGGCGCCAGGGGTCCAGCCACCACGGCAGGGGCCGGCCCCGAACGAAAAGTCACCCGCGCTGGCGTCATCTGGGCCGCAGTTGTGGCCGCCCTGGTGCTCCTGATCCTGCTGATCGTCTTCATCCTGCAGAACCAGGAGCTGGTCCTGGTGAAGTTCCTGGGCTTTGAGGGGTCCGTCCCGCTGGGCATGGCGCTGTTCATTGCCGCCGTGACCGGCGGCGTGCTGGTAGCCGTGGCGGGCGGCGCGCGCATCCTGCAGCTACGTTCAAACGCCCACCGGGACAGGGTCCGGCAACGCAGGTAGCCGCCGTCGACCTCACAAGGCGCCCAGGTTCGCGAACTTCCGGGCGCGGGCGGCGACGAGGTCAGGTACCGGAATATTGGCCACCGAACCCAGTTCATACTCGATGGCCCGCGCCATCCGGATGCAGAAATCGCGCGGCTCCAGTGAAGCATCACCCCGCTCATCCACGATGTGGTCCACCAGGCCGCTGGCATACAGGGCAGCGACGTCAACACCCTGCGCCTGGGCCATGGCGGCCGCGAACGCGGTGGTGCGGTGCACAATGGCGCTGGCGCCTTCCGGAGGCAGTGGCGAAAGCCAGCTGTGCTGGGCGGCGATGGTCCGGTCAGCGGGCAGCAACGCCAGCGCCCCTCCCCCGGCGCCCTGGCCGAGCAGCACGGAGACCGACGGCGATTCGAGCCCGATCAGTTCGTACAGCGACCGCGCAATTTCCCCGGCAAGTCCGCCCTCCTCCGCTTCCTGCGAGAGGGCTGCACCGGCAGTATCAATGACGGTGAGCAGTGGCAGCCGCAGCTCCTCCGCCAGTTTCATGCCGCGGCGGGCCTCGCGCAACGAGCCCGGGCCCATGCCGGCGGCGTCCTTCCGCAGCGGCCGCGCATGCCCCAGCACGATGCACGGCTGGGTGCCAAAGCGGGCCAGTGCCAGCAGCAGTCCCGGGTCCTTTTCCCCCTGCCCGGTTCCGTTGAGGGGCAACGCGTCCGTGGCGCCGATCTTCAACAGCTGGCGCAGGTCCGGCCGCCGCTGCCGCCGTGAAATCCCAATCGAGGTCCAGGCATCAGCGGTTGACGGCCTGATGTCCAGGGTTTCGGGCGGGGCGGGCACCGTCGCCGGCACGGTTCCGCCGCCGGCGCCCCCGTTCGCCGCCAGGATGTCCAGCGCGCGGCCCACCAGGTCGGCCAGGTCGCCGGGTTCCACCACGCCGTCGATCAGTCCCTTGCTGAAGAGGTTCTCCGCCACCTGCACGTTCTCCGGGAACGCTTCGCCGTACAGGGCCTCGTAGACGCGCGGGCCCAGGAAGCCCAGGAGGGCGCCCGGCTCGGCGACGTTGATGTGGCCCAAAGACCCCCAGGATGCCATCACGCCGCCGGTGGTGGGGTGCCGCAGGTAGACAAGGTAGGGAAGGCCGGCCTGCCGGTGTGCGCGGACTGCGCCGGTGATTTTCACCATGGACAGGAACGCGAGCGTCCCTTCCTGCATCCGGGTCCCGCCGGACGCGGGACCGGCCAGGAGCGGGAGCCCTTCAGCAGTGGCGCGTTCGACGGCGGCAACGATCCTTTGCGCCGCCGCGTGGCCGATCGAGCCGGCAAGGAAGGAGAATTCACTGACGATCAGCGCCACCCTGTGGCCGCGGATCAGTCCGGCGCCGGTGATGACGGACTCGTCGGCGCCGCTGCGTTCGCGCGCCCTGGCCAAATCGCCGGCGTACTCCGCGGACAGCGCGGGTTGTTGGGGTTCGGTGTCCCAGGAGACAAAGGAGCCCGGGTCCACCACGGTTTCCAGGAGCTCGGTGGCGTTCATGTGCCGCACCTTTTCCGCCGTCGCCATGCTACTTTGCCCCGGAAGCCGCAGCGGCGCCGGCCGTCGTGAGCCCCAGCCACTCCCGGATCGACTGCCCGTCCTCATCGAGCAGCGGCGGCGCGTCGTGTTCGGTCAGGGTGGTTTCCGCGGCGTCGCCCGGCGCGAAGAACCGCAGCGGCGGCCCGGGCAGGCTCACCTTTCCAAGCAGCGGATGCTGTACATCCACCACGAGCCCCTGGGACGCCACCTGCTCCCAGGCGTACACCTCGTCCAGCGAGCGCACCTTGCCTGCGGGGATCCCGGCGTCGTTCAGCTTTTGCAGCAGCTCCACCGCACCGTACTCCGAGAAGGCGCGTTCGACGGCGGCAATCACCTCCGCCCGGTTCCGCACCCTTTCGGCGTTGCTGGCGAAGCCCGGGGCAGCCGGCTCCAGGCCAAAGGCCGCGGCAAAGGACTGCCAGAGCTTCTCGCTGCCGACGCTGATCTGCACGCTCCCGTCCTTGCAGTTGAACAGGCCGTAGGGGGCAATGGAGGGGTGGTGGTTGCCCTGGGCCTGCGGAACCTCACCCGCAACGGTGGTCCTGGTGCCCTGGAAGGCGTGGACGCCGATCAGGGATGCCAGCAGCGAGGTGCGCACCACCTTGCCCTGCCCGGTCCGGTTCCGCTCAACGAGGGCCGCCAGGACGCCGAACGCCCCGTTCATGCCGGAGAGCAGGTCGGCGATGGGCACGCCCACGCGCTGTGGATCATCCGGCCCGGATCCGGTCAGGGACATCAGCCCGGCCTCACCCTGGAGGATCTGGTCGTAGCCGCTGCGCTGGGATTCGGGACCGTCGTGGCCAAAGCCGGTGATGGACAGGATCACCAGGCGCGGGTTGATGGCGTGCATCGCCGCGGTGGAGAAGCCCAGCCGGTCCATGACCCCGGGCCGGAAGTTTTCGATCACCACATCCGCCCGCTCCAGGAGCCCGCGGAGCACCGCCTGGCCGTCTTCGCTCTTCAGGTCCAGGCTGATCGATTCCTTGTTGCGGTTGCAGGACATGAAGTAGGTGGACTGCAGGTCGTCTTCGGGCCCCACGAAGGGCGGGCCCCAACCCCGGGTGTCATCGCCCGTTCCGGGGTTCTCCACTTTAATGACGCGGGCACCGAGGTCTGCCAGCATCATGCCGGCGTGCGGTCCGGCCAGCGCCCGGCTGAGGTCGACGACGATGTGCCCGGCCAGGGGGCCTTGGGAAGTTTCGGCGGTGCTCATGTGCTGGGTTTCCTTTCGTAAGTACGGCGGCGGATGCAGTGCCGGCTAGAGCCAGCCGGGGACCACCAGCGTCAGCCAGGCCAGGATGGGGCCTGCCACGATGACCACCCCGCTGTACCCGAGGATCCGCTTGTAGAACTTGTCCTTGTCCACGCCCTCCGGCGCGTTGGCCAGCACCAGGGCGCCGTTGGTGGAGAAGGGTGAGACGTCAACGATCGTGGCTGACACTGCCAGGGCGCAGATGACGCCGACGGCGCCGATTTCGCCGGTGGAGAGGAAGGGGACGGCGAGCGGGATGAGGGCCGCCAGGATGGCGGTGGAGGAGGCGAAGGCGGACACCACGGCGCCGATGAAGCAGATGATCAGGGCCGCCAGGAGCGGCATTCCCATGCCGGCCACGCCGCTGGAGACGAATTTGATGGTGCCGGCTTCCTCGAGTACGCCGACGAAGGTCAGCATTCCGCAGATGAGCAGCACGGTGGACCAGCTGATCTTGTTGATGGCGCCCTTCTGCGCGGCGGGTGAGACGAGGGCCAGCACGATGGCGATGGTGATGGACACGAAGCCGACGTCCATCTTGAAGCCGAGGGCCACGACGGCCAGCACGATCAGGCCGGCGATGGTGACCAGCTGCGGGATCCGGTCCTTGCGTTCCTTGGTGGCGGCGATGCCGTCACCCGCAGGGTCCCGGGGGCCGTACATGCCCGAACCGAAGCCCTTGAAGGGGACGTCGCCGCCGGCTGCCTTAGCGCCGACGCTGACGGACATGCGGGCTTCTGCCGCCTGCTCCACGAAGTGCCCCACCTTGGAGGACAGGAGGTTCCTGCCGCCCAGGACCACGAAGAGCACCACGGCGATGACCAGGTTGAAGATGAAGCTGGACAGGAACAGCGCGGTGGGGCTGAAGGCAAGGTCGGTCTTGGCCAGGATGCCGTTGACGGTGACCCCGTACACCGCGATCGGTGAGAAGCCGCCCGCCTGCGCGCCGTGGATCACCATCATGCCCATCAGGAGCGGGCTGATCTTGTACTTGCCGGCAAAGCTCAGGGCGATGGGAGCAATGATGGCGACGGCGGCGGGAGACAGGGCGCCCACGGCCGTGATCACGGCGGTGATGGCGAACATGACCCAGGGGATGAGGGCAACGCGGCTGCCCACGAGCTTGACGGCTCCGCGGACCAGGAGATCGATGGTGCCGTTGTTCTGGGCGATGGCGAACAGGTAGGTGACGCCGACGATGGTGAGGAAGAGGCCGCCGGGGAAGTTGGCCAGGATTTCGTTGGTGGACATGCCCAGCACCACGGCGCCGAGCAGGAAGGCGCCCACGAAGGCGAGGGCGCCCATGTTGAGGGGCAGCACGGTGGCGAGCAGGAACATCGCTGCGAGGATGATGATGGATAGGACAGGAGCGGACATCGTTGGTCCTCCATTGAGGGGAAGAATGTGACGTGAGTTACTGGCTCACTGGACTAGCCTCTTAGACAGTGAGTCTATCTGTCAATAGATGAAGGCGGTATTCTGGACCGGTAGACCCAAGGGAGGGCTTTGTGGAGAAGACAGCACGGCTGGGCCTGGAACGCGTGACGCGGCCACGGCTGTACGAGCAGCTGGTGGAACAGATCCTTGCCTATATCGAGTCCGCCCAGCTGAAGCCCGGCGACCTGCTGCCGGCCGAGCGCGACCTTGCCGAGCGGCTGGGCGTCTCCCGCGCCACTCTCGCCCAGGCACTTGTGGCCCTTGAGGTCCTGGGCGTCATTGACGTGCAACACGGCACCGGAGCGGTCCTGGCCCGGAGGCCCAGCGTCGCCTCGGTGGTCAAGGGCCTGCGTGAACACCAGAGCCGGCTGCCGGAAATCGTGGAAGCCCGCAGCACCCTGGAAGTGAAGCTTGCCGCCCTTGCCGCGGAACGCCGGACAGACCAGGACCTCGCCGCGATCGACAAGGCCCTGGACGTCATGGCACAGGAAATCAGTGACGGCGACCGCGGCACCCACGGTGACGAGCTGTTCCACCAGGCGATCACCGGCGCAGCGCATTCGTCGGTGCTGGCACAGCTGATGGCTTTCATCGCGGAGATGATCCTGGAAACGAGGATGGAATCCCTGGGCCAGCCCGGCAGGCCGGAACAGTCGCTGGCGTCGCACCGGAAGATCGCGGATGCCGTACGTGCGCAGGACGCTGCGGCAGCGGCCGACGCCATGCTGGCGCACATCGAGCTCGTCTCCGACGTGGAGCTGCTCCGCTAGCAGCCGCACGCACCGGGCACCCCGCGGCGACACGCCGGGCTGTCTGGCTCCCCGGACAGCTGCGCCTGAATGGCGGTGTTTCCGCGGCGCGAAAACCGATGTGATGGACCTTACGTTTTCATCGCTGAGGAGTTTGGCCATGGCCGGAGGCAGTACCGCCGTAGAGGCACGTTCGATCGACATGATCCCGCCGGGTGAGCGCCACGGCCACCCGCGGGGCCAGTTCACGCTGTGGTTCGGCGCCAACGCGCAGATCACCGCCATCGTGGATGGCGCCCTCGCGGTGGTATTCGGGGCGGATGCCTTCTGGGCCATCGTGGGCCTGCTGGTGGGCAACGTGCTGGGCGGCGCCGTCATGGCCCTCCACTCTGCCCAGGGCCCCAAACTGGGGCTGCCCCAAATGATCTCCAGCCGCGCCCAGTTCGGCGTCTACGGAGCCGTGATCCCGCTGGCGCTGGTCATCCTGATGTACGTGGGGTTCGCCTCCACGGGCACCGTCCTCTCGGGGCAGGCCATCAACCTCATGCTGGGAGTGGACACTCCCGCCGTCGGGATCCTCATCTTCGGTGCCGCCACCGCCCTGCTGGCCATCCTGGGCTACAAGTACATCCATGCGCTGGGCCGCATCGCCACCGTGCTGGGCCTGGCCGGGTTCCTGTACCTGACAGTCGCCGTCGTCACCAAGTTCGATGTCACCCAGGTGATGATGGTCAAGGGCTTCGAATGGCCCACCTTCCTGACCGCCATTGCCCTGGGTGCCGGCTGGCAGCTGACCTTCGGCCCGTACGTGGCCGACTACTCCCGCTACCTCCCGGCCGACACCTCGGAGCGCAAGACGTTCTGGTACACCTTCGCGGGCTCGGTGGGCGGCGCGCAGTGGGCCATGACCCTGGGTGCCCTGGCCGGCGGCCTGTCCGCCGCCAAACTCGGCGGGGACTTCCTGAAGAACCAGGTGGGGTACATGGGAGACCTTGCCGGCGGCGGCCTGATCGCCATCTTCATCTACCTGATGATCGTCACGGGCAAGCTGACCGTGAACTGCCTCAACGCCTACGGCGCCTTCATGTGCGGCGTCACCATCAGCACCGCCGTTAACCGCCGGGACACCGTCTCCAAAGCCGTCCGGATCGCGTTCATCGTGGCCGTCATCGGCGCCAGCGTCCTCATCGCGCTGTTCGCCAGCAAGGACTTCCTGAACCTGTTCAAGAACTTCGTGCTCCTGCTGCTCATGGTGTTCACCCCCTGGTCCGTGATCAACCTCGTGGACTACTACAAGATCTCCCGCGACCGGCTGGACATCCCAGCCCTCTACAACCCGGACGGACGTTACGGCCGCTGGAACGCCGCCGCCCTGGTCTCCTATGGAATCGGCGTCGTCATCCAGGTCCCGTTCCTGGCGCAGTCGCTGTATACCGGCCCGGTCACCAAGCTGCTGGGCGGCGCGGACATCTCCTGGCTCGTGGGGATCGTTGCCACCCTGGCCATCTACTACCCCTGGGCCAAGGCAACCAACCGCGCCCCGGCGGCGTCCATCTACCCGGACGGGCCGCTCGAGGTGCCGGCCCCCGCGGCAGTGAAGGGGTAAGGGGCGCTGTTTCCGTAAGCACGACGGCGGTCCTGGCGCGGGTGCCCGGGCCGCCTTTCGTGCCGGATCGGCGCGCCTGGCACCTGCCGGTTAGAACGTGCCGGTGTTTGACCCGGCGGTGCCGGCGACGGCCACGCCAATGATGAACAGCAGCCAGAGCGCCCCGTACCCCAGCAGGCAGAGGTAGCCCAGCACCAGGCCGGTAATGGACATCCCCTTGCCCGAGGGTTCGCGGCGCAGTGCCAAGTGGCCGGTGATGATGGCGGCGAACTGGGGAAGCAACAGCCAGCCCATGATGACCGAGGCGATGCCGCAGACCATGCTGGCGATGCTCAGGGTCTTCGGTTCCACAGTTCCGCCGTAGTAGGACGGCTGGCCGAAATACTGGGGCTGGCCATACTGGGCCTGGCTATATGGTGCCTGTCCGTACTGCGGCTGGTTGTACTGGGCCTGCCCGTACTGGGCCGGTGGCTGGTACCCGGGCCATGGCGAACCGTTGGGCTGGTTTTCGGGACGCTGGTAATCGGGCCCCTGGGACGGCTGGTTGGTCATGATTCCTCCCCTGCGAATCTGGCTACAGCCTACTTCAGTGCAGGATCAGACGGAGGGCCAGGACCACCATCAGGACGCCGATGGCCGCGTCGATCCACCGCCAGGTGCGGGGGCTTGCCAGCACTCCTGCGAGCGCCCGCGCCCCGTACCCGAGGACTGAAAACCACAGGACGCTTCCGGCCACGGCGCCGCCGGCGAAAGTCCAGCGCAGGTCAGGACCCTGCTGGTTGGCAAGGCTGCCCAGCAGCACCACGGTGTCCAGGTAGACATGCGGGTTGAGGAATGTCAGGGCCGCCGTGGTTGCGATGACCGAATTCCTGGACCTGGGCGCCTGTTCCGCCAGCGCGGCAGGCCTGGCCGCAGCCATAAAGGACCGCACCGCGAACCACAGCAGGTAGGCGGCTCCCGCCCAGCGCAGGACTTCCAGCACTCCAGGGAACCGGGTAACCAGCGCCCCGATACCCGCCGTGCCGGCCACGATCAGCAGGGCGTCACCTGCCATGCAGACGGCCACCACTGGGCCAACGTGCTCCCGGCGGATACCTTGGCGCAGCACAAAGGCATTCTGGGCGCCGATCGCCACGATCAGCGCCAGCCCGGTCAGCATTCCCGTAATTCCTGCAGCCCACATACCAATGACCGTAAGATTCCCGCTCAGTGAAGGCAAATAACGGATTCTTGGTTGTCATTAGAATGTCTTCATGAATCTCGAGCACTTGAAAGCCCTCGTCGCGGTCATGGACGAAGGAACCTTTGAGGCCGCGGCGGACCTGCTCCGGATCACGCCGTCCGCGGTGAGCCAGCGGATCAAGGCGCTGGAAGCATCCGTGGGCCAGGTCCTGGTACGCCGCCGGGTGCCCTGTACCGCCACGGACGCCGGTGCGCTGATGCTGCGGATGGCCCGGCAGGTGCAGGTACTCGAGGCGGAAACGTCAGCAGCGCTGGGGGCGGGGTCACCGGCCCGGGCCCACCTGCCGGTGGCCGTGAACGCCGACTCGCTGGCCACGTGGTTCATTCCGGTCCTGCACCAGGCCGCGGGCTGGGAGGACTCTGCCTTGGACCTCCATGTGGAGGACCAGGGCTACAGCAGCCAGCTGCTCCGCGACGGTGCGGTGATGGGCGCGGTGACGTCCGACCCCGTCCCGGTCAGCGGGTGCCGCGTTGAGCTGCTGGGATCCATGCGTTACATCCCGGTGGCCACCCCCGCGCTGCGCCGCCGCTTTTCCGCCTCCGGCAGGGTGGACTGGGCGGCAATGCCGGTGCTGAAATTCAACACGAAGGACACGCTTCAGCAGCAGCTGCTCACCGGGAAGAGCGTGCCTGGACTTCCCCCCACGCACACCGTGCCTTCTTCCCAGGGGTTCCTGGCAGCCGTCACGGCCGGCCTGGGCTGGGGAATGATCCCGGAGCTTCAACTCACCGGCGAACTGGCCGACGGCGTCCTGGTCCGGCTGGAGGAGGACACCCACCAGGATGTGGCCCTCTACTGGCAGGCCTGGGCCCTGGATTCAGACCGGCTCGCGCGGCTGGGCGCGGCTGTCCGGACGGCCGCCGGAACCCTGCTGCAGCCCGGGGGCGGCGGCCGGGAAGCTAACGGGCCAAGTAGGGCAGGATATAGACGGCGAAAATGACGAATGCAGCCAGCAGCGCCAGCTTTCCTCCGCTGGTACTGCCGTGCTGCTGCGCTTTGGCGTTCCGGCCGTGGCGCCCCGGACCGGCCGGTCGCGCTGACCGCTTTTTTGCCGGCACCCCAGCCGTCCCACTGGCCCCCTGGCCTGCCGGTGTTTCCCGTGGCGGAAGGGCCCGGCCGGCGGGGTGCCGCGCTGCACTGCGGGCCCTGGCGGCCTCGTCGCCGGATCCGGTTTTACGTGCCGGGGGCACCGTGGGGCCGGCTGGGGGCAGCGCACCTGCCGGGCGCACCACCGTTCCCGGGCGCACGTTGCGCAGGGCCGTGATGCCCGGCTCCTGCTCATGCGTAAGCTGCCGGCCCAGCTCCTCATAGAGGCCCACGACTGCCTGCTGGTCGAGGACGGCAGGCAACGCCTCGATGGCACCGACAACCCGCTGGGAACCGGCCACGGCAACGTCCGACGCCGTCACGCCGAAGAGGTCCGGCTGGGCCGCCATGCAGATGAGGGGACGCACCAATCTGCGGTGCGGGGGCGGCAGCACCGAGGCCACGGCGGCGCACTGGGCCAGGGCGCCCTCCACCGCCTGGGTCCGCGCATAACGGCCCTGCCACAGGACACCGGAGGCTACCCGCACCTCACCGGTCCAGTTCTTCGAATCCACCACCACCACGCCGCCCGGACCCACCAGGACATGGTCCAGGTTTGCCTTGGGCCTGCCCGGCCAATGGACATCGTGGAGTACGTACCACCCGCGGGGAACCAGCTCGCTGAGCTTGTCGGCCACCATCCGCTCCCCCACCGCACCGGCGTCCCATGCCTTGGTGGAATGTTCGGCCTGGTCCAGCCGCCGCTTCAACCGTGCAACGCGCTCGGCAGCAAGCCTGGACTGTTCCGCTGCCCCGTCTCCTGCCCCCATTGGACGTCCCCGTTTCCTTGCCGGACAGGACGACGCCGGCGGCCCGCCGTCGTCCGTTCCTTTCGCGTGTTCTCGTGGAATTTTCTTGAAATTAGCAGGGCACGGAAGGCCCGGTATATAGGTACTTTTGCGGCCGTGTACTCAGGTTGACTACTTGGTTTGCGTCCGTCACAGCAGGTCACAGCGTCCGGATTCTGGGCGGATCGTTTCGACTCCTGCCAGCTTCTGGCATGCTGGAGCCATGGCTAGCCGCGCGGGTACAGTTGCCCAACCCCAGGACCTTGTTGACATCACTGCGCTCCTTGACGCGTATTACGACATCGCGCCGGACCTCAGTGATCCCGGCCAGCGCGTGGTGTTCGGGACATCCGGGCACCGGGGATCCAGCCTCAAGGCCTCCTTCAACGAGCAGCACATCGTGGCCATCACCCAGGCCATCGTGGAGTACCGGGCGGCGCAGGGCGTCACCGGTCCGCTGTTCCTGGCAAAGGACACCCACGCGCTGAGCGAGCCGGCACAGAACTCGGCCCTCGAGGTCCTCGCCGCCAACGGCGTCCAGGTACTGGTCGATGCCCGGCACGGCTACACCCCCACGCCGGCACTGAGCCACGCCATCCTCACCTACAACCGGAAGGCGGCGCCCGGGGCCCCGCAGGCTGACGGCATCGTGGTGACGCCCAGCCACAACCCGCCGGCCGACGGCGGCTTCAAGTACAACCCCCCGCACGGCGGCCCGGCTGACTCGGACGCCACGGGCTGGATCGCCAACCGGGCCAATGAGCTGCTGGAAAACGGCCTGCGCGGCGTGAAGCGGATTCCGCTGGGCGACGCACAGTCCGCGGACACCACCGGAAAGTTCGATTTCCTCTCCAGCTACGTGGACGATCTTCCGTCCGTCCTGAACCTGGACGCCATCCGCGAGGCCGGCGTCCGGATCGGCGCCGACCCCATGGGCGGGGCCTCCGTGGACTACTGGGGCGAGATCGCCGAGCGCCACCACCTGGACCTCACCGTGGTGAACCCCACGGTGGATCCGCAGTGGGCGTTCATGACCCTGGACTGGGACGAGAAGATCCGGATGGACTGCTCATCGCCGTCCGCCATGGCATCGCTGATCCAGCGGATGGCTGCCGGCGGATCCACCTTCGATGTCGCCACCGGCAATGACGCCGACGCCGACCGCCACGGAATCGTCACCCCTGACGGCGGCCTGATGAACCCCAACCACTACCTCGCCGTAGCCATCGACTACCTTTACCGCAACCGCAGCGGCTGGAACCCGGCCTCGGTGGTGGGCAAGACCCTGGTGTCCTCCTCCATCATCGACCGCGTGGCGCAGAGCCTGGGCCGCAAGCTCGTGGAGGTCCCAGTGGGCTTCAAGTGGTTCGTTCCCGGCCTGCTGTCCGGTGAAGGTGCGTTCGGCGGCGAGGAATCCGCCGGCGCGTCCTTTAACAAGCTGGACGGCAGCGTGTGGACCACGGACAAGGACGGCATCCTGCTGGCCCTGCTGGCGTCCGAGATCACCGCGGTCACGGGCAAGTCCCCGTCGCAGCTGTACAAGGGCCTGACCGACCAGTTCGGCGCCCCCGTCTACGCCCGGATCGACGCCGCCGCAACACGTGAGCAGAAGGCAAAGCTGGGCAAGCTGTCCGCCGCGGACGTCACTGCCACCTCACTGGCCGGCGAAGAGATCACCGCCAAGCTCACCGAGGCCCCCGGCAACGGCGCACCCATCGGCGGCCTGAAGGTGGTCACCGAGAACGCCTGGTTCGCTGCCCGCCCGTCCGGCACCGAGGACGTGTACAAGATCTACGCCGAGTCCTTCAAGGGCGAGGAGCACCTGAAGCAGGTGCAGGCGGAGGCCAAGGCGCTGGTGGACAGCGTCATCGCCTAGCTCTCACCTTCGCGGCACCACAGCCGGAGGACGCGCCTGATGGTGTGGTCGCCGTCGGGAGCCATGTCCACCAGGGCGACGCGGTCAAGCACGACGGCGTCGCCCGGGTGGAGGCGTTTGCCACCGTGGTGCGAGACGTGGGGGCGGTAACCGGCAAGGGTGTGCGCGGGCGTCAGGATCCTGCCGCGCACGCCGTCGACGACAGAAACCAACTGCACGTGCAGGGCCTGCAGATCCGGCTGGGGCTTGATGAGGTTGACCGGTACCGAGTCGTTGCGGCCGAACGCCGCGTCCTCCCCCACCGTGAGCGCGGCACCCAGCGCAGCGGCGATCGGCGCATCAGCAAGCCCGGCGATGCTTTCCGCGACGTCCGCGGGGTCCTGGGCGTTTGTGGTGGCGGCAGCGCCGGCGTCGAGCCTCACGTCAAACCGCACCAGCGTGATGTGCAGCGGCCAGTCCGTCCGCAGGAAGACCTGGCCTTCGGCCACGGGTTCGACGAACGCCACGAAGATCAGGTTCCGCATCGGCATGCCCCAGTCTCCCACTCCCCCCTCAGACGCCCCATCACCTCCCGCCCATAAAAATCCAACGCCCCATCACCTCCCGCCCTTAAAACCCGAACGCCCCATCAGTAGGTGATGGGGCGTTGGGGAAAAGGGGGCAGGAAGTGATGGCGCGTCGGGGAGGGTTAGACGGTGCGGACGGCCTCGCCGTAGGAGTACTTGGGCTTGGCCTCGCCCCAGGCTCCCTCACCGGGCTGGCCGATGTTGACCACCATGAAGCTCTTCTGGTCGCCGGCCGGGAAGAAGGCAGCGTCGATCGCGGCGAAGTCGGCGCCCGTCATGGGGCCGGCGGCGAAGCCGAGCGATCGGACAGCCAGGATGAAGTAGCCGGCCTGCAGGTGGGCGTTGTTGTTGCCCGTGGCGGCAGCCAAGGCCGGATCGGCGTCGTACATGGCCTTGGGGGCGTTGTAGCCGGGGAGGAAGTTGTCCCACTTGCCCGCCCAGTCAGTGTCGTAGCTGAGGATGGCCACGAGCGGGGCGGAGGCCGTCTTGGCCTGGTTGCCGCGGGACAGGGCATCCACCAGGGTGGCGCGGGCCTCGGCCGAGCGGACGTAGGTGACGCGCAGCGGCTGGGAGTTGAACGCGGTGGGGCCGAACTTGGTGAGCTCGTAGATAGCCTGGGCCTGTTCCTCGGTCACCTCACCGGTGAACGAGTTGGCGGTGCGGGCCTGGGCAAAGATGGCGTCGACGGCTGCCGAATCGATAACCGCTTCTTCGTGGGCAATGGTCATTGGCTTACCTTTCGCTGCGCCGCCCGCCTGCCGGGGTGGCCTCTGTTGCTGTCCATAGTTGCAACTTCAAGTGCTTTCCTCCTCTTCCCGTGACGCCTGGTGACCTTGGCCACAGCAGGCCGCGGGAAATACTTGGCGGTATTCTGGACCGAGTTGATCTTCGCCCCTTCGCGGCACCCCCTTGAAAGGCATTCCTTCCCATGAGCATGCTCGGAATCAAATGGAAGCTGCACGGCACCGGCAAAACCATCAAGCCCGGCCAGGTGGTGGCCCCGGATGAGCGGCTGGCGTGGCCCCTGACCATCGGCGTGGGCATGCAGCACGTGGTGGCCATGTTCGGCGCCACCTTCCTGGTTCCCATCATTACCGGGATGCCGCCTGCCACCACGTTGTTCTTCTCCGGCATCGGGACGCTGCTGTTCCTGGTGATCACCAAGGGCCGGGTGCCCAGCTACCTGGGCTCAAGCTTTGCGTTCATCGCTCCCATTACCGCCTCGCAGGCGCAGTTCGGGATCCCCGGAGCCCTGGGCGGCGTGGTCCTCGCCGGCGCCACGCTGGCCCTGGTGGGTGCGGTGGTGCAGAAGTTCGGCGCCGGCTGGATCAACCGGCTGATGCCGCCCATCGTCACCGGCGCCATTGTGGCGCTGATCGGGCTGAACCTGGCCCCCGCCGCGAAGCAGAACTTCGACGCCGCCCCCATCACCGCCCTGGTCACGCTCGTCACCATCATCCTGGTCAGCGTCCTGTTCCGCGGAATCCTGGGGCGGCTCAGCATCCTGGTGGGCGTGGTGGTGGGCTACCTGGTGGCCATGCTCCGCGGCGAGGTGAAGTACGACAAGATGGACGCCGCAGCCTGGATCGGCCTGCCGCACTTCCAGACCCCCGAGTTCCATATTGGCGTGCTGGGCCTGTTCGTCCCCGTGGTCCTGGTGCTGGTGGCGGAGAATATCGGCCACGTGAAGTCGGTCGCCGCCATGACGGGCCAGAACCTCGACGGTGTCTCCGGACGGGCGCTGATGGCGGACGGCGCCGCCACCGTGCTGGCCGGCTTTGGCGGCGGCTCGGGCACCACCACCTACGCGGAGAACATCGGTGTCATGGCTGCCACCAAGGTGTATTCGACGGCGGCCTACTGGGTTGCGGGTATGTTCGCCATCCTGCTCAGCTTCTCGCCGAAGTTTGGTGAACTGATTGCGACCGTCCCGGCCGGGGTGCTGGGCGGCGCGGCCACCATGCTCTACGGCATGATCGGCATCCTGGGCGTGAAGATCTGGGTGCAGAGCAAGGTGAACTTCTCCAACCCCGTCAACCTGACCACCGCCGCCGTCGCCCTGATCATTGGCATCGCCGACTACACCTGGACCATCGGGGACCTGAAGTTCACCGGCATTGCCCTGGGATCCGCTGCCGCGCTGGTGATCTACCACGGCATGAAAGCCATCGCGAAGGCGCGTGGAACGGTGGCGGAGCCCGAAACGGAACAGGGCGTCCTGCCTCCCGCCGTGAAGTCGGCGCTGAACGCGGCAGCGAAGCGGGGCCCGCGGAAGCGTTGAGGCTGAATACAGCGGCAAACCACCGCCACGTCCAGCAGTCCGACCTGCCGCCGGAGCAGATCCACACCCTGGACCCGGTGCCCAAAGGCCGCTTGGCGGCCTGCGTCATCGCATTCCTTTTGGGCAGCTGGATGCTTGCAGTACCCGTGGCGCTCATTGACCAGCTCAAGGACGCTCCGGGCCCCGGGCCGGCCATTGTTTCCGGGACGGTCATCGCTCTCGCCGTGGCCACAGCCGGCCTCGGGGGTTTCCTGTTCTTCAACGCCAGGGACCGCCGGAGGCCGTGGTCCGTGGCGCTCATCGGCGCCCTCGCTGCGTCTGTCATTGCAGCAGTAATGTCAGCAACCCAGCCGGGGTACGGCCTGCTGTTGGCCGTCCCGGCCATCGTGGCAGGGGTCCCCGCACTCATCGCGTTGGCCAGGGACGCCAGCAGGACCTGACGCCGGCACTGCCTGCCGGCGCCGGGCAGGAGTTCCACACGGCGCGCCGGACAGAGGGCTACGCTGCCTGCCCCTCCGGTGCGGGGCCGCCCGCCATTCCCGGATTCCGGCCTGCCACCGGGTGCCCGGGCGGGAATGGCCCCGGGCGGCCCAGGCCAAACACGGGCGCCGGCTGCGGCCGCTTCGCCGCCAGTCCTTCAGCATGCCGGGGAAGCAACTGCTTCAGTACCCACGGCACAAAGTACTGCCGCGCCCACACCAGGTCCTCGGCCCGGGCCTGTGTCCACCCATGGGCCGGAAGCGGCCGCGGCTGGAGCGGCTTGAGGGCGTGCGCTACCCCCAGTGCATTCAGGGTGGCCACGGCCACGGAGTGATGGCCCAGCGGGGACAGGTGCAGCCGGTCCGGGTCCCACATCAGTGCGTGCTGAAGCTCCGGCAGGCACCACAGGTCCACCATGATGGCGTGGTGCCGCGCGCCGATCCTGTGCAGGTGCTCGTTATAGATCGCCACGCGTCCGCGGATCTTGCCGAAGACAGGAGTGTCGCCCCAGTCCGGACCTGCGTAGAGCAGCACCGTGGCACCGGTGCCTGAAAGGATGCCGACGGCCTCGTCGATCTTTTCCGCCAGCTTGTCCGGATCGCCGTGGCGGAACACGATGTCGTTACCGCCGCCGGACATGGCGATCAGGTCGGGTTTCAGTGCCAGGGCCGGCTCCAGCTGCACGTCGAGGATCTGCTGCAGAAGGAAGCCCCGGATCGCCAGGTTGGCGTAGGCGAAGTCCGGCTGGCTGTCGGCGAGTTCCTCGGCCACCCGGTCAGCCCAACCACGGAGGCCGCCCAGGCTGTTCGGCTCGGGATCGCCAATTCCTTCGGTGTAGGAGTCCCCCAGGGCAACGAACCGGTGCCAGGGATGTCTGTCCGGTCCTTCGGCGACGGAGCGCAGCTCCTGCTTCTCGATGGTCATGCCGTCCTCCCTTCCGCCGCCGGCGGGGGTTCCTTCCCCGCCGCAGCTTCCTTCCGGGGCGACTTTCCGGTTGGAAAGTCCCGCCCCGCCGCCGACGGGCGCGGAAGCTCCGCCACGCCGTCGTACGTTTCCTGCCGCCGCGCTGGAACCTGCCCGCCCCCGCGGTCCACGCCGCCGGGGGCCACAACGTTCAGTGCCGCGTCCCGCAGGTCCACTTCGTGGTGCAGCGCCTGCGTCTGCAGGAACCGCAGTGCACCCTCGCGGGTGAGTCCGTATTCGTTCATGAGGCTGCGCACCGCCAGGTCCACCAGGATCAGGGAGCTTTGGACGACGGCGAGGCCGGCCGTTGCCTCCGCCCGCTCCGCCGTGCGGACGACGACGCGCAGGGCCCGCGAAACCTGGTGTGCATAGCTTTGGCTCTGCACCAGGTCATCGCTGGTGAAGGAATGCGGGGCCGCTGCGTACAGGGTGATGGCAGCGCTCGTGGCGCCTTCGGTAAGGATGGGGACGGAGAGCAGGGACTGCACGCCATGGCCGGCGGCGGCGCTGGAATAGCCGGGCCAGCGCCGGTCCCGGCCCAGGTCGGACAGCAGGACGAATTCCCCGGTGCGCACGGCTTCCATGACCGGCCCGTCGGCAAACGAGCATTGTTCGCGGTCGGCCTCGCGCGCCTGCTCGGTGCTGGCCGCGAGGGTACGTGCTTTGCCCAGGCGAAAGAGGGTGGCCGCCCAGCCGAGGCCGCGGCGCTCACCTTTGATACCCGTCATGAAGTCGCGGGTGACTTCCCAGAGGTAGTCTTCGACGTCTTTGCTGTCGAATACCGGCTCCGGGGTAACTGGAAGCGGTCCCCAGCCAACCTGCCCCGTGGGATCAGCGGCCATGCTCCAGCCCTGCTATCAGCGCTTCGGCCCACTGCAAAACCTTTGCTCTAAGAATACGACCCCTTTGAGGCGTTGGTGGGGGAAACGGGTAAAACAGGGGGTTTCGCGGGTTTAGGGAGGAGCGGCGCGCCGGTGTCCCTTCCGCAGGCTCGGCTGCGCAGTAGCATCGGGAGGGGGAACACCGAATACTCCCTGCTCGCTTGGGTACCTGACCTTGGGCAAGGGGTCGTGGGGCATCCATGCCAGCACGGAAACGAGCAACGGAAAGAGGAGCTTATGCGGGAGCCGGGCACCAGCGAGCGTACTTCAGAAGCGGATGCAGCCGCCGCGGGCAATGCGGAAGTGGAAGAGGGCGCTGCGGAGCCGTCACCGGACCTGGAGGTTACTTTCGACGAGCAGTTCTTCGCTGCCCGGCCCAAGGCGCTGCGGCCCATCGCGCGCCGGCGGCAGTTCGTGGGCAGCAGGCCGTCCTTCGAATTCGACGGACGGAACGCCGCGTATGTGGAGTGGCTGCGCAACCAGGCCATGCTCGGGGATGCGAATACGCTGGCACGGCAGCTGTCCGGCCAGGCCAGCATGTGGCAGAACTCGTATGCCCATCCCAACCCGCGGGCCGCCGTCGAACGCGCCTCCGTATGGTTCACCGCCTACCCGCTGTCCTTCATCACCCGGACCGGGCAGTCCTTCCTCTCCGCCCTGGGCGACCCCGAAATGTGGAAGGCTTTCCGCGAAATCGGAATCCGTGGGATCCACACCGGACCCGTGAAGCTCGCCGGCGGCATCAGCGGCTGGTCCCACACGCCCAGCGTTGACGGCCACTTTGACCGCATCAGCATGGCGATCGATCCGGTCTTCGGCACCGAAGAAGAGTTCCGCAGCATGTGCGAGGTCGCGGCTGAGCACGAGGGCACGGTGATCGATGACATCGTCCCCGGCCACACCGGCAAGGGCGCGGACTTCCGCCTGGCCGAGATGAACTTCCGGGACTACCCCGGGATCTACCACATGGTGGACATCCCGGAAGAGGACTGGAACCTGCTCCCGGACGTCCCGGAGGGGGCGGACTCGGTCAACCTCAGCCCCGACTCCGAGCAGGCCCTGCAGAAAGCCGGCTATATCATCGGCCGCCTGCAGCGGGTCATCTTCTACGAGCCCGGAGTCAAGGAGACCAACTGGAGCGCCACGCGGCCCATCGTGGACACCACCGGAAAGACCCGCCGCTGGGTCTACCTGCACTACTTCAAGGCCGGCCAGCCCTCCATCAACTGGCTTGACCCCACGTTCGCCGGCATGCGCCTGGTGGTGGGCGATGCCCTGCACTCGCTGGTGGACCTGGGCACGGGAGCGCTCCGCCTGGACGCCAACGGCTTCCTGGGCGTCGAGAAGAGCGCGGAGGAGCAGCCCGGCTGGTCCGAGGGGCACCCGCTGTCCGAGGCCGCCAACCAGCTCATCGGGTCCATGATCCGCAAGGTGGGCGGGTTCTCCTTCCAGGAGCTGAACCTGACCATTGACGACATCAAGGCAACGTCGGAGTCCGGCCCGGACCTTTCCTACGACTTCATCACCCGGCCGGCGTACCACTACGCCCTGGTCACGGCCGACACCGAGTTCCTGCGGCTGACCCTCCGGCTGTCCATGGAAATCGGGGTGGACCAGGCCTCACTGGTGCACGCACTCCAGAACCATGACGAACTCACCTACGAGCTGCTGCACTTCGCTGCCGGACACCGGGACGAGATGTTCGAGCTCAACGGTGAGGAACTCACCGGCGCCCAGCTGGCCGAGAATGTGCAGCAGACCCTGCGGGACCAGCTCACCGGGGAGAATGCGCCGTACAACGCCGTGTTCACCACCAACGGCATTGCCTGCACTACCGTCAGCTTCATCATGGCGGCCCTGGGAATCAAGGACCCGGCCACAGTAACCGCGGAGCAGGAGGCGCAGATCCGGGACGTCCACCTGCTGCTGGCCATGTACAACGCGCTCCAGCCCGGCGTCTTTGCCCTTTCCGGCTGGGACCTGACCGGCATCATGGCCCTGGACCGCAGCAGCGTCCGCGAACTCACGTCGCAGGGCGATACGCGCTGGATCAACCGGGGCGCGCACGACCTCATGGGGACCAGCCCGGACGCCACCAACTCCTCGGCCGGGATGCCGCGGGCCCGCAGCCTGTACGGATCCCTGCCGGACCAGTTGCAGGACCAGGACTCCTTCGCCCGCCGCCTCCAGCGGATCCTCGCCGTCCGGGAAGAAAACGGCATCGCCACGGGCACCCTGCTGGACGTCCCCGAGGTCTCCAACCGCGCCGCGCTGGTGCTGGTCAACCGGCTGAAGGACGGGGCCCTGCAGGTCACCGCGCTGAACTTCTCCGGGCAGGACATCGCCGGCAGCATCCAGTCCAACGAACTGCCGTCCGGCGCCAATGTCCAGGACCTGTTCAGCGGCGAAACCGTGGGGCAGGTGGATGACCTGCACAGCTTCTTCCTGGAGCTGCCCGCCTATGGCGGAACCGCGCTGCTCCTGACTGAGGCCCCGGAGCCCGAAGCGGAGGCGTTAGGCTGACCGCCAGGTGGCGCCGGGGATCCTCCGGCGTCACCCGGCGATGGCGCCGGCCAGGGTGGCTTCGATGATGGCGGGCGAGAGCACGTACTGGGTGACCAGCTGGCTTGCCCCCAGCACGCCAGCCTGGCTTCCGGCGCGGGAGACGCTGATGCGCAGGTGTGAGGTGGCCAGCGGGGGCGAGCGCCGGTACACCACTTCGCGGATGCCGGCCACCACGTGCTCCCCCGTCTCACCAAAGCTGCCGCCCACCACAATCACGGACGGATTGAGCAGGTTGACCACGGTGGCCAGGACCTCACCGATGTCCCGGCCTGCCTGGCGCAGCGCCTGGATGGCCTGCAGGTTGCCGTCTGCGGCGAGCCGGATCACGTCCGCGCCCCTCCCGACGTCCAGTCCGTGCTCCCGCAAGGAACGCGCGACGGCGGGACCTGACGCGAGTGCCTCCAGGCACCCGTAGTTTCCACAGGCGCAGAGGACATCCGCGCCCCGGGCCACCTGCACGTGCCCCAGGTCGCCCGCCGTGCCGTTGGCACCGCGTTGCAGCTCGCCGTTGCTGATGATGCCGGAGCCGATGCCGGTGGCCACCTTGACGAAGAAAAAGTTGTTGTGCTCCGGCCAGTGTGCGGACTGCTCCCCCAAGGCCATGATGTTCACGTCGTTGTCCACCAGCACGTGGACGGGCAGGGACCGCTGGACGTAGCTGACCACGTCGAACCCGTCCCAGCCCGGCATGATGGGCGGCTTCACCGGTTTGCCGGTGTCATGTTCCACGGGGCCGGGCAGTCCGATGCCGATTCCGGCAAGTTCTGCGACGCTGCGTCCCGCCGAAGCGAGGAGCTCCTTGCCCTGGGCCACCACCTGGTCCAGCACGGCCTCCGGACCGTCGGCCACCTGCTGCTCGAGCCGGTGTTCGGCAAGGATCTTCCCGCCGAGGTCGGTGACCGCGACGATGACGTGAGTGGCACCCACGTCCACGGCCAGCACCAGGCGCGCTGCGGGGTTGAAGGCAAAGCGCGACGGCGGCCTGCCGCCGCTGGAGAGGGCTTCCCCTGCCGGGCCCACCAGGCCGGACAGCATGAGCGCATCGATCCGGGAGGCCACCGTGGAGCGGGCCAGCCCCGTGCTCAGGGCAAGTTCGGCGCGGGTGCGGGCCCTGCCGTCGCGGAGCAGCTGGAACAGGTCCCCGGCACGCGACAGGCTGCCGACATCGGAGTCTTTTCCGGCCTGCCTGCCCGTCGGTGAAGTCATGTCTAAGTCATAACACTGTTACTTACTGCTGTCACCACGCCAGAAGAATGACGCGCAACAAACAACTTTTGCTTGACGCGCGTCAAAAGTAGTTCTACGTTGTGACTCAAGGCACATTTGCGGTTCCGATGGCAACCATCCGCCGCACTGATCCCTCCGGTACTCCAGAGTCCGCTTACAAAGAGGTAGTTGAACTTGTCCCACATCGCAGCGCCAGCAGACCGGCCCCTGGGCGTCGGCATCCTCGGCGCCGGGCCCGTCACCCAGGCCATCCACCTCCCGGCACTGGCACGGCTCCGGGACACCCTGGAAGTACGGCACATCATGGACGTGGACCCGGCCGTGGCCTCTTCGGTGGCGGCCCGGGTCGGGGCTGCATCCAGCACCAGCCTGGAGGCCCTGCTGGGTGATCCAGGCGTGGACATCGTGGCGATCTGCAGCCCCCACCAGTTCCACGCGGACCAGGTCATTGCCGCCTGCCGGGCCGGCAAGAAAGCCGTCCTCTGCGAGAAGCCCTTCGCCATGAACGGTGAGGAGGCAGCCAGGATCGCCGAAGTCAGCGCCGCGACGGGGGTCCCGATCGTGGTGGGGGCCATGCATACATTCGACCCCGGCTGGCTCGCGGCGGAACAGAACTGGGGCGATCTTCCCGCACAGGCGCACACCATCCGCTCCTCCATCGTCCTCCCGCCGAACGCCCGCTTCGAAGACTTCGCCACCGAGATCATTACCCGCCCCACCACCGGCACGCCCGACTATTCGGACGTCGAGGTCATCAAGGCCATGATGCAGGGCGGCATCATGGGCCTGGCCATCCACGACCTGCCCCTGGTGCGGCGCTTCACCCCGGACTTCGATGAGATCGAGGTGCTCCAGGCGCGGCACGTCCGGCCGTTCGGTTACGCCGTCTCACTCAGGACCCCCACCCGCGTCATCGAACTGCGTGCCGTCATGAACAGCACCTGGAAGCCCGAGTGGACCTTCGAGGCCATCGGTGACGACTCCGCGCTGCGGATCGACTTCACTCCGTCCTACGTCCAGGCCGGCTCCGCCGTCGCCACGTTCTCCCGGGTCAGCGAAACCAGCACCTTCGGTCCGTACGGCCACAACGGCTACGAAGGCGAGTGGCGTGAACTGGCTGAACTGGCCCGCGGCACGCGCCCGGCCCCCTCCGCCCAGGCCCTGATCGACGACCTCACCTTCGCCCTGGCCATCTCCGCGGCCACGGTGCAGGACGTTGCCACAGGACACGCGGCCGCCACGGAAACGGCAGGAGCCACCGCATGAGCGCGTACACAGTGACAGCAACGCCGCGGGCCGAAGAAGCAGGCGCGGTAGCCCTGGCAGTTGCCTCCCTGCCGGCGACCTTCGGCCCCCCGACGGAGGACCGGGCGCCTGACGTTGTGGTGATCGCCGGCGAAGCGGGCTGGACCACGGAAGCCGCCCGGGCCATCGACTCCGGGCCGCGCGGCATCCTGGTGGTGGATCCCGTCCCCGAGGAAACCACGCAGTTGGCGGACGCTGCCCGGGCAGCCGGTGCCGCCGTCGTTCTCGATCTCCACTGGGCTTCCAACCCCGCGCTGGTCAGCGGAAGCGGCGACCCCGACGCCCGCGACGCTGTTCGCAGCGCCCTGGGCACGGCATCGTTGCTGGACAGTGTTGCCACGGCAGCCCCGGGCACGGACGTGCAGCGGCTCCTGGCCCGGCACCTCGCCGCCGTGCTCGCCGTCAGCGGACAGCTCCACGGCGTCAGCGTCCTCCGCAGCGGCACCACCGGGTACACCGCCACCGGCCGGCTGGCCAACGGCGCACCGTTCACCGCCCAGGGCGTACTCACCGCAGCCCGCCCGGCCGGCGTCGGGATCCACCTCTACACGGCCGACGGCGGCGTGGACGTCCAGGTCCCGGATCCGGACGCCGCATGGCCCGCCGAAGTCAGGGTCACCGGGGCCCACGGCCAACTTTTGCTTCCCACCCTGTACGAATCCGCCCACCGGGCGGCGTGGCGGCGGCTGAAGACCCATCTCAGCGCCGGCACGCTCCCGGACGACCTGGCCGGGTTTGCCCGGCTGACCGACCTCTACGCAACCCTCGCTGACACGTAACCAGCCCACCGATACGCAACCGAACCAGCAGTCCAGTCCCACCTCCACTCTCAACGATGAGCAGGACCGCACCAACGGCGCACAGCGCAAGACGGTCCCGAAAGGACACATCATGAACGCAACTCCCGAACAGCGCCGCTCCTTTTCCCGGCGCGGCTTCCTGGGCCTGACGGCTGCCGCAGCCTCCGTACCCCTGCTCGCCGCCTGCGGCGGCGGCTCGGCATCGCAGGGAGGCGGCGGGGGCGGGGCCGGCGGCACCGTGAAGTTCTGGGACATGCCCTGGGCAACACCGGCCTACAACGATGCCGCCAAGGGCATCGCGGAAGGTTTCTCCGGTGCCAATGGCGCCAAGGCGAGCTACCAGATCATCCAGTGGAACAATTTCTACCAGACCTTCTCCTCCGCGATTGCTTCCAAGACGGGCCCGGCTGTGTCCACGGGCGGCGGCTTCCAGGCGTTCCAGTTCGAGCAGCAGGGCCAGATCGCCTACGCGGACAAGGTGATCGAGAAGCTGAAGGCCAACGGCCAGTTCGATGACTTCCTGCCCGGCGTGCTGGACCCCTTCAAGTCGGACAAGGGCTACGTGGCGGTCCCGTGGCAGCTGGACATGCGCGTCTTCTGGTACCGCAAGTCCCTGTTCGAGAAAGCCAACGTTGCGCTGCCCACGGACTGGCCGTCCCTGCTGGAAGCAGGCAAGGCACTGAAGAAGGTGGGCGCGTTCGGCTTCACCACCGGCGCAGGCGCAGGGAACAACTACGCCAACCACTCCATGATCATGATGATGGTCAACAACGGCGGCGGCGTCTGGAACAAGGACGGCGAGCTGGACCTGATGAATGACCGCAACGTCGAGGCCATGGAATTCGTCCTGGAGCTCGTCTCCAACGGCATCGTCGACCCGGCCGCGGTCAGCTACACCACGGACAATATGTCCGCCCAGTGGAAAGACGGCAAGGCCGGCTACGGCCTGTTCCAGGTGAACGTCCCGCAGCGCGTGGGCGACACCTCCGGCGACCTGCTGGTGGCTGACCCCATCAAGGGCCCGCACGGGGACAAGGCCACCATCGTCTTCCCGAACAACATCATGATGTACACCAACACCCCGTCGCAGGAAGCCTCGGAGGAGTTCCTGGTGTACTACCTGGGCCAGCTCAAGCAGCTGTGGCAGAAGAAGCTGATGTCCGCCCTGCCGGTCTTCAAGTCGATCACGGAGATCCCCGAGTTCGCCAACGACCCCAACAACGTCAAGATCGTCAAGGACTGGCAGCCTATTGCCAAGACCTTCGCCGCCCAGGGCAGCCGGCTCAATGCGAACCTGGCGGCCCTTGACGGCGGCCAGGCACTGAACCAGTTCAGCCAGACCATCATCACCGGCAAGGCCGACGCCAAGACTGCCCTGCAGACCTTCCAGTCCGGCCTCGAGTCGGTCCTGAAGAAGTAGGACCGAGCGCCCATGTCCAGCACCACCACCCAGTCCGGCCTAAGCCGGGCCCGCCGCGGGCTTGCCCCCGGCGGGTCCGGGGCCGTCCCCGGAAAACGCAAGAGCAAGCTCTCCGCGCAGGCCACCAGGACGTTCTTCTGGCTCCTGCTCCCCTCCGTGGTCCTCCTTGTCCTGATCCACGGCTACCCGCTGATCTACGCCGCCATCCAGGCGACGCACGACGGAGACCTGCTCCAGACCGGCAACTTCGTGGCGGGCCAGAACTTCGCCACCGTCCTGACCTCGCCGGCGTTCTGGAAAGCTGCCCAGTTCACGCTGTGGTTCACCATCGTGGGCGTCTTCGGGTCCTGGCTGGTGGGGCTGGGCCTGGCCCTGCTCCTGCGCACCAAGATCCCCGGCGGCGGCACTTTCAAGGTCCTGCTGCTCCTGCCCTGGGTGGTGCCCATCGTGGTGTCCTCCACTGCCTGGAACTGGCTGGTGGCCACCCCGGACAGCCTGATCCCGTCGCTGTTCCGGAACCTGGGCATGGGCACGCCACTCTTTCTGGCCGATCCCACCCTGGCCTCCATCACCGTGATGGTGTTCAAGGTCTGGGTCAGCTTCCCGTTCATGATGATGATGATCTCGGCCGCCCTGGCTTCGGTGGACACCACCGTTTATGAGGCAGCCAGCATGGATGGCGCCAGCCGCTGGCAGCAGTTCACCCAGATCACCCTGCCGTTGATCGCCCGCTCCACGTACATCAGCTGGATCCTGATGACCATCTTCTGCGTCAACGACTTTCCCACCATCTACCTGCTCACCGGCGGCGGACCGGTCAACGCCACCACCTCCCTGGTGGTCCTGGCCTACCGGACCGTGTTCCAGGACTTCGCCACCGGCCCCGGCGTGGCCATCGCCTTCCTCATGACGATGACCCTGGTGGTCATCTCGGTCATACTGTACCGCCAGATCCGAAAGTCGAGCGTCGAATAATGAGCGCAGTCCTCCACGCCCATCCCGAATCCGGCCCCGCGCTCGGCATCGACGCCGGCAAGCGGCGCAGGGTCCTCTCCGAAGCGGGCCAGCGCGGCCGCTGGTGGCGCTTCGCCGCAATCCTCATCATCACGGGGATCGTGCTGGTGCCCATCATGGTCACCGTGCTGCTGGCCTTCACACCCGGACCCAACAGCACTGCCACCGGCCTGACGTTCGAGAACCTCGGCAACGTCTTCTCCAAGACCCTGGCCGCCACCTGGTTGAAGAACAGCCTGGTCACCACCCTGTCCACCGTGGTGGTCTCCGTGGCTGTTGCCGCCCCTGCCGGCTACGTCCTCTCCCGCGGCCGCAGCAAGGCGGTGTCCGGGTACTCGCTGCTGCTGTTCGTCATGCAGTCGCTGCCCATCATCACTTCCGTGGTGCCGCTGTTCATCCTGTTCGCCGGCATGGGCCTGGTGGACAACCTCCTGGGCCTGACCATCATCTACGTCGGCTCCACCATGACCGTGGCCACCTGGATGATGGCCGCCTACTTCGACTCCATCCCCATCAGCCTCGAGGAAGCATCCTGGATCGACGGGTGCTCCGTGTTCGGCTCGTTCACCAAGGTGGTCCTCCGGAACTCCCTTCCCGGCGTTCTCTCCACCGCGATCTTCGCCTTCCTCCTGGCCTGGAACGACTACCTCGTAGCCATCGTGTTCCTGCGCTCGAACGAAATCTTCACCCTTCCCATGGGCGTGCAGTCCTTCTTCCAGCAGAACGCCACGGACTGGACATCCGTCATGGCCCTGGCCGTGGTCATGATGCTCCCGCCCGTCATCGTCTTCGCCACGCTGAACAAATACTTCAGCGTCGGCGGCATCGGCGGCTCGCTCGCCGGCCGCTGACCCCAGTCCACTTCGATTCACAACAGAACGCTAAGGAAACCCATGTCCTACTCACTTCAGCTCTACACCCTGCGCAACGCGATCGCGGAGGACCTCCCGGGCACTATCCGGAAAGTCGCCGAAATCGGCTACACCCAGGTTGAGCCCTACAACTTCGTGGCCACTGCCAAGGAACTCGGCGCCGCCCTGAAGGAAAACGGCCTCACCGCGCCGTCCGGCCACGCGCCCCTGATGAGCCAGGACCAGGACGAAATCTTCGCCGCCGCGAAGGAACTGGGCATCACCACGGTCATCGATCCGTTCCTGCCCGCCGAGCACTGGCAGAAGGCGGAGGACATCCAGGCGACCGCCGCCAAGCTCAACGCCGCGGCGAAGAAGGGCGCCGGGTACGGCATCCGGGTTGGCTACCACAACCACGCCTGGGAGCTGGAGTCCACCATCGAGGGCCGCACCGCCCTGGAGTACTTCGAGTCCCTGCTGGACCCGGGACTGGTCCTCGAAGTGGACACCTACTGGGTGGCCGTCGGCGGCCAGGACCCGATCGACATCCTCACCAAGCTCGGCGGCCGCGTGAAGTTCATCCACATCAAGGATGGCCCGCTGAACAAGGACAACAAGGCCCAGCGTCCGGCAGGCCAGGGCAAGGTCCCGGTCATGGACGTCATCGCCGCCGCGCAGTCCCTCGAGGTAGGCGTGGTGGAGTTTGACGACTACGACGGCGACATCTTCGAGGGCATCGCCCAGAGCCTCGCCTTCCTGGAGAGCAACACCGCAGCCGAAGGAGCCAACGCATGAGCACCCCCGCCGGCACGCCGGCCCGCAGCGGCCCGGTGGGCGTCGGCGTCATCGGCGCCGGCGTGATCAGCAAGCAATACCTGGACAACCTCACGGCGTTCCCCGACCTCAAGGTCCACGTCATCGCCGACCTCTTCGAGGACGCCGCCGAAGCCCGCGCCAAGGAGTACGGCATCCCTGAGTGGGGAGGCGTGGACAAGGCCCTGAACCACCCCGACGTCGAAATCATCGTCAACCTCACCATCCCCGCAGCCCACGTGGAGGTGGCCACCGCAGCCGTCAACGCGGGCAAGCACGTCTGGACGGAGAAGCCGTTCTCCCTGGACCGCGAATCCGGCCTGGGCCTGCTCAAGACCGCCGACTCCGCCGGCATCAGGCTGGGCTGCGCGCCGGACACCTTCCTCGGCGCCGGTATCCAAACGGCGCTGCGCCTGATCCAGCGCGGCGACATCGGCACGCCGCTGACCGCAATGACCACGTTCCAGACCCCCGGCCCGGAGTCGTGGCATCCGAACCCGGCCTTCCTCTTCCAGCACGGCGCCGGCCCGCTGTTCGACATGGGCCCCTACTATCTGACCGCCCTGGTCCAGGCCTTCGGCTCCATCCGCAAGGTGGCCGCCGTCGGTTCCAAGGCCAAGGACGTGCGCGTGATCGGTTCGGGACCCAAGGCGGGCGAGGAGTTCACCGTCGAGGTGCCCACCCACGTCTCCGCCATGGCGCAGTTCGAATCCGGCGCCTCCTCGCACAGCGTCTTCTCCTTCGAATCCCCCCGGACCCGGATGGGTTTCGTGGAGATCACCGGAACGGAAGCCACCATTTCGCTGCCGGACCCCAACTACTTCACCGGAGACATCAAGCTCTGGCGTGCCGGCGACGAGGACTGGACCACGGTTCCCGCCACCGGGCCCGCCAACGGCCGCGGCATGGGCGTCCTGGACATGGCCCGCTCTCTCCGCGCCGGTGTGAAGCACCGTGCCACCGGCGAACTGGCGTACCACGTGCTGGACACCATGGTGTCCATCTCCGAGTCCATCGATTCGGGCACGTTCGTGAACGTCGAAAGCTCGGCGCCGGCCTCCGCCGCCCTCCCCGAGGACTGGGCGCCGGAAACCGCCACGCTCTGATCCAGCAAGTAATCCAGCACGTAGTCCAGCCAGCAGGAAGCACGCAGGAACGCACCATGACCGCACCCGCACACCCCTCCGAACCCCCGGCCTCCCGACCGGCTTCGCGCCCGCTGGGCGTGGCAGCCATCGGTTATGCCTTCATGGGCAAGGCCCACTCGAATGCGTGGCGGAATGTGGCCAGCTTCTTCGACGTCCCGGCCTTCGAGCAGAAAGTCCTCGTGGGCCGGGACGCCACCGCGGTCGCGGAGGCCGCGGAAAGGTATGGCTGGGCCGAATCGGCAACGGACTGGCGCACGGTGATCACCCGCGATGACATCGACATCGTGGACATCTGCGCCCCGGGCTGGATGCACGCGGAGATCGCCATCGCCGCGCTGGAGGCAGGCAAGCACGTCCTGGTGGAAAAACCCCTGGCCAACACCCTGGCCGAAGCCGAACTCATGACCGCCGCCGCAGCCAAAGCCAGGGCCCGGGGCGTGCAGTCGATGATCGGGTTCAACTACCGCCGCGTCCCGGCCCTGGCCCTCGCGAAGGAACTGATCGCCGAAGGCCGGCTGGGCACCGTCCGGCACGTCCGGGCCGCGTACCTGCAGGACTGGCTCGCGGACGCCCAGGCACCCATGACCTGGCGGCTGCGGAAGGAAACGGCCGGGTCCGGTGCCCTGGGCGACATCGCCTCCCACGCAATCGACCAGGTCCTGTTCCTCCTCGGCGACCAGGTCACCGAGGTGTCCGGGCGGCTCAACACTTTCGTGGACCAGCGCCCCGGCAAGAACGGCACCGAGGACGTCACGGTCGACGACGCCGCCTGGGCCACGCTGTCCCTCACCTCCGGGGCCATCGCCTCAGTGGAGGTCTCCCGGGTGGCCACGGGACGGAAAAACAGCCTCCAGATCGAGATCTATGGGGACAAGGGCAGCCTCCTGTTCGACCTGGAAAACCTCAACGAACTCGGCTTCCTGGACGCCACCGCCCCGGTGCGGGAACAGGGCTTCCGCCGAATCCTGGTCAACGAACCCAGCCACCCCTACCTGGAAGCCTGGTGGCCGCAGGGCCACATCATCGGCTGGGAACACACCTTCACCCACCAAATCCGCGACTTCCTCACCGCCATCAAGGACGGAACCCAGCCCTCGCCGTCGTTCGAAGAAGGACTGAACGTCCAGCACATCCTGAACGCTGTGGAGGAATCCGCCGCCAACAAAAGCACCCTCACCGTCGTCCGCCACTAACGCCTGACCCGGCAGCGCCCGCCAGTCCAGCTTTAAGCCAAGGAGCCCCGAATGCCCCGCCCGTTCACCCTGTTCACCGGCCAGTGGGCCGACCTGCCCTTCGAAGAAGTCGCGAAGCTTGCTTCCGGCTGGGGCTACGACGGCCTGGAAATCGCCGTCTCCGGAGACCACCTGGACGCCTGGCGCTGGGATGAACCGGGCTACGTCGAGTCCAAACTGGCAATCCTGGACAAGTACAACCTCAAGGTCTGGGCCATCTCCAACCACCTCAAGGGCCAGGCCGTCTGCGATGACCCCATCGACTTCCGCCACCAGGCCATCGTCGGGTCCAAGGTCTGGGGCGACGGCGACCCCGAAGGCGTCCGCCAGCGCGCCGCCGAGGAAATGAAGCACACCGCCCGGCTCGCCAAAGCCCTCGGCGTGGACACCGTCGTCGGGTTCACCGGCTCCTCCATCTGGCAGTACGTCGCCATGTTCCCGCCCGTCCCGGAAAAAGTCATCGACGCCGGCTACCAGGACTTCGCCGACCGCTGGAACCCCATCCTGGACGTCTTTGACGAATGCGGGGTCCGGTTCGCCCACGAAGTCCACCCCTCCGAAATCGCCTACGACTACTGGACCACCGTCCGCACCCTTGAAGCCATCGGCCACCGCGAAGCGTTCGGCCTGAACTGGGACCCCTCCCACATGATGTGGCAGGGCATTGACCCCGTCTCCTTCATCTGGGATTTCAAGGACCGGGTCTACCACGTGGACTGCAAGGACACCAAGATCCGCCAAACCGGCCGCAACACCGTCCTGGGTTCCCACCTGCCCTGGGGCGACCCCCGCCGTGGCTGGGACTTCGTCTCCGCCGGCCGCGGCGACGTCCCCTGGGAAGCCTCGTTCCGCGCCCTCGCCGCCATTGGCTACACCGGCCCCATCAGCATCGAATGGGAAGACGCCGGCATGGACCGCCTCCACGGGGCCCCCGAAGCACTGGCAGCGCTCAAGAAGTACGATTTCCCAGCCTCCCAAACCAGCTTCGACGCCGCCTTCAGCAGCAAGGACTGATCCACGCCATGCGTGCCCTGCAGCGGGCCAGCAGTGCGAGGTCTGGATTGCCTCGGCCGGCGGCGGGCTCGAACTGGCATACGCCACCGGGAATATGCTCCTGGAGGCACCTAACTGGACGCTCGATGGCCGCGCACTGATCCTGAACGGCGACGGCCTCCTGTGGAAACTGGACCTGGCGGACGGATCCCTTGCCGGGATCCGGCTGACGGGCCTCCCGGCGCTCAATAACGACCATGTCCTGGCCCCGGACGGCGACACCATCTTCCTGTCCGGGGAGGACGGACACATCTACCGGGCGCCCCTGGCGGGCGGACAGGCCACCAGGATCACGGACGACGACGGGTCCTTCCATTTCCTGCATGGCGTCAGTCCCGACGGCACGGAGCTCGCATATGTAGGGATTGAGGGCGGCGACTTCACACGGCCGGGGCGCCTGATGACCATAAAGTCCGACGGCGGTGCTGCCGCCAGGGTCGACGTCGGGCCCGGGCACTGCGACGGGCCCGAGTACTCGCCCGGCGGCGACTGGCTGTACCTCAATACGGAATCCTTCACCACCCTCCCCGGCCATGCCCAACTCGCCCGCGTCCGGACCGACGGAAGCCAGTTCGAGCGGCTGGTGGACAGCGCCTCCGTGGACTGGTTCCCGCACCTCTCCCCGGACGGCCGCCTGGCCGGCTACATCCGCTTCCCCGCCGGAACGCAAGGCCACCCGGCAGACCTGCCGGTCGACGTCGTCCTCGTCTCCACCACGGACTGGACCACCCCGCTCCACACCTGGCCGGTCTTCGGCGGCCAAGGCACCCTGAACGTCAACAGCTGGTCGCCGGCGTCAGACCGCTTCGCGTACGTGGCCTACCCGCTGTCCGGAGCAGCCGGCGGCAGCGGAGCCTGAGGCCCTGACGCCTACTAGGGCGCCCCGGCGGAGTCCTGTCGGAGGACGACGTCGTGGGCCTCCACCCGCCGGTCCGTCACGGTGGTGGGCGCTTCAAGGTGGACCGCGCCGGACGGCAGGATTCCGGCCCCGCCGTACCGTTCCATCACCTGCCACTGGGCCACGACGTCCTCGCCGGCATGGTCTGCCGGAAGGCTGGTCCAAAAACGGAACCCGCCGGCGTCGTTCAACGCCTCCCTGCGGTACAGCACGCAGCCGCCCAGCCACGCCACGCGGTAGGGCACCCAGTCGCCAGACTGCAGGGCCAGTTCGGCACTGAGATGGCTGAGGTTCGCGGCGTTGTGCAGCGGCCAGCGCTCGAATTCCGGGCTGCCCGGGCGGATGCGCTCCGGCGCCACCGGGCCCTCCCAGGCTGAGAAGGCCGCTGTTTCTTCAGGCCGGGGATCGTCCAGGAAGGACAACCCCTGCGGGGCCATGCCCACAAACCCGCATTGCAGCTCGGCGAGGGCCTGGCTCAGCCGTTCCAGGGCGCCGGGTTCCAGCCAAACGTCGTCGTCCAGGAACAGGCACTGCTCCGCGGTGGACTGGTCCAGCAGGAACTGCCGGTGTTCGGCCAGTCCCCGCCGTGGAAGGTGGCGCAGCAGCGTCACGGTCCGGCCCTGCGCCTCGAGCACCCGCACCATTGCTGCGGGTGCCGGATGTTCCCACGCGGGCTGCCCCGCTGACTGGTCGCTGATGACGACGGCGAACGCGGGTTCCTGCTGCGCTGCCAGCCCCGCAAGGGTGACGGCCAGCTCCGCCGGCCGGTTGCACGTGGGCACCAGGACGTCCACCGCCACTTTGTCCGGCCGGTCCGGCTGCCGCGCCCACTGCTCCGAAGATCTCCTGCCCACAGGTCCACTTTCCTGGCGTCGAAATTGACGCCGGCGGGCAGGAGGGGATGCCTTCTGCTGCCTGCCTGCCGGCTGATGTGGTTTCGCGTGTTCCGTACCCAGCCGGACGGGATGTATGCCACTGCGGGGGACCGCCGGAATGGGTCCGTCAGGAGGAGCAGCGGGCACGGCAAAGGCCCCCGTTTCCGCTGCCGCTGCGGGCAGGGGAAACGGAGGCCAGGGGCCAGGGTGACTTATCCGGCGTCGAAGCTTTCGTCGTCGTCGTTCGGCGACTTCTCCTGCGGAAGGTCGTTTCCGCTGCCGTCCGGAATGCCCGTGGCTTCCTGCCCGGACTCCGAGGAGACCGGCGCCGACCCCTTGGAGTCATCATTCGACTCGTCGATCTCCGCCGCGCTGGAGGGGAGGTCCATGTCGTGCGGGACCGGGTTCTGGCCCGTCCCGGACTGCGGTTCGTTGGTGTCCGCGCCGGCCGACGAAGCGCCGCCGGACTGCTGGCCGCCGCTGGACTGCTGGCCGCCCTGGGTGCCGGCTGCCTCCTGCTCCGCGGTGGGGGTGCCGTAGCCGCCCGGGGCCGACTCGGGTTCAGCCTGCTGGTTTTCCTGCGTCATGCTTCCTCCTGTTGTGCGTTGCCGATGTTGCTGGTCTGTTGATACTGTCCGGGCGGTAGAACCCGGTACTGCCTGGAGCGCGGCGCCCCTAGAGCCCCTTGCCGCCGGTGACGGGCAGGACTGCGCCCGAGATGTAGGAGCCGTCCCCGGACGCCAGCAGTACGTACGCTGCGGCGAGTTCGGCGGGTTGGCCCGCGCGCTCCAGCGGCGTGTCCTGGCCGAAGGACGGGAGCTTGTCCGGCCACTCGGTGGCGGGAATCAAGGGTGTCCAGATGGGGCCGGGGGCCACCGCGTTGACCCGGATCCCCTTCGGGCCGAGCTCCTGGGCCAAGGCCTTGGTGAAGGCCACCTGCGCCGCTTTGGTCATGGCGTAGTCGATGAGCTCCGGCGACGGGTTGAAGGCCTGGATGGAGGCCGTGGTGATGATCGAAGCCCCGGCCTTCAAGTGCGGCACGGCTGCCCGCGCCGACCACAGCAGTGAATAGAGGTTGGTGCGGAAGACCCGGTCGAACTCTTCGGTGGGAAGCGTCTCCAGGCTCTCCCGGTTCTTCTGGTAGGCCGCGTTCAGCACCAGGACATCGAGCCGCCCGAATTCGGAAACGGTTTCCTCCACGATGCGGGTGCTGAACTCCTCTTCACGGCCGTCGCCCGGAAGAAGGAGGACCCGGCGCCCGGTTTTGCGGATCCACTCCGCGGTGTCCTGCGCGTCGTCTTCCTCTTCCGGCAGGTAGGAGATGGCGACGTCGGCCCCTTCGCGGGCGAACGCGATGGCTGCGGCCTTTCCGATGCCGGAGTCGCCGCCGGTGATGAGGGCGGCCTTGCCTTCGAGCTTGCCGTGTCCTTCGTAGCTGAGCTCCCCGTGGTCCGGCTTGGGGTCCATGGGTGCCGTGAGCCCGGGCTGCTTCTGTTCCTGCTCGGGAAAGGGGCCCGAGTGGTAGCCGCCGCGCGGATCCTGCGGCTGGTCTGTCTGCTTGTCCGTGTCGCTCATGTCCGCCTGCCTGCTGTCGGTTGACCTGTGTCGATAGAGAAGGGCTCCGCCGTGCTCCGGCCCTTTGAAGCTATCCCGGGCAGCGGACCAAGTCCACCACCGCGGGTAATAATCAGTAAACTTATCAAATGTTGTAGCGGGCGCAACGGCCAGCCTTGTTTCTGGGTACGGGAGGAGTAGAAAGAAGACTTGGACCGCCGCCGGGAAGGAAGGAGCGCCGATGTCCGAAGTTGAGGACTACACGGGCCGCACGGGCCGGAACGAGACCCGCGAAGAGCAGCTGGACCGCAACTGGGCCGAACTCCTGCAGGAGTTGCGGGTGCTCCAGACCGGGGTGCAGATCCTGGCCGGCTTCCTGCTGACCCTGCCGTTCCAGCAGCGCTTTGAAAAATTGGACGACTGGGAAGTTGGCCTCTACCTCACCAATGTGGTGATTGCCGCCCTGACCACCGCCTTCATCCTCCTTCCGGTCAGCGTGCACCGGCGGCTCTTCCGGAAACGGCTGAAGGAAATGCTGGTGTCCAGCGCGGACACCATCACCAAGATTGCCCTTGGCGGCATCGCCCTGTTGAGTGCGGGAACAGCCGCCCTGGTCTTCGATGTTGCGGCAGGCCGGTCCGCCGGGGTCATGGCCGGTGGCGCGCTGCTGGGCGTCATGGTGGTGATGCTGGTCTTCGTTCCGCTTCGCCTGAACAAACGGGCCACCGGGAGGATCCTCCCGGCCAAAGATAAGGAGTGAGGATGCGTAAGTGGGCCAAAGAGCATGGGCTGCTGGTGGCTAACCTGGGCCTGTTCCTCGCGTTTTTCGTGGGGATGGTCCTCTCCGGTGCAGCGTCGTACAGCGAAGACCAGCAGGCCCATGGGGAGCCGGCGGTGTCCGTACTTCAGTTCCTGGGAACCGGCGCGTTCGTTGAGGCCACGTTCGAGAACTGGGAGTCGGAGTTCCTGCAGATGGGCATGTACGTGGTCCTCACGGTGTTCCTGTTCCAGAAGGGCTCATCCGAGTCCAAGCCGATGGGCAGGAAGGCCCCTCAGGACCAGGACCCCCGGGAAGCGCGTATCAGCAGCGCCACCCCATGGCCGATCCGGCGTGGCGGCATGGCACTCAAGGTCTACGAGCACTCCCTGTCGATCCTGTTTTTCGTGTTGTTCCTTGCCTCGTTCCTCCTCCATGCCGCCGGCGGGGTGGACGAGTACAACCAAGACCAGCAAAGCCACGGCCAGCCCGTCATCACGTTCCTGCAGTACCTGGGCACCAGCCGCTTCTGGTTCGAGTCCTTCCAGAACTGGCAGAGCGAGTTCCTGGCCGTCGGTGTCCTGGTGGGGGCGTCGGTATACCTGCGGGAGAAGGGATCCCCGGAATCGAAGCCTGTTGCCGAGCCCCACTACGAGACCGGTGCCTGACGTTCCGCGCCGGTCAGGCCCCTTCGAGTACCTGGCTTGTTGCCCAGGCCAAGTACTTGCCGGCGTTTGCCACGGCATCTTCCGGACTCGACGCCACGTCCAGCAGCTGGGCCGCGGCCACCACGCCGTGTCCGGCGAGGTCCTCGAAAGTCACCAGGATCCTGCCGGCCACCACAATGACGGGTATGCCGCGGTCCCGGGCCGCGTTCGCGAGTGCGATCGGCGCCTTGCCGGTGAGCGACTGGGAGTCCATGGATCCTTCGCCGGTGATCACCAGGTCCGCCTGGTCCAGCTGGGTGGCCAGTCCGGTCAGCCCCGCCACCAGCGCAAAGCCGCCTTCCAGCGTGGCGTTGGTGAACGCAAGGAACGACGCCGGGAAGCCACCGGCGGCGCCGGCGCCGGGGACGTTCACGTCCCGGCCCGTTGCTTCCCGCAGCACCGACGCCCAGTTGCGGAGCCCGGCGTCGAGCATTTCCACGGCGTCCTGGTCCGCACCTTTCTGCGGGGCGAAGACGTGGGCAGCGCCGGACGGCCCGTACAGCGGGTTGCGGACGTCGACGGCGATGCGGAACGTGGTGGCGGAGAGCCTCGGGTCCAGCCCGCTTGTGTCCAGCGCCGTGACGTCGGCCAGCGAACCTCCCCCCAGGGGCACCACGTTCCCTGCTGAGTCCAAAGGTTTCAGGCCGAGGGCGCGCAGGGCGCCGCTGCCTCCGTCCGTCATGGCGGACCCGCCCAGCCCCAGGACGATCTCGGTGGCGCCGGCGTCGAGGGCTGCGGCGATCAGCTGGCCGCACCCATAGCTGTGGGCGCGCAAGGCGTTGGCCGGGATTGGCTCCATGTCGGCCAGGCCGGACGCCTGGGCCGTTTCGATCACCGCCGTGACCTTGCCGTCGCCTGCCTTGTGGATGGCCCAGGCGGCACCAAGGGGGGCGAGGATTGGCCCCACCACGGCGTTCAACCGCTCCTCATAGCCTGCCGCCACCGCCGCTTCCAGCGTGCCCTCGCCGCCGTCGGCGATGGGAAACTGGGTGGCGACGGCGTCCGGGTACACCCGGAGTGCCCCCTCAGCGATGGAGGCGGCGGCTTCAGCTGCCGTCAGGGACCCCTTGAACTTGTCCGGAGCGATAAGAATGCGCATGCGCTCCATCATGCCAGCACCACTCGGGAAAGCGCTTGCCATCTCCGCGATGCGGACTGCGCGATCCCCCAGCCGGACGGATCAGCCTATCCCTCGCGCCATTCATTGCCGCTGAGGTGCGATCCCGCCTGCGGACCCATCTGGAGCATGCCGCCGTCCACCACCCAGGCCGCACCCGTCACATAGCTGGAGGCCGGCGAGGCAAGGAAGGCGATGACGTCGGCGATCTCCCGCGCGTGGCCGGGCCGTCCGAGCGGCACCCCGGGCCGTGCCGTCGTCGTCGGATCCTGGTCCTCCTGCCCCGTCATGGGCGTGGCAATCTCGCCGGGGGCCACCGTGTTGGCCGTGATGCCGTACTGGCCCAGCTCCAGTGCGAGCGTTTTCATGAGGCCGCCCAGGCCATGCTTGGAGGCATCGTAGGCGGATGAACCCACGCGCGGCTGGAACTCGTGCACGCTGGACACCGCCACCAGCCGGCCGCCCTTGCCGGCCTTGACCATGCGCCGCGCCGCCGCCTGCAGGCAGACAAAGGCGCCGTTGAGGTTCGTGTCGAGGATCTTCATCCAGTCGTCGATGCCCAGATCGAGGAACTTGGTGCTGGTTCCCGTCCCCGCGTTGTTGACGAAGACGTCCAGGCCGCCCAGCTCCTCGGCGAGGTCATCGATCACGCCCGCAGCGGAGCGGAGTTCGGTGGTGTCAAGCTGGCGGACCACGGCCTTGCGCCCCAGGCTGCGGATCTCGTCGGCCGTCCCCTCCGCGCCGGCCTTGTCCGAATGCCAGGTGACGCCCACGTCCATCCCGGCGCGGGCCAGCGCAACAGCGGTGGCCTTGCCGATTCCCGAGTCGGAGGCGGTGACGATGGCGGCAGTGGGCGTGAAGTTGCTGGTGTCGGGCATGGCGGGCCTTTCTGTAGGTCAGGCAGGGCGGCGGAGCTCGGACTCGTAGGACTCCTCACTCGCGGCAGTAGAGGCCCCGCGGCCTGCCGCCTCCAGGTTTGGCCGGCCTTCGGGCACGGCCATGAGGGGTACGGCGAAGGTCACCACGGGCCTGCTGCCGGCGTCGTCAGCCGATCTGATGGTCAGGCTCCTGGTGCCCGGCGGCACGGATGGGGTGAAGACCTGCAGGTTGCGGGCCCCGACGGTGGCGGATTCCTGCAGTGTGTATTCGGTTCCGAAATGGTCCTGGAGCACGAGCCGGGGCTCGGGGGCGTCATCCGAGGGAAGGTGGATGTTCACCACCAACCCGGAGGCCCATACCTCCACGGACAGAATGGTGAATTCGGTGGCTGGCGTGACGTGCCGTCCATAGGTGGGGGGCAGCAGCATCCTGCGGAGTTCGCCGGACGGAATGAGGTTGTTCATGGTGGTTCCTGTAGGTCTTGCGCCTGCTGCCGGTGGCGGTACCGGAGGGTAATCCGGAACCAGCCGGCGCAGGGGCGCGGGTGCGGCTTGGGTGCCTTCCGGGCTGGGATTTTCCAACCGGAAGACATTCGGTGGATGCCGTCGCTGCTGTTGCTGGTAGAGGACATCCAGTGTGTCCGGGAGTCGAAGGTGCAGAACCATCCCCCCGGCTGGCGTGGCCTTCCTTTCACCTCGGGCTAACTAGTAAGTCTACTTACCATGGAGCCTCGGGATCCGGCCCGTGTCAAGGGGAAGGACGGCGGCCTGCGGACTGGCTGCGGGAATCCGGGCAAGTCTGCGGGGACGGTTAATTGGCCTGCCCGGGCCTAACGGCGGGGGCGGACGATCGCGTAGTACCCGGGCACCCGGTCCTGGCCGGGCACGCCGGTCACGGGGTTGGTTTCGATGGCCGTATGGCCATCTTCAAGGAGTTCCCAGGCCGGCGCCGGGAACGTCCGTTCGCGCTCTTCGGGCCCGAAGTGCCCCGGCATGGGGAGCCCGCGGATGGCCAGTTCCAACGGCGCCGGGATGCCCCGCGTGGTGGCCCCGAGGTGGGACACATACTCCACCGGATTGCCCTGGAAGTTGGTTTCCGCCATGAAGACGGTGCCGCGGTGCCCGGCCAGGAGCCGGAGGTTTTCGACCAGTGCCATCTGGTGCGCCGGGGCAAGGACGTGCAGGACGCCGCGGATGAAGACGTTGGCCCCTTCCTTGCCTGCGTTGAGGGACTCTGCCAGGGCTGCCCCGGCACCCTCCGCCGTCATGTCCCGCGCTTCGAAAGTCACGTTGCCGCTTCCCCCGCACTCCGCCCGGGCCCTGTCAACGGCGTGCGGGGAGACATCAACGCCAACGACCCGGGGGAAGACGCCTGCGAGCGCCCGGGTGAAACTGCCATGGCCGCACCCGGTATCCACCACAGGAAGCGCAGGGTCCAGGTAGCGCAGGAGGCTGTCCTTGTAGCCCAGGAACTCATGGTCGCTGCCCGAATCCCACAGGACCTCTCCCCCGGGGCCCGTGGCCGTGATTCCTGCCCAGTAGGTATCCCATGCCTGGTGCCGGTCTTTCGGCGCACCCCGCGACAACCTGACGAGCTTGGGAAGCATCAGGTACTTCTGCAGGACGGACCGCGGCGACTTCGTTGGGGAGGACACGGCTCAAATATATGTTCCATCCCTGCCAACCGGCGCAGCTTCGGCCACATTACGGCGTGCCCTGCCCGCGGGGCACGAATGTCGGGGTGGGCGCGGGCGCTCTGGACCCGTGCGGCCCCCGTCCCCCTAGAATGTACTCAACTGGGAGGAAGGGAACACTGTGACGGCTGTGCCGAGTGGCGTGCCCCTGACCCGCACCGCCGTCGTCGCCGATCCCGACGCCGGCCGCCTGGCCCGCAACGCCCAGGCACTGCGGGACGCCGGGTACGGCGTCCAGGAAGCGGCGGACGCCGCCGGCCTCGCCGCGTTGCTGGACGCAGGCCAGCCCTCCGTCGTCGTCGCCGACGCGCTTCTGTCCCCTGCCCAGTCCGCAGCCCCCGTCCTGCTGATGGTGGACCTGGACAATCCGCAGGAGGTAGCCGCAGCCAACCCGGCCGGCGTCCACGACTGCATCACCAAGCCGCCGGAGCCCAAAGAGCTGGTCCACCGCGCATCCGTCCTCATCGAGCAGGTGTCCCGGCGCCGCGCCGCCCGGCAGGAAGCCGAGGGGCTCCGTGAACAGCTGCGCGAGGTCTCAGCCGCGGTACGCGCCACCAACGATCCCCAGGAGATCGCCAACCACGTGGTCTCCGGTTTCGGCCGGACCTTCAGGGCCGACCACGTGGTGCTGGCCACCTTCGAGGACCACCGCGTCCCGGTGATCATGGCGGCCTGGCACCGGCAGGGCCTGGTGGAACTGCCCAAGGACGCCCTCCCCGGCGAGGACGAGGCCCGCGCCGCGGCCGATGCGCTTTGGGCCGGGACAGAGACGCTCTCGTCGGACGGAAACGAATCCGAGCCCAGGGCCGACGAAAAGCCTGCCAGGGCCGTTGCCGGAGCGGCCTCCACGCTGGCGGTGCCCATCGGCGAAGGCAACTCCTCCCTGGGGATCATCTGGATCGCCATGATGGACCGGCCACGGACGTGGTCCAGCGCCGAACTGGGACTGATCCAGCACGTGGCCGGAAACGCCGCCTACGGACTCATCCAGAGCCACCTGATCAGCAGCCAGCAGCAGGTGGTCAAGCAGCTGCGCGAACTCGACAAGGCAAAGACGGACTTCCTGGCCACGGTGAACCACGAGCTGCGCACGCCGCTGACCTCGATCATGGCGTACCTGGACATGATCCAGGAGAGCACCGAGCACCCGGTGTCCAAGGAGGTCCACCAGATGCTGGACATCGTGGTCCGCAACACCGAACGGCTCCGGACCCTCATCGAGGACATGCTCAGCGTCTCCCGCGGCGGGCTGGACAACGCGGACATGCAGCTCGCGCCGGTGCGCCTGGGACGGACCCTGGATTTGGTTGCCGCGGCACTCCGGCCGCTGGCCACGCTGCAGAACGTCACCATCGATGTGGACCCGGTGCCGGAGGATCCGGAGATCCTGGCCGATGAGGTGCAGCTCCAGCAGGTCTTCACCAACCTCGTGTCCAATGCCATCAAGTTCACCCCCAGCGGCGGCCGGATCGAGGTGGGCAGCGAATCCCACGCCGCGGAGGACGGGTCCAAGTGGGCCACCGTGCGCATCGCCGACACCGGCATCGGCATCTCGGACGACGAAATCAACCACGTGTTCACCAGGTTCTACCGGGCCTCGAACGCGATGAACGGCGCCATCCCGGGAACAGGGCTGGGCCTTGCCATCTCCAAGGACATTGTGGACCGCCACGGCGGGCGGATCGATGTCGCTTCCACCCTGGGCACCGGGACCACCGTCACCGTCAGCCTTCCCCTCGGCACTGACCGCGTCCAGGCCAACTAGGCGCCGAAGGAGGACTGGCCATGTTTGCCAACGACGATCCCCGGCTCTCCCAGCTCCTGGAAGGCATTGTCCGGCTTGCCTCCGGCGACCTCACGTCCCGGATAGAGGTCTCCCCGGCCCGGGACGAGCTCGATGCGATCATTATGGGCACCAATCTGCTGGCCGAAGACCTGCAGGTCATCTACGAGGAACTCGAGCAGCGGGTGCAGGTCCGGACCCAGCTCCTTCACGAGGCCCACCTTGAGATGCAGAAGATGGCCATGCAGGACCCGCTGACCGGGCTGGCCAACCGGTCGGCGCTGCTCGAAGCCCTTCGCTCCGCGCTGGAAGCCCGTGCCGCGGTGGACGGCGGGGGATCCGAAGAGGGGCCGGCCATCCTGTTGATGGACCTGGACGCGTTCAAATCCATCAACGACAGCCTGGGGCACACGGCCGGGGACCAGGTCCTGGTGACCGTGGGTGAAAGGCTCCGGACCGCGGTGCGCGCCTCCGACGTCGTAGCCCGCCTGGGCGGCGATGAATTCGCCATCGTCATGCCCTCCGCATCGGCGGACCAGGCGGCGATCGTGGCGCACCGCATCCTGGCCTCCCTCAACGACCCCATCGAGCTTCCCGGCCGCAGCGTGCGCTGTGGTGCCAGCATCGGGCTCAGCGTGGGCAGCGGGGGCCAAAGCCCTGAGGACATGCTGATGGAGGCCGACGTCGCCATGTACGCCTCCAAGGCCGAAGGGCAGAACAAGCTGCACCGGTTCGAGCCCGCCCTGCTGCTGGTGCGCCGCCTCCGCAGCCAGCTGGTGGATGACCTGCGGGCCGCCATCAAGGACGATGCACTGACCCTGTACTACCAGCCGGTGGTGGAGCTTGGCACCGGTCGGATCGAAGGCGTAGAGGCACTGGTCCGGTGGAACCACCCCACCCGCGGCTTCATCATGCCTGACGAGTTCATTCCCCTTGCCGAAGAGGCGGGCCTGATCTCCGAACTTGGACTGTGGGTCCTCAGGACTGCCGTGAAGCAGCTGCGGGCCTGGATTGATGCTGCCCTGGTGGACAGCCGGTTCTCTGTGCGCATCAACATCTCCGCCACGGACCTGCAGAGCCTGCAGTTCATCGAGGACGTGCGCAACACCCTGAAGGAGACCGGCGTCAGGCCTGAACAGGTTGTGCTGGAGTTGACGGAAGTGGCGATCGTCAAAGGCAATGAGCTGGACCGGTATTCGCTGGGCGGGCTCCGCGGCCTGGGCGTGGGCATCGAAATCGACGACTTCGGGACCGGCTACTCGTCCATCAGCTACCTTCGCCGGCTGCCGGTGGACCGGGTCAAAGTGGACCGGTCACTGATCACCGGGCTGGAGAGCGACCCCAGCCAGCCCGCGCTGGTGGCGGCAGTCCTGCAGCTGGTGCGGGCGTGCGGGCTGGAAGCGGTGTGGGAGGGCGTCGAAACGGCGGAGCAGGCAGAAATCCTCCGCGGCCTGGGTTGCCGCAGCGCCCAGGGCTACTACTTCAGCCGGCCTGTTCCCCCCGACCAGATTCCGGAACTGCTGGCTGACCAGCAGGAAAGCGCTAACCAGTAACGCAAAAACTACTGCACTTTCGTGGCCGCCGTTATACGATCAGCGTGCGGTGTCTGGTTTTTCGCCGCCTCTGAAATCAGGTTGGCAGCACCGTTCTTTTATAAGGCGTTTGGAAATTTGAACATTATGGGGCCATCGGGTCATTACTTCGTCAACTGGGGGCGTTGCTAATGTCGGTTCGGGTACAGGCATGGGGAATTATCGCCGCCGTGCTGGCGGATACGGATCCTGCGGGAACCGCTGTGCGGCAGCGGCTGAGCAACAGCCTCGATGAGAATCCCGGCGTGCCGGAACGGGCCCTGCTGGAGTATCTCCTCGAGACCCGGCGCAGCGACGCCACCATGACGGACACATTGGAAGCCGCGAAGGATATGCGGCTCACGCCGCCCGCGCTCCCGCCGCAGTTTGCGGAGCAGCTGGATGCCATCCGCAGCGCGTCCCGGATCAGCACCCTGCTTGAGAACCAGATGCTGATGACCGCGTTCCAGCCCATCTACGGGCTGGAAGGAAGAACCGTGGTGGGCGCAGAGGCGCTGTCCCGGTTCGTCAGCGACGACGGCGCAGCCGCGGAGCTGTGGTTTGCCGAGGCCGCCGCGGTGGGCCTGGGCGCCAACCTCGAGTTCTCCGCGCTGGGATCGGCGGCAGCGGCCGCGAAGGACCTGCCCGAGGACCTGTACGTGTCCCTCAACATTTCCCCCACGTCCTGCCTGGACCCGCGGCTGCCGGAGCTCTTCGACCACATTGAATTGCCCATCCACCGGGTGGTGCTCGAATTGACCCAGGACATTCCCGAAGAGGAATACCTGCAATTCCTTTCCGCGATCAATCCGCTGCGGGAAAAGGGCCTGCGCATTGCCGTCGACGACACCCACACCGGCGCCGGCGCGCTGAGCCGCATGGTCCACCTGGGGCCCGACTTCCTCAAGGTGGGCCGCAACGTGATCGGCGACGTCGACAAGGACGGCCTCCAGCGTGCGCTGGCTGCATGCCTGGTGGACTTCACCGACCAGGTTGGCATCACCCTGGTGGCCGAGGGCATCGAAACGGTGGGCGAACTCCAGGTCCTCACGGAACTGGGCATCAGCGCCGGCCAGGGCTACCTGCTGGGCCGGCCGTCGGTGCGGCCCAAGGACTGGGCCAGCTGGAACACGCGCCTCGACATGGACGGCCTGGAGCGCCACCTGGCCGGGCCGGGGGAACCTCGCGCCACCACCCGGGGAACAGAGTCGTCCTGAGAACCTGACGCAGTCAGCGGGGCGGCGGGCAGCATGCGCCGCCCCGCTGCACGTCCGGGCCCTATTCGGAGTGGCCCTGGTCCCTGCTCATCTGGCCCTCCGCCGGCGGCGTCTCTCCCGGCGGGACTCCCCCGCCCGGTTCCAGGCCGGTGACATTGCCTTCCAGCGGATCCGGGTTCGGCGAGCCGGCCGCCTCCCGGCTGCGCTGCTCCGCCGGACGGGGCTGGGCGGCGCCCACCTCTTCCTTACCCGGGCGGTCGGGGTTCGCGGGGTCATTTTCCGGATGGTAAGTGCTCATAGCCTTTCCTTTCCTCTCCGGCTGCGGTTCGGTTCCCCAGCACTGGACTAATTGTAAGCATGCTGATAATTCTGGAGGAGTAGGGCCGGCACGCCGCTGGGGCGGCCGGCACGCAACGCCGGAAGGAGCAGTCACATGGGTATCGGCGACAGCATTGGCAAGGCAGCAGAAAACGCCATGGAGGACCTGGCCGGGACATCCAAGCCGACCGAGAAAACGGACGTGCCGGACCCGGCAGATCCCAGCGACGACGTGGAGGTCCACTCGTCCCTGAGCGAAGGCTCAAACGCAATGGAGGCGGAGAAGCAGAAGGCGCCCGGCCTCAAAACCGGGGCTGCCCCTGGGCCGGTCTCCAACAGCCCGCTGGGCGGCGACGCCGACAACGACAAGGCGCACAACAGCAGGGCGCACGGCGAGCGGGAGCAGAACGGCACAACGGACGACGCCGGCCTGGCCGGGGACGCCACGGCGCCCACCGCAACAGACCAGGGCTAGGCGCCCGGGAACAGGCCGGGGGCTAGGCAGCCGGGAGCAGGCCAGAGGCTAGGCAGCTGGGCCGGGCGCCCGGTTAGCCTGCCCGGGCTTCTCCGGCCACTGGCCTCGGGCGCGCAGCACGTCGCGGAGCAGGTCCGCCCGGTCGGTGACGATGCCGTCCACCCCCAACTGGAGGAGCCGGTGCATCTCGCCGGCATCGTTGATGGTCCACACATGAACCACCAGGTCCAGGTCATGCGCCCGCCGGATGAAACCGGTGGTGACTACAGGCACCCGCCCATAGCGGACGGGCACTTGCAGAGCATGCACGTCCCGGAGCACCCGGCGCATGAGCCACCGGAACGCCGGACGTGGAAGCGCAGGCCCCAGCAAGGTGAAGAGGGCGCTCGAGGCCACTCCAGCGGACGAAGCCACAGGCTGGCTGAGCAGTTTCAGCACCGCGCGCCGCCGGCGGTCCGAAAAGCTGGTCACCAGAACGCGGTGGTGCACCTGGTGCCGCTCGATCGCGGCAGCGGTGCTGCGGACCGAGCCCCAGTCCTTGACGTCGAGGTTCAGCCGCGCTTCGGGAAGCTGGGTGACCAGTTCGTCGAACGTGGGGATGGGCTCGCGGCCGTTGATCCGCGCCCTGGCCACGTCCGCGGCCGGAAGTTCCGCCACCCGGCCCCTGCCGTCCGTGACCCGGTCCAGGGTTTCGTCATGGAAGAGCAGCAGCACGCCGTCCGCCGTCGTGTGCACATCCGTTTCGAGGTAGCGGAAGCCGAGGTCGACGCCGGCGCGGAACGCGGCCATGGAGTTTTCCAGGCCCTCAGCCGAGAATCCTCGGTGCGCCATGGCGATGGGAAGCTGCCGCCCGGCGTCGTCAGGGTGCTCGAAGAAAGGCAGGCTCACACTGCGAGCCTACCGCCCCCACCATGAGTGGAAACCCACCGTCAGTCCAGGCAGGCGGTCTCTCCGCAGGGAAGGATGTCCACGCCGTCGCCGCAGTGCAGCAGGGTCCGCCCACGGCCGGCGTCCAGGTGGACCCATACCGCGGTGTGGTCCGCCGTGACGGTGTCCACCACGCCGCCTGCCTCGAATCCGGGCGCGAACAGGACCCGGACCCGGTCACCCTGGCGCAACTGTTTCCAGTGCGGAGCGGGCGTTGCTTTGCGCTGCGGCGCATCGGCCGCGTGCTGCCTGACGTTTCGTGCCATCGTTGCCCCCTTCGAGCCGGCGGGAGGGTGCCTGCTCTCCACGCTTCACGCTACGCAGGGAAGGTAAACGCCAGGTGAGCGCAAGCTGTGAAAATGGGGGTGCCGGGTCCAGGACAGCCCGGGCGTCAGGAAAACTGGACGCCCAGGGCAGCGAGCCGGGCCTCCAAAACCTGGGCCACGCCGTCGTCGTCAAAATGCGGCGCCTGCTGCCCGGCCGCGCGGATGGCTTCCGGATGGCCGCTGGCCATCGCGTACCCATGACCGGCCCAGCGGAGCATCTCGATGTCGTTGGGCATGTCGCCGAAGGCCACCACGTCTGCGGCGTCGATGCCCAGTGCGCGTGCGTATTCGGCAAGCGTGACGGCCTTGTTCACGCCGGGCAGCGACAGTTCCAGCATCGCAACGCCCGGGGAGGAGTGGGTGGTGGCGGCCAGGTGTTCGACGGCGGGCGCCACCTCGGCGAGGAAATCGTCCGGAGTGCCATCGCGGACGATGGCGAGGAACTTGACCACGGAGTCATCGTCCGTGAGGGTTTGCTTCAACGGCGCCGGGGTGAATTCGGCGAGAAGTTCGCTGGACTCGTTTTCGATGAAGCCCGGTTCCAGGTGGAATCCGGTGAGCGTTTCCGCGGCGAACAGCGCAGCCGGGCGGAGCCCCTTGATGATGCGGCGGGCTTCCAGGACGGTCTCGATGGCCAGCGTGCGGGCGGAGACCAGGCGGTCCGCTTCAAGATCCCACACGACGGCACCATTGGAGCAGATCACCCGGCCGGTGTGGCCCAGCTGTTCCTCCAGGGGGTGCAGCCAGCGGGGCGGGCGGCCGGTCACAAACACCAGTTCGACGCCGGCATCCCGGCAGGCGTGGAAGGCACGGATGGTGCGGTCACTGATTTTTCCGTCGTGTCCGAGGATCGTTCCGTCAATATCGCTTGCTACCAACCGCATCCTGCAAGTCTACGTGGGCGGTTGGCTCCCGTGCGCCGATTCCACGGACAGGAGCCGGGCGTAGTTCAGGCACATGCTTAGGCTTTCATCGGCCGGGGCGCGGGTGCCCTTGAGGACTACCGGGGCGCCGGCGGCAAGACGCTGGCCGCCGGGCATTACCAGCGTTTCAGCGTCGAAACTGGTTCCTTCGGGGAAGATCAGGGTGTAATCGTTCCCGTCGGCAGCCTGCAGGATGACGCATCCGGCCCCGTCCCTGTCCATGTGGCCCGTGAGCTCCACCTCGGGTCCCGTTGCGGACGTCTGACTGGAGCGGACCACGGTCTTCAGCCCATCCGTTCCCGGCAGCACCGTGGTGGGAGGCTTCGCGGAGGCCGGCACCAGCCGGAAGGCGTAACGGCCCTCTGCTCCGCCTTCCGGAGTCATGACGAAGTCCACTCCCCGGACGGCGAGCGCCACCTGCGTTTTGAAGATGTTCCCGTCACAGGGGACCTGCAGCGGGGGAAGGACTTCGGCGCCGGCCTGGCTGGCAAGCGAAACCTCTGCCGTCACCGGACCCTCGCAGGTGAAATGCACCTCATAGCCACCCGGTTCCGCGCCAGTGAATCCGAAGCTGACCGTGGTGTTCGAGCTGGTGGAACCGGCGAACTCGCCGGGCAACCTGGGCTGCAGTTGCTCCTGGGACCACTGGCGCATGTCTTCCACCCCGGAAGCACGCGGATCGGCGCCGGGCTGGGCGGCAGCGGTGGCCGGGGGCGGCGGCACTGGAGCCTGCCCCTCGGGTACCTCGCTGTACGCGCACCCCGCCAGTCCCGGCGTCATCGCCGCCGCAATCCACCAAAGCCGTACCAACCGCATCGTTTCCCCCCAGAGCAGACAGTGGCCTGAGTCTAGTCCCCCCCCCCCCCCCCGAGCGGGACTGCCCGTTGTCAGCCCTCGGGGCTACACTGAAACTATCGAACATATTTTCGAATAAAGGTGTGTTGTGGGCGTTATTGTCGGTCCCCGCGTGATAGACGCGGGCGCCTCGTTGTTCTCGGTGCTGATTTCCCCGGTCGCGGTGGCGGCGGGCTTTCCGTCGCCGGCACAGGACTACTTCGACGGCCGGATCGACCTGAACGCGCACCTGATCAAGGACATCACCAGCACCTTCGTGGTCCGGGTGACGGGGGATTCCATGGAGGGTGCCGGCATCAGCGACGGGGACGAACTGATCGTCAACCGGGCCCTCGAGCCCAGGGACGGGGCCGTGGTGATCGCCGTCCTGGACGGGGAACTGACGGTCAAGCGCTTGCGCATCACCCGCACTGGCGTGGTGCTGCAGGCGGAGAACCCCAAGTACCCGGACATCCACGTGCCCGCACTGTCCGAGCTGACCATCTGGGGCGTTGCCACCAGGTGCCTGCACCATGTCTGAGCTGCCCGCGCTTGGGGACCAGCATGGCTAAGCCCGTCCACATGCGGCAGATGCCGCAGATCGCGCACGTGGACGTCAACTGCTTCTACGCCTCCGCCGAGCGCGCCTTCGACCCCTCCCTGGAAGGGCGGCCGCTGGTGGTGCTCTCCAACAATGACGGCTGCGCCGTGACCCGTTCCCCGGAAGCGAAGGCACTGGGCATCGCCACCGGCGAACCGTGGTTCAAACTCGCGCCGCGGGCCAAGGAGTGGGGCCTGGTGGCAAAATCCAGCAACTATGAGCTGTACGGCGACATCAGCTCCCGCGTAATGGAACTGCTGGGCAGGTACTCGGCCTGGCTGGAGGTCTACAGCATCGACGAGGCATTCCTGGGCGTCAAGGGCACCCCGGACGAGCTGCTGTCCCTTGGCCGGAGGATGAAAGAGGCAGTCCGGCGGCACGTGGGGGTTCCCGTGTGCGTTGGCATCGCCCCCACTAAAACCCTGGCGAAACTCTGCAATAAATGGGCCAAGAACAATCCCGCCTTTGGCGGAGTCTGCCTGTGGGAATGCGTTCCGGCTGACGTGCGGGAGGGTTTGATGTCCCGGCTTCCTGTCAATGAGATCTGGGGCATTGCCGGGCGGCTCACAAAGCGCCTCAATGTGCTGGGCATCTTCACTGTCCAGGACCTTGTCAGGGCGGATCCGGTAATGATCAGGAATAAGTTCTCGGTGGTGCTGATGCGCACGGTCCTGGAACTGCGGGGCACCCCCTGCATCCCGATGGAAGAAGAGCGCATCGGCCGCGACCAGCTGATCTTTTCCCGCTCTTTCGCCACCCCTGTGACCACCGCCGCCGGGCTTCGGGAGGTGCTCAGCATCTACGGGCAGCAGGCGAGCGCCAGGCTCTCAAAGCACGGGCTGCAGGCAAAGGTCCTGACGGCGTTTGCTGCCACGTCCCCCTTCCGGGACCACGAGCAGGCGTACCCGTCTGTATGCGTCCCGCTGCCCATGCCTACGGCGGATCCGCTGCTGCTCACCAGGGCGGCGCATGCGCTGCTGCCCAGTATCCGGGACGGGCTCAAATACGCCAAGGCGGGGCTGATGCTCACCGACCTGCGGCCCACGGGGAACCAGCCGCCCCTGGAGCCATTCGAGAACCGGCATGAGGAACGCGGCATCGGGCCGCTGCTTGAGGATGTGAGCCGCCGCTTCGGGCGGGGCACCATCGGGCTGGGGCACGCGGGCATCAGGTCCGGGCTGGACCATGAAACGTGACATGCGCTCGCCCCGCTATACGACGCACTGGGACGAGCTGCCCTTGGTCAAGGCGGCGTGAGGGGTCAGGCGCCTGAAGAGCTCAAGGCGGCCTGGGGCTGCAAGGCGGCCTGGGGCCGACGGTTCCCGCCGCCGGACGCTGGGCCGGCGGCGGGGACGCGGGGTTGCTAGACGCGGGACCTGCCACGGACGAAGTGGAAGATCAGGACCACCACTGCGACAACCAACAGAATGTGGATCAGGCCGCCGCCAATGTTCGCGAGCAATCCGAGAAGCCAGAGAACGGCGATGATGATGGCAATCCAAAGCAACATGAGAGTCTCCTTGATTAGTTTTACAAAATCCCCATGCCGTGCACGTACCCACAATGCAGCACGCGAATCACGGCCCGCACCTACTGATGGCATCCAAGGCCGCCGTTGCGTCCCGGCGTCGAACAGGGCCTCCTCCACCGGACCTCCGAACAGCGTCCCCGCACGACGATTTTTGACGCCGCACTGCGCCGCGTTGAGCGTTCGCGTCGCCGCGTGAACGCCCGCTACGGGATCGATTGTGGGGCCGCTGGGCGCTCCGTAATCTCGTCTCAGCATCCACCCCAGCAAAGGATTTTCCCATGGCAAACCAGCAGGACAAGAGTCCGGAAGACCAGCACGGCTCCACCCGCATCGTCGCCGGGCAGCCCGCCAAGCCCACACGCCCGCTCGGCCTGAGGATCGGAATCGCGGCAGCCGTCCTGGCCCTCATCGGTGGGGGCGCCGCCGTCGCGTCCGCCGTGAACAGCGGGACACCGGCAGCCTCGCAGGAGGCTGCCCCGTCAGGCAACCCCGCGGCCGAACTGAAGCTCGGCTACTTTGGAAACGTCACGCATGCCCCGGCCCTCGTGGGCGTCAGCAAAGGCCTCATCAAGGATGAACTCGGCAGCACCAAACTCAGCACCCAGGTGTTCAACGCCGGCCCAGCGGCAATCGAAGCCCTGAACGCAGGGGCCATCGACGCCACCTACATTGGGCCGAACCCGGCCATCAACTCCTTCGTGAAGAGCCAGGGCCAGTCGATCAACATCATCGCCGGCGCCGCAGCCGGCGGGGCGCAGCTGGTGGTCAAGCCGGACATCACCTCCGCCGCCGACCTCCGGGGCAAGACGCTCGCCTCCCCGCAGCTGGGCGGCACCCAGGACGTGGCCCTGCGCGCCTGGCTCTCCTCCCAGGGGTACAAGACCGGGGTGGACGGCAGCGGTGACGTGGCCATCAACCCCACGGAGAACGCCCAGACCCTCAAGCTGTTCCAGGACGGAAAGCTCGACGGCGCGTGGTTGCCTGAGCCGTGGGCGTCACGCCTGGTGCTGAATGCCGGCGCGAAGGTGCTGGTGGACGAAAAGGACCTGTGGGACGGTTCGCTGTCCGGCAAGCCGGGCGAGTTCCCCACCACCATCCTGATCGTGAACCAGAAGTTCGCGGCCGACCACCCGGACACCGTCAAGGCACTCCTGAAGGGCCACGCGAAGTCGGTCGAATGGCTCAACAGCGCTTCAGCCGGCGACAAGGCCACCGTCATCAATGCAGCCCTCAAGGAAGCAGCCGGCGCCGAACTGAAGGCGGATGTCATTGACCGCTCCCTGAAGAACATCGTCTTCACCGTTGACCCGCTGGCCGGAACCTACCAGAAGCTCCTGGCCGACGGCGTGACCGCAGGCACCACCAAGCAGGCCGACATCAACGGCATCTTCGACCTGCGCGCCCTCAACAGCGTCTCGACCGGAAAGACCCCGGCAGCAGGACTCGGCAAGGAGTAAAGCCTCATCGATTGCTCCGTAAACGCCCTTTTGACTCCTCATAACGGCATCTGCGGAGCAATCGATGTGGCCTCAGGCCTCTCCTTCGGCCCCGGAGCGGCCTGCATCCGGCGCGGCCGCCTTTCTTGCCTAAATCCTGCGCCTTTCCCGCGGCAAGGCCGGGCAGCCCGCCCCTAGGCTGGGAGGGTTGGCCGGCGGGCGGCAGGAATCAGGGGGTGCCGGTGCACGGCTTCGGGAATGACGATAAGTCTCATCGGGACATGCCCGGCGGGTTCGCGCCGCCAAACGTCCGGCGCTCCCCCAGTGGACGCATCCCGCAATGGGCCATCGATGAAGCGTACGGCAGGGCGGAGTCCCCTTCGCCCTGGCGCAGTGCTGAAGCCGGTCAAGGGCGGCGGAAGAAGTTCCGGAGCAGGGCGGGACAAGAAGGGTTCCGGTCGAAGCGGACCGCCCCGTTGGGGACGATCCGGTTGCGGACAGTCCTTGGGATCGCCCTGGTGGTCTGCCTGTACTTCGCGCCGACACTGTTCGACCGCGTGGTTCTTCCCACCGCAGCTCCCTACCTGCCCGGGGCGAAAATGCCGCCGCCGGGGCATGAGGCAGCCTCCGCACCCTTGGGCACGCCGCCCGCTAGCACGGGCTCCGCTGCCTTTGTGCTGCAGGAGTCGCCGAAAGAGGGCCAACGGCTGGTCGCTTACGATCCGTGCCGCCCGGTCCATTACGTTGTCCGGCCGGACAACGCGCTGCCGGGTGGCGATGTCCTGGTCCGGGAGGCAGTGGCAGCAGTCTCCCAGGCCTCCGGCCTGCAGTTTGTCTATGACGGACCCACCACGGAAGCGCCGTCGGATGACCGGTCCGCTTTCCAGCCGGACCGCTACGGAAAGCGGTGGGTACCGGTACTCATCGCCTGGTCAACGCCCGTGGAAACGCCGGGCCTTGCCGGGAATGTTGCCGGCCTTGGCGGGAGCGGTTACGTGGAGGCCGCCGGGCAGCCGCTGGTCCTCGAAGCCGGCCAGGTGCGCCTTGATGCCCCTGACCTTGCCGGCATCATCGCCAGCCGCCCGGACGGCGCGGCGGAGGTGCGCGCCATCATCATGCACGAACTGGCACACGTGCTGGGCCTGGACCACGTGAATGATCCGACGCAACTGATGTATGCGGAAAACATGGGCGTCAGGACCTTCGCTGCGGGTGACCTCGCCGGACTGGCCCTGCTGGGCAGCGGTCCCTGCGTCCCGCAGCTCTAGGCCCTTCTAACCCTCCGTGGCCTCAGCCCCGTGGAGCTCCTCCCGGGTCGGCGGGTTGGCACCCGGCCGCGACACGGTGACGGCAGCGGCGCGGGCGGCGTGTGCCAGGAGTTCGGAGAGTCCCTCGACGGGAAGGTCGCGCAGGTCCTGCCGGTTCTGGGCGCCGTCCAGCTCCCGGTCCACCAGGCCGGACAGCAGCGCCGCCATGAAGGAATCCCCCGCCCCCACGGTATCCGCCACTTCCACCCTGGGCGCAGGAATGGCGGCTTCGCCGGCACGGCACACACCCCACGGCCCGTCCGCACCGCGGGTGACCACCACCATGGCGGGACCTTCTTCCCCGCCGAGCGCCAGCCACTTGCGGGCCGAATCCAGCACATCCTGTCCCGGATAAAGCCAGGCAAGGTCCTCGTCGGACGCTTTGACCACGTCGGACAACGTGACGAACTTTTCGGCCTGGCGCCGGGCAAAGTCCACGTCCGTGATGATGCTGGGCCGGCAGTTGGGATCGAAACTGATGGTGGCGGACGGGTGGGCGTATTCGACGGCGGCCAGCACTTCTGTGGCCCCGGGTGCCAGCATGGTGGCAATGGAGCCGGTGTGCAGCAGGGTGGTTCCCTGCAGCATGAAGCCAAGCCGGTCTGCCAGGTGCGGCAGCTCCCAGGCGAGGTCGAAGGTGTAGGTGGCGGCGCCGTCGTCGTCAATCAATGCGGTGGCCACGCTGGTGGGCAGCTCGTCCGGGGGCACCGGCAGCATGACGGAGCTGGCGCGCAGGTGCGCAGCCACCGAGTCGCCGTACGCGTCCCGGCCGTAACGGCCAATGAACTGCACCGGGTGGTCCAGCCGGGCCAGGCCCACGGCGACATTCAGGGGGCTTCCGCCCACGTGGGCCTCGATTCCGGAAGCGCGCTGGACAACGTCAACAAGGCCTTCGCCGATCACTGTGAGCATGGTCATACTCTGCCAGAAACCGGCCAGCGTCAGCAGTTCGTGTCAGCCGAGCAGCTTTCCAACCAGTTCCCGGCACGTCACATAGGCCTCCGCGGCCGGATCGATGAGCGCGAAGTGGTCCCCCGGCACCATGACCAGCCGTGCCGGGACGGCTGCGGAACGGCTGGCGTCCACGTACGTTGTGGACATGCGCAGAGGAACATCGTCGTCTTCCGTCGTGTGGACGACGTAGACCGGAACGTCCAGCGCCAGCACGGCCATCGGGTCGGCCACGCGGTGGCGTCCGGGGAAGTCCGACGACGGTCCGCCCAGCAGGTTGTCCACGGCGCCGTTGCTGAGGCCCAGCCTTTCGGCGTCGGCCAGGTTCAGCACCCCGGACTGGCTGACCACCCCGGTGAGGCGGACGCCGTCGTTCGTGTTATTTACCTGGCGGGCCTCCGCCGTCCCAAGCCCATCCAGCCGGTCCCTGCCCGCCGCCCACACCGCCAAGTGGCCGCCGGCCGAATGCCCCAGCGCCACCACTTTGCCCAGGTCCAACGAGTGGGGCCCTGCGAGCGCGGCAAGCTTGTCGATGCCCGCAAGGATGTCCCGGAAGGTCTCCGGCCAGCCCCCGCCGTTGCCCGCCCGGCGGTACTCCAGGTTCCAGGCGGCCATGCCGTGCTCCGCCAGGTCCATCGCCAGCGGCTCCCCCAGTTCGGCGCCGTAGGTGGAGCGCCAGTAGCCGCCGTGGATCACCACCACCACGCCCCGGTGCTTGCTGCCGGCCGGAAGATCCGGCAGGAAAAGCTCGCCCCACTGGCTGGGGTCCTGGCCGTACTGGTATCTATGCCGCTGCACCTTGCCGACACTACAGGCGCCCGCCGGCGGGTGAGTGCCACACTGGCCCACTTTTGGGGTGGTTAACGACGGCGGGACCTTGGACTTTCCAGGGTCCCGCAGCCATAACTGGGCCAGCGCGGGCATTCCGGCTGTTTCCGTTTAGCCAGCGGCCCTTGTGGGCACGGTTCATGGCATGGAAGATGCTGAAGTAACCACCCAGGATTCGACTGTTGAGGAGTGGACACGCGCGCTGGCGGAGTCCACGGGTTCGCCGGGCGGGGGCGCCGGGACCGGCCTGATGCTGGCAGTGGCGGCATCGCTGACGTCGATGGTCGCCGGCTACAGCGGCAATGGGGAGGACGACGGCGGGGAGCCGGCCGGGATACGGGCGCGGGCGCGGGCGCTGCGCCGGGAAGCCCTGAAGCTGGCTGATGACGACGCGTCCGCCTCCAAAGCCTTCGGCGCCGCCTTCCGGCTGGAACCGGGCCCGGAACGGGACGAGGCAATCCGCCGCGCGTCGCTGGAAGCCGCAGCATCCTCTGCTGTCCTTGGCGAGCGGGCCATCCAGGCGATCGACGACCTCGCCTGGCTGGCCACCAACGGCAACCGGGCACTGGTCGCAGATGTCGTGGTCGCGTTCGGCGCCCTCCGTGCGGCAGTGGCCGGCGCCCGCACCAATGTCAGTTTCGACCTCGGATCCCTCCGCTCCACCGGGGCCACCCTGGAACAGGTCCGTCAGCAGCAGCCGGACCTGTGGGCCGCCGTCGAGAAACTCAGTGAAGCCATGGACCGCATCGACACCCTGACCGCGGACATTAACCACCGGGCCGCCCCGACCGACGCGGCCTGAGCAGGGCAAACATGTGACCGCCTGGTATTGATGGCGTTCCCCAGGTGGTTGGACTCTGCTGCACGGCTGTGCTTATGGTGGGCAGCATTGTTTGCAGGTAACTCTGGGGGGGAGGCGTACTCGGTGAAGTCAAGACTGGCTGCCTGGACGTTCCTGCGACCCCTCTTGCTCGCGGTGGCGGCAGCCGCATCGTGGATCACTTTGTCCGCCGCGGGTGCATCCGCTGATACCTCCGCTCCCGCCGACCCGCTTCCCGGAGCCGGCCCGTCCGCGCTGGCATCGGCTGCCGCCACCCTCACTCACCGGGCCGGGGACGTCCTGGAACCAGCGGAATCCGGACCGGCAAGAGCCCCGGGCACCCCGTCACCTAACGCAATTCCACCCCTCCGCCCGGCCGTGGAGGAGGTCACCACCGTGGCCGATGACGTGGTGCAGGCTGTTCCGGTGGTCAGCACCGTGGTACCGGCAGGAGCCGTGGCAGCAGTGGTTGATCCTGCCATTGGCACTGTGGACGGCGTTGCCGGCGAAACGGCAGGAGCCGTTGCTCCCGTGGCCGGCGCGGCCCTGGAGCCGCTTGCGCCGGTCCTTGAGCCGGTCATCGGCGCCGTTCCTTTGGCGGCACCCACTGCACCCCCGCCCACGGCCATGGCACCCCTCCTTGCGGGTGTCGACATTCCGCAGGCGGGTGATGCCGTGCCTGCCCGGCCGGCCGAACTGGAAGTTGGGGCAGGCGGCACAGCGCCGGCTTCCGCCCGGCCCCTCCTCGAGATCCCGCTGTCCCATGGGAAGTTTCACAGCAACAGCCTGCCGTGCGACCCGCGGATGGAGCCGTCCGCCGGGCGGCCGCTGCTGACGGGGACGGATCCGCACAGCCCGCCGTCCCGCGGGCCGGCTGATCCGCTGCCCGGCGTCCCCGGTGCCACCGGCGGAAGCAGCCTGTCCGGCAATGGCACCGCCATGCCCGCGTGGCTGGACGCCCATAACCTGCAGATCCCGGCGGCCGGCTCAGCCGCCGTCCAGGGCGGTCTGCCCACTGCCCCGGACGGTGTGTCCTTCTACCCCGGATCCTTTCCTGACTAGTTGAGGCCCCTCTGCGCCCCAACGCGGAATGAGCAAATCCCGGGCTAAGCAGTAGGCCCGATCCAACTTTCAGGAGAACTTCCAAATGATGCACCGCACTATCCGTGGATGCCTGCTCAGCGCCGTGATCGCAGGCGGCCTTCTGGCCTCCAACGGCGTAGCCGCCCATGCCGCCGGCACCACGCCGGCAACGCCGGCCACGATTCCCGCCACCCACACCGCCGCCCCCTTCCTGGGCGGCACGGTTTCTTCCGTGGCCCAGCCCTCCGGCCGCACCGCCCACACCGCCCACACGGCCGCAGCCGCCGGGGGCGCCGGGGACGCCGCGCCGGCAGGGGCCAGCGCCTCCGGGTCCACGCCCCCGGCCGACACCGGCATCAACACCGGGCTGCTGGTGGTGGGTTTGCTCTTTCTGGTCTTCGGGGGCCTGCTGGCGCTGATCCTGGGCCGGAAGCGCGGCTGAGCCGAACCCTCCTTTGACCTCCACTTGGCTCCGGTACGGGGCCGGCTTGGATGAGTCCGCACAGAAGGCGGCCCGGCGTACGCCGGGCCGCTTTCCGCTGTCGTGGTGAACCCTTTCTGTCAATTGGCGTTCGAACCGAAGGGTTGACACCCTCCGACTTATGTCTAATGCTTAAACGAAAGTTTGTGCAGTGGCGCACACTCGATCGGAGCATTCAATGAACGACCCGAAATTTCATCCCCAGCGAGGGCCCGTTTCCCGCAGGAGCCTCCTTTTGGCCGGACTGGGAACGGCCATGTCGGCCCCTTTCCTCGCATCCTGTGCAGGTTTTGATACCAGCGGCGCAGCAGCCGGCCAGGGAACCGTGGGCTTCCTCTCCACCCAGTTCACGCCCGTGGAGGAAAAGCAGCGGTACGAGGCAGTCCTCAAGAAATTCGCGAAAGTCCCCACCGCCTACAACTCCGTGGACCCCGGCGTCTTCGCCTCCACGGTGACCTCCCAGGCGAGCGCGGGCAACGTGAAGACCTCGCTCCTGGGCGGACTTCACGGTGAGCTCGCTCCGCTGGCCGACTCCCTGGAGGATGTCGATGGCCTCCTCAGGGACCTGTCAGGGCGCGGCTTCACGAAGGAGATGCTCGAGCTGACCAAGGTGGGCGGTTCCACCTCGCGGTATGTCCCCTGGATGCAGGCAACCTACGTGGTGGCGGTGAACAAGAAGGCCCTGGAGTGGCTGCCCCCGGGGGTGGACGTCAACGACCTTACCTACGAGGGCTACCTCGCATGGGCCAAGGCGGCTAAACAAGGAGCTGGCCGGCCCGTCTTCGGGATGCCCGCCGGACCAAAAGGCCTGCACCACCGCTTCTACCAGGGTTTCCTGCTGCCCAGCTTCACCGGCGGGCAGATCACCACGTTCCGGAACCAGGATGCCGCAGCCGGCTGGGACTACATGCAGGAGCTGTGGTCCGCGATGGCACCGGCATCCACCAACTATGACTACATGCAGGAACCCCTGGCGCGGGGCGAGGTCCTGGTCGCCTGGGACCACGTGGCCCGCCTGGTCCATGCCCCTGCTGACAAGCCCGACGACTGGCTCATGGTCCCCGCACCACGAGGGCCCAAGGGCCGCGGCTACATGCTGATCATCGCCGGGATGGCCCTGCCAAAAAATGGCAAGGACCGCGACCTCGCCGAAAAGGCCATTCGCGCCCTGACCGAACCCGCGTCCCAGATCGAGACCCTGCGCAGCAACGCCTTCTTCCCGGTGGTCCAAACGGAGCTTCCCTCCGACTTGACCGGCGCTATTGCGCTCGAAGCTGCCGCAGTCCGCCGGCAGCAGCGGTCTGCCGGCGCCCTCCTGGCCCTTCCCCCGGTGGGCCTCGGCGCCAAAGAGGGCGAAGTGTCGCAGATTTTCAAGAACTGTTTCCAGCAGATCTGCCTGGAAACCCGGCCCATCCAGCAGGTCCTCGATACGCAGGCGACGCAGTTGAACACCATCCTGAAGGGCTTGAATGTTCCCTGCTGGGCGCCCGATCCGGTTTCCACGAAGTGCGAGGTAGCGTAATGGCCGTAGAGGCACCCCCCACCCCCGCGGCAACTGTTGCGCCGCCACGCCGGCGCAGGATACCGCCGGCCGTCCTGCTGATAGCCCCCTCGGTGATATTCATGGCGCTGCTGCTGGGATGGCCCGTCATCCAGGGCGTCCTGCAGGCCTTCAGGAATGACCAGGGTTTCACCTTTGAGTTCGTCAACCGCATGGTGCAGGACCCATACTTCTGGCCGGCGGTACGCAACACGCTGTTGCTGATCGTGGTCATGATCCCGCTGCAGTTCGCCCTCGCCATCGCCATGGCCCTGATGCTGCGGAGCAACCCCCGGCTTCACAAAGTCCACTTCTTTGTCTGGGCCATACCGCTGGCGCTCAGCGACTTGGCGGCCGGCCTGGTCTGGCTCGCAATCTTCAACGACCGCGGGTACCTGAACTCGGTCCTTTCCTGGTTCGGACTGCAGGGCACCTCCTGGCTGGCGTACGACAACCAGACCAGCATGTTCATCTGCGTCCTGATCGCCGAACTTTGGCGCGCAACCTCCCTGGTGCTCATCATCGTGGTGGCGGGGCTGCAGGGCATCCCCAAGGACTACGACGAGGCCGCGCAGGTCTTCGGCGCCACATTCTGGCAGCGCCTGCGGCACGTCACATTGCCGCTGCTGAAGCCGAGCCTCCAGGTGGCACTGATCCTGCGGACCATCCTTGCGTTCCAGACCTTCGCGGTGGCGCAGGCGCTCACGGGCCAGAACTTTCCCCTGGTGGTGGGTGAAACCTACCGCTGGTACACCGGGCTGCAGAACCCCAACGTCGCTGCGGCGCTGGCACTCGTCATCCTCGTCGTGTCCATGCTGACATCGATCTTCTACCTGCGGGCCCTCCGCGACAAGAACCAGGGAGGGCTCCGATGAGCACCACTGTGGACACCACCCCCATCGCCCGGAGAAGGCGGAACCGGATCCTGCTGCAGACCGCATGCATCGCCGTCTCGCTTTTCATGCTGATTCCCATCTACCTGATCTCGCTTGCGGCGCTTTCCACCCGGGAATCGTTCAACGAGTTTCCGTTGTCGCTCCTTCCCACAAACCTTTCCGTGGACACGCTCAACGCTTTCCTCGGCTCCACGGGAATCTTCGGAGCCCTGGGCAACTCGCTGATTGTTGGCGCCGGCACACTCCTGCTGTCGGCACTGATCGGAGTCCCTGCAGGGTACGCGCTGGCCAGGTTCACTTTCCCCGGCAAGGACCCCTACCAGCTGTTCCTGCTGTTCACCCGCGCCCTGCCCATCGTGGTGCTGTCCGTCCCCCTGGCCCGGCTCTTCCTCACCGTGGACATCTACGACACGACCTACGCCGTCATCCTGCTCCACACGGCGTTGGCGCTGCCCACCACCATCCTGATCTCGGCCAGCGTGTTCCTCAGCGTCCCCGTTGATGTTGAGGAAGCTGCCCGCCTGTTTGGTTGCTCACCGCTGGGGGCGTTTGGCAGGGTGGTGCTGCCCATGGCACTGCCGGGCCTCGCCGCGGCGTCGATCTTCACGTTCGTCATGTCCTGGAATGAAGTGCTGGGCGCGTCAATCCTCACCCTCGACCACCGCACCCTGCCCGCGCAGGTCCTCAGCTCGCTGTCAGACTCACCGCTGGCCTACAGGTTCGCCGGGGGCTTTGCCCTGGTCATCCCGTCCATCATCTTCATCGCCCTGATGCGCCGGTACCTCACCAACATGTGGGGCTCAACCATCCGCTAGGCCCCTCCCCCGCTCACCACCATTCTTTTGAAGGAGCCGATCGTGGCTGACATCCAAATCTCCAACCTCGTCAAGACCTATCCGGGCGGATCCGAACGCGCGACGGATGACGTGTCCCTGTCCATCCCGGACGGTGAATTCACCGTCCTCCTTGGCCCTTCCGGCTGCGGAAAGACCACCCTGCTCCGGATGATCGCCGGACTTGAACTGCCGGACTCCGGCTCCATCTCCATCGGCGGCCGCGACGTCACCTACCTGCCGCCCAACAAACGCAACCTGTCCATGGTGTTCCAGTCGTATGCCGTGTTCCCGCACCGGAAGGTCCGGTACAACATCGGATTTGGGCTGCGGATGGCGAAGGTTCCTGCCGACGAGATCGAACGCAAGGTCCAGTGGGCAGCAGATCTCCTCCAACTGGGCCCCTACCTGGACCGGCTGCCGGCCAACCTCTCGGGTGGCCAGCGGCAGCGGGTCGCCGTGGCGCGTGCAATCGTCATGGACGCCGACGTCCTGCTGATGGATGAACCGCTGTCCAACCTCGACGCCCTGCTGCGCCTGACCTTCCGGTCCGAGCTCAAGAAGATCGTCCAGGACCTCGGGACCACCACGGTCTACGTCACGCACGACCAAAGCGAGGCACTTTCCCTCGGAGACCAGGTCGCGGTGATGCGGAAGGGCCGGATCGCGCAGCTGGGTGACCCGCTGGACGTCTACGACGCACCCGCCGACCGGTTCGTGGGCGGCTTCATCGGTTCCCCGCCGATGAACTTCCTGGACGCAGCAGTCAGCCACGACGGCGGCACGCTGGTGCTGGGTGAACAGCGGCTCATTGCCCCGTCCATCCTGCGTTCCTTCGCGGGCAAGGACGTCCTCCTTGGGGTCCGCGCCGAAAACGTGACGGTAAGCAGCACCCGGTCTTCCGGCGATGTGGCCGCTACGGTCCTGGTGGTGGAGCCGATGGGATCCACCATCCTGCTCACCGTTGAGGTCGACGGACACACCCTCAAGGTGCAGGCACCCCCCACCTTCAAGACGGCACCCCACCAGACCATCTGGCTGGGCTTCGCCCCGAACACCATGCGCGTCTATGACCGCGAAACGTCAATGGCACTGGAGGCCTCATGAACCTGACCCATTCCCTGTCCATGGAAGAACTGCGCTCAGCCGCCATTGAAGTGTTGAAGGTCAATGACCTGGGCACCATGACCAGTGCCGCCCCCAACCTGTACCCCCATATGTGGAGCTGGGACGCGGCGTTCGTTGCCATCGGCCTGGCCCGGACGAGCGTTCCGCGTGCCGTGACGGAGCTGCGCAGCCTCCTCAAAGCGCAGTGGTCCACGGGGATGATTCCGCACATCGTCTTCAGTGACAACCACACCGGCTACTTCCCGGGCTTCGACCGGTGGGGAACGGCGGACGCCGCGGCGCTGCCGGAAGGCATCAAAAGCAGCGGCATCTGCCAACCGCCGGTCCACGCCATCGCCCTGCGCCACATCGTGGACCGCGGACGGGAGAACGGCAGCGCGGACCAGGAGGTGGCCGAGGCGTTCCTGGCCGAATCTTTTGACGGCTGGCTGGCGTGGCACCGGTGGCTGGCCACCGTCCGGGACCCCGACGGCGTGGGACTTGTTGAAATCCACCACGGCTGGGAGTCGGGGTTCGATAACTCCCCCCGCTGGGACGGCCCCTACTCGCGGATCGTGCCGGGAACCGTGCCGCCCTTCACCCGCCGCGACGTCCTGCACGTCGCGGACGCCAGCGAACGGCCCGACGACGCCGAATACACCAAGTACCTGTGGCTGGTGCAGCAAATGGCGGAGGTGAGGTTCGATGATGCCGCCGTGCAGGACGCCGTGGATTTCCGTGTCCGCGACGTCTTCTTTTCCGCCATCATGGCGGCCTCCAGCGACGTACTCGCAGGACTTGCTGCGGAAATCGGCCGGGACCAGGACGCCGAAGAACTCAGAAACATGGCCACCCGCTTCCGGGAGGGCGTTGCCTCAACCGTGGACCCGGCCACAGGGCTGGCGCGCGATTACGATGTACTGGCCCGGGAGTGGATCGGCACCGAAACTGTCTCGGGCTTCGCTCCCCTCGTCGCCGGCGGCGACCCCGCCCTTCTCGCAGCCCAGCGGGAGCTCCTGCTCGGACCGCGGTGGATGGGGTTCCCAGGCCTTCGGTTCGCCCTGCCGCCCTCCACCTCTCCGGCCAGTGAGGCCTTCCGGCCGCGGACGTACTGGCGCGGACCGGTGTGGCCTTTCCTCAACCTGCTGCTTGGCTGGGCCTGTGCCCGCGACGGCGAGACCGCCCTGGTCGACGCGCTCAGGTCGGCGTCCCTTGAACAGCTTTCCGACCTGCAGTTCGGCGAGTACTACGAGCCTTTCACCGGCGAGCCCCTGGGAAGCCTCGCACAGGCCTGGACCGCGGCTGCGGCGCTTGAGTGGGTGGGGCCGGCCCAGGAGAACCGTCCGGGGAAGTAGGCTGGGAAACCGGGAAAGGGGGCCGGAGTGACGGTTGAAAGAGTGCCTGCGGGACTGGTTGGGGCGACGTCGCACGGACACCTGCTGGAGCTGATCCGCGCCGCGGATGGGCTGTCGCGGCAGCAGCTCCTTTCCACCACCGGGATGTCGCGTGCCACCCTGTATGAACGGCTGGATACCCTGACGCGGCGGGGCTACATTTACGAAGCCGAACCGCTGGGGTCCACCGGGGGCCGCCCGTCGCGGAAGATCCGGTTCGAAGACCGGGGCAGGGTGGTCCTCGCCATCACCTTGGGCCAGACCCACGGAACGGTAAGCATCGCCGACACCACCGGCCGGCAGCTGCGCTCCTTCACGAAGACCCTCGATGTCAGCGCTCCCGCCGAGTCCGTGCTGGGTCCGTTGATCCGGGAAGGGCAGGAGCTGCTGGCCCAGGGAAAGAACGAGACCCTGCTCGGCATCGGTGTCAGCCTTCCGGCCCCCGTGGAGGCTGACACCGGGCACGTCCGGCACCCCACCACCCTCCCCGGCTGGGCAGACGACTCCGTGGTGCAAGCGGTCACCGCATCCTGGGACCTGCCCCTCGTCGTCGAAAATGATGCCAGGGCGGCCGGCCTGGGTGAGCGCAGGAGCGATGCCGAAACCGTGGTCTACGTGAAAGTGGGCACCGGCATTGGCTGCGGCATTGTGGTGGAAGGCTCCATCCTGCGGGGCGCCCACGGCGCGGCGGGGGACATCGGGCATATCCGCATGACCCCGGACGGCCCGCTCTGCCGGTGCGGCCGCCGCGGCTGCCTCGCCGCCTACAGTTCCGGCAGGGCACTCAGCGAAAAGCTCAGCGGCCGGGGCTTCAGGAATATGGCTGACATCCGCGCCGCCGCCGGGGCCGGCGACCCGGCCGTGCTCGGCGCCGTTGAGTCGGCAGCGGAGGTGCTGGGCAGCGCCCTGGCCGCCACCGTCACAACGCTCAACCCGGACCGGCTGGTCCTGGGCGGCGACCTGGGTTCCCTGGACTTTTTCGCAGCGCAGGTGGGAGAGCGCGTTCTCGCCGATGTGGTGGACCGCATCGGCGAGGGCCTGGTGGTGGAAACAGGGCATCCGGAGGACCAGGCTGCCTGTTCGGGGCTCGCTACCCTGGTCATGCGGAAGATCTTTGCTCCGGGCGCCGTAGACCAGGTCTTCTCCGAAGAGGCGGTCCGCGTGGCATCCGGCAGCACCAGGCGGTAGCGGCAGGGCGACGACGAGCGAAAGAAGGGCCGGACATGGCACGCATCTTCATCACCGGATCCACCGACGGACTTGGCCTCGCGGCGGCGGACACGCTGTTGCGGGACGGCCACGAGGTGATCGTGCACGCGCGGTCCCTGAAGCGGATCCCCGCAGTCCAGCACCTGCTGGACCGCGGGGCGCAGAGTGTTGTCGGGGACCTGGCCATCCTGGCGGACGTCCGGAAAATCGCGGAGGACGTCAACGGAATCGGCGGCATCGACGTTGTCATCCACAATGCCGGCGTCCTGAGCGGCGCGGCGCTGCTTCCGGTGAACGTGGTGGCACCGTACGTGCTCACCGCCCTCATTCCCGGCCCCCGCCGGCTCATCTACCTGAGCAGCGGGATGCACCGCGGCGGCGACACCGGCCTGGACGGCATGGACTGGGCAGGACGCACGACGACGGCCTCCTACTCCACCACCAAGCTGCACGTCACTGCGCTGTCGGCAGCCGTGGCCAGGCTGGTGCCGGGCGTCGCCAGCAACGCGGTGGATCCCGGCTGGGTGCCCACCCGGATGGGCGGGCGGTCTGCCCCGGACAGCCTGGAACTGGGCCACCGCACCCAGGAATGGCTGGCCACCAGTGATGATCCGGCCGCCCTGGCCGGCGGGGGCTACTGGTACCACCAGCACCTGCAGGCCCCGCACCCGGCCGCCGTTGATCCGCGGTTCCAGGACGCCCTGCTGTCCCGGCTCGCGGAGCACACCGGCCTCACCCTTCCGGAATCGATTGCTCCGTAAACGCCGTTTTGGGGCGCGAAAACGACAAGTACGGAGCAATCGACGGGGTTTAGGCCGTACCGAGGCGGCGTTCGACGTCGGCCGCTTCCGGATACGCCGCCTGCGTCCCCTTGCGGGTGGTGGCCAGCGCCGCGGCAACGGAGGCGAATGCGGCGGCTTCCGCGAGCGCATCGCCCGCCGCCAGCCGGACCGCAACGGCACCGGTGAAAGCGTCCCCGGCACCGGTCGTGTCCACGGCGTCCACCGTGGTGGGCTGGACGCGGGTCACCCGGGCGCCGGGTGCAGCGAGCGAGTCCAGCACCACGGACCCCTGGGAACCCAGCGTCACCAGGACCTGCTGGATCCCGTGGCGTGCGAAACGTTCGCGCACCGCGTCCCAGTCAGAGCCAACAGCATCGGCCCCTGGAATGTCAGAAGCCAAAAACAGCGCGGCCTCGTGCGCATTCACCAGCAGGACGTCTGCCAACCCGGCCAGGGCTGACGGGATCTCTGCATACGGCGACAGGTTGAGCAAAACTGTTGCGCCGGCGTCGTGCCCTGCCTGCGCGGCGGCCAGCACCGTCTCCATGCTGACTTCCAGGCAGAGGCTCACCACGGCGGCGCCCTCCAGGACGTCCGCGGCTCCGGCCACGTCCGCCGGGGACAGGGTGCCGTTGGCGCCGGCCGAGATGATGATGTTGTTCTCGCCGCGGGCGTCCACGGCGATCACGGCAACACCCGTGGGCTCACGGGACGTGCGCACATGGCTGACGTCCACGCCTGCCCCGGCCACGGAAGCCTCGAGCATGTTGCCGTTGGCGTCCTCCCCCACGGCGCCCACCAGGCTGACGTGCCCGCCCAGCCGGGCTGCGGCCACGGCCTGGTTGGCGCTCTTGCCGCCGGGATTCACGGCGAACCCGTTGCCCTGGACCGTTTCGCCGGGCTGCGGAAGCCGCTCACAGTAAATGGTGAGGTCGGCGTTCAGGGAGCCGACGACGACGATCCGGCCTGAAGCGGCAGCGGCAGCACTCATGCGGCCACCTCGGCCTCAACCGGCTTGGGGATCAGCAGCGACGCCGCGAACGCTGCCACGGTCAGCGCCAGGCCGACCACCACGACGGTCAGGTACGACGCCGTCGCGTCGCCGAGTGCGGACGTCGCCACCAGGACGGCGGGCAGGATGAGGAAGCTCAGTCCCGCGCCCAGGTTGAAGGCGCCGGCGTTCATGCCGGGGAGGAAGCCGGGGTTGCCGGCGGGCGAGAGGACGACGCCGAGTCCGTTGAGCATGATGTTGACCGTACCGGCGTACATGATGCCCAGCAAGACCGTTCCGGCAATCATCATGGGCAGGCTGTGCAGGCCCAGGAAGGCGATGACGGCGAGCGCCGCGATGCTGCCCAGCAGCCCGATCCGCAGCACCTTGGTGTACCCAAGGACCGGGGCGAGGCGTCCGCTGAGCGGGCCCACCAGCCAGCCCAGCAGGGCGTAGGGGGTGAGGATGATCAGCGACATTTCGGTGGGACCCACCCCGAAGCCGGGGTCCGCGGCCTGGACGTAGGCGGGCACGATGCCGTTGATCACCGCGAAGATGCCGGTCATGGTCAGGGTGGTGGTGAGCAGCGGGGCCCAGGTGGCGCGCTGGCGCAGGTGCACCGTTTCCACCATCGGCTGGGCGGCGCGCTGTTCGGTGCGCCAGAAGGCGAAGAACGCGACGGCGGAGACCAGCACCAGCGCCAGGCTCAGCATCAGCGTGCCGGAGTCGAAGCCGGCCACAAGCTTGGCGGCCTCGTTGAGCGCGGTGAGCAGGGCGCCCACGGCGACGACGATGAAGAACACGCCGCGCCAGTCCATCCGGGTGCCGGCGCCGGGCTTGCTCTCGGTGGCGAGGAACATGATGAGGGCGGTGGCCGCGAGTGCCAGGACCACCATCAGCCAGAAGATGCTGCGGAACCCGAAGTGCTCAGCGAAGTAGCCGCCCACGAAGGAGTCCACGCCGGCCACCCCGCCGTTGACTGCGGTGATGAGGCCCATGAGGGTGCCGTACTTGCGCGGGTTGCTGACGGCGGAGCGCAGCATGATCAGGCAGAGCGGGACGGTGGGGCCGCTGACGCCCTGGATGATCCGGCCCACGAAGAGCCAGGTGATGTCCGGGGCCAGCGCGGCGATAACGGAGCCCACGGCCATGAGCAGCATCATGCCCACGAGGACCTTCTTGCGTCCGATGATGTCGCTCAGGCGCGGCAGGAACAGGGAGAACAGGGCCGCGGCGGTGAAGAACCAGGTCTGGGAGAGCCCGATCAGGGCCTGGTCCGCCATGAGTTCCTGGCCCATGGTCACCAGGGCGGGGCTGAGCATGGAGGCGTTGAGCTGGAACGCCACGCAGGCGGCCAGCAGGGCGGTCATGAGGGCGGCGATGTTGCCGCGGCCGGTCTTGGTTTCAGTCATGGTTGCGGTGGCCATCTACTTGACGCCTCCGGCGGTGAGCTGGGCACTTTCCGGGCGTACGACGCCGGCCGGCTCGCCGATGCGGACCAGCGCGTCGGTGACCAGGTCCCAGAACCGTGCGTGGTCCAGGTCCACGGCCACGCTGGTGTGGCAGTCGGCGGGGGCCGGGGCGCGGAAGTCCGCGACGGTCATGCCCAGGGTCAGCGTGCCCTGGAGTTCGATGTTCACGGGGACCTTGCGGGTGCTGACGATGCTGGGGTCGATGACGTACGCGACGGCGCAGGGATCGTGGACCGGCGGGTAGTCGAAGCCCTGCGCGTCCTTGTAGGTGTGGGCAAAGAAGTCCATCAGTTCGGTGACGAACTTGGCGGGCCCGGTGCCGATGGCGGCGATTTTCCCCACCACCTCCGGGGTGGCCAGCGCCTGGTGGGTGAGGTCCAGGCCCACCATGACCACGGGCCACTTTTCGTTGAAGACGATGTGGGCGGCCTCGGGGTCGATGATGATGTTGAACTCGGCCACGGCGCTCCAGTTGCCCACGTGGTAGCCGCCGCCCATGAGGACCACTTCCTTGACGCGTTCCACGATGCGCGGTTCCTTGCGGGCGGCCAGGGCGATGTTGGTCAGGCCGGCGGTGGGGACCAGGGTGACGCTGCCGGGCTCGTGCGCCATGACGGTGTCGATGATGAGGTCGACGGCGTGGCGGGGGTCCAGTTCGATGGTGGACTGGGGCAGGGCGGGGCCGTCCATGCCGGACTCGCCGTGGATGTCCGGTGCGGTTTCGATGCTGCGGACCAGCGGGCGGGGGCAGCCGGCGGCGAAGGGGACGCCGGTAATGCCGGCGATGGTGCCCACGGCCAGGGCGTTGCGGGTGACTTTTTCGAGGGTCTGGTTGCCCACCACCGTGGTGACGGCAAGCAGTTCGATGTTGGGGTTGCCGTGCGCCAGCAGCAGGGCCACGGCGTCATCGTGGCCGGGGTCGCAGTCCAGGATGATCTTCCGGGGTTCTGTTGAACCCGTCCGGGACTGATTCTCTTGGGGATTAGGTTCCACGATGGTGCTCCACGTCATTGGGGCCTGCCTTGCGGGCAGGGGTCTTGAGTATTCCGCGAGTGATCATGGCAGGGTTTTGTGGTCCACGTCAAGCGCTTAACGTGATGGGGGGCATTGCCGCACGTCAAACGCTTGATGCCATAGGGGACAAGGAAGCTGGTCGGCGTGGCCGTGGAGGCCTGCAGGGCCCGCAATCCGTGCGAGGCGGGGACTACTACGATCAAAGTATGGATTCCGGGGAACAGGTGCAGCAGCAACGGCCACGGCCGCGGCGGGTGACGGCGGCGATGGTCGCTGCGCGGGCCGGCGTTTCGGTGGCCACGGTGTCGCTGGTGGCCAATGGCAAGACCGCCGGGCGCGTGGCCGAGGACAACATTTCCCGGGTGCGGGAGGCCATTGCGGAGCTGGGATACGTGGTGGACGGGATCGGCAGTTCCCTGGCCAAGGGCGTCAGCTCGATTGTGATCCTGGTGGCGCCGGACATCTCCAACCCGTTCTTCGCCAAGGTGATCGCCGGGGTGCGGGAATCGCTGGGCCCGCAGTACCAGCTGCTGCTGTCCGTCACCGAGGCCGGCGAATTTCCGGAGGCCGACGACGTCCGGCGCCTGATGTCCCTGCGGCCGGCGGGGCTGCTGGTGGACGCACCCAACGCGGGGTTCCTCGAAGACCTCGCATCGCCGTCGCCCCTTGTCCTGCTTGATGCGCCGGGGCTGGAGTCCTACGCGCCCTCCGTGAACCTTGATGTGGCCAGCGGGGCACGCCAGCTGGCGGCGCACCTGGCCGGCGCCGGGCACAGGGAAGCTGCCTATGTGGACAGCGTGACCGGCACCGAGACCTTTGCGGTCCGGCGCGCGGCGTTCCTGGAGGAGGCCGCCTCGCGCGGCATCACCGTCAGCCCCGAACGCATTATCAGCACCACCATCGACGTCGGTGCCGCGGCGGGCGCGTTCGCCGAAGCGTGGCCGGACTGGCAGCGCGCGGGAGTAACCGCCGTCGCCTGCGCCACCGACACCCACGCGTACGGGGTGCTGCAGGAAGCGCGCGTCGCAGGGATCCGGATTCCCGGGGAGCTGGCCGTGGCCGGGTTCGACGACCTGCCCTATTCGGCCACCAGCAATCCGGGCCTGACCAGCGTGCACCTGCCTGCCACGGCCCTGGGCCAGAAGGCCGGGGAGCAGCTGCGCGGGCTCATGGAGGGGAAGTCGCTGGGGTCCGGTGGCGTCACCCTGGAGACCTCGCTGGTGGTGCGCGGCTCCACGTCGGCCGCCGCAACGTAGGCTTCCTGTCGGACCCCGGCCGTAAGCTGGGACCATGCCGAGTAACTGGGAAAGTCTGGACGCACCGCTGCGTGAGTCGGTGCAGCACAACGTGGAAATCTATGAGCGCGTCCGGCCTGCCCTGAAGCTGGTTACCCGTGATGTCCTGCTGGTTTTGCGGGACATGCTGAAGGACAGCGAGGTCACGCCGCTGTTCGTTACCGGCCGCACCAAGACCGTGGAATCCTTCAAGGAAAAGATCTCGCGCACCGAGGAGCCGCTGGAGCCGGGTGGGCGGAGGCTCCTGAAATTTCCGGACCCGTTCCGCACGCTGAATGACATGGTGGGCATCCGGGTGATCACCAAGCTGCCGGCGGAGAACGCCGAGGTGGCCAACATCATCAAGCGCCAGCGGCAGCTTTTCGACTGCCGCGGCGACCGGGAAAAGGACATCGGCTCCATCGAGTCCGGCACCTACGGGTATTCCAGCCGGCACCTGATCCTGCGCACCATCCAGAACGAAGCCGTCAAGGAGTACCAGCAGGTCTTCAACCCGGACCTGCAGCCCAACGGCAGCTACTTTTTCGAGTGCCAGATCCGCACCATTTTCGCGCACGCGTGGAGCGAGATTGAGCACGATATCCGGTTCAAGGCCGAGGACCCGCGCGCCTGGACGCCGCACTTCGACCGGCAGTTCACCGCCACCGCCGCCATGCTGGAAACCGTGGAAACGGCGTTCTCCGACCTTCACGAAAGCTACGAGGAGGTCCGCGGCTACTGGGACATGGACGGCGAGGGCGCGGCGCCGCTGACGCCCAACCGCATCCGGGACGTCTGGCGGACCCTGCTCCCGCACGTGGACCGCAAGGTAGACGACGACTGGGGCTGGGCGGCCGAGCTCCTCGCCGCGCACGGGCTCAACCAGACCATGCAACTGGCCGCACTGCTCAGCGCCAACCAGATCACGGAAGTCCGCAAAGCCCTGGACCACCGCTACTCCCCCGGCCCGGACCGGCTCCTGGATGACCTCCTCCTCTGGCAGTACGGCACCAAGCACATCGACCTCACCGCGGAAGATCCCGACGCCGTCCCCCACCCGCGGCGCGACAGCCTCCTGCGGCGGCTGCGGCAGATTGAGCGGTACAGGATGACGAAGAAGTAGGGGCCGTTGGTGGAACCCGTGCGGCTGGTCCTGTCCGGCTTCGGTGCCGTGGGCCGCGCCTTTGCCGGGGCTGTCCTGGAGCAGGATTCCCTGTTGCACATCGCTGCCGTCCGGGGTCACGGGGCGGAAGCCTTCCTCGCGCCCGGTTCCGCAGTGCCTGCCCGTTCTTTGTGGGTGCCAATCGGTCCGATTGAGGAAACGCTGTCCCGGGCCGCCGCCACTGTCCTGGTCCAGGCCCTGCCATCGTCGCCGGAGGCCCATGCGCGCGCCTTGGAGGAGGCGGCAGCAGCGCTCCGGAGTGGTGTGGATGTGGTGACAGCAACCAAAAGCCACATCCTCAGCCACTGGCGGCACCTTGAGCATGCCGCGGTCGAGGGCGGGAGCCGCATCCGCATCTCCGGGGCCACCGGCGCCGCGCTTCCCACGGCGGACATGGCCCGCGTCGCGCTGCGGGGCATGGGCTGCAACGCTGTCCGGGCCTGCCCCAACGGCACGTCCACGTTTGTTTTGGATGAGCTGTCCCGCGGTGCCGGGCTGGAGTCCGCGGTCCTGGAGGCGCAGGTCCGCGGCATCGCGGAGGCAGACCCTTCCGCGGACCTGTCCGGGAAGGATGCGGCCACGAAGGTGCGGCTTATCGCCGGGCTTCTCTGGAACTGGGACGTGTCCACCATTGCGGTGGGGACGGAGCCCATCGACTCCTCCACAGCCGCCAGGGCGCTGGAGGCCTCCGGGCAAGGCTTGCGTTTACGCGCCGTGGCGTCCGCCTCCCTGGAGCGGCCCATGATCGTCACAGTCCGCTTGGAAGCCGTGGCGCCGGGAGACCCGCTTTTCGCCATTGCTGGACCGGAAAAGGCCATGGTCTTCAGGTGCCCGGACGCCGGGGACATCACCGTCCAGGGCGGCCGCTCCAGCCCGAAGGGGGCGGCACTGGCGATGCTGAAGGACGTACTCAACCTATCCGGGTCAAATACCTCCGGGTTCCGGTAAACCAGCAGGTCACAGGGGAATTACGTCCAAAGCCGCGGGAGCGACAATTTCTCCCGTGTATCCCGCTTTTTCGGCCGCAGGCAGCACCATGGCCAGCCACACCTCCGGAGGCTGAACGGTGGGGGTGTAATGGCTCAGGACGAGCTTCCCCGCCCCTGCAGCTGCGGCTATGGCCGGCAGTTCAAGGACGCTGGAATGCGCTTCGAACAAGTGCTTGGTCAATTCGGCGGCCTGCGGCCCGGGAAGACCGGCAGCGATTCTCTCAACCGCGGAGTTGTCCTGTGTCTCGTGGACCAGAACGTCGCAGTCCTTGGCGAGGGCAATCAGGTTTGCGTCATGGGCGGCAGTGTCGCCGGAAAAGACCACCACCTTGCCCGTGCGTTTAATGGTGAACCGGTACGCATAGGAGTCCGCCACTTCCGGGCCGTGGAACACCCTGGTTGCGGCCACCACCACGTTCTCATCCTCCATGACGGGAGTGATGGTGCCATCCGCAGGCAGTTCGATGTCGTGGCCTTCGACCGCCGGAAACGGGCCAAAACCGCCACCCGCCTGGTACAGGGAGATGTCGTCCTCGAAGCCGGCCAGGAGGTTCCTTGCCTTGGCTTTGGTCCCGGGCGGTCCCCACAGGTCAAGGAACGACAGCGGCGGGCGGGCCGTCCATCCGTGCAGCAGCAGCGCCGGCAGCCCTGAAGTGTGGTCGAAGTGATGGTGGGTAATAAAGACGCTCCGGACCGGGCCGAAGCCGAGCCCCGAGTGGACCAGCTGCCGTGCACTGTCCAGCCCACAGTCCACCAGGTAGACAGCATTGTTGACTACAAGCGCGAGGGCCGGCTGGGCCTCGCCGGGCGCGATGACAGGTCCGCCGTTGACCCCCAGCATGACAAGCCTGTCTTCATGGTCCTTCGAATCCAAAACGTGCTCCCTAAGACGTTGTGACAGTGACCTCGCGGACCCACCTGACTGCAGGCAAACCCGACGACTTCCAAGAATCAGCCAGGAAGCGTCGGGGGAGCAGGCTAATGTCATTCGTTGAAAAACTAATCGCAGTAAAAGAACCATGTGTCGCCAGGTGTTCAATATTTCGAACATCACCCAGTATGCTGTACGCATGACTTCCACCAAGACCGTGGCCATCGCTGTCCCGCTCGAAGCAGAGCTTGTGGACCAGATCCGCGCCGTTGACCCCGCCGTCACTGTCCTTTACGAGCCCGGCCTCCTGCCGCCGGAGCGCTTCCCGGCCGACCACGCAGGGGATCCGGCCTTCCAACGGACGGCTGAACAGGAAGAGCGCTACTGGGCAATGCTCAACAGTGCCGACGTGCTGTACGGCTTTCCCAACGAGAGTCCTGACGGCCTGGCGCGCATCGCCCGGGAAAACCCAAGGCTGGAGTGGGTCCACGCGATGGCGGCCGGGGCGGGCGGAGCGGTCAAGGCGTCGGGCCTGAGCCAGGACGTCCTGCAGAAGTTCAAGATCACCACCTCCGCCGGGGTCCACGCCCTGCCCCTCGCAGAGTTCGCAGCGATGGGAATCCTCAACGGCTTCAAGCGCAGCGCCGAACTTGCCCAGGACCAGGCTGCAAAGGCCTGGCCCAGCCTCCGGGTCCCCACCCGGCTGGTCAATGGATCCAACCTGGTCATCAGCGGCCTCGGCGAAATCGGACTGGAAACCGCCCGGATCGCACGGGCACTGGGGATGAAGGTCAGCGGCACCAAGCGGACCGTGGAGCCCATCGACGGAATCGACCAGGTGGTGGACAACGCCGGGCTTCCCGCCCTCCTGGCCACGGCAGACGCCGTCGTCAACACCCTGCCCGGCACCGCCTACACGGAAAAGCTGTTCAACCGGGACCTGTTCGCCGCCATGAAGCCCGGGACCACCTTCGTCAACGTGGGCCGCGGAACCGTGGTGGACGAGGAGGCGCTGCTGGAGGCCCTGGACAACGGCCAGGTGGGCTACGCCTGCCTTGACGTCTTCGCCGTGGAACCACTGCCCCAGGACAGCCCCCTGTGGAACCATCCCAAGGTCATGGTCTCGCCGCACACCTCAGCCCTCAGCGCCGCCGAGAACCGCCTCATCACCGAACGGTTCTGCAGCAACCTCCGGACGTTCCTCGACGGCGGCGACCTCCCCCACCTCGTGGACACGGTCCACTTCTACTAGGACAGGCAGAGAAGTGCGCATCGCCAGAATCCAGACAGCAGCAGGCCCGCAGCACGCCGTTGAAAGCGACGGCACCTGGCACCACATCATCGACCCCTTTGAGGAAACCCTCCGTTACACCGGCGGCACCACCACCCACAGCGAGGCAACATTCCTCGCCCCGGTGACGCCCGCCGTCGTCCTGGGCATTGGCCACAACCGGACCCTGAATGCCCACCCACTGCCCATCCAGGCGTGGCACAAGTCCGTCCACACCGTCGCCGGACCCGGCGACACCATCACCGCGGTCCGCGGCAAAGGCACGGTCAATGCCGAGGGTGAACTCGCCGTCGTGATCGGCAGGACAGCCGCCAGCCTGACCGCGGAGGACGCCCTGGACCATGTCCTGGGCTACACCTGCGTCAACGACGTCACCAACGTGGACCAGAACGCGGTGGATGAGCGGAACTTCCAGGGCAAGGCCGGCGTCAACTACACACCCTTGGGCCCCTGGATAGAAACCGGACTCCCGGATCCCGAAAAGGTGGCCATCGACGTTTACGTCAACGGGACAGCCAAGGCCAGCTCCGGGACCTTCAACCTCCCCTCCACGGTGGTGGACTGCCTCGTTTACGTCACTTCATGGCTGACCCTGGAACCCGGCGACGTGGTGATGACCGGAGCGCCCGCCACAGTGGTACCCGTCGAGCCCGGGGACCGGGTGGAGATCGCAGTGGAGGGCATCGGGACCCTGGGCAGCCCGGTGGCCTGACGGCGCCGTGAACCGCCGCGGCCCTTATGATGGATTGCGTTCAGTTGACTGAACGGAACCGCAGTCTGCCCTGGCGACCTAAGGAGAATCATGGCCGATTCCCACATCCCCGCTTCATCCGACAAAGCGGGAGCCACCTCGCCGGCGCCGGCCGTCACCCGGGCAGCAGCCGTCCTGGATGCCCTTGCCGCCTCGGCCACCGGCCGCCTCACCCTGAGTGACCTCTCGCGCGAAGTGGGAATCCCCAAGTCCTCCACCTCCAACCTCCTGCTGGCGCTGGAGGAGGCCCGCCTGATCAGCCGGCAGGGCTCGGAGTTCACGCTGGGCCGCAAGCTGGTGGAACTGGGCGCCGCGTATCTCGGCCGGATGGATGAGGTGCAGGAGTTCTACCGCTACTGCGAGCAGGCCTCCGTCCTGTCCCGCGAAACGGTGCGGATCGCCATGCTGGATGGCACCAACGTCATTTACCTGGCCCGGTATGAGGGCCACCCCGCCGTGCGGCTCACGTCCAACATCGGCGACAAGATGCCGGTGTCCCTGTGCGCCGTGGGCAAGGCCCTGATCGCGCGGCTGCGTGACCATGACCTGGAGGAAATGTTCCCGGATGACGCCGAACTGCCGGTGCTCACCCCCAAATCCCTGCGCACCGGCGCGGAACTGAAGGCGCAGCTGAAGGAGATCCGCGAGCAGGGCTTTGCCTTCGAGGACGAGGAATCCACCACCGGCGTGGTGTGCCTCGCCGTCTCCGTCCCCACCCGCGGCGCCCACGGTCCCAGCCTGGGCCTGTCCGTGACAGCCCTCAAGGCCACTTACACGCCGGAGCAGGGCTCCCAAATGGTCAAGGAACTGCAGGAACTGGCCCACTCCTTGGGCAACCCGATGGGCTAGGCCCGGGCCGGCCCAGCGGCTTTCCGTAACTCAAAACCAAAAACTGTTGCCAGTTGTTCAGCTTGCTGTATTGTGTTCAGCATAGTGATCGACACAACAGGTGTTGCCGCTATCCCACCAGGCCAACGGGGGCCTGGAGTGCATTAGAGGGAGTTTTCGTGACAACTCGTACTAACTCACCGCAGGCCACCACGGACGGCGCCGTCGTCGATCCGGACCAGCTGCGAAGGGCAACACTTGCCAGCTCCGTAGGGTCCGCCCTGGAGTACTACGACTTCTACATCTACGGCCTGGCCTCGGCCCTGATCTTCGGACCACTGTTCTTCGCCCCGCTGGGCGAGAGCGGAGCCGTTATCGCCTCCTTCGCCACGTACGGCGTCGGATTCGCGGCACGGCCCTTCGGCGGCGTGGTCTTCGGCCACATCGGCGACCGCTTCGGCCGCAAGATGGTGCTCATCCTGACCATCGGCCTGATGGGCCTCTCCAGCTGCGCCATCGGCCTCCTGCCCACCTTCGACCAGGCGGGAATGCTGGGGGCGGTGCTCCTGGTGACGCTGCGCATCCTCCAGGGCCTGGGCGCCGGCGCCGAGCAGGCAGGTGCCACCACCCTCATCTCCGAGGTGGCCCCGCGCCGCCGTCGTGGTTTCTTCGCTTCGCTGCCGTTCGTGGGCATCCAGCTGGGCACCCTCCTGGGCGCCGGCACCTTTGCCCTGATGGCCCTGGCGGACAAGCAGGTCCTGCAGGGCTGGCTCTGGCGCGTTCCGTTCCTGGCCAGCATCATCCTGATCGCGATTGCCGTCTTCATCCGCCTCCGACTCAAGGAGACCCCGGTCTTCCAGGAACTGGAGAAGCACAAGGCCGTGGTCAAGAACCCGGTGGGCCAGATCTGGAAGCACTCCAAGAAGAACGTGCTGGTGGGCATTGGCCTCCGCATGGGGGAAAACGGCAACTCGTCCATCTACTCCGCGCTGCTGGTGTCCTTCATCAGCATGCCGGCCGGCGTCTTCCCCGGCGACAAGTTCATCGGCCCCACCGGCCTGCTGATCGCCGCGGGCTTCGCAGCGGTGCTGGTTGTTGCCTTCGGCGCCCTGTCCGACCGCTTTGGCCGGGTTCCCGTGTACCGCTACGGCGCGCTCTTCCAGGCCGTCATCGCCCTGCCGGCGTTCTACCTGGTGACGCTCGGCAACGTGGCCCTGGTCTGGGTGGTCATGGTGGTGGGCATCGCCCTGGGCGTGCAGTCCATGCTTGGCCCGCAGTGCGCCCTGCTCCCGGAACTCTTCGGCTCGCAGCACCGCTTCACCGGCGTGGCCCTGAGCCGTGAACTTTCGGCCGTGCTCGCCGGCGGCTTCGCCCCGATGATCGGCGTCGCGCTGCTGGCGGCCACCAACCACTCCTGGCTGGTACCCGCGCTCTACTCGCTGGTCCTGGCGGCTATCTCGTTCGCCACCACCTTCTTCACCCCGGAAACCAACGGCCGCGACCTGGTGCTCGTGGAGGATGCCAAGTGACCATCGGCAACGCCGCCCCCACGGACCCTGCGCCCAAAAGTGCGGGGTTCGTCGGGCTGGGGCTGATGGGAGCGCCGATGGCCGCCAACCTGCTCACGGCAGGGTGGAACGTCACGGGCTGGAACCGCTCCCCCGGCGCCGTCCGCGATCTCGAGGCGCTGGGCGGGAACGCCGCCAGCCACGTTGCGGACCTTCGGGACGAGCCCGTCATCATCTTCATGCTCCCCGATCTCCCCTTCATTGAAGAGGCTGCGGCGGGGCTCCTGGAGGCGTGGCGGGCGGCGCCGCCCGCACCGGGAACACTCGTTGTGGTGATGAGCAGCGTGTCGCCGGTTGCGGTGCGGGCCTTCGGGCTCGCCGTTGCGGATGCCAGCGGCGGAAGCGCCTCGGTGCTTGATGCCCCGGTCAGCGGCGGCACGGTCGGCGCGCAGCGGGGAACCCTCGCCATCATGGCCGGCGGTTCCCCGGAAGACTTCAGCCGGGCCCTCCCGGCTTTGGAGGCAATGGGGACCTCCGTCCGCCGGCTGGGTGACCTGGGTGCCGGCTCGCTGGCCAAGGCGTGCAACCAACTGATCGTGGGAACCACGACGGCGGCACTCGCCGAGGCTGCCGAGCTTGCGGAACGCTCCGGGCTGGATGTGGAAGCCCTCTTTGAGGTCCTGTCCGGCGGCCTCGCCGCCAGCAGGGTGCTGGAGGTGGTGGGCCCCCGGCTCGCGGCAAAGGATTACACGCCGACAGGGCCGGCGAAGTTCATGCACAAGGACCTGTCCTTCGTGCTGGAAAGCGCCGCAACTGCCCGCACCGCCACACCCATGGCTTCCGCCGGCGTCGACCTGTACGCGGAACTGGTGGCGCAGGGCCTTGGCGATCTGGACCTGGCCGTGGTGCGGCAGGCGATCGCCACCCTGGGCCGGCATTGAGCTGCGGGACCCCGGAATGCCGGGGTCCCGCCGTCGTTAGTGGCCCCAAAGTGGGCCATTCCGGCACCGGTCCACGGGTTCGAAAGCGGGACGGCCGTTTAAACCCTGCTATATTCTGGTGTTTTCAGGCCCGGGCGCAGGGGAGCCGGGCTACAGCACGTCGAACGGCCCTTTATTGAAACCAAGCAGCAGGCACCCAGATTCCGCGCAGGGTAACGTCCAGCACACGGATTTCCTCAACTGCCCCACCGGATTCGTTGAGTACTACTTCGCGGACGGGGTCTTCCGCTGGTCGGACGGGCTGTACCGCATCTACGGGTACGAACGGGGCGAGGTGGTCCCGACCATGGAGATGGTGCTTCCCCACGTCGAGCCCGAAGACCGGCCAAGGGTGCAGGCCTACTGGGACCATGTGTCCACCCAGGGCGGACCGTCATCCATGTACCTGTCCATCCGGGACCGCAAGGACCACCAGCACAAGCTGCTCTACTCCGCCGACTACATCATGGACGGAGACACCCCGATCGGAGTCTGGGGCGTGGTGGTGGACCTCACGACGTCAATCCACACGGACCGGCACCAGCTCGCCACCGAGGCGGTGGCGGCGTCGGCGCTCAACCGGGCGGTCATTGAACAGGCCAAGGGCGTCCTGATGGGCCGCACCGGTGTCACCGCCGACCAGGCCTACGAGCTCATCAGCCAGCTGAGCCAGGACACAAACCGCAAGGTCTACGCTGTTGCCCAGGACATCGTGGACCGTGCCACCGTCCGCGCCGGCGATCCGGACGCGCAAAGCCATCCCCTGCTGTAACCGCAGGGAAGAACAGGCCTTCTACGCTGAAGTGGAGGCCAGCGACTCCCGCAGTGCCGCGTCCGCGTCACGCAGGACTTTCGCAGCTACCTGAAGGCCCTCGATCCGGCCGAGTGAAACGTCCTCGTGCTCGATGTTGACCAGCATCTCCGGGTCCACTTCGTGCAGGGCGCGCAGGAACTCCGTCCAGTAGGCGGTGTCATGGCCGCGGCCCAGGGCCACGAAGTCCCAGGCGGAGTTCCGTGGCCATTCGTTGGCCCATTCGTCACCGCCCAGGTTGGTACGGTTCTCGTCCGGGGACAGCCGGCGGAAGCTGTTGTCCAGTACCCCGTACAGTTCGGCATTTTCTTTGTTGATGCGGACGTCCTTCGCGGCAGCCTGGAATACCAGGGGGCCCAGTTCGCGGACCACTGCCACCGGGTCCATCTGCTGCCAGAAGAGGTGGCTGGCGTCCAGTTCCACACCCACATGCGTGGCGCCCGTGAGCCCGATCAGCTTCCGGACGTCGGCGGTGTTGAACACCAGGTTCTGCGGGTGCAGTTCAAGGGCCACCTTGACCTCGAGCTCGCGCGCCAGCTGGTCGATCTCTTTCCAGAACTCCGCCGCAATCTCCCACTGGTAGTCCAGGACGTCCAGTGCGGCCGAGTTCCAGGCGTTGACGATCCAGTTGGGAACGGTCGCCCCGGGCTCGCCGCCGGGCAGACCGGACATGGTGACCACGCGGGTCTGGCCCAGCCGGTGCGCCAGCCTGATGGAGCGGCGGATGTCCCCGGCATGCTTCTCCCCGATCTCCGGATTGGGGTGCAACGGGTTGCCGTTGCAGTTCAGGCCCGCAATGGAAACGCCGGTCCCTTCAAATAGCGCCAGGTAGTCATCACGCGCCGCGTCACTTTCCAGGATCTGGTCAAAGGTGGGAACGTGCACCGGGGGAAGGAAGCCGCCGGTATTGATCTCGATTCCCGTCAGGCCCAGGTTGGCGATGACCGTCAGCGCCTCGGGCAGTGGACGGTCATGCAGGATCGCGTTGTAGACACCAAGCCTCATGGGGTTCTCTCCTTTGAAAGGCCACTCCTGATAATGGAGCGCTCTAACAAGGTATGAGAGACAGTTTGTCCTGTCAATAGGTCTTTTGGGCGGGAGCCCTAAGGCGCCTGCGGCGCGGACCGCCGTCGTTGGCCTAGACGGCCAGCCGCGGACCATCCGCCAGGACGGGTGCGGAACCGACGACGGGCAGGGCATCGGTGAACGCCTCAACGACGGCCAGCTGGCCGGTGGAGTCCGGAACGCCCGGGTACTGGACATGCGCGGCTTCAACCGGCTCGGCGGCCGCTTCCTCCGAACGCATGCGGACCAGCGCCACCGCAGAGATTAGGAACCAGGCAACATTGGTGACCACTGACGGCCAGGCGCCGTGCAGGGTTCCATTGATGATGAAGGCGACAGAGCCAAAGAGGTTGGCGGTCTGGAAGCCCTTGCCGGCCTTCAGCCACCCCATGGAAACAGACAGGTATGCACTGAGAATCGCAACCGCGCCTGCCCAGCCGGCAATTTCCCACAACAGTTCCATGGCGTCCTTCCAAGGTGGTGCCTGCGCAGTATCAGGGCAGGGCTCAAGAGGTGGTTCAAGGTTGGGTTTCGCCGGATGCCGTTCCGTGGGAACCTGCATCATCCAGCTCTGCGTTGACTCGAGCCCTGTTCGGGCGAGGACCTCTTACGCTGGCCGGCGGCATAATCATATCCCGCGCGCGGACGCCCAAATTACTGCCGATACGTGATACTCCCCACGTCTGGACAAGGCCCGCGCGGCGTAGCACGATCGAAGCTGTGACCAGCAGTCCTGCACCCGATCCCTACCTCCGTGAACTCACCCAGCTGAGGCGCGTCAAAGACCGGATGGACCGCGAATATGCCCAGCCGCTGGACGTCGAATCCCTTGCCAGGGATGTCCATATGTCGGCCGGCCATTTCAGCCGCCGCTTCAAGCTGGCCTACGGCGAATCCCCGTACAGCTACCTCATGACCCGCAGGATCGAACGGGCCATGGCGTTGCTCCGCAAAGGCGACCTCAGCGTCACCGAGGTGTGCTTCGCCGTCGGCTGTTCCTCGCTGGGCACCTTCAGCACCCGCTTCAGTGAACTGGTGGGCATGCCGCCGAGCGTCTACAAGCAGGGGGCAGCGGAGTCGACGGCGGGGATCCCGGCCTGCGTGGCCAAGCAGGTCACCAGACCGGTCAGGAATCGAGAAGCGCCGGCGCGTGAGCCGTCACTAGCATGACTGCCATGGACATCAACATTTCTTCCACCTTCCTTCCCGCCACCGATCCGGACGCCTCCCTGGCGTTCTACCGCGACGCCCTGGGCTTCGAAATCCGCAACGACGTGGGCCGCGGCACCATGCGGTGGATCACCGTGGGCCCCGCCGGCCAAAAGGACGTCTCCATCGTCCTGCACCCGCCGGCAGTGGACCCCGGCATCACCGAGGACGAGCGCCGCACCATCACCGAGATGATGGCCAAAGGCACCTACGCCACCATCGTCCTCTCCTCCCCCGACGTGGACGCCGCGTTCGCCAAGGTGGAGGCAACCGGGGCCGACGTGGTCCAGGAACCCATCGACCAGCCGTACGGCATCCGCGACTGCGCCTTCCGCGACCCGGCCGGCAACACGGTCCGCATCAACCAGCAACCCTAGGCATATAAACAAGCACGTATATAACGGACGACGCCGGAACGGGGCTGCCAGCGCAGCTCCGTTCCGGCGCCGCTCCAGGAAGAGGGGGACACCTTGAGCACGGAAGCAGACATGGAAACCAGGCAGGCGGCGCACGTAGCCGACAGCCACGACCTGATCCGGGTCCAAGGCGCCCGGGAGAACAACCTGAAGGACGTGAGCCTGGAGCTGCCCAAGCGCCGGCTGACCGCGTTTACGGGTGTTTCCGGCTCCGGCAAGAGCTCGCTGGTGTTCGCCACCATCGCCGCCGAGTCGCAGCGGATGATCAACGAAACCTACAGCGCGTTCGTGCAGGGGTTCATGCCCAGCCTGGCCCGGCCCGACGTGGACCGGCTGGAAGGCCTGACCACAGCCATCATCGTGGACCAGGAGCGCATGGGCGCCAACCCGCGCTCCACCGTGGGCACCGCCACCGACGCCAACGCCATGCTCCGGATCCTGTTCAGCAGGCTGGGCAAGCCCTACGTCGGCCCGCCCACCGCCTTCTCCTTCAACGTGCCCACCCGCAAGGCCAGCGGCATCATGAGCACCGAGAAGGGCGGCCGGGTGGAAAAGAACGTGGTCCGCCAGGTCACCTACCTGGGCGGCATGTGCCCGCGCTGCGAGGGCATGGGGAACATCAGCGACATCGACCGGACCGCCCTCTACGACGACTCGAAGTCCCTTTCCGAAGGAGCGCTCACTGTTCCCGGCTACTCCATGGATGGCTGGTACGGCCGCCTGTTCGAGGGCATGGGCCTGCCCATGGACAAGCCGATCGCCAAGTTCACGGCGAAGCAGCTGGACACGATGCTGTACGCCGAGCCCACCAAGATCAAGGTGGAAGGCGTCAACCTCACGTTCGAAGGGGTCATCCCCAAGATCCAGAAGTCCATGCTCTCCAAGGACGTGGAGGCCATGCAGCCGCATGTGAAGCGGTTTGTGGAGCGCGCCGTCACGTTCGCCACCTGCCCGGACTGCGGCGGAACGCGGCTCACGCCGGAGGTGCTCAACTCGCGGATCAACGGCAAGAACATCGCGGACCTGTGCACCATGCAGATCAGCGACCTGGCGCAGTGGATCCGCGGGCTGGACGAGCCCTCGGTCCGGCCGCTGCTCGCCGGGCTCCGGGACCTGATGGACTCGTTTGCCGAGATCGGCCTGGGCTACCTCTCACTGGACCGCCCGGCCGGCACCCTCTCCGGCGGCGAGGCACAGCGGACCAAGATGATCCGCCACCTGGGCTCCTCCCTCACCGATGTCACCTACGTTTTCGATGAACCCAGCATCGGCCTGCACCCGCACGACATCGAGCGGATGAACACGCTCCTGCTGCAGCTGCGGGACAAAGGCAACACCGTCCTGGTGGTGGAGCACAAGCCGGAGATGATCGCCATCGCCGATCACGTCGTCGACCTCGGTCCCAAGGCCGGCACCGGCGGAGGCGAGATTGTCTACGAGGGCGACGTGGACGGGCTGCGTTCCAGCGGCACCATCACCGGGCGCCATCTGGACGACCGCGCCCGCCTCAAGGAGTCCTTCCGGAACGCCACGGGCGCCCTGGAGGTCCGTGGCGCGTCGACCAACAACCTGCAGGACGTCGACGTTGATGTGCCGCTGGGCGTGCTCTGCGTGGTGACGGGCGTGGCCGGGTCCGGCAAGAGCTCCCTCATCCACGGCTCGCTGGCAAAGCGCGAAGGCGTGGTCGTCATCGACCAAGGGGCCATCAAAGGCTCACGGCGGAGCAATCCGGCCACCTACACGGGGCTGCTGGAGCCCATCCGGAAGGCGTTTGCCAAGGCCAACGGCGTGAAGCCGGCGCTTTTCAGCTCGAATTCCGAAGGCGCCTGCCCCACCTGCAACGGCGCCGGGGTGATCTTCACCGAACTGGGCGTCATGGCCACGGTGGAGTCCACCTGCGAAGACTGCGAGGGCCGCCGCTTCCAGCCCGCCGTTCTCGAATACACCCTGGGCGGCCAGAACATCGCAGATGTCCTGGACATGTCCGTGGACGCGGCATTGGCCTACTTTGCCGAGGGGGACGCCAAAACGCCCGCCGCGCACAAGGTCCTGGAACGCCTGGCGGATGTGGGCCTGGGCTACATTTCACTGGGCCAGCCGCTGACCACCCTGTCCGGCGGCGAGCGCCAGCGGCTGAAGCTGGCCACCCAGATGGCTGAGTCCGGGGATGTCTACATCCTTGATGAGCCCACGGTGGGTTTGCACCTGGCGGACGTGGAACAGCTGCTGGGGCTCCTGGACCGGCTGGTTGACTCCGGGAAGTCGGTCATCGTCATCGAGCACCACCAGGCGGTGATGGCGCACGGTGACTGGATCATCGATATCGGTCCGGGAGCAGGGCACGACGGCGGCAGGATCGTCTTCGAGGGCACCCCGGCTGATCTGGTGGCCGGCAGGGCCACGCTTACCGGCCAGCATCTGGCGGCGTACGTCGGTGCGTGAAGCGGGCGGCTGGGCCTACTTAGGGCGCTGCGTCAGCGGCTTCCCGGCAGCTGGCCCAGGAAGCTGACGGTGGCGGTGCCAATCTGCTGCTGCGCGGCGCTGCGGCTGATGCCGGGCTCGCCGTCGCCGGGTTGATCACCGTAGTCGCCGAAGAACGCGTGCACTCCGCCCTGGACGGCGATGAACTCGGTGTCCGCCGGCAGGAGTTCCCGGGAGGCCTGGATCTTGTCCGGCGTGCTGAGACCGTCCTTGGTCCCGGAAACGGAGAGGACGGAGAGGCCGGTCCGTCCCCGCAGCGATTCCACCGGGTAGGAGGCGTACAGCACCAGGCCGGTGATGTCGGTGTTCGCCAGGGCGAATGACGATGCGGACACCCCGCCCAGGGAGTGGCCGCCCACCGCCCACGTGGTGATGTCCGGGTTGTCCTCGATGGCGCTGCGGGCCTGGTTGCCGTCCAGCAGGCTGAGCCCGAGCGGTTCCTTCAGGATGACCACCCGGTACCCGGCACCGACCGCGGGAGCCAGGACGTCCTGGTATGCCCGGGCGTCCACGCGTGCTCCCGGGTAGAAGACCAGCCCCTTGGTGGTTCTGGCTCCCTCGGGTGACATGGTGATGGCGGTGTCCGTTTCGGTGACGGTGAGGTCCGACGCCGGCCCGGCCTCCGCCGTCGGGCCCGGCTGATAGGCGAAGGGGTTGAGCCAGGCGAGCCCGGCGGCAATTGCCAGGACGGCCAGCCTGCCGGCCCACGCGCCGATGGCGCGCACACGCGCGCGAGGCCGGGGGACATCGCGGCGGCGCCAGAGCAGGGCCGCCCAGGCTGCACCGGCGGCTGCCGCGGCCAGCAGGATGCCCGGCAGCAGCGGGTGGCCGCCCAGAACGGCGGGGTTGCCTGCCAGCATCCACAGCGCAACCCCCATCAGGGCGGCAGCGCAAGCCGCCGATGCCCAGAACAGGGCCGTCCGCTTCCTGGGCGGCGCACTGGCTTGGCCGGCCGGTGAAGTCTTCATGGTTCCTGATCCTTCCATCCGGCGGCAGGATTTCAATGCCGGGCTGGCCTACGCTGGCCGTATGCCCGAAATGTTCCGGTACGACGTCGAGATCCTGCACCTGCTGGTATCCCCCGCGCATGCTTACTTTGGCCGAGCCCGGGACGGCGCCGCCGACGTTCCCACCACTGATGCTCCGCAGGCTGAGGTGGTGGCCGGCAAGGGCATCGTGGACGACCGGTTCTTCGGCAAGGCCGCGCACATGGATGCTGCGGTGACCCTGTTCGCCGTCGAGTCCCTCGAGGCCATCGCCGCAGAGTTGGGCTCGGCGCCGTTCGATCCGCTGCTGACCCGCCGGAACGTGGTGCTGCGCGGGGCCCAGCTGGCCCCACTGTTGGGGCAGGACTTCGTGCTGGAATCCGGCGGCTCCGCGGTGACCCTGCACGGCGGCCGGCACGCCCAGCCCTGCGCGTGGATGAATGAAATGCTCGCCCCCGGCGCCCACCCGGCCATGCGCGGCCGCGGCGGCATCCGCTGCCGCGCCGTCTCCAGCGGCTTCCTGCACCGGGGTCCTGCCGTGCTGGTCAGCCCGGTGCCGCTGGACCCTGCCCAGGCAGGCGAGGCCAGCGTCCTGCGGCCGTCGCGGCTGCCGTAGCAGGCCCTGCCCTAGGACGCCCCGGCAGGACGTACGACGGACGACGGCGTCACGCACGGCACGCTTTCGGCCCACTTTGGGCGGGGAAGCCCCGGAAACCCGGGCCTCCGCCGTCGTGCGCTGCCTGAAAGCCTGCCTCGCGTGACGCCTGCCGCGGCCTACCTTTTCCGGTGGATCGACTTGTAGCTCAGGTAGGCGTTGAGGCCCTCGATCCCGTACTCGGTGCCCAGCCCGGAGTCGTGCCGGCCGCCGAACGGGGCGGAGTGGTTGGAGGCGAAGAAGTTCAGTCCCACCGATCCCGTGTCCATGCGGTCCGCCACGGCGAGCGCGGCGTCCTCGTCCCGGCCGAACACCAGGCCGCCCAGGCCGAATTCGGTGTTGTTCGCCAGTGCCACTGCCTCCTCGACGCTGCCGCCGGCGTCGTTGTATTTGAGGATGGTAATCACCGGACCGAAGATCTCCTCGCGGGCTATCCGCATGTCCGGGGTGACGTCGGCGAACACCGTGGGCTCAATGAAGTAGCCGTCCTCCAGCCCTCCGGCCAGCGACGCAGCGCGTCCTCCGGTGGTGGCGCGGGCGCCTTCAGCCAGCCCGGACTCGACGTATTCCATGACCGTCCGGTACTGCGCCTCGGTGGCGCAGGGGCCAAACACCGTGTCCGGATCCAGGGGGTCGCCCTGCTTCCCGGCGGCGATGGTGGCCGTGACCATGTCCACCACCTCGTCGTACCGGCTGGCCGGGGCCAGGATGCGGGTGGAGATGTAGCAGGTCTGCCCGGTGTTCCGCATGGAGGACTTGATCAGCACCCGGGACATGGCGTCCAGGTCCGCGTCCGGCAGCACGATGGCGCTGGACTTGCCACCCAGCTCCAGGGTTACCGGACGCAGCAGCTCACCGCAGGCGGCGGCGATTTTCCGGCCCACCGGCGTCGAGCCCGTGAATGCCACCTTCGCCACCCCGGGGTGCTTGACCAGGACGTCGCCCAGCCGGCCGGAGCCGGTGACCAGGTTGACGACGCCGGCGGGGACGCCTGCTGCGGCGATGGCGTCGATAATCACCCGGATGGACAGCGGGGTAGGCGATGCCGGTTTGATCACCACGGTGCAGCCGGCCAGCAGCGCCGGTGCCAGCTTGATCATTACCAGGTTGATGGGGAAGTTCCACGGGGCGATCAGGGCGCAGACGCCCAGGGGATCGCGACGCACCACGGATTCGCCGCCGCCGCGGGGGAAGGGACGGATGTCCTCCTGTTCCAGATATCCGGCCAGGGTGGCGAAGTAGCGCAGGATCCCGGCGGCGTTGGCGGCGGCGCCTGCGGATTCGGCCACCGGGGATCCGTTCTCCCGCGAGTTGATCAGGGAGAGGTCCTCGGCGCGCTTCTCCACTTCATCGGCGATCCGGAGCAGGTAGGCGGCCCGCTCGGACGGCGCCAGCCGGGGCCATTCGCCGTCAAAAGCCTTCTGGGCGGAGCCGACGGCGGCGTCCACGTCCTCCGGCGTGCCGTCCGGCACCGAGCCCCAGACTTTGCCGGTGGTGGGGTCGGTGACCGGGTTCCGGCCGGTGCCCCGGGACCGCTGCCAGGCGCCGTCGACGTAGATGGTGTCCACGTGGGTGTGCGGCAGGGCCAGGCCGGACCGCGTGGCCAGGGCCGGTGCGCCGGCCGGTGCGTCATGCGTGGCGGAGGTCATCGGATCACCGCCGTCTTCAGCAGCGCGTTGGACCGGGCAAGGTCCGCGGTGGCCATCTCGAGGGCGGCCCCGGTGATGAGCTCGGGGATGATTTCGGCGGCCAGCCGGTCCGTGTAGGTGGCGGGATCCATCCCGAACCAGGAGGAGGCGAGGGCGATGCCGGCGTGGTCGAACCGCCACAGCCTGTCGGCGTCACGCATCAGCGCGTCCTCGAGGGAGCGGGCCACGGGCCGGGTGTCGTGGCCGTCAATGATTGCGCAGACCTGCTCCACGAACCCGGGGGCATAGCCCAGGCCGGGAAGGACCCGGCGGGCCACGTCGCAGCCCTGCTTTTCGTGCTCATAGCGGATGGTTGCCTTGCGCCAGTCCCCCGTGAACCCTTCCGAGAGGATCCGGGATTCATCCACGTGGGCCCAGCCGGTGTCATGCAGCAGCGTGGCCACCCGCACCAGGTCTGCATCCGCGTCCGGGTAGGCGCGGCACAGCCGTTCGGCGAACGCAAGGGAGATGGGCAGGTGGATGTCGTTGCCGCGGGTCCGGGTCTCGTGGACCACGGCCTTCCAGAGCGCGTCGAGCGAGTCCAGGGCCGCGGGGGTGCCGGCAATGGGGGTGGTGTCCACGGGTCCTGCGGCGGGGATGGGGCGGACGCTGTATTCGGCGGCGAAGGCATCGGCCAGGGCGTCGCCCGTGTCCGGTGCGGTGCCGGGGGCACCGGGGGCGCTGCCGGCGGCAATGCCGGGCTCCGCCGGGGCAAACGGCGTCTTGGGGGTGCTCATAATGCTCCTTCGGGTTGGCTGGCCTGGCGGCTAGCTGTCCGTGGTGATGGTCTTGAGTTGGGTGCCGGGGTCCGCGGCGGCCTCGGCCGGAATGTTGAGGCCCTTGGCGAGTGCGTTCTTGACGGCCATGAAGTCCAGCGGCGCGTTGACGCAGTCCGCGGCGATGATGCGGCCCTGGCGGTAGTAGAGGACGCTGAATTTTCCGCGTTCCCGGTCGTTCCGGACTACGGTCCGGTCGTAGCCGTTGCACAGGCCGGCGATCTGCAGCTTGAGGTCCGCCTGGTTGGACCAGAACCACGGGATTCCGGCGTACTCCTCGCGCCGTCCGGTCAGGGAATACGCGGCCACCTTGGCGTGCTCGATGGCGTTGTTGACGCTTTCCAGCCGGATCCGTTCCCCGGGCTCGGAGCCGGGAACGGGGTTGGGCATGTTGGCGACGTCCCCCACGGCCACCGTGGTGCCGTCGGAGGCCAGCGCGAACCGGTCCACCACCACGCCGTTGTCCACGGCCAGGCCCAGCTGTTCCGCCAGTTGGGTGTTGGGAATGACGCCGATGCCGACCAGGACGATCTGTGCCGGCAGTACCGTCCCGTCCTGGAGCTCGACGGCGGCAACCCGGCTGCCGCCGTCGTCAGCGGTGAAGCGCGCCGCACTGGTGTTGAGGCGGATATCCAGACCGCGTGACCGGTGGGCCTGCAGGAAGTACTCGGCGGTTTCCTCCCCCACGGCCCTGCCCACCAGCCGCGGCCCGAACTCGAGCACGGTGACATTTTTCCCCATCTTCTGCAGGCTGGACGCGGCCTCGAGGCCGATGAACCCGCCGCCGATCACCACCACATCCGTGGCGTCACCCACTTTTGCCTTCAGGGCCAGGGCGTCGTCGGCGTTGCGGAGGTAAAGCACACCGTCCAGGCCGCTGCCCTCGATCTCCAGTTTCCGGGCGCGGGCGCCTACGGTGAGGGCCAGCCGCTTGAACGGAAACTCCCGGCCCGAGGACGCATAAGCCACTCCGGAGCCGTCCGCTTCCTTGTCGATCCGGACGATGTATTCGCCTTTGACCAGGTCCACGTTGTGCTCGGCCCAGTAGTCGTTGGACCGGAAGATGAGGGATTCGCTTTCCACGGTGCCCTGCAGGAACTCCTTGGACAGCGCCGGCCGCTGGTAGGGCCGGTGGTCCTCGTCCCCCAGCAGGGTGATGTGTTCGTCGAAGCCGAGCGCCCGGAGCGATACGGCCAGCTGCACGCCGGACTGGCTGGCACCGATGATCAGGAGCCCGGTCCTGGTGGGGACCGTGGCCGTTCCGGCTTCCTGCTCCACTGCCTGCGTTCCCATGGCTACACCTGGGTTTCGGGGGTGGTGACGAACAGTTCGAGCTCCTCCGTCAGGCGGAGCTGGCAGGACAGCCGGGAGTTGTCCTCACGGTCCACGGCGGTGCCGTAGAGCATCTCGTCCTCCATGTCCTCCATGGGAGGAAGTTGCGAGGCGCAGTCCTCGCGGACGAAGACGTGGCAGGTGGCGCAGGACAGCGAGCCGCCGCATTCGGCCACGATGCCGGGGACGCCGTTGCGCACCGCGGTTTCCATGACCGAATCGCCTGCATTGCCTTCGACGTCCCGGACGGTGCCTTCTGCGTCGGTGAAGTGAACCGTTGGCATTGTGGTCCTCCTTGGTTGAAGTTGGTTGGGTGGTGGCGGGGGTGGCCGGTCAGATGAACTGCCGGCCGCCGTCCACCACCATGGTCTGGCCGGTGTAATAGGAGCTGTCGGGCCCGGCGAGGAACAGGGCGGCGCCCACGATGTCCTCGGGCTGGCTGGCGCGTTTGATGGCCCCGCGGTCCACCCCGTAGTTCTCGGCGTTCTCCATGAGTCCGTAGCTGGCTTCCGTGAGCGTGAAGCCCGGGGCGATGGCGTTCACCGTGATCCCCCGCCGGCCCAGTTCCTTGGCCATGACCCGGGTGAGTGCCACCACCCCGCCCTTGGAGGCGACGTAGTGCGCCCATTGCTCGGAGCCGCTGAAGATCGTGGCGCTGGAGAGGTTGATGACGCGCCCGCCCTCGGCCAGGTAGGGGCTCGCGGCTCGGGTCACCAGCCAGGGCCCCTTAAGGTTGACGTTCATCACCAGGTCCCACTCGGCCGGATCGATGTCCTCGAAGCGGCTGCGGGTCACCCCCGCGTAGACCGCCGCATTGTTGAGGACGACGTCGATGCGCCCGTTTCCGAACTCCGCGCAGCTCGCGGCGAGCTGCTCCGTGGAGTCCAGGTCGGTCACGTCGGCGGCGAAGGCAGCGGCGCGGGCACCGGCTTCCCGGACCAGCTTGGCGGTCTGCTCAGCACCTTCAAGGTTGATGTCGGCCACCGCCACCCGGTAGCCGCGGCCGGCGAAGCCAAGCGCGAACGCCCTTCCCAGCCCGCCGGCGGCTCCCGTGATGAGGACCGTTCTATCATTCATGCCCTCAGTGGAATATTCTCCTGAGGGCATGTCCAGATCAGACATGGCTATGGCTGTGGGCGCCGGGTCCGGCAACCACAAGGTCGTCCTCGGCGTCCAGGATCTGGACCGTGCCCTTGGTGCCGTCCACACGCAGCCGCTGGCCGGTCTTGATGGTGGTGGACCCGGAGCCCGTTCCGGTAACCGCGGGCAGGCCGTACTCCCGGCACACGATCGCGGCGTGGCTCATCATGCCGCCGATGTCCGTGACCGTGGCGCTGATCTTGCCGAAGATGGGGCCCCAGGACGGCGCCGTCACGGTGGCCACCAGGATTTCGCCCTGCTGCACCTCGGAGAGCTGGTCGGCGTCGGTGACCACGCGGGCCAGGCCTTCCACCACGCCGGGCGAGGCGGCCATGCCGCGGAGCCCGCCGCCTTCCACTTCCTCGCCGGCTCCCAGCCACTGCTGGACCTGCTCGGTGGTGATGCCCCAGAGCATCCGGGTGAAGGGTTCGGTGATGGACGCCGGCGGGGTGTTCAGTGCAGGCGCGGGGCGGGCGGTCTTGAGGGCGTCCACGATGCCGCGGCGGCGTTCGATTTCCTCGGGCCAGTAGTCGGGGCCGATGGGCTTGGCACCCACGCCCCAGCCGGTGACGAGGTCGAAGAGGGCGTCGCGAACCTCGTTGCGGCCCAGGTAGAGCAGGTCGTCCGGCTGGGTCCAGAAACCCTCGGCATGCATCATGCGGGAGAGTTCGCGGATCTTGCGCCAGAAGACGCCCATGGTCCAGTGCTCGATGTAGAAGTTGTGGTTCTCCACGTAGGGGTAGGCGGTGGCTGCGAGGCCGCGCTTGGCGTCGAAGACGGCCTGGTTGTCGCCTTCGAGGAGGTCCCGGTATTCCTCGATGATGCGGTCGCGTTCGGCGATGAGCGCCTCAACGGGGCGCATGATCTCCTGGCCCTCGTCCACGCGCCGGATGTAGTCGGCTATGTAGCCCAGCGGGATTTCCTGGTTCACGTTCCAGTACTTGTCGTGGCCGTAGAAGCCGTTGCCCACGGTGAAGTTGAACCACGGGTCCTTGGCACCTTCATACTGGGCCAGCCAGCGGTCCCCGCCCGGTGCGGCGGCGACGGCACCCAAAGTAGCCTCGACGTCGTCCGTGTTTCCGAAGTGGGGCTGCAGGCCCAGCTCGACGGCGAGCTTGGCGAGCTGCTTGAGCTCGTCATCGGGCCGGAACAGTTCCATGTCCACGCCCTGGACCATGCTGGCGATCGACTGGTCCGGGATGTTGGGGAAGACCTGCTTGCAGAAGTTGAAGAAGTCCAGGTAGGCGATGTAGCCCAGGTTGAGGAACTCGAAGTGGTACTGCCAGTTCTGGTAGGCCAGCTGGATGAGCCGGTCGTAGCTTTCCAGAAGCTTCTCGGAACCGTCCTTGCCCTTGCCGGAGGTGATGTCCTCGAGCGGGACCATGTCCGGCAGCTTGGCGAAAGAGATGGCTTCCATCTCGGCGATGGTGCCCTTGACCTTGACGTGCCAGTCCTTGAGCAGCTGCTCCCAGTTCTGGAAGTAGTGGCCGACGCGCTGCTCGAACAGCGGCACGCGGGCGGCGATCTGGTCCTCCGGGACGGGAATGGGGGACATGTAGAGGTAGCCCAGGTGGATGCGGAACTCGATGCCGTTGGCGTTGGGGATCATGAGGTGCCTGGCGTTGTACTGGCCCAGGCACTTGACCGCGAATTCGCCGCCGATGGTCTCGAAGGGCTTGAACACAGTGGGCCAGTGCTGGCTGTCGCAGAACCAGAACTTGGCGTCCTCCTGCTCCTTGAGCTTGTCCTGGAACACCAGGTAGTAGGGGTAGATCTTTTCCCAGCCTTCGGCCCCGGCGGGAACCGGCAGTTCGGAGGGCTTGGGGAACGACTTCATGGACATGGCGGTCCTTTCAGGAGGGCTCGGCGGTGAGCCTTGGTGGGGGTGAAGCCTCGGACGGGGGTCAGGCAGTCGGCTTGAGCGCGGGGGTGCTCAAGCCGCTGAAGTAGCCGCCGGTGACGACCGGCTGGGGCGCGGTCACCGCGGCAGGCTTCGAGGAGTGGACCGTTTCCGGCCGGGACTGCAGGAGGAGCAGGTTTTCGCCGTCGGGGAGGTCCGCGTCGAGGGCCCACTCAATGTCCTGCGGGCACTTGTAGTGCTTCTCGGCCCGCTTGGCCATCTGGGCGACGGCGGTGAGCTCGGCGTCGGTGAGGCTGCGGCGGCCCCGGCGTTCGTCGTCGACCTCGCGTTCCACCAGGCCCTTGGCGCCGGCGTCCGGGACCAGCTCGGCGTGCTTGTCGCCCAGGTGTTCGGTGACGACGGCGAGGGTCACCTTGTCCAGCACGATGTTGTCCGGGGTGACCTGGCCGGAGACCACCATCTCGCCCACGCCGTAGGAGGAATCGATGGTGATCTTGGACCGGTCGCCGTTGGTGGGGTCCATGGTGATGGCCACGCCGGAAACCTTGGAATTGACCATCTTCTGCACCACCACGGCCATGGACAGGCCTTCGTTGGGGATGCTGTTCTTGAGCCGGTAGATGATGGCGCGGGAGGTGTAGAGCGAAGCCCAGCACTGGCGGATGTGGTCGGTGACTGCCTTGACGCCGTCCAGCCAGAGGTAGGTGTCCTGCTGCCCGGCGAAGGAGGCGTCCGGCAGGTCCTCGGCGGTGGCGCTGGAGCGCACTGCCACGGGGACGGGGGCGTCGAAGCGTCCCATCAGGGATTCGTAGGCGGCGATGGTCATGCTGCGCAGTTCTTCAGGGACGGGGCGGGAGCAGATGTCCTCGCGGATGGACGCGGACACCTGGTCCACCTGCCGGGTGTCCTCAGGGTCCAGCCCGGCCAGCAGTTCGTGGATCTTTGCCGTGATGCCGGCTTCGTCCATGAAGGCATCGAACTGCGCGGTGGTGACGACGAAGCCGGGCGGAACGGGCATGCCGGCGGAGGTCATGGTGACCAGGGACGCTCCCTTGCCGCCGAGGTTTTCAAGCTTCGGCTCGATGCCGCCGTCGAAGAACTGGACGTAATCGTTGCTGTGCATGGTGCTTAGGCCTTCCAGGTGACAGGAACGGTCTCGGGAACACGGAAGGAGAGGTTTTCGCGGAAGGCGATGTCCCCGGGGGCGTCGAGCTGCAGCCCGGGGGCGAGCCGGGCCACCTCCTCGAGCGCGATTTTCGCCTGCAGCTTGGCGAGCATGTTGCCCAGGCAGTAGTGGATGCCGAACCCGAAGGAGAGGTGCTCGCGGGCGTTCGGCCGGGTGATGTCGAAGTCCTCGCCGTCGGTGAACTTGGTTTCGTCGCGGTTGGCGGATCCCATCAGGAGCAGCAGCTGCGAGCCCTTTTCGATCGGCACGCCGCCCACCTCGGTGTCCTTGAGGGCCTTGCGGCGCCACCCGACGATGGAGCCGGCGTAGCGGAGGACCTCGTCGATGGCGGCGGGGATCTTCTTGGGATCCGCCACCAGCTGCTGCCACTGCTCCGGACGGGCCAGGAGCTCGCGCAGGGCGTTGGAGATGAGGGTGGTGGTGGTCTCGTGCCCGGCGAAGAGCAGGCTGTAGAGGACCGAGGCGATCTCGTGGTCCGAGATTTCGGCGCCGTCCTGCTGGGCCTTGACCAAGTCTGCGGTGAGGTTGTCGCCGCCCTGTTCGTGGGCCAGGCGGACCAGTCGCAGGCATTCCTGCCAGTACTCCACCAGGTTGTGGGCGTGCGGGATCTGCTGTTCGTCGCTGAGGTCGCCCCAGGTCATGGCCGCGCGGGAGTCGGACCAGCGCTTGAACGTGTCCACCTGGGAAACGTCCGCCCCGATCAGGGTGAGGATGGTGATGGTGGGAACGTCGTAGGCCAGGTCCTTGACCAGATCCCCGCGGCGCTCTCCGCGGGACAGCATCTTTTCGAGCAGGTCCACCACGTTCTGCCGGATGAACGGTTCCAGCGCCTTGTAGCGGCGGGGCGTGAAGGCTTTCTGCACTACGGCGCGGATGCGGGTGTGCTCCGGCGGACGGCGCGCGGACAGGCCGGAGTAGGCGGTGAAGCCGCCCTCTTCCATGATCTTTTTCGCAGCGGGTCCGCGTTCCCGGACCGGGGCCTGGGCGTTTTCGCTGGAGAACGTTTCCCAGTCCTCGAAGACGGCTTTGATGTCGTCGTACCGGGAGACGACGTACAGGCCTGTGCGCTCATCGAACATCACGGGCTGCTCGGCCCGGAGCTCTGCGTAGGCGGTGAAGGGATCCTTCATCTGGAAGGGTTCGTAGCCGTGGTGCCCGGCGGGGGCTTCGGCGCCGTACCCGAAAGGACAACGGCCAGCCGTTTCTGTCGACGATGACATGTTGACTCCTGGTGACTTGGCTCCGCCCGGCGCCTCGGGGCGGCGGGGGTTTCTTAGTGACCAGTGTGGTCCACATCACCGGGCGGGGACAGCGCCGGCTTCCACTGGACGGAAGCGAACGTCAGAAGCGCGGGGCTTTGTGGACGCCGATCAATGTCTCCAGGGGGATCCGCGCGGTGGCCTTTTCGATTTGGGCTGAGATGCCCTTGAGGACGGGAAGGTACCTGGTCATGGTGGATGCCTGGGCGGTGGGCAGCACCAGGCCGATCGCGGCGCCGATCCGGCCGGTATGGAACACCGGGACAGCAATGGAGCACGAGCCAAGCCGCACTTCCTCGAGGGTGGTGGCGTAGCCCTGCGCGTGGATGTCCGCCAGCTCGGCGGTGAATTTTTGCGGGTCGATATGGGTGTGGGCGGTGGCGCGCTCCAGGTCCCGGTGCAGGTAGGCGTCGCGCACCCAGTCGTCTTCGAACGCCAGGATGACTTTCCCGACGGCGGTGGCGTGCATGGGAAGGCGGCCGCCCACCCGGGACGCGCGGGGCACGCGTTTGGAGCCGTAGACCCGGTCGATGTACAGGACCTCATTGCCGGCCCGGATGGCCAGGTGTGCCGTCTCGCCCGTCAGCGAGAACAGGTCCTGGATGTAGGGGTGGGCGGCATCGCGCAGCTGGCGGCCGGTGTTCTGCGCCAGCTCCCACAGCCGGATGCCCAGCTGGTAGCGGCCGTTCGGTTCCCGCGACAGGAATCCCCAGTCGGTCAGTTCGTTCACCAGGCGGTGCGCCGTGCTGAGCGGTAGCCCGGATTTGTCTGCAATGTCGGTCAGGCTGAGGGCGCCGCGGGACGTCTCGAAGGCTTCCAGGATGGACAGCACTTTGGACGTCACGGTGCGTCCGGGGTCGCGGTTGCCGCCGGCCATGGGGGCCTCCTCGCTCCTGGCGCTGGGCCAAGGTGCCGGCAGCGTCCGGAAAGAGTCTAAGCGCGGGAACGGCTCCGGACCGCGCCGGTTTCCAGGTCAGCCAAGCAGACGTTGCCGTTGCGGCCAGAGGGTGACCGATTCCAGGGCTGACAGCGCCCGCGCCATGGCCTGCGCCTCCGCGGTGAACAGGTGGCCGTGCACGCGCTGGGAGCAGAGCCGGAGGGCCTGCCCGCGGTCCAGCCCGAACCAGTCCATGACGGTGTCGAGGCCGTGCGGGCTGAGGCGCCAGGTCTTGTCCGCGTCCTTGACGATCGCGTCCTCGATGGAGAGGGCCTCCCGCCGGGAATCGTGGCCGTCGATGATGTCCAGGATGGCGGGGATCCTGGTGTGGTCGTAACGGCACTCGGCGAGGATGTCCGCGGCCAGGCGCGCCCCCTCCTTTTCGTGCAGCAGCACCAGGTCTGGCCTGCCGCCGCCCGGTGCAATGGCGGCGAGGACGTCACCGGGCGCGACCTGTGACCAGCCGGTGTCGTGCAGCAGGATGGCTGGAAGCACCACCGCGGCGTCCGCTTCCGGGTGGGCGTCCAGCAGGGCGCGGGCCAGGCCGAAGGCATAGAGGGTGTGGGCGTCGTTGTCCCGGACCTGAAGGTACGGTGCGGCGAGGTCCCAGATCCCTGCCAGCACCGGGTCCAGCGCGATGACCCCGGCCGGGCGCGGCTCGATCCCGGAGGCAACAGCGGCGGCGTCGAGGCGTGAGTGGTTGGCGGCGGGCTGCAGCTTCGTCATTCCTACAGCCTGCCGGGCAACGGGCCCACGGGCAACGGGCGGCTTCTGCCCAGTGGAACCGGACGGTGGGCGGACGACGGCGTCACGCACGGCACGCTTTCGGCCCACCCGGGGCGGGGGAAGCCCCGGAAACCCGGGATCCCGCCGTCGTGCGCTGCCTGAAAACCTGCCTCGCGTGACGCTCCCGCGCCCTCAGCTCACACGATGGCGGTGGCGTTGGCCGGGGAGCCGGTGCCCCCGGTGATGTTCAGCGGCTTGATGGTGATGAACGCGTCCCACCTGCCCGTGCTGCGCATGTGCCGCGCCAGGGGGCCGAGCCGCCACAACTCGCCCAGTGGCATGCCGAGCTTGGCCAGGAGCTGCTGGTGCATCATGCCGTGGTCGTTGACCGCGGACTCCCGGTAGGGGCTTCCCGGGACCGCGGGGAGGCATTCGAAGGCAAAGTTGTCGGCGGCGATCACGGCAAACCGGCGGTCCCACGCCCAGGCCACGAACTCCTGCGACTGCGCCACGCCTGTTGCCTTCCGGCTTTCACGGAGCCGCTGCTTCTCCTCCGGGTTCAGCGCGAGGAACCATTCGCACCACCCGGTGTGGAGCATGAGGATGTCGCCGGGACGGGTTGTCAGGGACTGGGAGTCCAAGGCCGCGTGGACCAGGTCGAAACCCAGCGGTTCCCCGGCTGCGTGGTCGATGGGCTGGCCCATGCCGTTCCGGAAGCCCTCGAGGTCCATCAGCACGCCCCGGCCGGCGATGGGGTGTTCGGCCCATTCCTGGACCCCCAGGTCCGGGGTGCCTTCGGTGATCCGGTGGTCCGGGACGCCGTTGTAGAACCCCACGTCATCGGCCCGGCGGTGCCGGAGCCCGTCAATCTGCGTCGACCCCTGGAGGTAATACCCGTCAAGGTAGTCATCGCGGTGGGCGGGATGGGAGGAGTAGATGGTGTGCCGGGGTGCTCCGCGCTTGAGCGACATCCCCGGATCAAAGGCGTCGGCGGGATAGTCCAGGCCGAACACGGTGCCGGTCCGGATGCTGTTCCTGGCTTCCAGGACGGCCGCGGGGGTGATGAAGGAGGGTGTACCCCTGTCGGGCCCCGGAAAGAGGCCCCAGGATGTTCCCGCCAGGTCGCCCTCCCTCGCCAGGAGTTCCGCGTAGGTGGGAAATGGTTTGTGGACAGTCATCGGGTGGTTGCTTCCTGTTTCTGCCCGGCCTTTTTCCGTGGCTGCCCGTAGCTGAGCAGGAAGCCTGCCACCGCGCACGCCGATGCGGCAATGCAGAGGGGCGGTTTGATGACGTTGTTGAAGAACTCGAGCCAGCCGTTTTGCCCGGCCACAAGGCCCGCGGCCTGCCCGGCCACGAACAGGACGCCGCCGATGAGGAGGACTGCGAGGGTGAGGGTGAAGACGGTTCCGGTGATCCTGCGGGATGTGTTCATGGTGGTTCCTTAGATCGGCAGGACGCCGAGGATGATCAGCACGCCGATGACCAGCAGGGGCAGCGCATAGTGGGTGAGCAGGCGGGCGAAGGTCTTGATGGGGTTGACGTCCGCGATGCCGCAGGCAACATAGAGCGGTGCGCCGCCGGGCGGGACCGCGGCCTCGCAGGAGGAGAACACCAGCACGGCCACGGCGGCCGTGGTGGCCGGCACACCGGCGGCGACGAGGGCTGCGACGCCGACCGTTCCGACGGCGGCCATGGTGGCCGTGGCGGACAACGGGGCCGCGACCGCGATGACAATCAGCCCGATCAGGATGGCGAGCAGCCACAGGGGAAGGTTCATCCCGTTCAGCAGGGCGGTCATTTGCTTGGGAAGGCCCGTGGCGGCGAGGGCATTGGCTCCAGCGAAGGCGAAGAGCACCGTAACGCCCACGATGCCGAACCGAGGGGCCGAACCGTGCAGCAGGTTTCCCCAGTCGCGGCCAGTGCGGGGCAGTTTCTTCCGGCCCAGCAGGGCACCCGTAATGAGGAGGACCACCGGGATCCACACGATCACGCTGACGGACTTGCTGACATCCCCACCGGTCCAGTCGGAGAGCGCCGAGGTCAGGAAGCCGGAGGTGATGACCAAGGGAATGGCGACGACGACGAACAGCAGGAGCGTGGCCCACCCCTGGCCGAAGGCGGCCCGGACAGACAGGCGGTGGGCGGCGTCGAGCGGCGCCATCCCGCTCTTCCTGATGAGCAGCCAGGTGACGATGAGCCGGTGCAGGAAACACCAAAGGCCGCCGAACAGCAGGGGAAGGACGAGGGCGTTGATGTCCAGCAGAGGCCCCACGGTGGCGGAACCGACCAGGACGAACATGGAGGCACTGAACGGAAAGGTGATGCCCATGCCGGCGTTCCCGGCCACGAGGGTTGCGGCAGCAGGCTTGTCGAGCCTGGACTTTTCCATCCAGGGAATGGTCACCGAGCCCACCGTCGCGGCGATGGCCGCCTGGTTGTGGACCACTCCGCCCAGGCCTGCGGAGGCTACCGTGGAGACCCAGGCCGGACCGCCCTTGACTCCGCCGATCAGCGAGTTCAGCAGGTCGATCAGCCGATCCAGCACGCCGCCCTTATCCAACAGGTAGCCCATGAAGACGAATGCCATGGTGGCGTAGACAATCTCGTCGGTCGCTGCCGAGTAGAACGCTGACCAACCCACCTGTGCCGCGGCGGCCCCGGTAAACGGCAGGACCACCAGGAAGCCCAGGATCATGGCCTCCCCCACGCTGCGCTTGATTGCAGTCGTCCAAAGCAGGATCACGGCAAGGTAGGCGCCCAGTGCCCAGATGCCGATCATGCTGCTGCTCCTAATAACGGAATGCTTGTTGCTGTTGAAATCACGTATTTCCCGTTCCTGATTGTGCCCTGCTGCGCGGTCAGCGCAAGGCCGGTTCCGCGTTCTGGGCCATCCGGGCGAGGGCTGCGGCGGAGGCGGTGGTCATCTCGGCCGGGACACCGAGGTCCGAGAGGTAGCTGGCGGTGTCCTGCATTTCCTTGGAGCGGCGGACGGCGTGCTTGGCGCTTCCGGTGAGGAACCTGTCGATGACAGCCTGGCCGTCCCCTGCCAGTTGGTTCGCGATCTGGCCGCGGATCCAGTCCTCCAGGCCGGCTGCCTTGCCGGCCGTGACCGCTTCCACCACCACGGACGCCAGGCCCTTCATGAGGACGCTGCGCAGCAGTTTGTGGGCCATCGCAGCCCCAGGCTCGCCGTCGGCGATTTCCACCTGCACGCCGAGGGGACGCAGCAGGCCGGCAACAGCCTGGGCGCCGGGGCCGCTCACCATCAGCGGCGTCTTTTCCCCCAGCGCGGAGACGGGGCCAAGGATGGCGACGTCGGCAAAGCCGGCATTGCTGGGCAGCTGTCCGAGTTCCTGCATGACGCCCGGGGAGGAGGATGTGAAGTCGGCGTAGACGCTGCCGTCACCCAGGACCGGCAGGCATTCCTGCGCCACGTTGCGGGCAGCTGCCGCTCCGGTCATCACCAGGACGATGTCTGCCCCGGCACATGCTTCGGCCGCCGTGGCCATCCGAGTGACGCCTTCCGGGGTGGTGGGGGCCACGGGGTCGAACCCGGTGACCTGGTGGCCCGCAGCTGCGAGCGCTGCGGCATAGGTGGCTCCGGCTTCGCCGAGGCCAATGACGGTGCACGCTGTCATGGTTTTGCTCTGTTCCTTCTGGTGACGTTCTGGTGGGGGTGCGGTTCAGTTGCGGGCGGCGACGATGGCCTGGCGGCGGCCGGTTTCATCCGCGAACACCGCTTCGGCGGCTTCGGCGACGGCGGCGGCCTGCTCCCGGGGGACAACCACCACGCCGTCGGAGTCACCGACAATGACATCGCCGGGCAGGACGGGGACGCCGCCGAAGGCTACGGCGGTTCCCAGCCTGAAGGGACCGTCCTTGTAGGGGCCGGCGGGCGAAGTAGCCCGCGCGAAGACGGGCATGCCGATCTCACCCAGCGCCTCGGCGTCGCGCGCTGCTCCGTCCAGCGCGAAGCCCGCGACGCCGAGGTTGATGGCGCGCTCCCCGATCAATTCACCCAGGAGGGCGCGGGATTCATCGGCGCCGCCGGCGACCACAATGACGTCTCCCGGACGGGCCAGCTGCAGGGCAGCGTGGATGCCCTTGTTGTCGCCGGGACGGGTCCATACGGTGAACGCCGGTCCGGCCAGCTTCGCACCGGGCCACACGGCCTGGATGGCGGAGTCCGCCACGCCGAGCCGGTCCATGGCGTCACCGATATTGGCAGCGGGCAGCTTGGCGAGCCGGTCCACGGTCCCCTGGTCGGGGCGGGCAAAGTCGGCGCTGGTATCAAGGGCTGGAGTTGTCATGGTCGGTTCCTTAGGGGCTGTGGGTCAGTCTTTTTTCTGGACCAGCGGAAGGACCTTCTTGAAGTCGTCTTCCTGGCCTGCCCAGAACTTCTGGTAGTCGGTGCCGTTGAGGTAGCTGGTCTGCAGGCCCAGGTCCTTCATCTTCTGCACCACGGCCGGGTCCTCGATGGCCTTCTCGATGGCGGCTTCGAGCTTCTTGGCCACGTCAGCCGGGAGCCCGGCGGGGGCGGAGTAGCCGCGAGCGGTGCCGGCGGTCAGGTCGTAGCCGGATTCCTTGAACGTGGGGATGTCCGGCAGCGAGGGGGCGCGGTCCCCGGACATGACGCCCAGCACCCGTGCCTTGCCCTGCTTGCTGAGGTCGTTCACGTCGCTGACGTTGGCCACCAGGACGTCCACGTGCTTGCCCAGGAAGGCGGTGGTGGCCTGGGAGGCCCCCTCGGAGAAGTGGACCGGCGCGAACTCCGAGCCGGTGCTTTCCTGGATCTGGGCCAGGGCGAAGTGTTCGCCGGTCTGGATGCCCGTGGTGCTGGCGGTGAGTGACTTCGGCTTGGCCTTGACCGCTTCCAGCAGCTCTTTCAGGGTCTGGTACGGGCTGTCCGGCTGGACGGCGATGACGGTGGGGTCGATGACCTGCCGGCCCAGCGGCTGGAAGCTGTCCCTGGTGTATTTCGCGCCGCGGGCCGGGTCCAGGGGTGAGACCACCACCGAGGGGGATCCGGTGGCGCCGATGGTGTAGCCGTCCGGCTTGGCGCCGGTCAGGGCGGTGTAGCCGATCTGGCCGCCGGCACCGGGCTTGTTGATGACCTCAACGTTGGTGCCGAGCTCCTTTTCGAGGACCGGCTGGATGAGCCTGGCGGCGGTGTCCACGGCGCCGCCTGACGAGAAGGCGACAATCAGGTCGATTGACTTGCCCTTCTTGGGGAAGTCGCCAGCGGCTGCGGCGGAGTTGCCGGCTCCGGCGTTGGCGCCACAGCCGGTGAGGGCGAGCAGGGACGCAGCTGCGACGGCTGCAATGATCTTGTTGCGTGACATGGTTCTTCTCCTTTGAAGCGGTGCGGGAAATGCGGGTTGTGGTGGCGGGTCAGGCTTCGGGGTCCTCCATGAGGGCCTTGGGCTTGCGGAGTTTGAGCAGGGGGCTGCAGATGATGAGCAGGCCCAGGCCGATCAGCACGGCGGAGATGGGACGGCTGGTGAAGACGGTGAAGTCGCCCTGGGATATTTCCAGAGATTCGCGCAGGGAGCGTTCCATCAGCGGCCCCAGCACCAGGGTGAGCACCATCGGGGCCAGCGGCACGTCGAGGTTCCGCAGTGCCAGGCCCAGGAGGCCGAAGCCGATCATGACGTAGACATCGAAGACGCTGAAGTTGATGGTGTAGGCCCCGATGACCATGAACACGAGGATCACTGCGGTCAGGATCGGGGTGGGCACGCGGAGGATGGAGGTCCACAGCCCCACGAGCGGGACGTTCAGCAGCAGCAGGAGGACGTTTCCGATGAAGAGGCTGGCGATGATGGCCCAGGCGATCTCCGAGTGTTCCGTGAACAGGCTGGGTCCCGGGGTGAGGCCCTGCTGCAGGAACGCGCCCATCAGCACGGCGATGGTGGGCGAGGCGGGGATTCCCAGGGTGAACAGCGGGATGAGGGCAGCGTTGGCGTGGGCATTGTTGGCGGTCTCCGGACCGGCCACGCCTTCGACGGCGCCCTTGCCGAGTTGGTGGCGGAACCGCGAGAACCTCTTTTCCGTGGCGTAGGAAAGGAGCGAGGACACGGAGCCGGTCATGCCGGGAATGAGGCCCAGGCCGAAGCCGACGCCGGTGCCGCGCGCCATGGCGGGTGCACTGCGGCGCCATTCCGTCCTGGACGGGAACAGCTGCCGGAAACCTGGCGCATGCACCACCGGGGTGGGCTCGTTCCGGCGGAAGGAGAGGATTTCGGAGAGTCCGAAGACGCCGACGATGACGGCAACGAAGCTGACCCCGTCCATCAGGTTGTCGATGCCGAAGGTGAAGCGCGGTGCTCCGGCCACGGGATCGATGCCCACCATGGAGATCAGCAGGCCCAGGGCGCCGGAGATCAGGGCTTTGACCATGGACTTTCCGGCCAGGGCGACCAGCAGCGAAATGCCCACCACCATGAGCGCGAAGAATTCGGGCGGCCCCACCAGCAAACCCATCTCGCCGAGTGGTTTCGCGGCGGCGACCAGGCCGACGGTGGCGATGGTGCCGCCGATGAAGGAGCCGACGGCGGCCAGCGTCAGTGCCGCACCCGCCCTTCCCATTTTTGTCATGGCATAGCCGTCGATGGTGGTGATGGCCGAGGAGGCTTCGCCGGGAGTGTTCAGCAGGACGCTGGTGATGGTTCCGCCGTACTGGGTGCCGTAGAAGATGGCACACAGCATGATGATGGACCCGGCCGGGTCGAGGTTGAGCGTCAGCGGGATCAGCAGGGCCACGCCTGCGACGGGTCCGACGCCGGGCAGGACGCCGATGATGGTGCCGAGCAGGCAGCCGAGGAAGGCAAACAGCAGGTTTTGCCAGGTCATGGCGGTGGCAAAGCCGCCGAGCAGTTCGTTGAGGGTTTCCATGCCTAGAGTCCGATCAGGTTCAGCGGAGTAAATGCCGATACGGGAAGGGCCACGTTCAGGCCGTAGTTGAAGGCGTAGAAAGCGCCGACGCTTCCCGCCAGGGCGATGATCAGTGAGGGCACCCAGGCCCGGCGTCCCCGGATTTTCAGGTGGTAGAGCAGGAACGCGAACATGCTCAGCTGGAAGCCCAGCAGGTCCATCACGGACGCCAGGATGACCAGGCTGGCCACGACGGAGATGACCACACCCTTGTCCACACCCTCGCCCCTGGCGCTGGGCCGGCGGAGTTCCTGCAGGAGCCAGACGGCGGACATCGCCACCAGGAGAGCACCCATCGCGAAGGGGAACATTCCGGCGCCGGGGCCGAGGGATGTCCAGAGCCCCAGGCTGAGCGAGCTGACCAGGACATAGATGCCGACGGCGGCGAAGGCACCGATTCCCGCCAGCACACCCGGTGCCACCCGGATGGTGCTCCCTGCTTTGGTCGTGACTGACTCCGTTGTCATGAGTTTCCTTTTCACAGCGCGTCATTGCATTTCACAGAATGAAACTATATTGCGTACTGAGAAATAGTGACAGGAGACACAGGGGCTGTCAAGCGCAAGAAACTTACATAGAATGAAAGAATGGCGACGACGACTTCCACCACTGCCGGCACGGCAGAAGAGGGCCCCAAGTCCTCGAACATGCGCTCCCTCTCGAGGGCCATGGAGGTCTTCGCCGAACTGCAGCGGGCCGAACGGCCGCAGCGGCTCAGCGATCTGGCGCGGAACTGCGGCATGAGCCTGCCCACCACGCTGAGGATCCTCCGGGTGCTGCAGGATTTCGGGATGGTGAGCCAGACGGACAAGTCCTACCGGATCGGCCCGGCCGTCCTGCCCGCCGCACGGAGTTTCCTGGAGAACGATCCCCTGGTTGTCGCCGCGCGCCCCGTCCTGCAGCAGGTGGCAGCGCAGACCGGACTGACGGCGTCGCTGTATTCGCGGCTTGGCTTCGAGCGCATCCTGGTGGCGCGCGTGGACGGCGAGGCACCGCTGCGCTACGACCTGCCGCTGGGCAAGCGGCTGCCCCTGACGCTCGGCGCCGCAGGAAAGATCCTGCTCGCGTCGGCGTCCGATGACGAACTTCAGCAGGCAGTGGCGGCGGCCGTTGCGGCCGGCCAGGAAGACGCGGAGCTGACAGCGAAGGAACTGCGTGCGCGGCTCCCGGAACCCGGAACCGACTATGCGTTCTCCGCCGATGAGCGTGCCACCGGTGTCCTGTCGGTGGCCATGGCCGTGCCCAACCGGACGGGCCGGCCCACCGAATCGATCTCGCTCACCAGCCCGGTGGAAGCAGCCAGCGAGGCTACCCTGAAAGCCGGGGTCCCCGAGTTGCGCCGCGCCGCGGGACGCCTGTCCGAGCTGCTGGAGGGCTCCGTCTACTGACCCTCGCCGCAACCGCAACCGCCGCAAAAAGGCGGGCGACGGCGTCACGCACGGCACGCTTTCGGCCCACCTGGGGCGGGGAAGCCCCGGGAACCCGGGGACCCGCCGTCGTGCGCTGCCTGAAAGCCTGCCCGGCGTGACGCTGGGCAGCAGCTGTCAGTCCAGCTGCACCCCGCGAAGCAGCAGGAGCGTCCCTCCCACCACGACGGCTGACGCCAGGAACACGCCGCCCGCGCCCAGCCCGGCGGCAACGACGCCGATGGTGCTGGGCAGGACCACCTGCCCCACCCGGTTGCCGGCGAGCCGCAGCGCCAGTGCACGCCCCCGCTGCCCAGCCGGCGCCTGCGCCGAAAGCCAGGACATGGTCAGCGGCTGGCCGATGCCCAGGCCCAGCCCCAGCACGGCCATCACCACAAAGAGCAACCACGCCGGCATGGGAATGGCCGCAGCCGCCAAAGCCGCGGTGGACAGGGCCAGGCTCACCACCAGCAGCCGCATCCGGCCGATCCTCCGGGACACCCGGCCCAGCAGGAGCCGTGACACCATGGAGAAGACGGCGCGGACGGTCAGCATGGCGCCCACGGTTGCCGCGGTGAGTCCACGGTCGGCGCCGAGGGCCGGCAGGTAGACCATGGTCAGGTCCACCACGGCCAGGACGGTGGCGCTGGTGGCGAGGGCGCGGGCCACGCCGGGTGACTTCAGCAGGGATACCGCACTGCCCGTAACGGCGGAAACGGCCTTCTTCCTCCCGGCGCTGACGTGGGCCGGGACAACAAAGGTGGTGGCGAACAGCACCAGGCTCATGACGACCGAAAGAAGGAAGATCGCCTGGGTGTCGGGACGGATGGATGCGCCGCCCACCAGGGAAATCGCCAGCGGCCCCAGGGCCTGCCCCAGGGACGCGGCAAACGTCAGGTATCCGAACGCGGAGTCCATCCGGGACGAGGCGGCATTGTTGGCCACCACCGCCTGCTGCCCCACGACGCACGCCACTTGCCCCGCGCCCAGCAGCGCGGTTCCGATGACCAGGGCCACGATCGAGGAGCCCCACAGCAGCAGGAAGGCAGAGCAGGAGAGGACGACGGCGGACCCGATCGCCATGAGCCTGCGCTCACCCAGGCGGTCCACCAGGCCGCCCGTGGGCACGGCAAGCAGCAGCGGAAAGACGGCGTAGCTGGCGGCGAGCAGGCCCAGGGCGAAGCCGGGGACATCGAGCTCGAGCGCACGGTAGGTGGCGGCCGGGCGGACCAGGAAGGTGACTGCCTGGATGAGTGCGGAATGGACCAGCAGGGCCGTGGACGTGCGCCGTCCGAGTTCACCGATCATGCGCCGGTTGTGGCGCCGGAGATGGCCCGCACCGCGGCGTCCCGGGCGCCCATCACGTGCTCGAAAGCGATGGCGGCAGCCTTGTCCGGATCGCCGCCGGCCACTGCATCCACCAGGGTCCGGTGCTGGGCCAGGGCCTGGTCCCGGCGCTCCTGGGTGCTGTTGGTGAAGTGCCGGTACCGCTCCATATGGCTCGAGATCTGGCCGTGGAAGCGGCGGGCCCAGGAGTTTCCGGCGATCGCGGCGATTTTTGAGTGCAGCGCCATGCCCTGCTGCATGGCGTCATCGGCGAACGTCACCATGGCGGCGTTGCGTTCAAGGATGCCGCGCAGGGCTTCGATGTCAGCAGGCGTCGCTTTCAGGCAGGCGTTGCGGGCCATCAGGGATTCCATTGCCGCGCGGACCTCGTAGAGCTCCGAAATGGCAGCTTCGTCAAGGGCCGGCACCAGCACCCCGCCGGTGGGCTGCTGTTCCAGCAGGCTTTCCGAGATGAGGCGCCGGATGGCCTCACGCAGCGGCGTGCGGCTCACCTGCAGCGCCGATGCCATCGCCGGTTCGTAGATGCGCTCCCCCGGTTTCAGCTCAAGGCTCAGGATCCGGCGCTTCAGCTCGCTGTAAACAAAATGGGCCCCGGTGTTCCGGGCAGGTGACTCTGGCATCGGCGGTACCTCCACCAGCCATCATACTTGTATACATCTATACAATCGGGAATTGGTGTTGGTCTCAGCCCTCCCCGGGGGCACAGGCCGGGCACACGAAGAAGGGAGGGGCAGCAGGCGCCGCCCCTCCCTCTGCCTCCTTGAACGGCGGACCTAAGCGCGGTCTGCGGCTCGTCCGGTCTTTTGCGTTTCCAGGTCCTCCAGGGACGTACCCCTGGTGTCGGAGGACATCAGGGTGGCCACGGCCGAGACCAGGCAGATGCCGAGCGTAGTCAGTCCGATGGTCAGCGGGATGTTCGCGGAACCGGGAGGGGCGATCGCGGTGAAAATGCTCGGGAAGAACGACGCGATCATGAGCCCGATGTTCTGCGAAACAGCGAAGCCGGTCACCCGGATCCGCATGGGGAACTGCTCCTGGAAGAACGTGGCGAATGTGGCGTTCCACATCTGGAAGAAGATGCCCTGCACGATCACCACGCAGACGAAGACCAGTGGCAGGCTCCCCTGCTCGATCGCCCAGAGGTATCCGGTCACCAGGACGCCGCCGGTGACGCCGCCGGCCGCCATCAGCATCCGCCGGCCGATCCTGTCCGAGAGCGCGCCGAACACCGGAATGGTGGCCACGGCCGCGATATTGGCCACCAGCGTCACCCACAGGAACTCGCTGCTGGAGAACCCGTTGCCGTAGCCCTTCTGGGTGGCAAAGGAGACGCCGAAGATCAGGGTGGCCATGCCGATGACATTGGTGAAGGTCATGAGGATGCAGCGGAGCAGTGCGCCCGGCCGGGTGCGCAGGAGCTCGGCGAGTGGAAAGCGCTGCGCGGCCCCGGCGGTCCCGGGCTGCGCGGCGTAGGCGGGAGGCTCGGTCACGCGGCGGCGGATGAGGTAGCCGGCAAAGATGACGACGGCGCTGAGCAGGAACGGGATGCGCCAGCCCCAGGAGCCGAACTGGTCAGCCGGAAGGAGGGCGGCGAGCGGCAGCAGGACGGCGGTGGCCAGGATCGACCCCACCTGGGTGCCCTGGAGGCTGAAGCTGGCGAAGAAGCCGCGCCGGGCATCCGGCGAGTGTTCGACGATCATGGCGCTGGCGCCGCCCAGTTCGCCGGCCACCGCGAAGCCCTGGATCAGGCGGAGGATCACCAGGAGGGCGGGGGCGAGGAGGCCCACCTGCCCGTACGTGGGCAGGAGCCCGACGGCGAAGGTCGCAAAGCCCATGAGCAGCATGGCGAAGACGAGCACCTTCTTGCGTCCGTGCCGGTCCCCGTAAGCACCGAGGACGACGGCGCCTACCGGGCGGGAGACGTATCCCACCGCATAGGTTGCAAGGGAGGCAATGATCCCTACGGTCGGGTTTTCCGCGGGAAAGAAGATGGTGGGGAAGATCAGCGTGGCAGCCAGCGAGTACAGCGCGAAGTCGTAGTACTCAAGGGCACTTCCGATCCAGCCGCTCATTGCGGCCTTCTTCGGATCCCGCAGACCCGCGCCGGCAGCTGGACTGGAAGGGGCTACGCGGGTTGGGGTGGTGCTCATGTGCTTGTCCTTCGTCTTCATTGGCAAGGAACCGAAACCCCTGGAAACAGTTGGGGCGGTGTCTGCGCAGAAACCCACGGGGTACGGGCTTGGGCGGCAGCTCTTGAATCGATTCATCCAATATAGAAGGTGACGTGCATTACGTCAACGGGCAAGCGCTATCCAGCCTGCTCTGGGAGCCCCGGCTGCTACCTGCTGGCGTAGTACGCCGCAGCCATGTCCTGCTTGGCGCGGCCCTGTTCTGCCACCCGGTCCAGCCGGGCGGCGAACGCTTCGGCGCCGTCGAGCTTGAGGCCCTGCTCAGCGGCGGCATCGACGATCAGGTGTGCATCCTTGCAGGCGGTGTCCACGGCGAAGGACGCAGGCTCGAGTCCCTCATCCAGGATGAGCCCCATCTTGGTCCGCAGGTAAGGAAGGTCCAGTCCGCCGCCGTCGATTACGTTGAGGAACTGCTGCGGATCGACCCCGAGCGCCTGGGCAAGGGCAACCACCTCGCCGGCGGCGTTGGAGGCGGCAATGACCCAGCTGTTCACCACAAGTTTGAGCCGCGCGGCGGACCCTTCAGCGGGGTCCTGCCCCGTCCAGACGGTTCGGGCGCCAATAGCATCCAGCACCGGTGCCACCCGCCGACGCACAGCGTCAGGCCCGGCGGCCAGCACCAGGAGCTGGCCGGCTTCCGCGGGCGCGCGGGTGCCTGACACGGGCGCCTCCACCAGGTCCAGGCCGAGCTCCGCGGCCAGTTTGGCCACAGCGGGCGCGTCCTGCACACCCACGGTGGTGGACTGGATCCAGGCCGTGCCTGGCCGGAAGCCCGGGGCTGCAGCCCGGACCACTTCTTCCACCGCGGCGGCGTCATAGAGCATGGTCAGGACCACGTCGGCCGCTTCCACGGCGTCGGCGGGACTGGCGGCACGCCGGGCGCCGTCAGCAGCCAGGGGTTCCGTTTTGGCCGCATCCCGGTTCCACACGGAAACCTCGTGACCGGCCCGCACGAGGTTCCGGGCCATGGCCGCTCCCATGATTCCCGTCCCGAGCACTGCGACTTTGAGCTTGGTATCCATCGAGTCATTCTCCTGGCTGCGTTAATGTCCGGCGTCTACCTACTCAACGTCTCCATCATTCCCCGACTTATTCAAGCGGAGGCATTCCAGAACGCACGCTCCAGTGGAATGTCTGCGCCCCGGCCTAGACTCGTACCATGAGCGACAGCAACCAGGAAACGATCGGCAGCCCGGAACCGGAACCCAACGCAGGGCTCAACAGGGACCCGGAAGACTGGGCGACCGGGGACGAGCCCATGACGGCAGCCCAGCGCAGCTACCTCGATACCCTTGCACGCGAGGCGGGGGAGGAACTTCCCGCTGACCTGAGCAAGGCTGAGGCGTCAAAGCACATCGACCGGCTGCAGCAGCGCAGCAACCGCGTGGGCGGCGGCGGGGACAGCAGCGCCGGCAGCTAGACGCGGCAAGCGGGCGACGCCGGCACTGACGGCGGCGCCAAAGGCACCGCCGTCAGGGGCAGGCTAAGTTCGAAGACCGGCTTTGTATCCGGGGCCCGGCTGTGTCAGCCGCCGGCTTAAGGGGCCTACCAGGCCTGGTGTTCGCGGGTGAGGCCGAAGGGGACGGCGTCGCTGAGGTCCACCGTGAACTTGTCGGCGCCATGGCGGGTCACCAGGATGCCGTGGCGGCGGCCGATCAGTGCATGGGCCTTGGCTGCTGCGACCGCCGCGTCGAGCTCGGTGTCCATGCTGTGGCGGTCGGAGACGGTGAGGGTTAGGGGGAAGTTCATGGATGTTGCCTGTGTCTTTCAGGGGATGGGTGGGCATACCCCGCCCAGCGCTCCCCCTGGCTGCATAGGCGGTTGGCGCTTTCGCGCCTCGACCCATGGTGCCTGAGCAAAAATGTGCCAACAACTTTAGATAAATGACGCAGGTCAGCGCCTTGGGCTCCACCATTTGTCCTGACAATTACTGGCCGCAGGGCGCTGTCAATTAGAGTTGAAAGGGAGTGGGAGCCGTTTTCCGGGGCTTCCATCTGCCTCCGAAACCCGCCTCGCGGCCCACCCGAGCCATTATTGCGCGACCGCTGACTGTGCAACGACCTGACAAGGATTCCGCCATTTCCACCGACGCTCTCTTCGGCAATCTGACCAGGATCCGCAACATCATCCTCCCCGCGCCCGTGCGGAGCGGCCTGAACTCCGGGCGCGGACTGCTGGGCGGCTTCATTGTGGTCCACCTTGTCTTCCTGGTCTTCGCAGCTTCGCTCTCCCTGCGCGGCGAGGCGTTCAGCGACACCTTCATCTACCGCGACTGGGCCATGGCCGGCTTCAACGACGCCAACCTCCGGGGCGGCCCCAGCCCCTGGGTTTATCCCATCCTGGCCCTGATCCCCATGGCTATCGCGGGCCTCGCAGGCCCTGGACCGTTCTTCTTCCTCTGGGTCCTCATGACAACGCTCCTCAACGGCTGGGCGCTGCTGAAACTCACCGGACGCGGCCGCAACGCCAACGCCATCCCCGCGGGCTGGTGGTGGCTGGCCTTCACCTTCCTCATGGGCTGGCTCGGCTTCGCCCGCGTTGACGGCCTCACCGCCCCGCTGGTCCTCGTGGCCCTGGCATACGGCGTCCAGCGCCCGTTCATCGCCTCGGTCCTGCTGGCCATCGGCACCTGGGTGAAGGTCTGGCCGGCGGCCATCATGCTGGCCCTGTTCGCCGTCGTGAAGAACCGCCTGCTGGTGGTGCTGGCAGGAATCGCGACGACGGCGGGCGTCGTTGCGCTGGCAGCAGCCCTGGGCAGCGTCCCCAAGCTCCTGAACTTCCTCACCCAACAGGGCGACCGCGGCATGCAGCTCGAGGCCACCTTCACCACCCCGTGGCTTTGGCTTTCCGTCCTGAACGTGGGCGGCTCCCGGATGTACATGAACACGGACATCAACTCCATGCAGGTGGACGGCCCCGGCACCGCCACCATGTCCGTGCTGATGCAGCCGCTCCTGGTCCTGGCCGCCCTGCTGGTGGCAGGCCTGGCCTTCTGGGCGCTCCACAACGGCAAGCAGCACAAGGTGGCCGGCGGCGTGGACCGGACCGAGCTGCTTCTCGCCGGCGCCCTCGCCCTGGCCGCCGCCTTCGTGGTGTTCAACAAGGTGGGCTCGCCCCAGTTCATGGTGTGGCTGGGCCCCGCCGTCGCCGTCGGCCTGGCGCACAGCTGGCGCGAATGGCGCGTCCCGGCACTGATGCTGATCGCCATCGCCGTGGCCACCTACTTCATCTACCCCCTCTTCTACGACGCCCTCAGCCACAACAACCCGTGGATGGCACTGGTGCTGACCATCCGCAACATCCTGCTGGTGGTCCTGTTCCTGTGGAGCGTCCGGCGCCTGTACTCACTGGGCAAGAAGACCGCCGCACCCGCGCCCGCGCTCAAGGAGACCTGAGATTTCCGCAAGGTTCTTTGACCGTTTGGTGACGGTCCGCAGCAAAGTCCTGCCAGCCAAGGTGGTGGACTGGTTCGCCCGTCCGTCCAGCGTGTGGTGGGGCTTCGCCGTCGTCCACTTGTACTTCCTGGGCTGGATGGCGTCCTTCTTCCTGAACGGCGATACGTTCAGCGACACCGAGCAGTACCGGCAGTGGGCCATGGACGGGTACAACCCGGCGGACCTGACCGGGAAGATCAGCCCCTGGGTCTACCCCGTGCTGGCGCAGATCCCCATCTTCCTGGCGAACATCGCCGGGCCAAGCCTCTACCTGCTGGTGTGGTTCCTGATCATCACGGCGCTCAACGCCGTCGGCCTGCTCTACCTCACCCGCGGCCCGCGGAAGGTGACGGGCGTTGCGCCGGCCTGGTGGTGGCTGTTTTTCACCGTCTTCATGGGCTACCTGAGCTTCGCCCGGGTGGAAGGCATCACCGCACCGATCGTGCTGATCGCGCTGCTCTACGCGGCTGACCGGCCCGTGGTGGCGGGCGTCCTGCTCAGCGTGGCCACCTGGATCAAGGTGTGGCCTGCAGCCGTGCTGGTACCCATCGTCATCGCCAGCCACAAGCGCATCCAGGTGGTGCTCGCCGGTGCCGCCGTGACCGCCGTCGTTGGACTGGGGACCTGGCTGACCGGCGGGCTGCCGCACATCATGGACTTCCTGCTCAACCAGGGCGAGCGCGGCATGCAGCTCGAGGCCACCTTCTCCACACCGTGGGTCTGGCTGAGCGTCTTCCACATCGCCGGCTCCAAAATGGCGGACAACACGGCCATCAACTCCACCGAGGTCTACGGCCCCGGAGCCAGTACTGCAGCGTTCCTGATGCAGCCGCTGCTGGTCCTCGCCGCCGTGACCGCCGCCATCCTGCTGGTGCGTGCCATGCGGCGGGGCGCCGAGCGCGAGGAACTGTTCCTCGAGGGCTCCCTTATGATGGTCACCGCATTCATCGTCTTCAACAAGGTGGGCTCGCCGCAGTTCATCATCTGGCTGGCCCCGGTGATCATCGCCGGCCTGGCCCATGACTGGGAGCGCTGGAAGGTGCCCGCGGCCCTGCTGATGGGCATTGCCATGACAACGTTCGTGATCTATCCGCTGTTCTATACGCCGCTGATCCACGCCCACCCGGTCATGGCGGCCATTCTCACCACCCGTAACGTGCTCCTGGTGGTGCTGCTGTGGTGGTCGGTGAAGCGCACGGCGGAACTGGGCCGCAAGACCTCCACGCGGGTGCCGGCGGAAGCCTAGCTTTTTATGTGGCCGGCCGCCCGGCTAGCGGCTTTCGGACCGGTCGACGGCGGCTGGGGCCTGGGGTGCGCGGGTGCGGCGTACCGCCCGCCGTTCCAAAGCCCACTGCCACCCGCGCCGGGCCAGGTCCAGGGGCTTTCCCTCGATGAGCAGTTTCCGGGTGTGGACGTCCAGCACCAGCAGGTAGAACGTGAAGGCCAGGGCGGTGAAGAACGCCAGGGAAGACGCGTCGATGGGCAGTTCCACAAAGGACCAGACCGAGAGCTGGTCCTGCGCGCCGAACACCACGAAGAACGTCACGCCCACGTACAGCGAGCGGATCTGCCAGTCGTCCCGGATGCCGGTGACGGCCAGGAACGGCAGGAACCACAGGATGTACCAGGGCTGAATGATGGGTGAGAGCATCACCACGGCGGTGAACGCCAGGGCCATCCGGCGCACCGCACGGGAGTAGTCGCCGCGGAACATCAGCAGCAGGACCAGGGCGATGGCGGCCCACTTCATGGCCGTCCTCAGCCAGGTGGCCAGCGTTCCCCCGGGCAGGCCCAGGGCGTTGGCGAGCATCTCCACCTGCTGGCCCAGGAAGCCCGACGGCGAGTACCCCGTGTAGCCCGGGGTGGGGTCCATGATGGCCCAGGTCCAGCCGATGCCCAGGTTGTAGGGGATGCCGCTGAGGGCCAGCACGCCAAAGCTGATGCCCGCCGTCGCGCCCCACATCAGGAACTTGCGCGGCCATGAAGCAGAGGGGCCCGCCCACATGACCCCGATGAACGGCAGCAGCAGCACGGTGATGGGCTTGATGCCGATGGAGGCGGTGACCAGGAGGATGCCCAGCAGGTAGCGGCGGGTGGCGGCCAGGTAGACACCGGCGACGGCGAGCCCCACCATGAGTGCGTCGTTGTGGGCACTGGCGATGAAGCTGATGAGGAACAACGGGTTGGCCACGGAGATCCAGAGGGCCCGAGCACCGTTGATGCCGTGCAGTTCGGCCAGCTTGGGGACGTAGATGACGCAGAGCAGGACGCCGACGCCGGCCAGGAGCCTGAAGAGCAGGACTGACGCGTCGGGCTGGGCGCCGGTCAGCCCCACGACGGCGCGCGCCAGCCACAGGAAGTACGGCCCGTAGGGGGTCCGGTTCTCGGCCCAGGCGGGGTCGGCGCCCAGCGAAAACCAGTTGTTGAGGGTGGAAATGCCCACCTCATACGGGTTCTGGCCCTCCTGGACCAGGCGGCCCTGGCCGGTATAGGCGTAGACGTCGCGGGAAAAGACCGGGACGCAGAACAGCAGCGGCAGGGACCAGGCGGAGATGGCCACCACCACGGACCGCAGCGAGGACTGCCCCCAGTCCCCCAGGCGCTGGCCCAGCCTCAGCCAGGAGCGCATCAGGAGCATGGCGCCGGCTGTCAGCAGCACGGTGGATACGGCAACACCCCACCCCTCGGTGCGGAGCGCGATGACCACCGGCTGGCGGATCATGGGCGAGCCGTTGGCGATCCAGCCCGTGCCGATGGAGCCGACAAACATCATGAGGGCGCCGATGAAACCTTCGATGGTGGCGAGGTAGGCGCGGCCCCTGGCGGGCGCGGAGGGGTCGACCGGTTTGCCCGGCCGGCTCTCCGACGTCTCAAGGTGTGACCCGCCTGCCGTCATGATTGTGTGGTCCCCTACTTTGTTACGGCACTGGTTGCACCGGCTCTCTGGGCCGCCCTGCAACCCGGTCATTTTATCAGCCGTGCTTACTGCTGCCCCGGGGCCATGGCAGGGCGGCAAGGCACAGTTTGGCAACAGCGGCGGGTCCCCTACCGAGCGCGCAGCAGCGCCAGGAACTCGTCGGCCATGCCGAGTTGTTCCTCCAACTTCGCACGGCGCCGCGCTGCTTCTTCAATGAAACCGTTCAACTCAGTCCTGATGGCCGTAACATCCTCGCCCGGCCCTGCCGCCTCCAAAGCGTCAATGACCTTCAGGAGCCCGGCCATGGCTTCGAGCGTGAACCCCAGCGGTTTCATCCTGCGGATCAGCAGCAGGCGCGTGAAATCGCGCTCGGTGTAGAGGCGGAATCCGCCGTCGGTGCGGCCGGACGGTTTGAGCAGGCCCACCTCGTCGTAGTGGCGGATGGTGCGCAGGGACATCTGCGAACGGTCCGCGAGTTCGCCGATATGCATTGTGGCCACCACTTCTTCGGCGGTCATCTCTTTCACCATCACGTCACCCATCAGGCTCAACCCTCACGTTAGGGTAGTGTTGCATGCGCAGCCGGCAGTCACCGGCGCTTTTCTCTCCACCCCAATTGTCTTCCATGGCAGGGCTGGACCCTTGCGCACCGTGGCGCGCCCAACGTTGCCCACCCGCTCTTTCCTGAGAGCCAAGTCCCTGGAGCCGCTCCTTGGCCGTCGCCGACCGCCCCCGCCCCACCCGGCAGCCGAATACCGTCACGGCCGCGCTGCGCTCTCCGCGGCAGCTGACCCGCGAAGTCCTCGCCGGCATGGTCACCACCCTCGCGCTCGTCCCGGAGGTCATTTCGTTCTCGATCGTGGCCGGGGTGGATCCGATGGTCAGCCTTGTCGCCTCCATCGTGCTTGCCCTGGCGATGTCCATCCTTGGTGGACGGCCCGGCGTCGTGACGGCGGCTGCGGGCTCCGTGGCCCTGGTCATCGCACCGCTGGTGCACGAGCACGGTGTCCAGTACGTCCTGCCCACGGTGCTGCTTGCGGGGGTGATCCAGGTGGTCTTTGGCCTGGCCGGGCTTGCCCGCCTGATGCGGTTCATCCCGCGATCAGTGATGATCGGGTTCGTCAACGCCCTGGGTGTGCTGATTTTCATGGCGCAGGTGCCCCATGTCCTCAATGTTCCCTGGCTCGCCTACCTCCTGTTTGCCCTGACGCTGGCCATTATTTTCGTCCTCCCCCGCTTCACCAAGGTGGTGCCGTCACCGCTGGTGGCCATCGTCGTCGTCACGGCGATCGCCATCCTTGCGGGCCTTGCTGTTCCCAACGTCGCCGACGAGGGGCCCCTGACCGGCCAGATGCCGGGATTCACCCCGTTCCTGGTTCCGCTTGATGTTGAGACCTTCAAGCTGGTCCTGCCCACGGCGCTGAGCGTGGCGTTCGTCGGCCTCATGGAAACCCTCCTCACGGCGAAACTGGTCGATGACATCACTGAGACGCCTTCGCACAAGGGCCGCGAGTCCTGGGGCCTGGGTGTCTCGAACATCCTCGCCGGGTTCTACGGCGGCATCGCCGGCTGCGCCATGATCGGCCAGACCGTCCTCAATGTGAAGACCGGCCAGGCGCGGACCCGCATCTCAACGGTTGTGGCCGGGGTGTTCCTGCTGGCCTTGGTGACGGGGCTGAGCCCGATCATGGGGCAGATCCCCATGGTGGCCCTGGCCGCGGTGATGATGGTCGTGGCCGTTACCACGGTGGACTGGCACAGCGTCAGGCCGTCCACCCTCAAGCGGATGCCGCTGCCGGAGACGATCGTCATGGGCGTCACGGTGGCCGTCGTGGTCTTCACGGGCAACCTGGCCTACGGAGTGCTGGTGGGCGTCATCCTGGCGATGGTGCTGTTCGCCCGCCGGGTGGCCCACGTCATCACCGTCGAGCGGAACCTGGCGGACGACGGCGGAAGCGTGCGTTACGAGGTGGTGGGGCCGCTGTTCTTCGGCAGCAGCAATGACCTCGTGGAGCATTTCGCGTACGCCGACGATCCCGCCTCGGTGACCATCGACCTTAGCCGCGCCCAGATCTGGGACGCGTCAACAGTGGCGGCCCTGGACTCCATCGAAACCAAGTACGGGCACCACGGCGCCGCGGTGGCCATTGAGGGCCTGGATGAGCGCAGCACCGGCTTCCACCGCCGCCTTACGGGGCATTTGGGCGCCTGACTTTCGGCGCGCGTCCAGGAGCGGGGCCGCACGTCTGCGGTCCCGCTCCTTCGCGCATGACCTAGGAGAACCGCCCCGGCCGGAACGTCGCCAGCATGGGGTGCTTCCGGCCCGTCAGGATTTCACCGGCAAGAAGTTCGCCGGCGATAAGGCCCAGGGTGGCACCGGAGTGCGTGAAGGCAACGAAGCAGCCCGGCACCTGGCCGAGTTCGCCCAGGACGGGTTCGCCGTCACCGGGGATCGGCTTGTAGCCCATCTTCCAGGAGGCCGGCTTGAGTTCCGGATTGCCGGCAACCAGCCTGGAGGCTTCATCAGCCAGTTCCTGCACCACTTCTTCCGGGACGGTGAAGGAACCGTCCGCGTGCTCGGTGATGTGTTCCTCGTACCAGTCGTGGTCCAGCGCGAACGTGCCGCCGGGGTTGGGCCGGAGCGCGGCGCGCGGGGTGTTCATCACGGCGGTGACGTCGTGCTGCACCTGTTTGGTCACCACCAGCATGGACACCGGCGAACCATTGGGGATGTGCACGCCCAGGGGCTGGACGACGGCGGGCGTCGCTGCCCCGCACGCCACCAGGACGGCGTCGGCCGGGTAGGTCCCACCGGACGAGGTCTCCACGCCGGTGGTGCGGCCGCCCTCCACCATGACGGAGGCCTTGCCGGCATTGAGGACCAGTTCGCCGCCACGGGAGTGGAACTCCTCCATCAGGAAGTCGATCAGGTCCGGAAGGCTGACCCAGCCTTCGCCGGGGTTGAAGATGGCGCTGTCCGGTACGGCACTGGAATCGATACCGGGGGTGGCTGTTGCAATCTCTTCCGGAGCCAGCAGTTTGGAGTCGTAACCGATGGACTTCTCGTAAGCGTGCCGCGCCTCGGTCGTTGCAGCCTGCCCGTCCGCGTTCCACATGAGTCCGCCTCCGAACTGGAGCCACTCCCGCTGGGGGTCCGAGGCGAAGAGCGTGCGGTAGCGGTCCACGCCGGCAACCCGCAGCTGGTGGTACGGGGTGGACCGTTCGCCCGCTGAGTTGAGCCAGGACAGGGAACGGCCGCTGGCTTCGCTGGCCAGGCCGCGCTCGGTCAGCAGGATCACGGAGGCGCCTTCGCGGAGCAGGTGCACGGCGGTGGAAACGCCCAGGATTCCGCCGCCGATAATGGCGACGCGCTTGGTGGCTGTGGCAGAGGACATTGGTGTCCCTTTCTGTGGAATTCGTGGTTCTGGGTTGGACGCGAACGGTGCGTCATGGAGAAGAGTTGGGGGGAGCCTCAGGCCAGGGCGTGGATCCCCTCGATGACTTTCAGTACTTCGAGGGGGCCGGCGGGGTCGACGGGCAGCGGCCCCTCCCCGTGCAGGGCTGCGGCCAGTTGCACGTAAAACTGCGGGTAGGCGCCGCGTTCGGCAGGAACGGGGGACGTTGCACCATCGATGCCCAGGAGCCCCCAAGACTCCTGGGGATCGAGGCCATATGCCGGATCCGACGGCGGCATACCCGCTGCGAGCGCAGGTTCCTGGCCGTCAAGACCCCACTTGGTGTACCCGGCCGCGGAGCCGAGGACGTGGAAGCGGGCGCCCGCCTGGGCGGCCATGCCGTTCATCCACAGCCGGGAGCGTACTCCGGAGGCATGCAGCAGTGACACGAAGGCCTCAGTGTCGGCAGCGTCCGGATGTTTCCCGCGGTTGGCCGTCTCGCCGTAGCTCCGTTCCACCGGGCCAAACAACTGGATGGCCTGGTCGATCAGGTGGGCTCCCAGGTCGTGCAGGATGCCGCCGCCCTCGGCAAGGGACACGGTGTCCCGCCAGTTCCCAAACCCTTCCGGCCGCCACCACTCGAACCGTGATTCGAAGCTGCTGACCTGCCCCAGCGCTCCCGAGGCCAGGATCTTCCGGAGGGTAAGGAAGTCTGCATCCCACCGGCGGTTCTGGAACACCGTAAGCCGCACCCCGCCGTCGTCCGCCCTGCTGAGCAGTTCCCCACCCAGGGCGGACGTGGGCACGAACGGCTTGTCCACCACCACGTGCAGGCCATGAGCGATGGCCGTCGCGGCCAGTCCGAAGTGGGTGTGCGGCGGGGTGCCCAGGATGACCAGGTCCAGGTCCGCGGACAGGGCGAAAAGCTCTTCTGGAGTTCCAACGATCCGTGCCCGTGGGTAGAGGCGTGCCGCCTCGGCCGCGCGCCCGGGCCGGGCCGTCAGGATCACGTCGAGCGAGAAATCCGGGTTGGCCGCGATCAGCGGCGCGTGGAAGACCTTTCCGGAGATCCCAAAGCCGACGACGGCGGTCCGGATGGGTGCAGCGGGAACCGTACCCATCAGAGCACCTCGGAAAGGAAGCGCTGGAGGCGTTCGCTGCGGGGGTTGTCGAAGAGTTGGGTGGGAGTGCCTGCTTCGACCACTTCACCTTCGTCCATGAAGACCACCTGGTCGGCAACTTTGCGGGCGAAGCCCATTTCGTGGGTGACCACCAGCATGGTCATGCCGCGGCGGCCCAGGCCCGCCATGAGGTTCAGGACGCCCTTGACCAGCTCAGGGTCCAGGGCGCTGGTTGCTTCGTCGAAGAGCATGACTTCGGGTTCCATGGCCAGGGCGCGGGCAATGGCGACGCGCTGCTGCTGGCCGCCGGAGAGATCGCGGGGGCGGTGGTCGGCGCGTTCGGCGAGGCCTACTTCGGCCAGGCGTTGGCGGGCGCGATCCATGGCCTGGGCCCTGGGCATGCCCTTGACGGCCCAGAGGGCCAGGGCAACGTTTTCTTCCGCGGTGTGGTCGGGGAAGAGGTTGAAGTGCTGGAAGACCATGCCGATGCGGGTGCGCAGGGTGTCCGGGTTGGTGCCCAGGGTGCTGTCGCCGGCGAGCAGCACGTCGCCGCTTTTGGGTTCGTGGAGGCGGTTGATGCCCCGCAGCAGGGTGGATTTGCCGGAGCCGGAGGGGCCGATGATGCAGGTGGTGGTTCCGGGGGCGACCGTGAGGCTGACGTTGCGCAGGACGTCGATGTCGCCGTAGGCCATGGTGACGTTGTGCAGTTCCAGGCTGGAGCCGTGGAAGGTCGGGGCCCCGATGCGGCCTGCTGTGGTGGTGTTTTGTGCGGGGGTGTTCATGTGTTGCTCCCGGTGGTGAGCGGCGAGGCCGCGTCGAGTTCCTTGACTTCCTTCAGCCCGCTGGTGGGTGGCGCGGCCCGGCGGCGTCCGGTGCGGAACTTGTTGTCGAAGTGGTTTACCAGGTGCGTCAGCGGGACGGTGATGACCAGGTAGAACAGGCCTGCCGCGACCAGAGGTGAGAGGTTGCCGGAGAGCACGGCGGCGTCCTGGCCCACGCGGAAGAGTTCGCGTTCGGTGACCAGCAGGCCCAGGAAGTACACCAGGGAGGAGTCCTTGACGATCGCGATGAACTGGTTCACCAGAGCCGGAAGCACCCGGCGTACGCCTTGGGGCACCACCACCAGGGCCATGGACTTGGCGTAGCTCATCCCCAGGGCGCGGCAGGCCTCGCCCTGGCCCTTGTCCACGCTGAGGATGCCGGCGCGGAAGATCTCGCCGATGTAGGCGCTGGCGATCAGGCTCAGTGCGATGATGCCCAGCGGGTAAGGTGACGGCCCGAAGATCGATTGGCTGAGCCGGGCGAAGCCCTGGCCGATCAGCAGGATGGTCAGGATGGCCGGCAGGCCCCGGAAAAGGTCGGTGTAGATCCGGGCCGGAACCCGCAGCCATTTCGAGGGTGAGATGCCCATAACGGCCACCACCATCCCCAGCACCGTGCCAAGGACGGTGGCGGCGATGGAGATGATCAGCGTGTTCAGCAGGCCGACCGCCAACAGTTGGGGCAGGACCTCGGCCATAGCGCCGAAGTCGAAGAAAGTACGGATGATGGTGTTGAACCAGTCCATGGTTGCTCTCAGACGTAGATTGGGTGGAGGTGCCGGGGCGGGCCGCGGCCAGCGGGGCCCGCCCCGGCAGTGAAGCCGGAGGGCTGGTGCGCGCGGGCTACTTGCTGGGCGCGGGTGAGGCGGAGGCGGCCTGTTCGGCCTTGGGCAGGTACTGCTTGGGCATCGGGGAGCCCGGGAACCATTTCTGGTAGAGCTTCTTCCAGGTGCCGTCCTCCATGGCTGCGGCCAAGCCCTTGTTCAGGGCTTCCTTGAAGGCGGTCTTACCCTTGGCGACGGCGAACCCGGCCGGAGCGTCGAAGGACGGGATGTCCGCGGCGCTGACCAGGCCGTGCTGGTCCTCGTAGGCCTTCGCTGCCTCGTAATCCAGGAAGTGGGCGTCCACGCTGCCGCTGTTCACGGCCGCGATGGCGGTGTTGTTGTCCGGGAAGCGGACCAGACTGGCCGAGGTGAAGTTCTTGACGGCGTACGCTTCCTGCAGGGTTCCCTGGACCACGCCCAGGCGCTTGCCGGCCAGGCCCTCAGCGCTTGTGATGCCCGACGTCTTGGTGGTGATCACCGTCAGGTAACCGGCCAGGTAGCCGTCCGAGAAGTCCACGGTTTCCTTCCGCTTGTCCGTGATGCCGATCGCGGCAACACCGGCGTCGAACTGCCCGTTGGCCACTGCGGCCAGGAGGCCGGAGAAGTCCTGTCCGGTGAAGACGACGTTGTCCACACCGGCCCGGTGGGCCACATCCTTGAACAGTTCGACGTCGAAGCCGGTGAAATTACCGGACGCGTCGGCGAAGGTGTACGGCTTGGAGTCGCCCAGGCTGGCCACGCGGATGGTGCCCGGCTGGATCAGTCCGTAAGGGTTGTTCTCCGTGGTGGAAGCGGGGGAGGTGGAGCTGCAGCCGGAGAGCGCCAGGACCGCAGCCAGTGCCGCGGCGGCGATACCGGCCGGGCGGAGGTTCTTTTTCTTCACAGCGTTGTCCAATCGTTGGGAGGGAGGCGGTGCTGTCAGGGCCGCCGAAGAAAGTCGCCGATGCTCTTGTTGAGTCCGGTCTCACACCCTAAGATTGAGACCGGACTCACATCGATGGATAGAAATGTAGCGGAAGTCACAGGGGGCGTCAACAGCCTCTTCGAAAGGTGAAGATGAGCGCTGAAGGAGCACGGCGGCGGGACGTCACCGTTGCGGACGTCGCAAAGGCAGCCCAGGTCTCCAAGGCCCAGGCAGCCCGCGCGTTGGGCAATTACGGCGCCGTCAGCGACGACGTCCGCGAGCGCGTCCTGGCCGCGGCGGAGGCCCTTTCCTACCGGCCCAATGAGCTTGCGCGCAGCATGAATACGGGCAAGTCGCACACCATCGGCGTGGTGGTGGGTGACATCGAAAACCCCCACTTTGGACTGGCAACCCGGGGCATCACGGACACGGCAAAGAAGGCCGGCTACAACGTCATCCTGGTCAATACGGACGAGGACCGCGAGGCGGAAGTGGACGCAGTGCGGGTGCTGCTGGACAAGCGCGTGGACGGGCTGATCGTCGCTCCTGCGTCCTCGGTGGACACCGGACACCTCCAGGAGGTGCACCGGTCAGGCCGGCCCATGGTCTTCATCGACCGCACTGCCGGGGACATGCCGGTTGAGACCATGGCCGTGGACATGGCACGGATTTCGCGCGAGGCTACGCGGTACCTGCTGGATGCGGGCCACCGCCGGATCGCCTTCATTTCCACGTTGAGGACTAATGCCCCGTACACCCCCGGAATGACGCTGGAGTCCTCACAGATTGCCGACCGTATCGAAGGCATGCGGGAGGCCTTCCTGGAATCCGGGCTGGCTTTTCCGGAGGACCTGGTCCGGTTGAACGCGGGCGATGAAGACTCCATCCGCAGCATTACCCGGGAAGTGCTCAGGGGTCCGGACCGGGCCACGGCCGCGGTGGCGTCCGACGGCCTCATCGCCCTCAGCGTTGTGGAAGCGATCCAGGAACTGGGCCTGTCCATTCCAGCGGATGTTTCATTCCTGATGTACGACGACTTTGCGTGGACCAGGCTGACAACCCCGCCCCTCACAGTCATCGCCCAGCCCGTCTACAACATGGGAGTGGCGGCAGCGAAGGCGCTGATCCGGCAAATGGAGGGGCTCCCGCCCGCCGCTCCCGCACAGTTCACGGCAACCCTGGTGCGGCGCGGGTCAGTGGGGCCGCGCCCGGCCACTACCGGGAAACCCGGGCGCGAACAGCTGGCGGGGAAGCCCGCCTGACGCCCCGGGCGCCCCGCCCCCGCACTCACTCAGGCGGCGGGAGGGGCGGTGGACTCGCGGACAATCACGTGGGTGGCCAGCTCCACCCGGTGCGAATCGAGGACCTCACCGCGCGCCTGGCGCAGCAGCGACCTCAGGGCAGCCCGTCCCATCTCCTCAAGGGGCTGGGCCACCGAGCTCAAGGAAGGGACGGACTGCTCGCCCTGGTTGGTGCCGTCGAAACCGATGAGGCTGATGTCCTCGGGAACCCTGATCCCGTGGTGCCGCGCCTCACTCAGGACGCCCAGGGCGATCGCGTCGCTTCCGGCAAAAATGGCGGTGGGAAGTTCATCAAGCTGCAGCAGTGCTTTGAGTCCCCTGACCCCGCTCTCGGTCCGGAACCGGCCCCCGGAGACAATGTACCGGGGGTCCACCGGCACGCCGGCAGCCATCAGGGCGGCCATGTAACCGTGAAGCCGCGCCTGGTTGCATTCAGCTCTCTCGATCCCGCCGATGTAGGCGATGCGGCGGTGCCCCAGCCCCAACAGATGCTCGGTGGCCGCCTTGCCGCCGGCCCAGTTCGTCGCGCCGACGCTGACCACGTCAGCGGAGGGCGGATTGAGCGGGTCGATGACCACCACCGGAATCTGGCGGCGCCGGAACGCATTCAGCTGGGCCTCGCTGAAGGCTGAGGTGACCACGATCATTCCCGCCCTGCCCTCTTCCAGGATGCGCTGGGCGCGGCGTTCGGGGCTGTGCGGCCCAACGGTGGACTGGCCGGTCACACTCACGAGGATTTCGACGTCGGCGCCGGCCGCGAACTGCAGGATGCCGTTCAGGACCTGGATGGTGTAGGCGGAATCAAGGACGTCGATGACCACTTCCACCACGGTGGAACTTTCCGCGGCTGCGCGGCGCTGCACGGGCGATTGGTACCCCGCCTGCTCCAGTACCGCGAGGATCCGCGCCCTGGTTTCGGGAGCTACGTCGTCCCGGCCATTCACCACCTTGGAAACAGTTGGAGCCGAGACCCCTGCCTGCCTGGCAACGGTGGCGAGCGTTGGCTTTGTCCGCTCAGGCAATTTGGTGGTCATTGGTTCGCAATCTTTCGAAGATGGAGAGTGCATTCATTTTGAGGAAGCGGGCTTCGAACGTCAAGCACGGCCCGGTTTCCGGGATCCAGGGAAAAGGATCCTCTACGATCCCTTGACCACGCGGATATTTCGGGCTTTAGTTTACACCGTGACTTATATCACCATTCGAAATGTTTCGAATGAACGTCGGAGCTGATGCCCCGTACCTCGACTGCAAATTCACAATGGAGAAGCAATGAAGCAACCCCAGACGTCCCGGCGCTCTTTCCTCGCCCTCGCTGCCCTTACTCCCTTTGCCGTTGCCGCAACGACTGCCTGCGGAACGTCAGGTCCGGGCGCCTCCAGCGGCGGTGGAGGCGCCAGCATGTGGTACCTGTCCGGTGAACCGAACCAGACCACCATGCAGAAGGCGGTGGATGCATTCAATTCGGCCAACTCCGCTGACAAGATCAACGTCACCTACTTCCAGAACGACGCCTACAAGACCAAGATCAAGACCGCCATCGGCGCCAACCAGGCGCCAACCATCATTTACGGCTGGGGCGGCGGTGGCCTGAAGACGTACGCCGAGGCCAACCAGGTCGAGGACCTGACCAGCTGGTTCGAGCAGAACCCGGACGTGAAGAACAAGTTCTTCCCGTCCTCCTTCGGCGCCGCCACGATCAACGGCAAGATCTACGCACTGCCCAACCAGTACGTGGCCCCGATTGTCCTGTTCTACAACAAGGACCTGTTCCAGAAGGCAGGCGTCCAGCCGCCCAAGACGTGGGAAGACATCATGTCCCTGGTCAAGACTTTCAACGACATGGGCGTGGCTCCCTTCTCCCTGGGCGGCCAGTCCCGCTGGACCTCGATGATGTGGCTTGAGTACCTGCTGGACCGCATTGGCGGCCCGGAAGTCTTCAAGGCGATCTTCGAAGGCAAGCCCAATGCCTGGATGGACCCGGCGGTGATCGAGACCGGCACCAAGGTGCAGGAGCTGGTCTCCGCCGACGGCTTCATCAAGGGCTTCTCCTCCATTACCGCAGACTCGCAGGCAGACCAGGCACTGCTGTTTTCCGGCAAGGCCGCCATGATGCTGCACGGTTCCTGGACCTACGGTGCCATGAAGAAGGCCGGCCAGAACTTCGTCCAGAACGGCAAACTGGGCTTCGTCCCCTTCCCCACCATTGCCGGCGGGAAGGGCGATCCAAAGAACGGCGTGGGAAACCCCGCGGCCTACATGTCCATCTCCTCCAAGGCCAGCGACAAGGAAAAGGAATCCGCCAAGAAGTTCTTCAAGGACGGCATCCTGACCGAGACCGTGATCGACGCCTACATCAACTCCGGCTCGGTGCCCATCGTCAACGGCATCGAAGACAAGCTGAATACGTCCGAGGACAAAGAGTTCCTTAACTTTGTCTACGACATGGCTAAGAACGCCCCGAACTTCCAGCAATCCTGGGACCAGGCGCTGAGCCCCACCGCCGCCGAAGCCCTGCTGAACAACATCGACCAGCTCTTCCTGAAGTCGATTACGCCGCAGCAGTTCGCCGAGAACATGAACGGCACCCTCGGGAAATGAGTAACGCCGTCTCCACCGCCCCGCGGGCCACTGCCAGGATCAAGGAATCCAGGCAGACCGAACAGCGCAAGGCCGCCTTGGCCTGGCTGACACTGCCTGCCCTGTTCTTCTTCCTGGTGTTCGCCGTCATCCCGTTGGCCGGCGTGCTCATCCTCAGCTTCACCAGCTGGGACGGGATCGGTGCCATCGGGGCGGCGGGGCTGGACAACTGGTTCTCCGTGCTGGCAGACCCGGGGCTGTACAACGCCCTGGGCTTGACCTTCCTGATCATGATCGTCTCGTGGCTGGTCCAGACCCCCATCAGCCTCCTGCTGGGGGTCTTCACGGCAGGAAGCCAGCGGTACCGTGCCGCCCTGGCAGTGCTGTACTTCCTGCCCCTGCTGCTGTCCTCGGCCGCCGTCGCCATCGCCTTCAAGGCCCTGCTGGACCCGAACTTCGGCCTGGCAACCGGCCTGGGCCTGCCCTTCCTGGCGCAGGACTGGCTGGGGGTTCCGCACCTTGCCATGGGCCTGGTCATCTTCGTCATCGCCTGGCAGTTCGTGCCGTTCCACACGCTCATCTACCAGGGCGGCGTGCGGCAGATTCCCAAGTCGCTGTATGAAGCGGCCCAGATCGACGGCGCCGGAACCATCAAGCAGTTCTTCCACATCACCCTGCCCCAGTTGAAGTACACCATCATCACCTCCTCCACGCTGATGGTGGTGGGCTCGCTGACCTACTTCGACCTGATCTTCGTCCTCACCGGCGGCGGACCCGGAAACTCCACCCGGATCCTGGCCCTGGATATGTACCTCCGGGGCTTCCGGGCCAACCTCATGGGCCCTGCCAGCGTCATCGCCGTCATTCTCGTCATCATCGGCCTTGCACTTGCCTTGTTCCTCCAGCGCCTTGGAGGCAAGGACAAGCAGGGCAGCCAATTGGAAGGTTTGTAGGGTGAGTACCGTCCTGAAGAGCAACACGCAGGAGGCCCGGACCGGAACCATTGGCGGCCCACCGGCCGCCACAAGGGGGCTCGGTTCCCGGCTGAAGCGGCTGAACATTCCCGGCGGCCTCGGCGGCTGGGTCTGGCTCGCCATCATCATCCTGCCGGTCTATTACGTGGTGATCACCAGCCTGAAAACGCAGGCAGGCTACTTTGGCCAGAATCCGCTGGCACTGCCCGCCTCGCCCACGCTGGAGAACTACCAGATGGTCCTCGAGGCGGATTTCGCAACGTACTTCATGAACAGTGCCATCGTCACGCTCGGTTCCGTGATCCCCACGGTCCTGGTTTCGTTCATGGCCTCCTTCGCCATCGTCCGAGGCAGCGGCCGGTTCCTCAAGCTGGTCAACGGCGTGTTCCTCATGGGACTGGCCATTCCGCTGCAGGCCACGATCATTCCCATCTACCTGATGATCATCCGGCTCAACCTGTATGACAGCCTGCTGGCCCTGATGCTGCCGTCCATCGCCTTCGCCATCCCGCTCACAGTACTGATCCTGTCCAACTTCATCCGCGACGTACCCAACGAACTGTTCGAGTCCATGCGGCTGGACGGCTGCAGCGAATGGCAGACCATGTGGCGCCTGGCGCTTCCCCTGACCCGGCCGGCTATCGTGACCGTTGCCATCTACAACGGCCTGCACGTCTGGAACGGGTTCCTGCTGCCGCTGGTCCTTACCCAGAGCCCCGGCCTGCGCGTCCTGCCCCTGGGCCTGTGGACCTTCCAGGGTGAATTCAGCGTCAACATCCCGGCCGTGCTCGCCTCCGTGGTGCTCAGCACCCTGCCCATCCTGGTGCTGTATGTCATCGGCCGCCGTCAGCTGCTCGCAGGCCTCACCGCCGGCTTCAGCAAGTAAGAAAGGACATCTCCATGACCACCGCACAACCCCTGCGGGTCGGCATGGTGGGCTACGCCTTCATGGGTGCAGCCCACTCCCACGCCTGGCGCACCGCACCCCGGTTTTTCGACCTGCCCCTGCAGCCCCGGCTGACCGCGGTCGCGGGCAGGAATGCCGAGGGAGTCCGTTCCGCGGCAGACAAGCTCGGCTGGAAATCGGTTGAAACGGACTGGCGCCGCCTGATCGAGCGCGACGACATCGACCTCATCGATATCTGCACGCCCGGTGACACGCACGCCGACATCGCCATCGCCGCCTTGGAAGCAGGCAAGCACGTGCTGTGCGAGAAGCCGCTGGCCAACTCCGTCGAGGAAGCCGAACGGATGACGCTCGCCGCGGAGACCGCGGCGAAGAACGGCGTCTTCTCCATGTGCGGCTTCAGCTACCGCCGCACTCCGGCGCTGGCGCTGGCCAAGCGGTTCGTGGAACAGGGCAGGCTGGGCGGCATCCGCCATGTCAGGGCCCAATACCTGCAGGACTGGCTCAGCGATGCCAACGCCCCCATGACCTGGCGGCTGGACAAGAGCAAGTCCGGATCCGGCTCGCTGGGTGACATCGGAGCACACAGCATCGACGCCGCGCAGTGGGTTACGGGCCTGAACATCAGCGGGGTCTCGGCACTGATGGAGACCTTTGTGCAGGAACGCCCGCTGGCCGGCGACCTGGTGGGACTCGGCGGGCACGGCGACCTCAGCAGCGATGCTCCGCGGGGAAAAGTCACGGTTGATGACGCGGCAATCTTCAGCGCAAAGTTCGACGGCGGCACGGCTTCGGGTGCGATCGGCGTCTTTGAAGCCACGCGTTACGCCCTGGGCAGGAAGAACGCCATGCGGCTGGAGGTCAACGGCACCAAGGGTTCCGTTGCCTTCGACTTCGAGGACATGAACGTCCTGTCCTTCTACGACGCCGCCGAATCCCCCGACGCCGGGTTCCGGAAGATCTTCGTCACCGAGCCCGAGCACCCCTACGTCGGCAACTGGTGGCCCACCGGCCACGGCCTGGGGTATGAACACGGCTTCACCCACCAGGTGGTGGACCTCGTCACGGCCATCGGCGAAGCCCGCCAACCGGAACCGTCCTTCGCGGACGCCCTGCAGGTGCAGCGGGTCCTGGCCGCTGTGGAGTCCAGTGCCGCAAATTCCAGCCAGTGGCAAAAAGTCTGAGCAGCGGTTCGGCACGGCAACGACCAGCTTCAAGCGATCCAAGGAATAGACATGACACGACCAATCACGCTGTTTACCGGCCAGTGGGGCGACCTGCCCTTCGAGGAAGTGGCGCGGCTCGCGGGCGAGTGGGGCTTCGACGGACTGGAGATCGCCTGCTGGGGCGACCATCTGGACCCGCGCCGCGCGGCCGAGGATGACAACTACCTCCAGGGCCGGCTGGACATCCTCGAAAAGAACAACCTGAAGGTGTTCGCCATCGCCAACCACCTGACCGGACAGGCGGTGTGTGACGACCCCATCGACGAGCGCCACCAGGGCATCCTGTCCGCGGACATCTGGGGTGACGGGGCGCCCGAAGGCGTACGCCGCCGGGCAGCGGACGCCATGAAGGACACCGCCAGGGCTGCTGCCCGCCTGGGGGTGAAGACTGTCACCGGCTTCACGGGCTCCTCCATCTGGAAGGCGGTGGCCATGTTCCCGCCCGCCTCCCAGGAAATGATCGACGCCGGCTACCAGGACTTCGCGGACCGCTGGAACCCCATCCTCGACGTCTTCGACGAGGTGGGTGTCCGGTTCGCCCTGGAAGTCCACCCGTCCGAAATCGCCTACGATTACTGGACCGCCAAGCGCACCCTTGAGGCGATCGGACACCGGGAGAACTTCGGCCTGAACTTCGACCCCTCCCACTTCATCTGGCAGGACCTGGACCCCGTCATGTTCCTGCAGGACTTCGCGGACAGGATTTTCCACGTCCACGTCAAGGAGTCCATCCGCCAGCTCGACGGCCGCAACGGCCGCCTGGGCTCGCACCTGGCCTGGGCCGATCCCCGGCGCGGCTGGGATTTCGTCACGGCAGGGCACGGGGACGTGCAGTGGAACCGGATCTTCCGGACCCTGAACGCCATCGGCTACGAGGGCCCCACCAGCATCGAGTGGGAGGACGCCGGCATGGACCGGCTTATCGGGGCCCCGCAGGCGCTGGCCATGGTCCAGGACCTGGCCCGGATCGCCCCGCCGGCAGCGGCCTTCGACGCCGCTTTCGCCAGCCGCTGACCCCACGCCTTGCCGGCAAAAGCCGGCAGCCAACCAAAGGAAACCCCAATGACAGAACGCAAGAACGCCCTGGTGGTCCGCGGCGGCTGGGACGGCCACCAGCCCTACGAGGCCACAGAGCTCTTCATCCCCTACCTCAAGGACAACGGCTACGACGTCCGGGTGGAGGAATCCCCGAAGGTCTACGCCGATGCCGCCTACATGGCAGGGGTGGACCTCATCATGCAGTGCATGACCATGACCACCATCGAAAAGGACGAATTCGCCGGACTGCGGGCAGCCGTGGAGAACGGCACCGGCCTGGCCGGCTGGCACGGCGGGATCGCCGATTCCTACCGGAACACCTCCGACTACCTGCACCTGATCGGCGGCCAGTTCGCCTGCCACCCCGGCAAGCACCCGGATGAGTGCATCGGTGAGCAGTCGGACAACTATGTGCCCTACACCGTCAACATGCTGCCGGCCGCCGCCGACCACCCCATCACCAAGGGCATCAAGGACTTCGACCTGATCACCGAACAGTACTGGGTGCTGTCGGACGACTACATCGACGTCCTGGCCACCACCACCCAAAAAGTCCGCGAGTGGGACCCCTGGAACCGCGAAGTGACATCCCCCGCCATCTGGACCCGCCAGTGGGGCAAAGGCCGGATCTTCGTGTCCACCCCCGGGCACCGCGTGGAAATCCTCCAGGACCGGAACGTACGCACCATCATCGAAAGGGGCCTGCTGTGGGCAAGCCGTTGAAAGTCGGAATCGTTGGCTGCGGAGCCATCATCGCGCAGTACCTCGCCAACTTCCGCCGGCTGGACCAGATCCAGCTGGTGGCCGTGGCGGACCTGGATCCGGCACGTGCGCAGGCCGTGGCGGATGACTACGACGGCGTCCGCGCCGTCTCCGTGGACGAACTGCTCTCCGCAGAAGACGTGGACCTGGTCCTGAACCTGACCATCCCCGCCGCCCACGCAGAGGTGGCACTGAAGGCGATCGCCGCAGGAAAAAGCGTTTACGGCGAAAAACCCCTGGCTGCCACCACCGAAGAAGCACGCCGGGTGCTGGACGCGGCGCGGGAGGCAGGTGTCGTCGTCGGCTGTGCACCGGACACCGTGCTGGGCACCGGGATCCAGACCGCCCGGAAAGCCATCGATGACGGACTGATCGGCGCACCCATCGCGGCGTCCGCCACCATGGTGACGCCGGGCCACGAGCGCTGGCACCCCAACCCTGACTTCTACTACCAGCCCGGCGGCGGCCCCCTCCTGGACATGGGCCCCTACTACGTCACGGCACTCGTGACGCTGCTGGGCCCTGTGGTGTCGGTGATCGGTGCGGCCAGCCACACGCGGAATGAGCGGACCATCGGCTCGGGGCCGCGCCAGGGCGGGAAGGTCCCCGTGAACATCGATTCCCACGTCACCGGCGTCCTGGTCCACGCATCCGGCGCGCTCTCGACGCTCTTCATGAGCTTTGATGCCGTGAAGTCCAAATCCCCCAACATCGAGATCCACGGCGAGCGCGGCTCCCTGGTGGTACCGGACCCCAACCACTTCGACGGCGACGTCCAGCTGTTTTCCCTGGGCGCCGAGGACTGGGAAACCCTTCCCGTGTCCGCCGGCTACGTGGATTCCGGCCGCGGGTTCGGCATCGCGGACCTGGCCGCCACCCCGCAGGGAATGGAGCCCAGGGCCGGCGGAGCCTTGGCCTACCACGCCCTGGAGGTCATGGAATCCGTCCTGGAGTCCGCACACAAGGGCACGGCGGTGGCCATCGAGAGCACCGTTGAGCGGCCTGGCAGCGTGGAGCTGACGGTCCTGGCTGAGCAGGCAGACGCGCTCCAGTCCAAGTAGGCAGGTGTCCGGAACCGCGCCGCAGAAGCAGGGGGGCTAGTGCAGCCGATCGCTGCGGGCGGCGCGGTTCCTGCCCAGGGACTTGGCCCTGTACAAAGCCGCGTCCGCCGAGGCGACCAGGTCATCGGCATCGAAAGTTCCGGCGTCGTACGTGGAAATCCCGTAACTCGCGGTGGGCATCTCCATGCCATCCGGTGCTTTGGCGCCGGCCAGGCGCCTGCTGATTTCCTCCGCGATCGTCTCTGCCCGTTCCGCGCTTGCCCCCGGAACCAGGATGACGAACTCTTCCCCGCCATACCGCCCGATCAGGTCGGTGGATCGGACAGTTGCCACGCAGGCGTCGGCGAAGGCCTGAAGCGCCAGGTCCCCGGCGGCATGGCCGTAGGTGTCGTTGACCGCTTTGAAGTGGTCCAGGTCGGCAAGGATCAAGGCTCCCGAGCCGCCCGTGATGCTGCGGTCGGCAAGCTGTTCCGCAGCAAGGTCCATGAAGGCCTTGCGGTTCAATAGCCCCGTGAGGTCGTCCCGGGTGGCGACCACGCGCAGGGCACGCGTCTGCTGTTCACTGCTCAACGCCGCCATGCTGAAGGAAACCACCACCAGCAACACCATGGTGACCAGCGTGGTGATGGCCGAGCCAAAGACATTAACGAACACCGGGCCATCCGGGCCCTCCACGAGGAACGCCAGCCAGCGGAAGAAGTAAAAAACGGAAAGTCCGCCCGCAGCCACCGCCATGGGGATGCGGACCCGCGAATAACCCGGCTCAAGGCGCCACAGTTCACGGGACGCAAGCCCAACAGTCAAGCTCATCGCGGCGAGGAACACGGGACCGCCGGACCAGGTGTTGGTGGCGGGATGGTCGAGCAGGGAGGCAACGAGCGTGGCCAGCGGAATGCCCGTGAAGGCCCACTTGGGCGGCCGCACTGTCCGCAGCGAACGCGCCCCTGCCCACACCGCGACGCCGCCGTGGACCAGCAGGGTGTTCCCGGCCGGGTTGGCCCACCACTGGTTGGGCGTGCCATCGAGGAGGAAACAGGCCGATCCCGACAGGAAGAACAGCAGGGCGCCGCACCACCAGGCGCTGTACGGCGATCGCGTCACCCGGTAGGCGGAAAAGTAGAACAGAACCACCAGCACCAGGGCCATCAGGCCAAAAGCGATGCGCAGGGTTGCCGTATCCAGAACCATGTGCCAGACGTCCCCCCAAATGCGGCGATTGCTGCTCACGCAAGTATTGCATTTAACACAGACACTGCAGAAGCTCCCGTACCCCTGACGGACACCTTCGAAACCCGCCTAGGGTGGTGGTTAGCAACCGGACCACGAAAGGCCGCCATGCTTCTTCTCTTTGGGTTCAAGACCGTGCACAAGGCCCTGCCGGGACGGACCGCTACCTGCCCGCACTGCGGCGCCTTCATCCACCACCTCCTTGAGGAGCAGGCCACCAGGTTCGCGCTGTTCTTCATCCCGGTGCTTACCTTGTCCCGGAAATACCGGATCACCTGCACCAACTGCGGCTATGTCTCATCCATCAGCGCCCGCCAGAAGCGTGCGCTGGAACTGCGGCGGTAGGGCGCCGGGAACCTTCCCGTCCCCGGCTGAGTTGAACGGGTTATGGACGACCCTCCTTCACACATGCCCTGGCCCCTCTGCCACCTGACCGGATCACCGGCCACACCAGGAGAGGGGCGCCCCAATGTTTGAATGGATCATGCTGGGCATCGGCCTGGTCCTGACCGTCGGCACCGGCTTCTTCGTCGCCTCGGAGTTCGCACTGGTGAACCTGGACCGGCATGACCTGGAAGCCCGCCAGGCCCGCGGCGAAAAGAGGCTTGGGCCCACCATCAAGGCCCTTCGCATCACCTCCACGCACCTCTCCGGCGCGCAGCTGGGCATCACGCTGACCACCCTGCTGACGGGCTACACCTTTGAGCCCGCCATCAGCCGGATGCTCAGCGGCCCGCTGCAGTCTGCGGGGCTGGCCGAAGCCTTGGTGCCGGCCGTCGGGTCTGTTGCCGGCATCTTCCTGGCCACGGTCTTCTCGATGGTGGTGGGCGAGCTTGTCCCCAAGAACTTCGCCCTGGCCCTGCCGCTGGCCACCGCCAAGGTGGTGGTGCCGTTCCAGGCCCTCTTCACCGCCGTGTTCAAGCCGGTAATCCTGCTGTTCAACAACACGGCCAACAGCATCATCCGCGGCTTCGGCATCGAGCCCAAGGAGGAACTCTCGGGTGCCCGGAGCGCGGAGGAGCTGAGCTCCCTGGTGCGCCGGTCCGCCGTCGAGGGCGTCCTGGACCTGGACCACGCCACCCTGCTGCACCGCACCCTCCGCTTCTCCGAGTACAGCGCGGCGGACGTGATGACCCCGCGCGTCCGGATGGCGGCGGTGGGCGCGGCGGATACTGCGGAGGACATCGTGGCCCTTGCCACCTCCACCGGCTACTCCCGTTTCCCGGTCACCGGACGTGACAAGGATGATGTCCTGGGCCTCCTGCACGTCAAGCAGGCCTTCGCCGTGCCCCTTGGCCGGCGTGCGGACACCACCGCGGCGGAGCTCATGATCGAGCCGCTGCGGGTTCCGGAATCCATGGGCGTTGACACACTCCTGGGCCTGCTTCGGCGCCAGGGACTCCAGGTGGCCATCGTCTCCGACGAGCACGGCGGCACGGCCGGGATCGTCACGCTGGAGGACCTGGTGGAGGAGATCGTGGGCGAGCTGGAGGACGAGCACGACCGGGCGCGGGCCGGGGTGGTCCGCGTGGGCCGTTCCGTCACGTTCGACGCCGCACTGCGGCCGGACGAGCTGCTGGACCGCACCGGCATCGAGGTCCCCGACGGGGACGAGTACGACACCGTGGCCGGGTACGTCACGGACCGGCTGGACCGGCTTCCCGAGCTGGGCGACGAGGTGGCGGTCGACGGCGGCACCCTCCGCGTGGAGCGCGTGGCGGGCATGCACGTGGAACGGCTGCGTTTCACCCCCGGAGCGTCCGGCGAACCGCCGCGCAGCCCGCACGACCGGATCATCGACAACCTGACCCAGGAGCTGACCCATGAGTGAGTATCTTCCCGGCATCATCTGGCTGGTGGTGCTCCTTTTGGTCAACGGCTTCTTCGTGGGTGCCGAGTTCGCCGTCATTTCGGCCCGCCGCTCCCAGATCGAACCCCGCGCCGAAGCCGGGAGCAAGGCTGCGAAAACCACCCTCTGGGCCATGGAACACGCCACCCTCATGCTGGCCACCAGCCAACTGGGCATCACCGTCTGCTCCCTGGTCATCCTGAACGTGTCCGAACCCGCCATCCACCACCTGCTGGAAATCCCGCTGGAGCTGACCGCATTGTCCTACGAGGCAATAAGCATCATCGCGTTCGTGGTGGCGCTGCTGCTGGTGACGTTCCTGCACGTGGTGGTGGGCGAGATGGTGCCCAAGAACATCTCCTTCTCGGTGCCTACCCGGGCAGCCCTCCTGCTCGCCCCGCCGCTGGTGTTCGTGGCCAAGGTGTTCAAGCCGGTGATCTGGACGCTGAACGGGATTGCCAACTCCGTCCTCCGGCTCTTCCGGGTTGAGCCCAAGGACGAGGCCACCAGCGCGTACACCCTGGATGAGGTGGCCACCATCGTGGAGCAGTCCACCCGGGACGGCGTGCTGAAGGACACCACCGGCGCCCTGACCAACGCCTTCGAGTTCACGGCCAAGACGGTGGCCGACGTCCAGGTGCCCATGGCGGAGATGGTGCTGCTGCACAACTCCGCCACGCCGGCGGACATCCAGCAGGCCGTCGCAGGACACGGCTACTCGCGGTACATCCTGGTTAACGCGGCCGGCGAGCCGGATGGCTACCTGCACCTCAAGGACGTCATGGACCTCACCTCGGCCGAGAAATTCCACCGACCGGTCCCGGCCAAGAGGGTGCGCCGCCTTGCCTCGGCGTTCGCCGGGGCGGACCTCGAGGACGCTTTGGCAGCGATGCGGCGGACGGGCGCCCACGTGGCAAGGGTGTTCGACGCCGACGGCAGGACCACCGGGATGCTCTTCCTGGAGGACATCATCGAGGAACTGGTGGGCGAGGTGCAGGACGCCACCAGCGCATAACCGGTTTTGATGCGGTGGTGATGGGGGCGGATCCAGGGATCGGGTTTCCCTCGCTCAGCGGCCCGGTTCCGGAAGCAGAAGGGCTACCGGAACCGCTGCCACCAGGACAGCGGCGGCGGCGCTGATTCCCGAATACCCGGTCATGCCCATGACCGGCCCTGCGGCCGCGCTGCCCAGCGCTGCCGCGAGGGACATGGCGGCATCCGAAAAACCCTGGGCGGGGATCCGCTGGGAGGGCGCCAAGGCAGCGACGAGCAGCGTGGATCCTGCCACGGTGGTGGCGGACCAGCCCAAACCCAGCAGGACCAGCCCGGTGGTCACGGCCGCCGGATACTCCGGCGCCAATCCCGTCACCGCCACCGCAGCCATAAGGGTTGCCAGGCCCGCCAACATCATCCGCGCGGGGCCCATCCTGTCCGTAAGCCACCCCACCAGCGGTGACAGGGCGTACATTCCGGCAATGTGCAGGGAGATGGTCAGCCCGATCAGCGCGATGGTGTCCGGGTGGCCCGCGGCCGCGCCTGCCTGGTGCTGCATGTGCAGCGGGGTCATCGACATCACCGCCACCATCACCGCATGGGCAGCCACCACCGCCACCACTGCCCCGCGGGTGGTGCGGTTCTCCCGTACGATCTGCCATCCGGCCTGCAGGGCGCCCCGGCGCCGAACACCGTCACCGGAATCAGGACCATCCATAGTGCGGCGGGTCAGCAGCGGGTCGGGCCGGAGGAAGACCCACACAACCGAAGCACCGATGACCATGCCGGCTGCCGAGATGAGGAACGGCCCTGCTGCGGCAGGAATCCCCAGCCAACCGGCCACCAGCGCGCCGGGACCCACCATGTTGGGGCCGGCTACTGCCCCGATGGTGATGGCCCACACCACCAGGGAAAGGTCCCGCCCCCGGTGCGCGGGTTCGGCCAGGTCCGTCACCGCAAAGCGGGCCTGGAGGTTCACTGCCGAAGCCACGCCCACCAGGAAGGCACCCCCGAGCAGCAGGAGGAAGAGCCCCGTGATCACGGCGCCCACCATCAGGGCGGTACCGGCAATCGCAGCGGCAAGCCCCGAGGCAAGGGCAAAACGGCGGCCGCGGGAGAGCGCCAGTTGCGCCAACGGTATGGCCGTCACTGCCGTTCCCAGCGTCAGGGACGTGTTGACTGAGCCTGCCCAGGCCTCCGAGCCTGACAAATCCACGGCCAGGATCGAACCCAAGGCGAGCGTGGAGCCATTGCCCAGCCCGGAAAAGATCTGGGCGGACACCAGCGTCCTGCGCATCCGGGACTGCAGGGAGCGGGCGGTTTCGGCGGTGGCGGTCAAAGGTGTGGCTCCTGGTCAGGAAAACGTGGGGTGTGGCAGGACCCCCGTGGGGCAGCCCGCCGTCATGCCCAGTGTGGTGTCATGGGTTTATGCAGTTCAACCATGACAACATGTCCGGCGTCCGGGTCGCGGAGGAACTCGTCAACATGCTGGGCGGCGGAGGCTGGGACGAAGGTGCGCTGGCAGACCTTTTGGCGGCCCACCTTTTCCACAATCCGGCAGGTGGGCGCGCCCGAGGAAGCGCTCCTGCGGGACTGGACAACACGCCTGCGCGCTGTCTTTGAGTCGGACAGCGAGAAGGACCGCTGCGCCACGGTGAACGCATTGCTGGAACAAGGGGTCAAGCGGGTCTTCCTGACGGTCCACGACGGACTGGGCCCACACCTTCATTTTGCTGAAACCAGCGACAGCCTGGTGGAACGCGTGCGTGCCCTCACGGCCGGCGGCCTGGCCATCTTCATCACGGAGGCTGCCGGTGGACGGTTGGGTACCTGTGCCAGGGACGGCTGCCCGAAGGTTTTTGCCGACACCAGCCGCGGCGGACGGCGCGCCTATTGCTCGGCGCGGTGCGGCAACGCCGAGGCGGTGATGCGCTACCGGGAGCGAGGGCACTACGCTGGCCGCCCTTAGCAGGCAGCATTCAACCATGGCCCCCGACGGCGACGGGCGCTACAGTGGGACCGTTCGCACCCTGCCGTCCCCGGCAGGAAGACGGTGAACCCGCGAGGGAATGGAGGTGGTTTTGATGACTGCAGTTGCCGCGCGCCCAGAGCGCTCCGCACCCACCCCATCATCCATCCTCCCGGCTGCACCCGCCTGACCTGTCGGCAGCTGTCCGCAGCAGCGCTGTTGCACCGGGGACCCCGCAAGGAAACCACAGTGCACAATTCTTCAGGCAACCCCCTGGACAACACCCCAAGTACCAACCAACCAACCGGCGGCCCCGGCGCTTACGGCTACACCCCCGCCGTCGCCCGCCACTTCGACCAGAACCCCTGCCCCGGCGCCACGGAACGCGGACGGGTGGTCCGCGTGGACCGCACCCTGCTGCTGGTCGCCGCCGGGGACGGCCTGCTCCACCTGCCGTATCCGCTGTCCGGGGAGCCCGCCGTCACCGGCGACTGGGTCTGGATCGGCCCCAACCGGGCCGGTAACCGCCAGATCCTGGCAGTCCTTCCGCGCCGCTCGGAGCTCAGCCGCAAACGCGCGTTCGAGGATTCCTCCGGGGAACAGGTCCTGGCCGCGAACATGGACACCGTGGGGGTGGTGGTGCCCGTCGACCGGCCGCTCACGCACAACCGGCTGGAACGCACCCTCGTTGCCGCGTGGGACTCCGGTGCCACCCCGCTGGTGATCATCACCAAGGCGGACCTGGCTGATGTGGCGGACGACGTCGTCGGGAAAGTCATCCTGCAGGCAGCGGGCGTGGAAGTGGTCACCACATCCGCCGAAAACGGCGACGGGGTTGACGAACTGATGTCCCGCATCCAGCCCGGCGGCACCATCGTGCTCCTGGGTCCGTCCGGCGCGGGAAAATCCACCTTGATCAATGCGCTGGTGGGCCGCGAGGTCCAGCAGACCGGGGAGGTGCGGTCCGGGGATTTCAAGGGCAAGCACACCACCACCGCCCGCGAGCTGGTACCCCTGTCCAACGGCACGGTGCTGATGGACACGCCCGGTGTACGGGGTTTCGGGCTGTTCGACGCCGGCGAAGGCCTGGGCGGGATGTTCGGCGACGTGGAGGAACTGGCCGCCGGCTGCCGCTTCGCGGACTGCGCCCACGGCGGTGAGCCCGGCTGCGCGGTGCGGGAAGCGATTGATGGCGGCGTCCTGGAGGAACGGCGCTGGAACTCGTACCTGAAGATGCAGCGCGAACTGGCCGCGCTGGCCCGCCGCTCCGACGTCGCCGCCCAGCGCGCCTACCACCGGGAGTGGCACCAGAAGGTGGTGTCCGCCGGAAAATCGCAGCGCTGGGCGGAACGCGAGGCCACGGAACGCCAAGGCCGGACCGCGGGGAAGGACCGCAAGCCGAAGCGGTAGGACCGTATTCCGGCGTGGGGGCGGGGAGTAGGGTTCGGTCATGGACATCATCCTGGTTCCCGGTTTCTGGTTGGACGCCTCATCCTGGGAGGAGGTGACCCCTGCCCTGGAGGCAGCAGGGCACCGGACCCACCCCCTCACCCTCCCGGGGAAGGAATCCGTGGACGCCGCCAGATCGGGCATCAATCTGCAGGACCACATCGACGCGGTGGTGGAGGTCCTGGACGGCCTCCCCGGCAAGGTGGTCCTGGTGGGCCATTCCGGTGGCGGTGCCATCATCCACGGCGCGGTGGATGCGCGGCCGGACAAGGTGGCGCGTGCCGTGTACGTGGACAGCGGACCGCTCGGTGAAGGCGGTGTCATCAATGACGAGTTGCCGGCCGTTGTGGATGACGTCCCCCTGCCTCCCTGGGAGGACTTTGACGATGCCGACCTGGTGGATCTCGATGCCGGCCTTCGCCAGGCCTTCCGTGACCGCGCCATTCCGGAGCCCCGGGGCGTGGCGTACGGCAAGCAGCAACTGCATGACGAACGCCGCTACGAGGTCCCCGCCACCGTGATCGCCTGCGAGTTCCCGTCCGCCATGATCCGGGAATGGATCGCGGCCGGGCACCCGTTCGTCGCGGAACTGGCCAAGGTCCGGGACGTCGAGTACATCGACCTGCCCACCGGGCACTGGCCGCAGTTCACCAAACCGGAGCAACTGGCAGGCGCCATCCTGAAGGCCGTCGACCGGACCACTACTCGCCAGGTTTGAAAAACCCTTGCGTGCGGACGGCACCGTCCCCATAATAAATGAATGGCATTCATTTATTCGACAGCAGTCGGTGGCACCGCCGCCCCTGGCCACGCGGCCGTCAGTACCGCGTCCCGCATGCCCGCCGAGTGGGACGCCCACCAGCGGACCTGGATGGCCTTTCCGCCGCCAAACGAGACCTTCGGGCCGGTGGGAAGCTCCACCCTGGACCGTGCGCGGGCCGCCTGGACCAAGGTGGCCCGGACCATCGCAAGGTACGAGCCCGTTACGGTCGTCGCCGATCCGCGCGATGCCACCGCCGCGCGGGAATGGCTCGGCCAGGGCATCGACGTCCTGGCCGTTCCGCTGGACGACGCCTGGCTGCGGGACAGCGGCCCCACGTTCGTTCATGCGGCAGACGGTTCACTCGCCGCGGTTGACTGGATCTTCAATGGCTGGGGCGCACAGGACTGGGCTGCCTGGGCCAAGGACCAGGACGTAGCCCGGAGCGTGGCAGCCGGCACCAATGTGCCAGTCAGGCGAAGCTCCTTGGTGAACGAAGGCGGCGGATTCCATGTGGACGGTGAAGGCACGGTGCTGCTGACCGAAACGGTGCAGCTCGATCCCGGCCGAAACTCCGGCGCCACCAAAGAGTCCGTCGAGGCAGAAATCCATGCAGCCCTGGGCACCACCAAGGCCATCTGGCTTCCCCGCGGGCTCACCCGGGACTATGACGAGTTCGGCACCCGCGGCCATGTGGACATCGTGGCCGCCTTTGCCGGCCCGGGAACCATCCTGCTCCACCGCCAGGATGATCCCGCCCACCCGGACCACGCCGTCTATCTGCAGCTGAAGGCAGTCCTTGCCGGGAAGCTGGACGCCCAGGGCCGGCCGCTTCGCATCATCGACGTTCCAGCCCCCACCACACTCAGGGATGAAGAGGGCTGGGTGGACTGGTCCTACATCAACCACTACGTAGCCAACAAGGTGGTGGTGCTCTGCGGCTTCGACGATCCCAACGACACCATCGCCGCCGGCATCCTGGAGCGCGCCTACCCCGGACGCACGGTGGAACTGGTGGATGCCCGAAACATCTTCGCCTTCGGCGGCGGCATCCACTGCATCACCCAGCAGCAGCCGGCCCGGCGCGAAGGCGATGCAGCATGAAGCAGGCACAGGCCACTCAACAGTTGGCCGCTGCGGGGACTTTCGACGTGGTGGAGGCCGGCATCGGCCAGCTCCGGGCAGCCCTTGATGCGGGTGTGGTCACTTCCGAAGACCTGGTCCGCCTCTATCTGGCACGCGTTGAGAAGTATGACTCATCAGGAATATGTTTGAACTCGCTCGTCGTGATGAACCCGAAGGCCATCGCCGAGGCGCAGGAGTCGGACCGCCGCCGTGCCGCCGGGTTCACGCTCGGCCCCCTGGACGGCATCCCCTACACCGCAAAGGACAGCTATCAGGTCAAAGGCCTTACCGTGGCTGCCGGTTCACCCGCGTTCAAGGACCTGGTGGCACAGCGCGACGCCTTCACCATCGAACGGCTGCGGGCCGGGGGCGCCGTCCTGATCGGGCTGACCAACATGCCGCCCATGGCCAACGGAGGTATGCAACGCGGAGTATATGGGCGGGCGGAGAGCCCTTACAACGCCGATTTCCTCCCGGCCGCCTTTGCCTCCGGGTCATCCAACGGGTCCGGCACGGCCACTGCGGCCAGCTTCGCAGCCTTCGGACTGGCGGAGGAAACGTGGTCCTCAGGCCGGGCCCCGGCATCGAACAACGCCCTGTGCGCCTATACACCCTCCCGCGGCGTCATCTCCGTGCGTGGGAACTGGCCCCTGGTGCCCACCATGGATGTCGTGGTTCCGCACACCCGCACTATGACGGACCTGCTGGAGGTCCTGGACGTGGTGGTGGCGGACGACGCCGAGCCACGCGGCGACTTCTGGCGTGTCCAGCCCTGGATCCCGGTGCCCAAGGCATCCACCGTCCGGCCGGCGTCGTACCTTGACCTCGCCGTTCCGGACGCCGCCGCGGCGGCAGGCGTACTCGCCGGGAAGCGGCTGGGCGTGCCGCGGATGTACATCAACGCGGACCCGGAAGCCGGCACTGCCGAAGCGCCAGGCATCGGCGGGTCCACAGGGCAGCGGATCGAAACCCGCGCATCCATCATGGAGCTGTGGAACGCGGCCCGCCGCGACCTCGAAGCCGCAGGCGCCGACGTGGTGGAGGTGGACTTCCCCGTGGTCTCCAACTACGAAGGCGACCGGCCCGGCGCGCCCACCATCGCCACCCGGGGGCTGGTGTCCCCGGAATACCTGCGGCGGGAAATCGTGGACCTGTCGGCCTGGGCGTGGAATGACTTCCTGGAGGCCAACGGGGACCCGCAGCTGAACCGCCTTGCCGACGTCGACGGTTCCGCCATCTTCCCGGCCCCGGACGGGGCGCTTCCGGACCGCTACTACGGCTTCGATGACGACATCAGCGACTATCCCGGCTGGATCCGCGGGCACGGCGTGCCCGTCCTGGCCGACATTCCGCACCTGCCCGCGGGCCTGGCAGGGCTGGAGGAAACCCGCCGGGTGGACCTGGAGGAATGGATGGACCGGCTGGGCCTGGACGCCGTGGTGTTCCCGGCGGCGGCCGATGTTGCCCCGGCGGACGCGGACACCAACCCGGCCTCGGCGGACGCCGCCTGGCGCAACGGCGTATGGGTGGCCAACGGGAACCTGGTCCCCCGGCACCTTGGCATCCCCACGGTCACGGTTCCCATGGGCATCGCGGCGGACATCGCCATGCCGGTGGGCCTCACCATCGCCGGCAAAGCCTACAGCGATACCGGCCTGCTCCGGCTGGCCGCGGCCATCGAAGCAACCGGGAGCCGCCGCATGCCCCCGCCCCGCACCACCACACCCCGCACCGAAAGAAGCTCCTGACTGGACGGCCTTGGCGTCCGCTTGCCTTGCGGGCCCGCCCCGGGCGGCCCGCGGGCAGGCGGATCACGGCCACGAGACATCCCCGCCCACACAGCGGAAGCGCCTTGACAGCCTCGATTGTTAGCGCTGACAGTGGGAGGAAACCGACGCCAAGCGAAAGCCACTCGATGAAGAACTGGGCAGGAAACCTCGAATACTCCTCCGCGGATGTCAGGCGGCCGGAATCAGTAGCGGAACTGGCATCCATCGTGGCCGCTTCGCCGCGGATCAAGGCCCTGGGGTCCCGGCACTCGTTCAACCGGGTGGGAGACACCGACGGCGTGCACGTGCTGCTCGATGCGCTGCCGCAGCAGGTGGAGCTGGATTCCGGCCGCGGAACAGTGCGCGTCAGCGGCGGCGTGAGTTACGGGGCGCTCTGCCGGACGCTTGAGGATGCCGGCGTCGCCATCCACAACCTTGCCTCGCTGCCGCACATCTCGGTGGCAGGCGCGGTGCAGACCGGCACGCACGGGTCCGGTGTGAACAACCCGGCCCTCGCCGGTGCCGTGGAATCCATCGACCTGGTCCGGGCCTCCGGAGAGCAGGTCACGCTGACCCGGGAGGACGGCGACGAGTTCCTGGCAAGCGTGGTGGGCATCGGGGCCCTGGGCATTGTCACCGGGCTGGAACTGGCGGTGCGGCCCAGCTTCAGGATGCGCCAGCGGGTTCTGGAGGACCTGCCGTGGGACAACGCCCTGGGAGATTTCGCCGGCATCGTGTCCAGCGCCTACAGCGTGAGCCTCTTTACGGACTACGCGGGCAGCAGCATCAACCAGGTATGGCTCAAAGCGCTCGACGGGGAGGAGCCGCTTCCAAACCTCTTCGGGGCAACCGCCGCGCTGCATCCCCGGCACCCCCTGCCGGACATGTCAGCGGAGAACTGCACGGCGCAGTTGGACGAACCCGGGCTGTGGCTGGACCGGCTCCCGCACTTCCGGCACGAGTTCACCCCAAGCAACGGCGACGAACTCCAGAGCGAGTTCATCCTTCCCCTGGAGCATGCCCCCGCCGCCCTCCAGGCAGTCCGCGCGCTGGCCGAAGACCTTGCCCCGCTGCTGTTCGTCTCGGAAATCCGCACCGGCGCCGCCGACGAATTCTGGCTCAGCCCGTTCTACCGGCAGCAAAGCGCTGCGCTGCACTTCACGTGGAAACCGCTGCAGCCTGAGGTGGAAGGCTTCCTCCCGGTCCTTGAGGAAGCCCTGCGGCCCTTCGGTGCCCGCCCGCACTGGGGCAAGCTGTTCACGCCGGAGGGCTATGACTGGGAGGCGCTGTACCCGCGCTTCGCCGATTTCCGGGCCTTTGCGGCCGGCCATGACCCCGAGGGCAAGTTCCGCAACGCCCTGCTGGACAGCATCCTCGGGGTACCGGCACGCCGGTAGAGGCCGCCGGTACGCTGGAGGCATGACTCTTCGCCCCGTCGCCGCCACTGCCCTTGCCGCCGCCCTGCTGCTGACGGGGTGCGGCGCCGTGGGGGAAGCCGCAGGCACCGCGGCAAGCGACGCCGCTTCCAGGGCGGCCTCGGCCGCCGCGCAGGAAGTCAACCGGCAAATCTGCGCAGTGGTCCAGGACGGCCTGGTCAGTGCCGAAGACCGCCAGGCTTTGGCGGGCTTGGTGTCGGCCGCGCGGACGGCAGGGGTTCCTGCAGAGATCACGACGCCGCTGGGCCGGATTGCGGAGGCCGGGGACCAGGTGCCGGCAGACTCAGTCCGGGCCCTGCAGGACGCCTGCCGCGGCTGACCGGCAAGGGGCCGGAAGGCCCTTCAGCGCCCGGATCACCGCTGCTACGGTGAAATGACGAACCGGTAAGCCTGTGGCAGTACGCCACGCGCGAAGGAGATCGTCATGGCGGAACGCGGCAAAACCACCTCGGCCCCACGCATCGGGGAGGAGGAAAAATGACCACGAACCTGCAGAAATATGCCGATCTCTACCGCACTCCCGGCCCGTGGTGCACGGCCTATGTGGACGCGGGAACCGGAACAGTGGACACCCTTGAAGCCGGGGATGTCCGGGCCGGAAATACACGTGCCCGGCTTGAAACGCAGGGGGCAACCTCCGCCGATGTCGAGGCAATGGAGCAGGCCCTCCAGCCGGCCGCCGGGATCCCCTCCCCCGTGGCACGCTTCGTCCTGGTCCACGCAGGGAAGGCCGTAGTCAATGAGGTGCTTCCCGGCGATCCCGTCATGCCGGAGCGGCTCGCAGTGGAGCCCGTTCCGGACCTGCTGCCGCTGGTCAAGCACCGGCCCGAAGACCTTGCCTACGTTGTGGCGGAAGTAAGCCGGGAGCACGGTGAAATCCGGCTGTACCGGGCCGGAGCCAGGATTCCCGCCCTCGTACAGGACGTGGAGGGCGAATCCGAACACGTGCACAAGTTCCATGGCGGGGGTTGGTCTGAACTGCGGTTCCAGCACCACACCGAAGACGTCTGGCGCCGTAACGCGGACGAAGTGGCCGGCGAAATCGACAGGGTGGCCAGTGCCAGCGGCGCCCGGCTCATCGTGCTCGCCGGCGACATCCGTGCCCGGGGCCTGGTCAAGGACAACCTCTCCGAAGCCGGCAGGGCTTTGGTGTCGGAGGTGGAGTCCCACACCCATACCGCCGGGGCTGGCAGCGCCAACCTGGAGGACCACGTCAACCAGCACGTTGCTGAGCTGTGGGCGGAGGAGCAGCAGGCTGTCATGGACAGGCTGGCCGTCCAGGAGGGCCAGGCCAATCCCGGGGCAGCCCATGGCATCGGAGCGGTGGTGCATGCACTCCAGCAGGCACAGGCGGACGTCCTGATCTTTGATGATGCCGCCCTGTCCGGACGGACCCTGCTGGCCCTGGACGCCGAACCGTGGGTTGCCACAGCCCGGGAAGAAGCCCTGGCTGCCCGCATCCTGGGAGAAGTGCCGGCCCCGGCGGCGCTGCTTCGCGCAGCCGCCCTCACCGACGCCCGCGTTCTCCTGGTTCCGGGACCGGTCCTGCCCAGGGGCGTGCATATCGCGGCACTGCTGCGCTGGTCCTCGGGACCGGACGTCCCGTCGTCGTAAGCCCTGCTGCCTGTCCGGCGTGCCTGTCCGGTGCTGCCCAACCCCACGCACGGGCCATGGCAAGACGCCGGCAGCCCTGTCAGTTCTGGTGTGGCTGTTCCCAGCCACGGATTCCGGCTGCCCGCCCGGTCTGGGGACGGTGTCCGGCCCGGTGTTCCGGCGGAGCAAACGGAACCACGCCGCTATCGCGGTTGAGTGGGACGGCACGGACAAACTTGGTGAGTTCCTCCCGGAGTTCCTTCCACCCGATGTCCGGATCGTCCGGATAGGCGTTCACCTCCGCTTGGCGCGCCGCTTCAACGGCGGCAACGCCGGCGTCCGTCAGCTCCACTTTCAGCTGGCGGCGGTCCGAGGCGTGCCGGGTCCTGGTGATGAGTCCCGTGCCCTCAAGCCGGGTCAGGACCCGGCCCAGTGTTTGGCTCTGGACCCTGATCGCATCGGCAAGCTGTTCCTGGTTCAGTGGGCCCCCCGTCAGGCCTTCCAGTGCAATAACTGCGGCACGGGTGAGGCCAAGGGGGGCCAGTGCATCGTCCTGGCGCCGCTGGATGAGCCGGGCCGCCAAAGTGATCAGGCGGTAGCTGCTCCGGGCGTCGGGATCGAGATTGCTGGTCATCGGCCGCGGCCTTCCTGTAGGTGGCGAAGTGCTGGTCACCCTGCGTCGCTACACCACTACAATAAGCATGCTTAGCAACATATTCGCAAGTAGGCTTACTATCCGGCGGCCACTGAACCCCATCGCCGGGCGCCCCGGGACTTCGAAACTGCAGCACCGCCCCTTGCAATCCAAATAGGAAGTGTGCTTAGTATCTAGTTAGTAACCTTGCTTACTAACTCGCCAGCATTGCTGGTTCTTGATCGCCAGCTAACCCTTTCTGAAAGAGAGCGAAGATGACAGAGAACCAATGGCCCCAGACCCCGCACACCGCCAACGACCCGGCCATCGCCGATCCGTACGGCGCAACGGAGGCAGCTCCCCGGCAGGCCTCCTACCCCACCACTCCGGGTGACACCTCCAAGACCCAGGCAGCCAGGGAGCAGGCATCCAACGTTGCCGGCGAGGCCGCATCCGCCGCACAGGGAGTGGCCCAGACGGCGAAGGACGAAGCCGCGAACGTGGCGCATGAGGCGAAAGCCAATGCGCAGGACCTGCTGCACCAGGCAAAGTCCGGCCTCACCAGCCAGGCGGGCACCCAGCAGCAGAAGGCCGCGGAAGGCATCCGCAACATCTCCACCCAGCTGCACAGCATGGCCAACGCCCCGGACCAGCAGGGCATGGCCGGCGACCTGGTCCGCCAGGCCGCAGAACGCACCTCCTCCATGGCCACCTGGCTGGAAAACCGGGAGCCGGGTGACCTCCTGAACGAGGTCCAGCGGTTCGCCCGCAACCGGCCCGGAACCTTCCTGCTCCTCGCCGCCGGCGCCGGCGTCCTGGCCGGGCGCCTCACCCGCGGCCTCACCGCAGGTGCACCCGAAACATCGGGACAGGTTGCGGGTTCGAACGCGGCCCAGGGTTCAGGCCAGCACCGTGCCGCGCAGCCAGCCCCGGCAGCGCCGCTTCGCCAGGAGACCGTTTATGCCGCCGGCACCGACGACCTCTTTGCTGAGCCGGTAGTGGGAAGTGCCACCCCGGTTTCCACCAGCACCCTGCCTTCGGGAACGGCCGAAGAGACTCCGCTCCGCTTCGAGGACGACCCCTACCGGGCGGAAAACGGCGTGTACTCCGGCGACGGGACGTTCGGCACTGAGGGTACCCCGGGCACCGGCCGTCATGGCACGGGTGGTCTGTGATGAGTAGCCAGATTCCGGAGCCGCCGCCCAGCGCGGCGCATGTGAAAGCGGACAACGCCTCACTCGGTGACCTCCTCGGGGACGTGACCCGGGACCTGTCCACCCTGATGCGCCAGGAAGTGGAACTGGCCAAAGCCGAACTCAAACAATCCACCTCCCGCGCAGGCAAAGGCGCCGGCATGCTCGCCGGCGCCGGGATCGGCGGACACTTCGTCCTGCTCTTCCTCTCCCTGGCCCTGATGTGGGCCCTGGGCGCCATCATGGCCCTGGGCTGGGCCGCGCTGATCGTCGCCGTCATCTGGGCCATCATCGCCGCCGTCCTGGCCTCCACCGGCCGCAAGGAACTCAAACAGATCAAAGGCCTGCCCCAAACCGGCGAAACCCTCTCAGAAATTCCCCCAACCCTAAAACCAGGTGAGGTAAACCGATGAGCGACAACCCTGACGTCATCCGCGCAGACATAGAAGCCACCCGGGCACGCCTGGGCACCAACGTGGACGCCGTGGCCGACAAAGTCACCCCGTCCAACATCGTCCACCGCCAAACCGACAAGGTCCGCGACGCCGTGACCGGGGTGAAGGAGAAAATCATGGGAGCAGCAGACACCGCCGGCACCAAAGTCCACGACACCACCGCCACCGGAGCCGGGCACACCACCAACGCCATGCACACCGCCGGAGACAACCTGCACCAGGCCACAGACACCGTGTCCGCGAAACTCTCCGACGCCGGCCAGGCCGTCTCCCACGCCCCGGACCAGGTCAAAGCCAAAACCGCCGGCAACCCCCTGGCCGCCGGGCTCATCGCCTTCGGCGCCGGCATGCTGATCTCCTCCCTGATCCCCGCCAGCGACAAAGAACGCGAAGCCGCGGACCAACTCAAAACCGCAGCCCAGCCCCTGGCAACCCAGGTCACCGACGCCGCCAAAACCATGGCCCAGGACCTCAAGGAACCCGCCCAGGAAGCCATGGAAAACGTCAAGGCCACCGCCACCGACGCCGCCCAAAACGTCAAAACCGAAGGCCAATACGCAGCCACCGACGTCAAAGACCGCGCAACCGACGCCAAAGACACCATCCAAAACACCTAGTCCGCGCGGGCAGCGACGGACTACAGCAAAGCCGGCTCCGCATCATGCGGGGCCGGCTTTCTGTTATTCGGTCAACAACCAGGTGCCTGTTGGGCCCCCATGGCTAGCGCTTACCCTTTTTCCGCGACCCCTTGCCGCGGCCCTTGTCAGGGTTGGGGGCATAGCGCTGGGCCACCTTGGGCGCTTTTTTGGTTCCGGTGCCGCGGCGGTCCGGTTTGGGTTCCTTCTTCACCTTTTGCGGCTGGGCGGAGGGCTGGCGGGAGCTCTGGGCGGTGCGGCCGCGCACCACGCCGATGAATTCCTCCAGCACGTCGTCTGTGGCCTCCGCGGGCCAGGCCAGGGCGATTTCGGTCTCCTCCGCCCCGGTGAGCCTGCGCGCCACGGTGTCTTTGACGTTGAAGTGGCGCGCCACTGACATCGGGAGGACCAGCAGCCCGGCCCCGGAGGCCACCACCTGGAGCGCCGTCTCCGGGCCGCCTAAGGCAGCAGCATCGAGGAAGGACTCCTGGGCGAGGTCGGCAAGCGCCACTTCCTCGAACACTGAGATCTCGTGGCCCTTGGGGGCAACCACCACGGGTTGTTCCTCGTAGAGCGGGATGACGCTGAGGCCGTCCCGGTCAATCGGAAGGCGGACGAAGGCCATGTCAGCCCGGCCGCCATCCAGCACCTGGCGCTGCACGCCGTCGTCGATCATGAATGCTTCAAGGGGAATATGGGGCATCCGCTCTTCCCAGCGGCGGATCCACTTTCCCGGCGTCACCCCTGCCACATACGCGACGCGCAGCACCCGCGGCGCCGCCTCGTCGGGGGCGGGCTGGGCATCAGGCATGGGGGCATTGTCGGCGGGCACGTCTTCACAGTACCCGCCGCCCGGATACCCTTGAAGCATGACCTCTGCAAACTCCCAGTCCATGAAGCCGGCCACCGTTGCCAAGAAACTTGGCATCTACCTGCCGGCCACCCCGCAGGAGTTCCAGGATTCAACCATTACCCGCGAGGAGTTCGCCGAACTCCAGGCCAACCCGCCGGAATGGCTTGCCGAACTCCGCCGCAATGGGCCGCACCCCCGCCCCGTGGTGGCCCAGAAGCTGAACGTGTCCATCAGCGGCCTGGCACGCGGCGGCGTGGAGGAAGCGCTTACGACGGCGGAGATCACCGCGCTGCTGCAGGCTCCCCCGCAGTGGCTCGTCACCGAACGCGCCACGCACGCTGCAGTCCGTGCCGAGGCCCAGCGGGTCAAGGACGAGGCCGCGAAGAAGCAGGCAAAGAAGGACCGCGCCCAGGCTTAGCCTGCACCGCCGCCCTTTCAGAAGCTTGTTCGCCCGTCCGGAGCCTCAGCGTCCGGATGCGCGGACAAGCTTCTGTTGCATCCCGGTCCGTCAGTCCTGGTGGATCTGGATGTAGTTGCCGCAGCCGTCGTCGAACACGGCGCTGGTCCCAAATGAGTCCGTGGTGGGCGGAGTCTTGAAGCTGACCCCGGCGGCCGACAGGCGGTCATATTCTGCCTGGACGTCGGGTACCCCGAAAACGATGGCGGGGAGGCCGGCCTCACGCACGGCGTGCATGTAACTCGCGCCGATCGGGTTGTCGCTGGGTTCAAGGAGCAGCCCCACCGAACTGTCGGCCGCCCCCGGATCCTTAATGATGTACAGGTTGTACTCCGGCATGGCCATGAGGGTGTCAAAGCCGAGCGTGCCGGTGTAGAAGGCGTGGGCGGCCGCGGGGTCCTGGACGTGGATGCTGCACATTTTGAGTCGCATGGTCCCACGCTACCGCCCAACATGGCGCCCTTTGGAGTGCCTGCCTCCGCATTTTGCAGCCATTGACGCTGTGCCTGGAAGACGGTCCAATGGAAGGACCAGCCCGGGCTTTCCGGCCGGGGCCGAGTCTTTGTGGGGAATGACGGGCGCGGGAGGTGCAGGATGTCAGTCGTGGCGGAGTCCTTGACCCAGGGACTGCTTCAAGGTGCGGGGGTGGTCCTGCTGTGCGGTGCCGTGCTGGTTGCCAGCGTCGCCGCCACGGTTTTCGTTGTACGACGACGGTCCCTGGCACCCGCAGGCGGCGCACCGGAGGCTCCTGACCAGCTGTTTTGGGACCTGTTCCTCGGTTCCTGCGTGGCGCTTCCGGCCCTTCTGATCCCGGCCCTGGTTTATCCCTGGGCGGGGCTGGTGCTGGCCGGAGCAGCTGCGGCTTCGGGCCTTGCGGCCTACCGGGGCAGCCCAAAGTTCCTGGCGTGGCGCGCAGCCCGGCGTGAATACCGGGAGCAGCTCTCCGCGCATCAGGCCGCCCGGATACAGCATGATGAGCTCATAGTCCGCTGGCAGCGCTACGAACTGGATCCCGGCTGCAGCATCGACTACCCGGCACTGACCGACGTGCGGCTGCCGGAAACGTCCGCGTTGATCAAGGCCATGCGGACCGCGGATCAACTGCGGACGGCCACGCATAAGGGCTACCCGGACGCCGTCGGAAGCCTGGCTGCATCGCTCGCAGCAGCGGAACGGGCGGCGGGAATTCCGGCGGCCATGCCAATGAAGCAGGCCGGCTGAAGTTAACTGCTGTGTCGAAGGGGTTGGATCGGCGCGGAGGCCCGGCGATAGCATCCCAAGATGAAGCCTGAGGAACTGCCTGTCCATGACGAGTACGGCCGGCTGCTGGAGGACCGCGGGGTCTGGCGGCAAGCCACCACGCTGGAGGCCGCCGGTGAGCTGACGGCACGGTGGCTGGAAGGCGGGAGTTCGTACCAGCCGGGCCACTTCGCTGCGGCATTCGACGCCGAGACGGAACCACTGGCCGCGCCGTTGGCTGAGTTGAACCGCAGCGGGCTGTTCACGAAGGAGTCCCAGCCGGGCATCCTGGCTGATGGGGCGGCGCAGCGGCAGTACGTCACCGGCTTCTGCAGCGCCGAAACCGCGCGGAGCCTGCTGGCACTTTCCACCCGCACGGAGCTGGTGACAGTAGTCCACGCTCCCGGGGAGGCAAGCAGCGCCGCCATTCCCGTGACCCTGGCCGGATCAGAGATCACCACGGTGCTGGGCTCCAGCGAGAACCCCGTGGAGGAGGCCCAGATCCAGGACTGGGCCGGGGAAACCAACGATGCGCTGGCCCTCCTGCTCGCGGATTCCTGGTATGTGGAGATCCTGGATCCTGTGTGGGGCCGCAATGACGTGCTGCTGCCTGCAGTCCTGGAGGCATTGAAAGGGGCGGAGCAGCAGTAGCCGCCCCGCCCCCTGTCAACAACCTGCGCTACAGCTCCACAGTGCCGCTTTCGCCGACGCTCATCCGGCTGTTGGTGACTTTTGACTTCACCCACTGAAGCACCGTGGCAGCGGTGCCGCCCGGACTGGTCCAGTACTCGGCAGAATCCGAATCGACCCGCAGCAGGCACACCTCGGGGGTGTCCGGACCGTCCGGGAACCATGCTTCAACAACCTGGTTCCACATCTCGTGGATCTTGGCCCGGTCCGTGACCACTTCCGCGGTTCCGGCAACGGACACCCATTCGGTCTTCTTGCCAAAGGCGACGTTGACGCGCGGGTCGGCCTGGACGTGCGCTACCTGCGAGGTGCCAAGGCCCGTGAAGAACCACATGTCGCCGTCGTCCTTGACCTCCTGGACCGCCAGCGGCCGGCTGACGAGGGCGCCTGCTTCGTTGATGGTGGTGACCATTCCGATCTTGGAATCGTTGATGATCTCCGTAACCTTGCTGATGCTCTGGGCGTCAGTCATGCCTCACCTCGTTCGTCGAAAAGTCGGGGACGCTCCCCGTCGCCAGCCTATTAGTAAGCATGCTTATTTACCAGCCGGATGCCACCGGAACCTTGGCAACTTCCGCGATGCGCGCCGCGGTGATGCGGCCCATGCGGATGGCGCCGTCCACATGCTGGTAGCCTTCAGCGGCGAGATCGGACGAGGACCAGTAGATGGGGCCGACGGGGGCGTGCTGGTCCTTGCCGTAGCGGTGGAGTCCGCCCAGGTCATAGCTGGAGGCATAGGCGCCGCGGGTCCACTCCTCGGAACCCCAATCGGACTCGTAGTAGACCTCCGGCGCGAGGGCTTCCGCACCCAGGTAACCGGCGATCGAGTCGAGGATCGCCTTCCTGCGCTCTTCGGCACTCAACTCGAAAACGGCGTCGGCCTTCTCATCGGAGACGAAGCCCACCAGCGTGCCGCGGGCATCGCCATGGTTGGTGTTGTCGTACACCTCCTGGACCAGGGCGTCTGCCCCGAAACAGGTCCCGGAAAGTCCCTTGTCCCGCCAGAACGGGGTGCTGTAGACGGCGTGCACCTTGATGACCAGGCCCAGGGACTGGTGCTGGTGCATCTGGTGCTGGCGGCGCGGCAGCGGCGGATTGAAGGAGACACGGGAGTAGAGGTTGGGCGGCACGGCCATGATGACGAACCGGGCGTTCACTGTGGCCCGGTCGGATTCAACGGTGACGCGGTGGCCGCCGCCGGCATCCGGCTCCCAGTTGATGGTGCGGACCGGGGAGCCAAGGACCACGTCCTCCCCCAGTTCCTGCGCCTGCAGCAGCGAGACCTGCTGCATTCCACCCACCACGCGGCGGTCCAGGATGAAGTCCTCGTCCGTCAGGTGGGTGAAGGAGCCGGCCGAGGCGGCCATCAGGACGGCCTGCAGGGCGGAGAAGGAGTGCGCGGGCTTGGTGAGCATGCCGCCGGCGATGAACAGGCCGATGTTCCTGCAGGCTTCCTCATTGGCCGAGTTCTGCCGCAGCCAGTGGTGGAAGGAGATGGTGTCCAGTTCACGCGCTTTGGGGTGCGCCCAGGGTTCGGTTGGTCCAATCTCCGCGGCGAGTCCGTCCAGCAGCGCCACCAGGCGGTCCATTTCGACGGCGGTGTCCGGGTCCACCGGAAAGGTGTCCCCGGTGTAGCGCACGGGTGAGCCGTCGGCGCCAATGTAGATGGACTCTCCTTCGCGGTAGCGCGGGTAGGTCTCCAAGCCCAGTTCCTGGAGCAGTTCCAGGAGGGCGGTCTGGTCCGGCGAGACCCACTGTCCGCCGATTTCGAGCATGGCCCCATCAACGGTGTCGGTCCAGGTGCGGCCGCCCACCCGGTCGCGGGCCTCGAGCACGGCGACGGTGAGGCCGGCCTTCTTCAGTTCACGGGCGGCGGTGAGTCCGGACGGCCCGGCTCCAACGACCACGACGTCGCGGTTCAGGTTCAGCATGATGTCCTCTCTGCGGCCCTCGGTGACGGGGACCACTAAATGAATGCCATTCATTTAGCTAGAACTATAGCCGGTGCCTGCCGGGAGCGGAAGTGCTGGATGGAATAATGCAGGGGACACCGACGAAAGGGCAGCAATGCCGGCAGTATCAGCCGCACAGGGGCGCTCCGCCAGCAACGGCGGCGCACAGAGGAGGCGGGCAGGCCGGCCGTCGGCTGCAGTGCTGGACAAGGCGGGGATCACGGCAGCCGCCCTGGAACTGGTGAGCCGGAAAGGTTATGACGGCCTGACCATGGCGGCGCTGGCCAAGGTGCTCGACGTGGCACCTTCCGCCCTTTATAACCATGTGAAATCCAAACAGGACGTACTGCTCCTGGTGGAGGACCACCTGATGTCACTGGTGGACGTCTCAGGTTTCGGGGGCGGCAGCTGGGAAGACGCCGTGCGCACCTGGGCGTGGAGCTACCGGGATGTCTTCGCCGAACATACCCCGCTCATTCCCGTTATCGCAGTCCTGCCGGTGACGGACGCCCCCCAGACCCTTGCCATGTATGAAACCGTCAGCAAGGGGTTTTTCGACGCCGGGTTCCCCCGGGAGCGCATTGTCCCCGCCATCGTGGCGCTGGAGTCCTTCATTTTCGGCTCTGCGTACGACGTCACGGCACCGGAGGACATCTTCGATTCCGGTTCCATGGCGGAATCCACGCCGCATTTCACCGCGGCCGTGCGGAGTTCGGCCCACGGGCAGGACGGGCCGGCCGGGCAGGAACGTGGCCGCCCGGCCGATACCGCCTTCCAGCTTGGGCTCGAGGCCCTGATTGCCGGTTTCGGAGCCATCAGGACCTAGCGGCCCTCACGGACCTCAGGGGGTTTGGTCCACTGTCACAACAATCTTGCCGCGGGTATGCCCGGCCATGTTGAGCCGGAATGCATCGGCGGCCCGGTCCAGCGGAAATACCTCGGCGACCTCCACCCGCATCTTCCTGTCGTCCACCAGATCCGCAAGCTCCTGGAGTTGGGCGCCCACAGGGCTTACCCACATCCAGGTTCCGCCATGTTCCTCCACGTCACTGTCGGCGATGGAGGCGTGCCTGCCGCCGTCAGCAAGCACCGCGAGGGTAGCCTCAAGATTGCCGCCGACAAAATCGGCAACCACCTCAACGCCGTCCGGGCGGAGGGACCGGACCCGGTCGGCAAGGCCGTCACCGTAGGTGATGGGATGTGCGCCCAGGGACCGGAGGAAATCATGGTTCTTTTCCGACGCCGTCGCAATGACATGGGCGCCCAGGGCCACGGCGATCTGGATGCCCAGGGATCCCACGCCGCCGGCTCCGCCGTGGATCAGCACGGTCTCGCCGGACGCGAGGCCAAGGCGGTTGAGGACCTGGTAGGCAGTCAATCCGGCCAACGGGAGTCCTGCGGACTCGTTCCATTCGAGGGTTGCGGGCTTTCGGGCCAGGAGCCTTTCAGGAAGGGCAATGTATTCGGCGAAGCTGCCGCCGTGGACATAATCCTTGCGGCCATAGGAGATGACTTCGTCCCCGGGCTTGAACTGCTGGGAATCGATTCCCACGGATTCCACCACGCCCGCCACGTCCCATCCCGGGACCGCCGGGAACTGCAGGTCCATCGCAGCATCCAGGTAGCCGGCCATGATCTTCCAGTCCACCGGGTTTACCGAAGCCGCCTTGACCTTGACCAGGACCATTCCGGGTCCCACCTTCGGCATGGGCTGCTCAGTGAGCTCAAGGACGTCGGGGCTGCCGTATTTGCTGTAAGTAATCGCCTTCATGCCTGCGTCAACAGCCTCCTGGCCTGCAGCTATTCCGGCCGTGCACCGTAAGTGGCGCATCGCACGGACGGCCCCACCTACTTGTAATACAAGTATGTGACTTATATCCTAAGAGGGTGGGCGAAGGAGCCCCGCCCCGCCCTAGGAGATTAAATGAGCACCGTCGACTTCATCCGGCACGTCAGGCTGTCCACCGCCAGGCTTCCCCTCACCGTTCCCATCAGCGACGCCAAGGTCTTCACCGGCCGGCAGAAGCCCATGACCGAGGTGGTCTTCCTGTTCGCCGAGATCACCACCGAACTGGGCCATTCAGGGATCGGCTTCAGCTACTCCAAGCGTGCCGGAGGGCCGGCCCAGTACGCCCACGCCAAGGAAGTTGCCGAAGGCCTCATCGGTGAGGACCCCAACGACATCGCCAGGATCTACACCAAGCTCCTGTGGGCAGGCGCGTCCGTGGGACGGTCCGGCGTCGCCACCCAGGCCCTCGCCGCCGTCGACGTCGCTTTGTACGACCTCAAGGCGAAGCGCGCCGGACTGCCGCTGGCCAAACTCCTTGGCTCCTACCGCGATTCCGTGCGGACCTACAACACCTCCGGCGGCTTCCTGAATGCCACGCTGGAGGAGGTCAAAGCACGCGCCACCCAGTCGATCGAGGAGGGCATCGGCGGCATCAAGATCAAGGTGGGCCTGCCGGACAGCAAGGAAGACCTGCGCCGCGTTGCCGGAATCCGCGACCACATCGGTCCTGACGTTCCGCTCATGGTGGACGCCAACCAGCAGTGGGACCGCGCCACCGCCCTGCGCATGGGCCGCCGCTTCGAGGAATTCGACCTTGTCTGGATTGAAGAGCCGCTGGACGCCTACGACTTCGAAGGCCACGCCCACCTGGCGCAGGTCCTGGACACCCCTATTGCCACCGGCGAAATGCTTGCCTCCGTGGCCGAGCACAAGGGCCTCATTGCCGCGAACGGCTGCGACATCATCCAGCCCGATGCCCCTCGCGTCGGCGGCATCACCCAATTCCTCCGCCTCGCCGCCCTTGCGGACGAGCGCGGACTGGGACTTGCCCCGCATTTCGCCATGGAGATCCATCTCCACCTCGCTGCTGCCTATCCGCGCGAGCCCTGGGTGGAGCACTTCGACTGGCTGGACCCCTTATTCAACGAGCGCCTGGAAACCAAGGACGGCCGGATGATCGTCCCCGACCGCCCAGGCCTGGGCGTCACACTGAGCGACCAGGCACGGGCCTGGACCACCGAGAGCGTTGAGTTCGGCGCGTAACCCCGACGCCGTACCCTTGAGCCATGAGCCGGAACCTCACCGCGGACCTTGCCGCTGACCTCCGCAACCGCATCGTGGACGGCGTGATCCAGCCGGGCGAGAAGCTGCCCAGCGAGAACACGCTCATCAGCGACTTCGGCGTCAGCCGCACTGTGGTGCGGGCCGCCCTCACCCGGCTGCAGGCGGAGGGCCTCGTCGAAACCGAGCGCGGCCGCGGCAGCTTCGCCCTTACTCCGCCCGCGGAAGGGCCGCTGGCAGTGCCCGGAGTCCGCCCCGTGGCCACTACAGAGGACCGGCTGCACCTGCTGGCCTTCCGCATGGGCGTGGAGACGGAGGCTGCGGCCCTGGCCGCCCGGAACCACACGGACCGGCAACTGCGCGCCGCCAGTACGGCGCTGGACGCCTTCACCGGAAGCGCGGGCCATCCTGCCCATGCCATGAAATCGGACTTCGAGTTCCACCGGGCCGTGGCCGCAGCATCCGGCAACCCCTATTACTCGGACTGCCTGGCGGCCCTGGGCCAGACCATGATTGCCATGCCCCGCACCCGCCTGATGACCGGCGTCGAGCATTACGCCCGGGACCATTTTGACCAGGTGGTCCAGGAGCACCGGTCCATCCTGGAGGCGATCGCCGACCGTGACGAGGCTGCCGCGGCGGCAGCCATGCGCAGCCACTTGGCCAACTCACGACGCCGGTTCAAGGCTTCGGCGCGCCCGTCCAGCCAGGGGCCCGTCCGTTAGCGCCGCCGGCCAGGCACTCAACGCACCCGCCACCGGACGAACCACCCTGGAACGCGCGGGGTGCGAAGTCCGTGCGCGGGGGCGATCCTTCAGAACCGCTGATCCATGCGGGAAACGCAGAAGAGCCCCGGTCCAAGACCGGGGCTCTTCCATTTGCGTGCGCGAGGGGGGATTTGAACCCCCACGCCCTTTCGGACACTGGCACCTGAAGCCAGCGCGTCTGCCGTTCCGCCACTCGCGCGCAACTTCCTCCACTTAACCGGACCGGTTTCCCGTTCCGCGCCTCGTAAAAGCAGCGAGATCAAGCATAACGGACAGATGCCGCAAATTACCAATTGGCCCCCGTCCGCCCTCCCGCGCCCCTCTACGACAGGCTAAAAGCCGCGCAAAAGCAGGCATCCTGGGGTCATCAGCCGTGCCCCCGATTCCCCGCCGCAACAGCCCTGAGCAGTCACGCATCCGAACTTTTGCCGGCGCCCGGCCGTTGTGGATTAAGGTCATTCGCAGGGCTGGCCATTAGTATCGGATGTAGGAGTGGCCACTGCCCGCGGGCATCACCGCGCAACGATGGACTGCCCTGCAGGTGCTGGCCAGCAACAACTACTGCCCCGGAGCCGGGGGGAAAGGAGAAGAACCATGGGTCTGCTGGACAAGGTTGAACGTGGCATTGAAAAGGCCGTCCGCGGCGTCTTCTCCACCGGTTCCAAAGCGCAGGTTGAGCCCGTTGAGATCGCCAGCCGGCTCCGCCGCGAGGTGGACCACAAGGCCCTCCCTGTGGCGGCCGGACGCACGCTGGTACCCAACGTCTTCGACGTCCAGCTCAGTGACGATGACTTTGGCCGCGCACAGGAATGGGGCACGCCGCTGGCCGAAGAACTCTGCGACGTGGTCATCAACCACGTCCGCAGCCAGGGCTACACCCTCCAGGGCCCCGTCCGCATTTCGTTCCGGCGCGATTCCGAACTCCGCGCCGGGGATTTCGAAATAGCCTCCTCCACCGAAAAATCCCAGGGATCCGCCGCCCAGCCAAAGCCCCAGACCAACGTTCCGGCGGCCCCGAGCCGGCAGCCTGTCAGGCTCCAGCCGGTGCTGGACATTGACGGCCAGCGCTATTCGCTCAACGCCCCGTCCATCATCCTGGGCCGGTCTTCAGAGGCGGACATCCACATCGAAGACACGGGCGTATCCCGGCGCCACCTGGAGATCCGCACGGCCAACGGTGTCACCAGCGCCGTGGACCTGGGCTCCACCAATGGCAGCTACGTCAACGGCCAAAAGGTTTCCGGAAGCACCGAACTCACAGACGGCTCCACCATCACGATGGGACGGACAAAGATCATCTTCCGCCTGCTTCCTGCCAACCAGGGTGGCCACGCATGAGCGACCTCACCATCACCGCGCTGCGGTTCGGCTTCCTGCTGCTCCTCTGGGTCCTGATCTTCAGCATCGTCTCCGCCATGCGCCGTGACCTGATGCTGGGCCGCAAGGCTGCGGCCGGTGCACCCACAGCCCGCCAGATCCGGCGAAACCCCGAACTGGCCGAAGCGCCGCCACAGCCCGTGAAACAGCAGGCCCGGCAGCTGGTGGTGCTCGAAGGTCCGCTCAAGGGCCGGACCCTGCCCCTGGCAGCGAGCCCCATCCTGCTGGGACGCGCCCAGGAAGCCACCCTGGTCCTTGAGGACGATTACGCCTCCGGCCGCCACGCCAGGCTCTTCCCGCAGGGCAGCCGCTGGTTCATCGAAGATCTTGGTTCCACCAACGGAACCTACTTGGGAGACCAGCAACTTACCCGTGCCCTGCCTGTCGAGCCAGGGGTACCCGTGAGAATCGGCAAGACGGTCATTGAATTGAGGCCGTAACTGTGGCCGAGGCTGAAACCCCCGCAACCGGCTCCAGTCCGGCTCAGCGGCCCCTCATCATGCGCTTCGCCGCGCGGTCGGACGTGGGCCGGATCCGTTCCAAGAACGACGATTCCGCTTACGCCGGCCGCCATCTCGCAGTGGTCGCAGATGGCATGGGCGGCCATGCGGGCGGCGATGTTGCCTCAGCTGCGACCGTCCTGGACATGATCCACCTGGACAGCGCGGACCACGGGGCGGACGCCGGGACCGTGTTGGCCGATGAGATCCAAACTGCCAACTCCCTGCTCTCTGAACTGGTGCACATCAACCCGAAGCTCGCGGGTATGGGCACCACCGTCACTGCGCTCCTGCTGGCGGATGACAAACTGCATTTCGCCCACATCGGCGACTCACGCGCCTACCGGCTCCGCGACGGTGAATTCAAGCAGGTCAGCGTGGACCACACCTTCGTACAGAGGCTCATCGACGAAGGCCGGCTGCGGCCTGAGGAAGCGGAAACGCACCCGCACAAGAACGTCCTCATGCGCGTCCTGGGTGACGTCGATGCCAGCCCCGAGCTGGACCTGGACACCCTGGACGCCCGGCCCGGGGACCGCTGGCTGCTGTGCTCGGATGGACTGAACTATGTGGCCGCGCATGCGGTGGAGCGGACTGTCCGAGAAACCCACAACCTGCATGAGTGCGCCGAAACCCTTGTTGAACTGACCCTTGAGGCCGGTTCGCCGGACAACGTCACCGTGGTCATGGTGGACATCGTGGAGGAAACGCCCGACGACGTCAGCACGGCAGCCGTCGAAATTGTCCCGCCGGTGCAGGGCAGCAAGCCCGCTGCCGCGGCGGATGCTTCACCCGCAGCCCAGGCTGCTGCCGCCGTGCCGGCCGATGGCAAGGAGGTGGCCGGTTCGGAAGCCGGAGCTCCCAAGCCAGATACCGGGCCTGCCAAGGAAACGGAAGACGGCGCCGGCGCCAAGGACGGCGACGCCAGCCCGGCCGACTCCGGCGGCACCGACCCCCACCTTGGGGAACACCTCTCCGCCGAGGTCCTGCGCGAAGAGCTGGCCTCCCGCCCGCATGAACTGGTGGGCGCCGCTGCTGCTGCCGCGGAGTCCGGTTCCATCCCCACCGTCGCCGGCCGTACCGTGGCCCGGCGGGCCGCAACGCTCCTGACGCACAAGGCGGAACCGGCAGACGGGGAAGACACCTTGCCGCCACTGCGTCCCCGCCGCTGGTTGACCTGGTCCATCGCGGCCGCCGTCCTGGTAGTGGTGGCCGTTGGCCTCTGGCTTGGTTACGCGTGGACGCAGACCCGCTACTACGTGGGCGAGTTCGACTCCCGCGTGGCCATCTACAACGGGGTGTCGCAGCGGCTGGGTCCCATCCAGCTTTCCTCCCTGGAAGCAGTGACGGATATCCGCATGGACTCCCTCCCGCCGTTCTCGCAGCAGCGCGTGCGGCAGACGGTGCCTGCCAATGACCTCTACGACGCCCAGCGGATCGTCAAGAACCTGGAGCTCACCGGAACAACTTCGCCCGAGGAAGAGTGCCCCAAGCCTTCCGCGTCCGCCAGTGCCCCGGCACCCTCCAACAGTGCGCCCCCTGCCAGTGCAGCGGCGCCGCCACCGGCACCGGATGCGTCCGCTCCTGCCCCGGCGCCGTCCGCACCGTCACCCTCACCCACTCCCACCATCACCTGCGAGGCGGCCAAATGAGCCAGGTAAGCACCATGCCCAAGCCTCGCCGCAACGTGGAACTTGCGTTGCTGCTGCTGGCCCTTGCCGTCGGCATCGGCGCCAACATGATGGTGGGCGTGGACCAGGAGAAGGCTTTCGACTCGGATTTCTGGTTCCAGTCCAGCCTGCTGGCAATGGCCGCCCTGGTGTTCCACGGCGTCCTGCGGTTCCGCGCTAAATATGCCGATCCAGTAATACTTCCGATCGTTGTCGCCCTCAACGGCCTGGGCCTGGCAATGATCCACCGGCTTGATGCTCCCGGCGAGGACACCGGCAACAACCAGCTCCGGTGGACCCTCATTGCCATGGCAGTGGCCATCGCCGTGGTCTTCTTCCTCAAGGACCACCGCATCCTGCGCCGGTTTACCTTTATTTCGCTGGCAGCCTCGGCCCTGTTGCTGATCCTGCCGCTTGTCCCGGGAATCAGCGCCGGTGAAATCCTGGGTGCGCGGGTGTGGATCAGGGTCGGTCCCATGACGTTCCAGCCGGGCGAAGTCGCCAAGATTACGCTGGCCATATTCTTCGCCGGGTATCTGTCCTCCAACCGCGACCTCATCCTGCTCGCCGGCCGCAAAATCGGCCCCATGCAGTTTCCGCGGTTCAAGGACATGGGTCCCATGATCACCGCATGGCTCGTCAGCATCGGTGTGCTCATCTTCCAGCGCGACCTGGGCTCCTCCCTGTTGTTCTTCGGCCTGTTCATCGTCATGATCTATGTGGCCACCAGCCGGATCAGCTGGGTGGTGATCGGGCTGGCCCTGATCATCGGCGGCGGTTTCGTTGCGGCCCAGGTGTTCGCCCACGTCCAGCAGCGCGTCTACGGCTGGCTCAACGCCTTCTCCCCCGACGTCTATGAGAACGGCAGCCGGCAGGTCATCGAAGGCCTGTTCGGCATGGCCAACGGCGGACTGGTGGGCACGGGCCTTGGCCAGGGGCGTCCGGACCTCGTTCCTTTCGCCAACAGCGACATGATCATCGCCTCCCTGGGCGAGGAACTGGGGCTGATCGGCTTGTTCGCCGTGGTCCTGCTGTACCTGCTGTTCATCACCCGTGGCTTCCGTGCCGCCCTGGGCACCCGGGACGCGTTCGGCAAACTCCTCGCCTGCGGGCTGTCCTTCGCGGTCGCCCTCCAGTGCTTCGTGGTCATCGGCGGCGTCACCCGGCTCATTCCGTTGACCGGGCTCACCACCCCCTTCCTCGCGGCCGGCGGATCGTCCCTCCTGGCCAACTGGATCATCGTGGGACTGCTCCTGATGATTTCGCACGCCGCCCGCGGACCCGTGGACACCACTCCACTCCCGCCCGCCGGCGCGACGGCGGCAACCGGCATTGACACTCCAACCGAGGCGGTGAAGCAGGCATGAACCAGGCAATCCGACACTCGTGGGTAGCCGCAGTGGCCATGTTCGCGCTGCTCTTCGGCGCCATCAGCTTTGTGCAGGTGGTGGGCGCCGACGACCTCAAGACCAATCCGCTGAACCAGCGCGCCATTCTCCAGAACTACTGCAACGACCGCGGCGCCATCATCGTCGGCGGCACCCCCGTGGCCGAGTCCGTGGAGACCGGTTCGGAGACCTGCAAGTTCCAGCGCACCTACCCCCAGCCGGAGCTGTATGCCGGGATCACCGGCTACTTCTCGAAGAACTACGGGGCCACGGGCCTTGAACAGGCCATGGGCGCCGAACTGGCAGGCAACTCGGACCAGCTTTTCCTTGACCGGGTGGGCCAGCTCTTCCTGGGCAACCAGCCCAAGGGCGCCTCGGTGGAACTGACCATCGACCCCCAGATCCAGCAGCTCGCCTACAGCCTGATCCCGGACGGCCAGCGCGGCTCGATCGTGGTCACCAACCCCAAGACCGGTGCCATCCTGGCCATGGCATCCAAGCCGTCCTACAATCCGAACCTCGCCGCCACGCAGGACGCCGCCGCCGAAGGCGCCAACATGAACGAACTGGTGAAGGTCCCCGGCATCAACCTGAACCAGAACGTCAGCGGCCCCACCGGCGAGCTGCTCGCTCCGGGATCGGTCTTCAAATTGGTGGACACAGCCGCGGCCCTGGCGTCGGGGAAGTACAACAAGGACAGCGTCCTGCCCAACCCCGCCGAGATGCCTTTCGACGGCATCCAGTACAAGCTTCCCAACTACGCCGGCGGTAACTGCTACACCAGGGACACCGCTGGGTTCGCCTTCGCCCTGCAGCAGTCCTGCAACACGCCGTTCGCCAGCATCGCCCTGGACCTTGGCCGTGACGCCATTGCCGCCCAGTACAAGAAGTTCGGGTTCGGCGAGGACGTTGGAAACCAGCTGAAGCTTGGCCACGCAACGGGGAACGGGTTCCCTGACAAGCTGGACGCGCCGGGCCTGGCCCAGTCCGCCATCGGCCAGAAGGATGTCCGGGTGACGCCGCTGCAGGTGAACATGATGACGAACGCCATCGCGAACGGCGGCGTCCAGATGGCGCCCAGCCTGGTCAAAACGCTGCGGTCCCCGGATCTGCGCGTTATTGACGAGCCACAGCCGGCCCAGCTCAGGACGTCAACCAGCCCGGAGATCGCCAAGCAAATCACCGAATGGATGACCAGCGTGGTGACGGACGGTATCGCCAAGAGTGCTGCAGTGCCCGGCGTGCAGGTCGCGGGCAAGACCGGCACCGCCGAACTCGGCAACGGAACCAACAACTCGTGGTTCACCGGGTTCGCACCCGCTGACAATCCCAAGGTCAGCGTCACGATCGTCATGGAAGGCGTAGACATCTACGCGGGAGCAAAGCTGACCAGTCCTAACGCGAAGAAGATTTTTGAGGCGGTGTTGAATAAGTGAGGCCTACAACGGGAATCACCCTCGGCGGCAGATTCCAGCTGACCACGCGGATTGCGATCGGCGGCATGGGGGAAGTCTGGAAGGCCAAAGACCTCGTCCTGGGCCGCATCGTCGCCATCAAGGTGCTGAAGGAGGAGTACACCGGCGACCCGGGATTCCTCCAGCGCTTCCGCGCCGAGGCCCGCCACACCGCCCTCCTGAACCACGTGGGGATCGCCAACGTCTTCGACTACGGCGAAGAAGAGGGCTCAGCCTACCTGGTCATGGAACTGGTCCCGGGGCAGCCGCTGAGCAGCATCATCGAACACGAGCAGGTGCTCTCGCCCGACCGTACGCTGTCGATCATCGCGCAGACCGCCCGCGCCTTGGCCGTTGCGCACGCCCAGGGCCTTGTCCACCGCGACGTCAAGCCTGGCAACCTCCTGATCACCCCTGACGGGCGGGTCAAGGTCACCGACTTCGGCATCGCCCGCCTCGCCGACCAGGTGCCCCTCACCCAGACCGGGCAGGTCATGGGTACCGCGCAGTACCTGGCGCCCGAACAGGCAACGGGCCAGACCGCAACCGGTTCGTCGGACATCTACTCACTGGGCGTCATTGGATACGAGTGCCTCAGCGGCCACCGCCCGTTCTCCGGCGAATCGCAGATCGCCATTGCCCTGGCCCAAGTGAACGACGCCCCGCCGCCCCTCCCGGAGAGCCTGCCCACGCCGGTCCGCGCGCTCCTGATGTCCATGCTGGCCAAGGACCCCAAGGACCGGCCGGCGAATGCCATCAAGCTCGCCGAAGCTGCGGAAGCCATCCGTAACGGGGATGTGGGCGCTGCCCGTGCCGCGGTGCCCGGCATGCTTCTTTTCGACGCCGATACCGGCCCCATCACCGCACCCGTTGACACGGCCACGGCCCCCACGGGCGTCATCGGCACACAGCGTGACTCGGCCCCCACCGCCACATCCGCCCTCCCGGTGATGGGCGCAGCCGCGGCAGGCGCTGCGGCGGGAATGGCTGCCAGCGCCCACGGCGCATCAGCCGATGGCGGGGAGCGTGCGCAGGGGCCGCTGGCCCGCGCCAACGCATTGGCTGCCGAGCGGAACTGGGACCAGGAGGAGGAAACGTACGACGACGCGCCCTCCGATGAGCCCCGGCGCAAGGGACGCAGCCCGTGGACCTGGCCCCTGGTTGCCCTGATCCTGCTGCTCCTCTTCGCCCTGGTGGGCTTCCTCCTGAACCAGGTGGGGCTCTTCTCGCCGGCCGGCAACCCCAGCTCCAGCGCCACCGCCAGCAGCGCACCGCCGTCGTCCGCGACACCCACGCGGACCAGCGCCTCAGCCACGCCCACGCAGACGCGCAGCACGCCGACGCCCACACCCACCACGCAGCCCACCCAGGCCACGGTCAACGTGATACCGGCGGCGTACCTCGGCAAGGACTACCGCCAGGTCCAGTCCGCCCTGGCGGGCCTGGGACTCCAGGTGACTGTCCTTCCGCAGGAGAGCAGCACCGAGACGCCTGGTACTGTGCTGGAGCTCAACCCCACCGGGACGGTGCCCAAGGGTTCGCTCATCACCGTCATCTACGCCACGGCTCCCAGCCCCGCGCCCACCACGACGGCGCCAAGCCCTGCCCCCACGTCCTCGTCCCCCGTGGCGGGACCGACGCCCATCTCGCCCCTGGCAACCTGTGCGGCCGGCCAGACGCCGGGAGTACCCCCAACCTGCGCACCCTGACCGTCGGGACCACCAGTGAATGAGTCACCACGCACACCGTTGCACCGGGAGGACAGCCTGCCGGTGGATAACCGGCGTGTCCTGAACGGGCGCTACGAGCTGGGTAACCTCATTGGCCGCGGCGGCATGGCGGACGTCTACAGGGGCACCGACACCCGCTTGGGCAGGACAGTCGCCATCAAGCTGCTGCGGCCCGACATGGCCCGGGATCCGCAGTTCCAGGCACGGTTCAAACGTGAAGCGCAGTCGGTGGCCGCCCTCAACCACCCCTCCATCGTGGCGATTTTCGACACCGGGGAACACGTGGTCCACGACGGCTCCGCCGAGGACGTACGGGTGCCGTACATCGTCATGGAGTACGTGGAGGGCAGGACCCTGCGCGAACTGATCCGCGGCAACGAGGTCACCATCAGCCAGGCGATCGACTATTGCCTGGGCGTCCTGGGGGCCCTCGAATACAGCCACAAGGCCGGGATTGTGCACCGGGACATCAAGCCTGCCAACGTGATGTACTGCCCGGGCACCAACTCGGTGAAGGTGATGGACTTCGGCATTGCGCGGGCCATCGCCGATTCCTCCGCCACCATGACCCAGACCCAGGCAGTGGTGGGAACGGCCCAGTACCTCTCGCCGGAACAGGCCCGGGGCGAAACCGTCGATGCCCGCAGCGATCTCTATTCCGCCGCGTGCCTGCTCTACGAAATGCTGACTTCGCGGCCGCCGTTCGTCGGGGACAGCCCGGTTTCCGTGGCCTACCAGCACGTCCGCGAAATCCCGGACCCGGCCAGCAGCCTCAACCCCGAGGTGTCACCGGCGCTGGACACGGTCCTCGCCAAGGCGCTGCAGAAGAACCGCGCGGACCGGTTCCAGGATGCGGCCGCTTTCCGGCGTGCCCTGCGCGCTGCAAAGGCCGGAGTGGCCGTCCCGGCCGTGCCGGCGTCCGAGGCACCCACCGATCCGAATGACCACGTACCCCAGGCGGCTCCGCCCACCGAGGCATTTGCTGCTGCGGGGGCAGGCTTCCTTGACGACGCGCCCACGGGGCGGCTGGCTGCCACCAGCCTGTTCCATGACGACGGCGGTTCCGCGGTTCCGCTGGAGCTGGCGGATGGGCACGGGCCGGATGGGTACGGTGCGGATGCCTACGGGGCCGGCCCGCTCCCGCTCGGCCTCGCTCCCGAACGCGAGCGGACCAGCCGCCAGAAGTCCCGCCGTCGTGCCTGGATTGCCACCCTGGTGATCTTCACCCTGTTGATTCTCGCGGGGGGCGGGCTGTGGCTGTACCAAACGGTGAACCGTCCCGCTCCCGCTCCGCCCAAGGTAGCCATCCCATCGGTGGCGTCCATGACGGAAACCGCTGCGCTCCAGGAGCTGTACAACGCGGGCCTTCGCCCCAGGATCGCCAGGTCGGCTAACGACACGGTGCCCAAGGGGACCGCCATCGGGACGGATCCCGCGGCCGGCGGTTCCCTGGATCCGGGGGCCGACGTAATCCTCAACGTCTCCGACGGCCCCAGCTCGGTCAAGATCCCGGACAGTCTCCCCGGCAAGACCGAGGCCGCGGCACGGGACATCCTCCGCCAGGTGGGGCTGGTTGGCGCTCCGTCAACCACCACTGCCAACAGCGCCACTGTCCCCGCCGGGATCGTCATCACCTCCAACCCGGCGCCGGGGCAAAGCGTCGGCGTGGGCACCAGCGTGGAGCTCATCGTCTCCACCGGCAAGGTGGTTGTCCCCGAACTGCGCGGCATGACACGTGAAGAGGCCGAGGCCGCCCTGAAGGAACGTGGCTTGGTCGCTTCAGTGGTCGAGGCGGAAAACTCGCAGGTGGAGCCCGGCAGGGTCACGGATCAGAGCGACCCCGTCAACGCCGCCGTCGACCAGGGAAAGACCATCACCGTCGTGGTGGCCAAGGCTCCGCCGCCCCCGCCGGCGCCCACGGAAACCCCCACGGAAACGCCCACGCCGACAGCAACGCCGACGCCGAAGCCCACCAGGAAGGGCTGACGCCCGGCCTGGCGGGGGCTGGCCCTGCTAGTGCTGGATCAGCGGGCTTAGCTTCGCAGCCCGCGCGGCCGCACCCTTCATGCCCAGCGACTCCAGCCAGTTGCCGAGCATCTGGTACCCGCCTTCGGTGAGGACCGATTCGGGATGGAACTGCACCCCGCACAACGGTGCAGTCCGGTGCTGCAGCCCCATGACCACGCCGGACGCGGTCTGCGCCGTCACTTCCAGGACCTCGGGAATGGACTCCCGGACCGCCGCCAGCGAGTGGTAGCGGGTGGCAGTGACGGGGGAGGGGAGGCCGGCGAACACGCTGGTGCCGGTGTGCTCCACCTGGGACGTCTTGCCGTGCATGAGCTCGGGGGCGTGGGTCACCTTGCCGCCGAAGGCCTCTGCCAGGGCCTGATGTCCCAGGCACACGCCGAACATGGGAACGCTGTTCTCACCGCACCACTTGATCAGCTCGATGCAGACACCCGCCTCCGCAGGATTTCCGGGACCGGGGGAAATGAGGACGCCGTCCCGGGTACTGGCAAGCTCGATGGCCTCGGCCAGGGTGACGTCATCGTTCCGGACCACCGTGGTCTCGGCACCGAGTTCCTGGAGGTATCCCACCAGGGTGTAGACGAAGCTGTCGTAGTTATCCACTACAAGGATCTTGGTTGTGGTCATGGCTGGTCTGCGGAACCAATCGTTGAGTCGGTGAATTGGGTGAAGTGGGACATCCAGGGGAAAAGGAACTGGACCATCAGGACCAGGGCCACGAAGATCAGTGCCAGCGAGATGATGATCCTGAGCCAGAGCGGCCCGGGAAGGTGGCGGAAAATCCAGGCGTACACGGTCAGCTCCTTCCGGTGGCTGCTGCAACCTGCGCCGCGATCTCAGCAGGCGGCCCTGCGGCTGCCGGCCGCCAACTGTCCAGCAGGGCGTAGGCGATGATGCGTTCTTCCGCGCCGAAGCGGGGGTTGCAGCTGGTCATGGTGAGGTAGCTTTCGGTGGGCGCGACGCCCGGCTGGGTGGGGACAGGTTCCAGGACGTCAGTTCGGGAGGGCATCACGATCTGGTTGTTCCGGAAGACGTAGACGTAGTAACCGTCCTTGGTTTGCACGTAGATCTTGTCGCCGGGCACCAGCGTGTGGATGTTGTCCAGCACCGCCCCGTGCGTCTGCCGGTGCCCTGCGACGGCAAAGTTGCCCACCGCACCGGGCATTGCCGTATTGCTGTAGTGCCCCAGGCCCAGCGTATCCAGCACGTCCTGGCTGGTCCCCTGGACGATGGGACGCGTGTAGGTGGGGCCGAACCGGGGGATGTACATGATGCCGATGGTGCCGGCGTGGCCGGGAGCGGTACCCACCACGGGTTTGCCAAAATCCTCGCCGGCGGCAGGGGGCGCCGCAGGGGCCGGGGCGGCCGTCGCGGGAGCGGCACTGCCCAGGTCCTGGGCGAATTCCTTGATGACCTGGCTCTGCTTGGCGTCGGATTCCACGTTGGTCCACCACAGCTGCCACGCGACAAACAGCAGGAGGATGACGCCGGCAGTAATCAGCAGCTCGCCGAGCACCGAGATGGTGCCAGTGAGGAGGGCACGACGGCGCGCGGGCGCAGTGGCGGGCTCCGCCTTCTCCTGCAATACCACGCGTTCCCCTCCGGGCATTCACCCTGGGCACCGGGTGCCCATCAACTGCGGCTAGAATTGGCTGCTAGTAAGAATCCAGATTTGACCAAGATCGCGCAGACCGCTGGCAATTTCCTTCTTGCAGGATACCAAGCCCGGGCCGCCGAGCTTGCCCAGCCCGCCAAGGAGAGCCAGTGCCCGAGTCAAAGCCTCGCAGGAAGACCGCCAGCACCGCCCAGCCGGCATCCCCGCAGGCGTACAAGCCCAACCCCGTGTGGTTCAAGCCGGTCATGTTCGGCCTCATGATCATCGGCCTCTTCTGGATCATCACCTTCTACATCAGCGAGGGACGCTTCCCGGTCCAGGCCTGGCAGTCCTGGAACATCGTGGCGGGCTTCGGCATCGCCATCGTCGGGTTCCTGATGACCACCCGCTGGCGCTCGTAGCGCCTGCCGCGGAACTGTTCCAAGGAGAACCACACTGGCGCCCGAGTCCAGCGGAGTGATCGTTGGCGAGGATGGCCTGGCCCGTCCTGCCTGGGCCGCCACGGATCCGCTCATGCGCGACTATTACGACCAGGAATGGGGACTGCCCGTCACTGACGAGCAGGGCATGTACGAGCGCATCTGCCTGGAGGGCTTCCAGGCAGGTCTTTCCTGGGCCACCATCCTGCGCAAGCGCCCTGCCTTCCGTGCCGCCTTTGCCGGCTTCGACCCCGAACAGGTGGCCTTGTTCAGCGGCGAGGACGTGGAACGGCTGATGCAGGATCCGGGAATCATCAGGAACCGGCTCAAAATCCTTGCCGCGGTCAAGAATGCACAGGCCACACTGGAACTTCGCAACGACGGCGGGCTGGTGGACTTTGTTTGGAGCTTCCGCCCGGCCAGCACCCCGGAGCCCGCGGTGGCCGCCGATGTCCCCACGCAGTCGGCGGAATCGGTGGCCCTGTCCAAGGCGCTCCGGAAACGGGGCTTCTCCTTTGTGGGTCCCACCACCATGTTCGCTTTGATGGAAGCCGTGGGAATAGTGGACACCCATCTACTGGACAGCCACCGCCGCGGCTCCTCCGGAATTTGGTCCATGCAGGCCTAAAGACCCTACCGCCGCCCGTTATCCCCAACTGTTGGGAAGGTTATCCACACTGTGGACAACCTTCCCCAGGGATTCTGTAGAAGGCGCCAGCATCCCTGTGCGGCACCCTTCCGCCAAAAGCTGCCGGGAAAATGTGGTTATTAACAGTGTGGAATACCTGTGGATAAGTCCAGGAGCCTGAAGGGGACACGTCCCGACGGGCCGGCGCTGGAGACTACGGGCGGGTCCGCCGGACCGGGTGATGGCTGGTGATGGACACCCTGTTGAATGCGTTCATGGTCACGGCAAGCCAACTCACGGCCGAAAACTCCTCGGCGCTGAGCCGCTCCCGCGCGTAGGCCTCCGCGTGCTCCCGTGACCGCTCACCCGGGAGTTCGGTGATGCTTTCCACCAAGGCCAGCGCGGCCCGCTCCTGGTCCGTGAACAGGGCGGTCTCACGCCAGGCAGGCAACACCGCCAGCCGCTGCGCACTTTCTCCCTCCTCGCCGGCCTTCCGCACGTGGAGATCCAGGCAATAGGCGCAGCCATTGATCTGGGAAATCCGCACGTTGAGCAGTTCCAACAGGCCCCTCCCGATCCCAGCCTCTTCTGCCGCTTCCTGCACCTTCAGGCCCAGGCCGCTGATCGCCCTCCACAGGGCCGGATGCTGTTTATCAAGATACAGGTGCTCGGTGGCAGTCACGGATGTCCTTGTCGGTTGGGCGGCTTGGCAGGCAACCATCATAGGCAGGCGGCCAGAGCGCGACCCTCTGGTGTTTATCCACTTACCAACAATGCGATACCCACAAGTTATCCACAGCTGTGGGAAACCGCGTGGAAAGCGGTGCCCTAGGCCGGCCCTGCCCTTACTGCTACGGGTCGCGCGGGACTCCGAACAACAGCATTGTGACTTATTAACAGTGTGGATACCGATGTCGATAACCCTCCGCCAACGCCGGCAGAGCGGTCCGGCGGGCGTTCCATGGGCCGGTTTTTCCACAGAGGCGCCCGGAAAGTGCCTCTTATCCACTTACGCACAGCAATATCCCCACAGGTTATCCACAGCTGTGGAGAAGCGCCCGGCTGTTGCCCCGGCGTAAGCCGCCAAGGGCCGGGATGGGCCGATCCATCACCTGAACTACAGCTATGTAAGTTACCAACACTGTGGAAAAGCGCTGTGGAAAACACGAATGCCCCCGTCACCAACGGTGACGGGGGCATTCCGGTTGGTCGTGGATATGTGGCGGCTAAAGCGTCACGCGCACCCAGCTGGCGGCCACAAGCAGCGCAAAAACGGCGGCCAGCCCCAGTGCCTGGAGCAGGCCCTGGCGGCGTCCCCGGGGTGTGTAGGCAAGAACCGCGGCGCAGAGGCCGCCGGTGATGAGCCCGCCCAGGTGGGCCTGCCAGGCGATATGGGGAATCAGGAAGCCGATGACGCCGTTGATGGCAATCAGGACCCACAGTTGCCGTGTGTCCCCGCCGCGCTGCCGTTGGACCAGCAGCATGGCGCCGAAGAGGCCGAAGATGGCACCGGAGGCGCCCACCAATCCCACCAGACCCTGCCCTGGCACCAGCACGGGGTTCATCAGCAGGTAGCCCACTGAACCACCAAAGGCGGAGATAAGGTACAGCGCCAGGAAGCGGACCCGGCCAAGGATGGGCTCCAGGGCCTGGCCGAAAATCCACAGCGTGTACATGTTCAGGAGAATGTGCAGCAGCGAATCCGGGGAATGGAGGAAGGCCGAGGTCACCATCCGCCACGGCTCAAACGCGCCGTACTGAGGGGCGGCAAAGATGTTGTTGTACGCGAACTGTTTGTATACCCAGTCCCCGGGAATCAGCATCTGCAGTGCGTAAACCACAACGCAGGCTGCAATGAGGCCGTACGTCACCAAAGGTTTGCCAGTGGCAACGGCACCGCCGTAGACGCTCCGTACTTCCGGCGTCGTACGTCGTGTTTCGTTGACGCAGTCAACGCATTGGAATCCGACGGCGGCCGCCCGCTGGCAGTCCGGGCAGGCGGGGCGCCCGCAGCGCTGGCAGCGCACATAGGACGGCCGGTCCGGGTGCCGGGGGCATACCGGAACCTGGGCGGACGGCTCAGCCGACGGAATTCCGTAACTCATGGTGGGGCGTTACAGCTGTTCGATGTCGATGCTGTTGATGGTGACGTCCTCGACCGGGCGGTCACCCATGCCGGTGCGGACACCCTCGATGGCGTCTACGACCTTCTTGGATTCCTCGTCAGCCACTTCACCGAAGATGGTGTGCTTGCCCTGGAGCCAGTCCGTGGGAATGGTGGTGATGAAGAACTGTGAACCGTTGGTGCCCTTGCCCATCTGGATGCCGGCGTTGGCCATGGCCAGCTTGTAGGGCTGGTTGAAGCTCAGTTCAGGGTGGATCTCGTCGTCAAAGCGGTAGCCGGGGCCACCGGTTCCACGGCCCAGGGGATCTCCGGCCTGGATCATGAAGTCCTTGATGATGCGGTGGAAGATGGTTCCGTTGTAAAGCGGCGTGCCGGTCTTGTCCTCGCCGGTTTCCGGGTGGGTCCAGGCCTGCTCGCCGGTGGAAAGGCCCACGAAGTTCTTGACCGTCTTGGGCGCGTGGTTGCCGAAGAGGTTAACCACGATGTCGCCGAGGCTGGTGTGGATGGTTGCTTTTGCAGTTGCGATGGCAGTCATAGGTTGATTCTCCCATGCCGGTTCTGGGCAGCCACGGCTGCGGGGGCAGTTCCGCGCTGGGTGAAATCCCCCTAAAATCCGCAGAGTGAATAGCCCGTGGTGATCTGGGCACGTAGGCTAGCGACAGAACCGTCACATTAATCGGGAGGTAGTTGTGAAGAAATCGGATCGTATTGCCCGTGACCTTGAGCAGTCGGTCACCAGTGCCGTGGAAAACGCCAAGGATTGGGCGGCCCCCCGGGTGGAAGCTGCCGTGGACTGGGCTGTTCCCCGGCTGCAGCAGGGCCTGGACAGCGCATCTCCCAAGATCCAGGAAGGCCTGAAGACGGCGGCCCACAGCCTGGCCGACGGCGTTGCCACAGTGACTCCCCGGATCCAGGACGGACTGGCCCACCTGGCCCCGAAGATCAATGACGTGGTTGAAGGCGCATCGCCCAGGCTGCACGAGGCCCTGGACAAGGCCACCCCGGTGGTCCTGAACGCCCGGGACCGGGTAGTGGTGGAGTACCTGCCCAAGCTCTCGGACCAGATTGGCGTGGCGTCCGGCGCCGTTCACCGCACCCTGGAAAACACCCCGGCACGGGTTGACGCAGTGGCGCAGAAGCTTGGGGACGTGGGAATCATCCACGCCCTCCAGGAGCAGGCCCAGGCCACCGGCACGCAGCTGAAAGCAGCCGCGGCAGGGGCAAGCCGCGCAATGGACGTGCAGCTTGCCCAGCCGGAGAAGCCCAAGAAGCGTGGCTGGCTGATCTTCGGTGTGGTGGCCGCAGCGGTTGCAGCGGGCGTTGCCGCATGGAAGGCGTCCAAGCCGGTCGAGGACCCCTGGAAGACCCCCTCGCCGGTCACCCCCACCCCGGCACCCGTTCCGGCCACTACCGTCAGCGACGTCAAGGCAACCACTGCCGACGCCGCCGACAAGGGCACTTCCGCAGCCGCATCCGCGGCCGGTGCTGCCGCGGACAAGGCCGGGGACGCAGCTGAGACGGTCGCTGATAAGTCAGCCGATGCCGCCGACAAGGCCAAGCACGTTGCCGACGACACCGAAGGCGGCGCCAAGACGGTTGCCGATGAAGACAAGGGCAGCAGCCAGGCCTGATCTTCGCCATTCACACAAGGGGGCTCCGTTTGACGGCGGGGCCCCCTTTTTGTGTCTCTTCCCGTCCGCGGAGGCATCTTACGCGGATGCTAGATTTGAAGTGATGTCAGCCAATCGATCCTCTGGGGATGCCGTGAACGACGCAGCCGTACAGCTCCGCGTGTCAATCGTCATCCCGGCGTACAACGAGGAGAGCGTGATCAGGCAGTGCCTGATAGCTGCGATCTACCAGTCCGTTCCCGCCCACGAGATCATCGTGGTGGACAACCTTTCGAAGGACCGGACCGCTGACATTGTGCGCCAGATGCAGCTGGAGTATCCGGAAAGCCCCATCATCCTCCTGAGCCAGGACCGGGAACAGGGACTCATCCCCACCAGGAACTTCGGGCTGGACAGTGCCACCGGGGACATCCTGGGGCGGATTGACGCTGACTCCATCGTCGAACCCGACTGGGTTGAACAGGTGCAGAAGGCCTTCGCTGACCAGTCGGTCCAGGCTGCCACCGGCCCGGTGGTCTACTACGACATGCCGATGCGCCGGTTCGGACTCAAGGCGGACGACAAGATGCGCCAGCTCATGCTGAAGCTGGCCAAGCACCAGTACCATTTCCTGTTCGGCTCCAACATGGCCCTGCGGGCCACGGCCTGGGAGACCATCCGTTCCGAGACCTGCCGGGACGAGAAGGACGAGATGCACGAGGACATCGACCTGTCCCTGCACCTGGCCGACCATGAACTGCCGGTGCGCTACTGGCCGCAGATGGTGTCCGGGATGTCCGCGCGGCGGCTTGAGGATTCACCGCGGGACTACCGCTACTACGTCACCCGGTTCGACCGGACCTACAAAGCCCACAACGTCAGGAAGATGGCGCTGAAGGCCCCCATGGTGGTTTTCTTCTCGGTGTACTTTCCGGCCAAGCTCCTCAGGGCCATCCACACCGTTAACACGGCCCAGCCGGTCCGCCGCGGCGGTCAGTAGGGCTCAGTCAGTTCCCAGCCCGGCCAGGCGGTCCGACGGCGGTTCCTCCTGGGGTGCCGTTCCACGGCTGCCCCGGCTGCCATTCCCCTGGCCCCTGCTGTTCCTTTGACCGAGGACCACGACGGCGAGTCCCGCCAGGATCAGGCCGAGCCCGGCGTAAGTGCCTGCGGGCAGCGTCTCGTGCAGGAACACGGCTGCCAACAGCGCTGCCCCCGGGATTTCCAGGAGGATGATCATGGAGACGATGAGGGGGCTCATGGTGGCCAGCAGGTGGTTGAAGGCGGTGTGGCCCACCAGTTGGGCACAGACGGTGATTGCTGCGATGCCCAGCCACCCGCCCGGCTCAAACCCCGCCAGGGGCTGGCCCACGAACAGGGCCAGGGCGGCCACGAGGGCGGCGCACATTCCGTAGCAGAGCGTGGTGTAGGTTCCTGTTGTCATGCTCTGCCGTGCCTTGCCACCTGCGAGCGTGTAAAGGCCGGCAAGGGCGCCGCCGGCCATCGCCAGCAGGTCTCCCGTGAGGGCCTGCGGGGAAGAGCCCATGTCGAAGCCGGTGATCGCCACGACCCCGCCAAAGGCGGTTCCCAGCCCCGCCAGGACCTGCCAGCGGTGGCGGATGCCGCGGAAGAGCTGAAAGACGGCAATCCAGGCTGACTGCAGGCAGACCAGGGCGGTGGCGGCTGCTACGGATGTCAGCTGAAGGGATGTGATGAAGCAGGCGAAGTGCAGGGCAAGCGCGACGGCTGCCAGCATCGACCAGCGGAACTCGCTGCGGCTGATCCTGCGGAACTGGCCGGGTTCCCGGACCAGGGTGGGGGAGGCCATGACGGCCGCGCCGATGGCGTTGCGCCAGAAGGCGATGGCAAGGGCGCTGACACTTGTGGCGCCGAGCGTGGCCGCGATCAAGGGCCCGGATGATGCAACGCCCAGGACTCCCAGGGCCGCGAAGAAGAAGTTCAATGCAGCCCCCTTGGTTCTGGTTCCTTGCGCAGATGGAAAGCAAAAAGTCCCGGCCGGCGTTTCCGCTGACCGGGACTTCCTTATGGTGGAGGCACGGGGACTCGAACCCCGAACCCCCTGCTTGCAAAGCAGGTGCGCTACCAATTGCGCCATGCCCCCATAAGAAGCAACCCGTCCATCATACCCTAGAACCAGGGAGCCCTTGACAGGCTCCCGGAGCGGGCGTCCGGCCTAGTCCACCGTATCGGTTGACTTGCTCCAGACTGTTTTTTGGGCTTCGGATTCCTGTGCTTTCCGGTAGACCAGGAAGCCTGCGATTGCCGCTGCCAGTACAAGCAACTTTTTCACATGCTCCCCGTTCCGATCCGGTACCGGATAACTCCGGACCAAACCTCCGTTTGAAACCTGCACAGGTTCCGTGGGCGTACCAGGACTTGAACCTGGGACCTCTTCGTTATCAGCGAAGCGCTCTAACCGCCTGAGCTATACGCCCTCAATCCCTCATCGGGCCGAGACATGACTTTACAGCACACCCCGGCCCGATCTCAAATCGGGCCTTTTCACCGGTGCGAACCCGGCGAAAATGGCTTCCTAATCGTCGGTGAGGGTCACGCCAATGCCACCCACCAGGGTGGCGGAGATGTTGTAGAGGACAGCGGAAAGCATGGACAGTGCCGTCAGCAGGACCACGTTGACCACGGCAATGATGGTGGCGAACGACGCAACCTGGCCCAGCGAAGCCACCTTCTTCAGTTCGAAGCCGCCGCTTTCCGAGCCGGCGAGCGTGCCCAGCAGACTGTCCACCTGGTCAAAGATCCCGGTGAGGTCCAGGACCGTCCACAGGACGATGGCGGCCACCACGGTCACGATCCCCAGTGCCACGGACAGCAGGAATGCCATCTTCAGGACGGACCACGGGTCCACCTTGCTGATCAGGAGCCGGGCCCGCCGGACCTTTGCCTTCGGCGCCGGCTTCACCAGGCCAGGGGTTCCCTGGCCGGAGGCACCCTGTGCAGGACGCTGTCCGGGCTGGCCCTGGAAGGGGCGCTGGCCGGGCTGCACGGGGCGGTCGCCCTGCTGCGGCCGCTGGCCAGGGACGGCGGGGCGCTGGCCCGGAGCGCCGGCCGGCGCAGCGGGGCGCTGCTGCGGACGAACGGGGGCGTTCACGCGGGGTGCCGCTGAAGGCCGGTTCCCGTCGGGAACAGTACTGTTCGGCTTGGGAAATGAGTCGGAATTACTCACTCGTTACCTCCGTGTTGTCTTCGTTCGGCTCAGCGTCGCCCGAGGCGTCCTCTGACTCAACGGCCGGTGATTCTTCTGCCATTGCTGGCGCGGCGGATTCCCCAGCGGTCCCGCCATCTTCAGCCAACGTTACGTCATCCCCGGCGGATTCCTCGTCCTCAAGACCGCGTTCGCTGTTGCGCGCCACCTCGATAATCCGGTCATTCTTGTCAGGTTTGGCGAAGATCACGCCCATGGTGTCGCGGCCCTTGGCAGGAACCCCGGCAACGGAGGAACGGACAACCTTGCCGCCCTCCATGACCACCAGGACTTCATCTTCTTCCTGGACGATCAGTGCACCCACGAGGTGGCCGCGCTCTTCCTGGTATTTGCCGACCTTGATACCCAGTCCGCCACGGCCCTGCAGGCGGTATTCCTCCACCGCCGTGCGCTTGGCGTACCCGCCTTCGGTCACGATGAACACGAACGAACCGTCGGTGACCACGTCCGCGGCCAGCAGTTCGTCGTCCTCGCGGAACTTCATGCCGGTAACGCCGGATGTGGCACGTCCCATGGGGCGCAGTGCGTCATCGGTGGCGGTGAAGCGGATGGACTGGCCCTTGCGGGACACCAGGAACAGGTCGTCGGTTTCCGAGACAAGCTGGGCGGAGACCAGTTCGTCGCCGTCACGCAGGTTGATCGCGATCACGCCTGCCGAACGGTTCGTGTCGTAGTCCTCCAGCCTGGTCTTCTTCACCAGGCCCCTCTTGGTGGCGAGCACCAGGTACGGCGCCTGCTGGTAGTCCTTGAGGTCCAGCACCTGGGCGATGTGTTCGTCGGGCTGGAATGCCATCAGGTTGGCAACGTGCTGGCCCTTGGCGTCCCTGCCCGCTTCCATCAGCTCGTACGCCTTGGCGCGGTAGACCCGGCCCAGGTTGGTGAAGAACAGCAGCCAGTGGTGGGTGGTGGTGACGAAGAAGTGCTCCACCACATCGTCACCACGCAGCTGGGCACCCTTGATGCCCTTGCCGCCGCGCTGCTGCGACCGGTAGTTGTCGCTGCGGGTGCGCTTGACGTAGCCGCCGCGGGTGATGGTGACCACCATCTCCTCTTCGGGGATGAGGTCCTCCATGGACATGTCGCCGTCGTAGCCCATGAGGATCCTGGTGCGCCGGTCATCGCCGTGCTTGTCCACGATCTCGCCCAGCTCAGTGCTGATGATCTCGCGCTGGCGCTGCTCCGACCCCAGGATTTCCTTGTATTCGGTAATCAGGGCTTCGAGTTCTGCGTGCTTCTCCTGGATCCGCTGGCGTTCCAGGGCGGCCAGGCGGCGCAGCTGCATGTCCAGGATGGCCCGGGCCTGCAGCTCATCAATGTCCAGCAGCTCCATCAGCCCGTCCCGTGCGGCCTCGGTGGTGCTGGAAGCGCGGATGAGGGCAATGACCTCGTCCAGCATGTCCAGCGCCTTGAGGAGGGCCCGAAGGATGTGGGCTTCTTCCTCCGCCTTGCGCAGGCGGTACCGGGTGCGGCGGGCGATAACGTCCATCTGGTGCGTGACCCAGTGGCGGATGAACGCATCAAGGCTCAGTGTCCGGGGCACGCCGTCCACGATGGCCAGCATGTTGGCGGAGAAGTTGCTCTGCAGCTCGGTGTGCTTGTAGAGGTTGTTCAGCACCACCTTGGGCACGGCGTCGCGCTTCAGCACGATCACCAGGCGCTGGCCGGTGCGTCCGGACGTTTCATCCCGGAGGTCGGCAATGCCCTGGATCTTGCCGTCCTTGACCAGTTCGGCGATCTTGATGGCCAGGTTGTCCGGGTTGGCCTGGTACGGAAGTTCGGTGACCACCAGGCACGTGCGGCCCTGCAGTTCCTCCACGGCAACTACTGCGCGCATAGTGACCGATCCGCGGCCGGTGCGGTAGGCGTCTTCGATGCCCTTGTGGCCAAGGATGGTGGCTCCGGTGGGGAAATCCGGGCCCTTGACCCGCACCAGCAATTCCTCGAGGAGTTCCTCGCGCGTGGCACCCGGGTTGGAGAGGTACCACTGCACGCCGTCGGCTACTTCCCGGAGGTTGTGCGGCGGGATGTTGGTAGCCATGCCCACGGCGATACCTGAAGAACCGTTGACCAGCAGGTTGGGGAACCTGGCCGGCAGGATGGTGGGTTCCTGGTTTTTGCCGTCGTAGTTGTCCTGGAAATCGACGGTCTCCTCGTCGATGTCCCGGACCATCTCCATGGCCAGCGGCGCCATCTTGGTTTCGGTATACCGCGGTGCGGCAGCGCCGTCGTTGCCGGGGGATCCGAAGTTTCCCTGCCCCAGCGCCAGCGGGTAGCGCATGGTCCAGTCCTGGATGAGGCGCACCAGGGCGTCGTAGATCGCAGTGTCGCCGTGGGGGTGGTACTGGCCCATGACCTCGCCCACCACGCGGGCGCACTTGTTGAAGGACCGGTCGGGGCGGTAACCGCCGTCGAACATCGCGTACAGCACGCGGCGGTGCACGGGCTTGAGGCCATCGCGGACGTCGGGAAGGGCACGGCCCACGATGACGGCCATGGCGTAGTCCAGGTAGGACCGCTGCATTTCCGTCTGCAGGTCCACCTGTTCCACGCGGTCGATCAGCACGTCGCCTTCAAGAACGGTGTCCGGAGTTCCGCCCTCAGGGGCGGAGTTCTCGGGGATTTCGTCGCTCATTAGTTATTTTCCGTTTCAGGTATATGTCTGGTTCCGAATACTTTGGAGCGGATCCTTAGATGTCCAGGAACCGGACGTCCTTGGCGTTCTGCTGGATGAAGTTGCGGCGGGATTCGACGTCTTCGCCCATGAGGACGGAGAAGATCTGGTCGGCAGCCAGGGCGTCGTCCATGGTCACCTGCAGCAGGGTGCGGTGGTCGGGGTCCATGGTGGTGTCCCACAGCTCGGTGTAGTCCATCTCGCCAAGGCCCTTGTAGCGCTGGATGCCGTTGTCCTTGGGGATGCGGCGCCCGGCGGCCTGGCCCGACACGAGCTTGGCGTCGCGTTCGCGGTCGCTGTACACGTAGTCATGCGGGGCGTTGGACCACTTGATCCGGTACAGCGGGGGCTGGGCCAGGTACACGTAGCCGTTCTCGATCAGGGGCCGCATGTAACGGAACAGCAGGGTCATCAGCAGCGTAGTGATGTGCTGGCCGTCCACGTCGGCATCTGCCATGAGCACGATCTTGTGGTACCGCAGCTTGGCCAGGTCGAAGTCCTCGCCGATGCCGGTACCGAAGGCAGTGATCATGGACTGCACTTCTGCGTTGCCCAGGGCCTTGTCCAGGCGTGCGCGTTCCACATTGAGGATCTTGCCGCGGAGGGGAAGGATGGCCTGGGTCTCGGGGTTGCGGCCGCGCTTGGCGGAACCACCGGCCGAGTCACCCTCCACGATGTAGACCTCGCACTTTTCCGGGTCCTTTGAGGAACAGTCCGAAAGCTTGCCGGGCATGCCAAAGGACTCCAGCGGGCTCTTGCGCCGGGCATTGTCGCGGGCCTTGCGCGCAGCCATCCTGGCCTGCGCGGCGGAAATCGCTTTGCGGATCACGTCGCGGGCGGGGCCGGGGTTGCGCTCCAGCCAGTCGCCCAGCCCGTCGGTGACCACGCGCTGGACGAAGCCCTTGACCTCGGAGTTGCCGAGCTTGGTCTTGGTCTGGCCCTCGAACTGGGGCTCGGCCAGCTTGACCGAGATGACGGCGGTGAGGCCCTCGCGGATGTCGTCGCCCGTGAGGTTGTCGTCTTTCTCCTTGATAATGCCTTTTTCGCGGGCATACCGGTTGATAAGGGAGGTCATGGCAGCGCGGAAGCCTTCTTCGTGCGTGCCACCCTCATGGGTGTTGATGGTGTTGGCGTAGGTGTGGACGCTTTCGGAATAGGCGCTGGTCCACTGCATGGCCATTTCCAGGGCGATCTTGCGCTCGGTGTCCTCGGTTTCAAAGGCGATGACGTCCTCGTGGACCACCTCAACCTTTTTGCCCGAGTTCAGGTGCCTGACGTAGTCCAGCAGGCCTTCGTTGTATTGGTACACCACGGTGCGGTGTTCGGCGCTGACTTCACCCTCGGTGCTGAGGTCGTCAAGGTCCAGGTCGCCGTCGGCGTCGTCCCCGGCTGGCGCGCGCTCATCCGTCAGGGTGATCCGCAGTCCCTTGTTCAGGAAAGCCATCTGCTGGAAGCGGGCGCGCAGCGTTTCGAAATCGAACTCGGTGGTTTCGAAGATCGCGGGGTCCGGGTAGAAGGTCTGGGTGGTGCCGGTGGCGTCCGTCTCTTCGCCCTGGACCAGGCTGCCCTGCGGCTTGCCGCCGTCAGCGAAGGACATCCGCCACACGTGCCCCTGGCGGCGCACTTCGGTATCCACGCGGCTGGACAGTGCGTTGACCACCGAGATGCCCACGCCGTGCAGGCCACCGGAAACGGCGTATCCGCCGCCGCCGAACTTGCCGCCCGCGTGCAGGATGGTCATGACCACCTCGACGGTGGGTTTGTGTTCCGTGGGGTGCATATCCACCGGAATGCCGCGGCCGTCATCGACCACTTTCACGCCGCCATCGGCCTGCAGGACGATCTCGATATGGCTGCAGTAACCGGCCAGCGCCTCATCCACCGAGTTGTCCACCACTTCGTAGACCAGGTGGTGCAGGCCACGGGGTCCGGTGGAGCCGATGTACATGCCCGGACGCTTGCGGACAGCTTCAAGGCCCTCCAGCACGGTGATGTCACTGGCGCCGTATTCCCTTGGCGTGGCTGCCGTGGGTGGAGTATCAGGGGTGCGGCCATCCTCGACTGCTGTATCTGCTGCCAGAATATCTGTATTGTCGTTAGCCACAGGCGCTGCGACTCCTCTGTTCTCGATGATGGCCGGCCGGTGCCTTTCCCAGGGAAAAGCCACCCGCCAACAGGCACAAACTTATGGCGCCGGTGACCTGCTGACGGTTGGTGGTCCGCGCCCCGCGCGCGGAGAGCGCGCGCAGAACGGACTGAAGTCAACGTTTCATCCGCGCCCAGTTATCTGCATCAATTCTACCGTGAACCAGGACATATCCCCGCATTCCGGGGCCTTCAGCGCCACTGAATATGGCTGTGCGAGGCTCTTGGCCGCGCCTAGGGCGGCCCAGCGGTACGCCCTCCGGGTGCCTATACACGCTGCGGTCCTTACAGCGCCCTACACGCCGTTGCGCGCAGTTTCAAGAGCTGCCGTCCTGGCCTATCCGTACGTGTCCCGCGGACCACGGCCGTTGACACTGCGTCCGCCCTTGCGCCAGCTGGGTGCGGAGGGTCCCAGCACCTGGATGCTGGTGACCACCCCGTCTCCCAGTTCACGGCGGAATTTGTCGAGCAGGCTGCTGCTCAGGAGACGAAGTTGGGTGGCCCAGGCAGTGGAATCGCACCGCACGTGCAGGGTGGTGTCGGTGAAGCTTTCCGGGGTGCAGTGGGCAGAGATTTCCGGCCCCACCAGCGTGGACCACTCCGCCATGACCGAGCCGACAGCCACAGGTGAGCTCCAGCCCCGCTCCGCCACCAGCCGTCCTACCACCTTCCCCAGGCCCAACGGGTCCCGGCCAGTGGCGTGGAACTGGCTGAAGCCGCGGGTGTCCCGGATACTGCCTTTAGCCTTTGCGGAACCGGGCCGTGCAACTTTCCGCCGGACTTCGCCGCGTGCTGCCGCGGCTTCCCGCATCCGGTTCAGCGCCGCCTGCGGCGCATCGATGTCGTCAGGCTCGCGGCCGGGCTGGAGCCCGCCGCCCTGGTCACTGCTCATCGATACCTCCCGGGATGACCTTCACCCGCCGCCCGGACAGTTCTTCCGGAATATCGGCGTCGACGGCGGCGGTCACCAGGACCTGTTCCGCGCCGGAGACTATTGCCGCCAGTTTACGCCGCCGCTGGACGTCCAGTTCGGCAAAGACGTCGTCCAGGATGAGGATGGGAGCAGAACCTCCGGTCCGGGCGTCGTCAAGCATCACGTAGTACGAGGCCAGCCGAAGGGACAGGCACATGGACCAGGTCTCCCCATGCGACGCGTATCCCTTGGCTGGCGCCTGTCCGAGCATGAGCTCCAGTTCGTCGCGGTGCGGGCCAACCAGGGATATGCCCCGTTCCAGTTCTTTCTTGCGGGATTCAGCGAATGCCTGCACGTAGCGTTCGGTGAGCTGTTCCACGGAGAGAAGCCGGAGATCATCCTGGCCGTCTGCAGTACCTCCTGCTGCGGAGCGCTGCGCGCTTCCCGCCGGGACGCCGTCGTCGTCCATCTGGCTTTGGAGCGTTGACCGGTAGGTGGCATCCGCCGGCTTGGACGCGTCCGTGAGTTGGGCATAGGCCCGGGCAAGGTGCGGGCGGAGCCGTTCAACCAGTTCCAGGCGCGCGTGCAGCAACTCCGCGCCCGCCCGGGCCATGTGCTGGTCCCACACGTCCAGGGTGGATTCGTGTGCTGTGGTGAACCTGCCGGCGCGGGCTGATTTGATCAGGGCGTTGCGTTGTTTTAAGACCCGGTCATAGTCGCTGCGGGTGGCAGCGTGGTGCGGGATAAGGCTTGCCAGCAGCTCGTCCAGGAAGCGGCGCCGGTTTGATGGATCCCCCTTGACCAGTGCCAGGTCCTCAGGGGCAAACAGGACTGTCTGGCAGATGCCGAGTATGTCGCGGGCCCGGACCGGGTTGCTGCGGTTGATGCGTCCCCGGTTGGCGCGGCCGGCGTTGATCTCCAGCTCAAGGACCGTGGTCTGCGTGCCCCGGACCAGCCGCGCGCGGACCAGTGCACGTTCCGTCCCGAACCTGAGCAGGGGCGCGTCCGAGCTGACCCGGTGGGAACTGAGCGTGGCCAGATACCCGATGGCCTCCATCAGGTTGGTCTTGCCGATGCCGTTGTAGCCTACCAGGACGGTGACGCCCGGTCCCAGGGTGAGGTCAACCTGGGCGTAACTGCGGAAGTCGGTCAGGGAAAGGTGTTCCAGATACACGCGGTTTTCGGCAATTCTGGGAACTCTGCTGGTCCCCGGTGGGTGCTACTTGGCGGGGCGGGTTGCGTGGCCGCCGAATTGGTGGCGCAGCGCGGAAACCATCTTCATGGCGGGCGAGGTGTCTTCCCGGGATGCGAACCGGGCGAACAGCGCGGCGGTGATGGCCGGGGCGGGGACGGCGTTGGCGATGGCTTCCTCCACGGTCCACCGGCCTTCGCCGGAATCCTCGACGTAGTCGTCAATGGAGGCCAAACCGGGATCTTCGTCAAGGGCCTTCACCATGAGGTCAAGGAGCCATGAACGGACTACCGTTCCCTTTTGCCATGCCCTGAACGTGCCGGGAAGGTCGGTGACGATGTCCTTGGCGGCGAGCAGTTCGTAGCCTTCGGCGTAGGCCTGCATGAGGCCGTATTCGATTCCGTTGTGGACCATCTTGGCGTAGTGGCCTGCCCCGATGCCGCCGACGTGGACAAAGCTGTCCGCCCTTTCACCTTCGGGACGCAGCGCATCGAAGACGGGCAGGGCACGTTCGATGTCGGCGGCGTCGCCGCCGGCCATAAGTCCGTAGCCGTTTTGCAGGCCCCAGACTCCGCCGGACACGCCGCAGTCCGCGAAGCGGATTCCCTTGGCGGCGAGGAGTTCGCCGTGCTTCTGGTCCTCGGTGAATCGCGAGTTGCCGCCGTCAATGACGAGGTCGCCGGTTTCCAGCTTTTCGCTGAGTTCAGTGATGACGGCGTCCGTGATGGGGCCCGAGGGCACCATCACCCAGATGATCCGGGGCGCCGGTACGGCGGCGATCAGCTCATCGACGCTGGCAGCATCAGTAACGTCCGGGTTCCGGTCGTAACCGGTGACTTCCAGTCCTCCCTTGCGGAGGCGCTCACGCATGTTGAACCCCATTTTGCCGAGGCCGATCAGTCCAATGTGCATGAGTGGAACTCTTTTCTGCGCTAAGTGGGAGGAACGGGGTTGGCGGTGGGTAGGGCCCCATCGGCGAGGGGCCCGGCCTGAGCTTGCGAAGGCTGGGCGCCGATGGGAACTAGTTGGGAAGCCGGACCGGCATCACCAGGTAGCGGTAGTCATCCTGGTCTTCGCCGTCTGCGTCCGCCTGGGCCGTGATCATGGCGGGCTTGGGAGCTGTGGTGAAGGAGAACCGGACAAACTTGGTCTCGATGACGCTGAGTCCCTCGATCAGGTAATGCGGGTTGAAAGCGACCGTGATGTCATCACCGGACAGCTGGGCTTCGAGTTCTTCCGATGCCTGGGCGTCCTCACCGGTGCCGGCATCGAGGTTCAGCAGCCCCGCGGTGAAGGCAAGCCTGACCGGAGTGTTGCGCTCTGCCACGAGGGATACACGGCGGACAGCTTCAACGAGCTCCTGGGTCTGGACGGTGGCGTGGATGGGGGTGGACTCGGGGAACAGGGAGCGGATCTTGGGGTAGTCCCCGTCCACCAGCAGTGACGTGGTGGTGCGCCCCCCGCTTTCGAAGCCGATGAGCCGGCTGTCGTCGTCGGACAGGGCGAGGTTGATGTCGCCGCTGTTACCAAGCGTTTTGGCTACCTCGTTGAGGGTTTTGGCCTTGACCAGGGCGCTGGTGGAGATGCCTGGCGTGACCGGCTTCCACGGAACTTCGCGCATGGCGAGCCGGTAACGGTCGGTGGCCAGCAGCGTGATCAGATCGTCCTCGATCTCCATTCGCACACCCGTGAGGATGGGGAGGGTGTCGTCCTTGCTTGCCGCGATGATGACCTGTGAGACGGCCTGGGCAAAAGCATCTCCCGGGACGGTTCCGCTGATGGCCGGCAGGGACGGCAGGGGTGGGTATTCGGCTTCAGGCATGGTCGCGAGATGGAAGCTGCTTCGACGGCAGGTGAGCGTGACCTTGTTGCCGTCGGTTTCCACGTCCACGGGAGCAGAGGGCAGGCTGCGGCAGATGTCCGCGAGCAGCCGGCCGGATACCAGGATGGTGCCTTCATCCCTGATGTCTGCGGTGATTTCGAGCCGCGCCGAAGTCTCGTAGTCGAAGCTCGAAAGGCTGACGGTTCCTGCTTCAGCCTTCAAAAGCAGGCCGGAGAGGACGGGCACGGGCGGCCGCGGAGACAACGACCGGGCTGTCCAGGTGACGGCTTCTGCCAGGACGTCCCGATCGACTCTGAACTTCACGGAAGGGTGCCGCCTTTCATTGCTGCTGCCATGTGAAACCCGGGAATTTCGCAGGAAACTCCGGAAGAAGTTGGGCGCACCCCGGCTGGTGCATGGTCCGCGAAAACGGAAACCACACGAAAACCCAGGGATGGGAGCGCTGCTGACAGCTTAGCCGGAAGATCGGGGATTAACCCATCCCCCAGGGTCCGGTCCAGTCCGCCGTGGGCCGGCAGGCCCCCTGTGTCGGATGCGCGGATCGTTCTTGTTGTTTGAGGGATTTCAATTTTTTGGGATTAGTAGTGTTAATAACTGCTGTGGAAACTGTGGATAACCCGGTCCTGCCGCGTGGTTCCGCGCTTAAGCCCTGTTCACCCGCTGTGCGTTAAGTGGGTTTTAAACAGGGTGTGGATGGGGACAACGCAAAGGGCCATTTTTAACGATCCACAGACGGCTTAAGGGTTTTAAGCCCATTAACCGCGCTTGTCCCCTTAAGTATCCACAGGCTTATCCACATGCCCCTGTTAATAAGGTATAGAGTGCCGGGCGCGGTGTGGATTCAGGAGTCGCGCTGTTGCTGCTTGATCCGGTTGGTCAGCTCGGTCACCTGGTTGTAGATCACACGGCGCTCCGCCATCAGCTCGCGGATCTTCCGGTCGGCATGGATGACGGTGGTGTGGTCGCGGCCGCCGAGTTCCTGGCCGATCTTGGGAAGTGACATGTCCGTCAGCTCCCGGCAGAGGTACATGGCGATCTGGCGTGCGGTCACCAGCGTCCGGGTCCGGGATTTGCTGCAGAGTTCCTCCATGCTGAGCTTGAAGTAGTCAGCTGTCTGCTGGAGGATCTGGGCGGACGTGATCTCCTGGGCGCCGTCGTCGGTAATCAGGTCCTTCAGGACCATCTCGGCAAGGGCCACGTCCACCGGCTGGCGGTTCAGGCTGGCGAACGCCGTCACCCTGATCAGTGCACCTTCAAGCTCGCGGATGTTGCTGGAGATCTTGGATGCGATGTACTCGAGGGCATCATCCGGCGCCGACAGGCCCTCGCTGAGCGCCTTCTTGCGGAGGATGGCGATTCGGGTCTCAAGTTCCGGCGGCTGGATGTCCGTCAGCAGGCCCCACTCAAAACGCGACTTCATGCGGTCCTCGAAGCCGGCCAGCAGCTTGGGCGGCTGGTCCGAGGTGATGACCACCTGCTTGTTGTTGTTGTGCAGGGCATTGAAGGTGTGGAAGAACTCCTCCAGCGTCCGGTCCTTGCCGGCCAGGAACTGGATGTCATCGATCAGCAGGACGTCCACATTGCGGTAGGTCGTCTTGAAGCTCGTGCCCTCATCATCACGGATGGAGTTAATGAAGTCGTTGGTGAACTCTTCGGAATTTACGTATCGGACGCGGATCCCGCTGTACAGGCGCCGGGCGTAGTGGCCGATGGCGTGCAGGAGGTGGGTCTTGCCCAGACCGGAGTCACCGTAGATGAAGAGCGGGTTGTATGCCTTGGCAGGTGCTTCGGCAACAGCAACGGCGGCAGCGTGGGCGAAACGGTTCGAGGAACCAATCACGAAGGTGTCAAAGACGTACTTGGGGTTCAGCCGGCCGAATTCGTGCGAGGTGCTGGGCAGCATGGGCTGCGGTTTCTGCTCGATGACCTGGTCCGGTGCGAAAGCCGGCTCGACGATGGGTTCGGGTTCCTCGTGGAGGGGGACCAGATCGGTGTCCACATCGATGGCGCAGCGGATGTCTTCGGAGAAGACATTGTGCAGTGCATCGTCGAGGGCTTCCTTGACCTGGGTCTGGAGCACCTCGCGGGTGAGTTCGTTGGGTACGGCGACCAGGAGCGTGGAACCAATGAGGCCCTGCGCCTGGGCGAGGATGACAAAGCCACGCTGGCGCGGTGTTACGCGGTGGTCCTGTTCCAGCAGGCTGACAACCCGGCGCCAGGAACTTCCGACAGTATTGGCGTGGTTGGCTTCGTCTACTGTCATCAATCGGTTCCCTCAAAACTTGCTATGCCTGCATTGCCTGCAGCCCCAAGTCCGGAACCAGGGTGCTGGCCCAGCTTAATCCACAGGGTTATGCACAGTCCGTGGATAATCGGCTACTGGGACACTCTAGGGGATGAAAAGCCTAGAAGATAGCTGGCTATCCGGCTGTGGATAATTACACGGTTGTGGTTCCGGAAGCACCCCTGTGAGCCACTTCATCCACAGGCTGTTGGGGATAGTTAGGAACAGCTGGGGACAGCCGTGATGGGCCGCCCCGGTTTGACTCGGGCTTGCAGATTGCCCTAACGTTGTGAAGTCCTTTGTGTCCGCTTTTTGGCCCCATCTGAACATCCAAGCGCAATGCGCCTGGAGCAGCCGGGGGAAGCGTGCATATACAAAACTTAGCGTCGGCCAGTTCTTCCCCATTACTGATCGGGTGGGCGCACCTTTGATCCACTGGAGTAACTAACGTGAGCAAGCGGACTTTTCAGCCGAATAACCGCCGTCGAGCCAAGAAGCACGGCTTCCGCCTTCGTATGCGTACCCGTGCCGGCCGTGCCATCCTGGCAGCCCGTCGTGGCAAGGGCCGCACCGAACTGTCGGCCTAAATAACTGGCTTATCGGTAGACATCCCTTTGCGAGTTTAAGGTGCTGGCCACCCGCAACCGCCTGAGGACCTCAACTGATTTTTCAACAACTGTACGTTCCGGTGTCCGCAATGGGCGCCGGAACGTAGTGTTATATGCGGCAGCCATTGCTGCCGACGAACCCAGCCGGATCGGGTTCATTGTTTCCAAGAGTGTAGGGAACGCTGTGGTCAGGAACCTCGTTAAGAGGAGACTGAGAGAAGCGGGCGCTGCCTCGTTGCGCGAGCACGGCACAGGACTCGCTATCGTGGTGCGGGCGCTTCCTGCGTCCGCTTCCGCCAGCTGGGACCAGCTGCTGTCGGACTACAACGCTGCACTGGAATCTACGCTGAACCGGCTGGCCGGCCGCCCTTCGCGGGCTGCTGCCAGGGGTTCGGCCGGTACAACACAGGAGGGGACACCGCGTGCCTAACGCCACCGCCGTCGTCGCCCGTCTCCGCACAGTGTTTGCCGCCGTCGGGAAGTTCCTTTGGAACCTGCCCCGGAACATCCTCATCCTTCTGCTGATGGCCTACCGCAAGGTGGTTTCTCCCTTGTACGGTCCGGTCTGCCGGTTCTTCCCTTCATGCTCGGCCTATGCCCTTGAAGCGGTCACCGTTCACGGCGCGGTCAAGGGAAGCTGGCTTGCCGCGCGCCGGCTTGGCCACTGCCACCCATGGAACGCCGGTGGAGTGGACCACGTCCCCGCCGGCGGCCGGGAATGGCCTCCAGGCCAGACCCCCACAATTGTTGTGCTGAACAATCCGGACAGGTACCTGGTTGCTCGGACTGATGAAGAAGGCCGCAGTGCGGCCTGACGAATAGGGATAAGTATGGACTTCTTTGGAACAATCATGGCCCCGTTCAAGTGGCTGGTTTCCATCATCATGATTGGATTCCACGATGGCCTGAGCGCTATCGGGATGCCCGCCGCGAACGGCTGGACGTGGACACTGTCCATCATCGGACTGGTGCTGGTGATCCGTGCCGCGCTGATCCCGGTATTCGTCAAGCAGATCAAGGCCCAGCGCGGCATGCAGTTGCTGCAGCCGGACCTGAAGAAGCTCCAGGACAAGTACAAGGGCAAGACTGACCAGCTGTCCCGCCAGGCAATGGCGCAGGAACAGATGGCCATGTACAAGAAGCACGGGACCAACCCCTTCTCCGCCTGCCTGCCCATGCTCATCCAGATGCCGTTCTTCTTTGCCCTGTTCCAGGTGCTGTCCGGTATTTCCGCCGCCAAGGACCAGGGCGCCGGCATTGGGGCCATGAGCCACGAGCAGGTAGTCGAGTTCGATGCGTCAAGCATTTTTGGTGCTCCGCTGTCCGCTTCCCTGCTGCACGGCGGGGGTGGCAGCGGCCAGGTCGCCGTCGTGGTGCTCTCCATCGTGATGATCATTGCCATGACGGCCTCGCAGTTCATCACCCAGAAGCAGATCATGGCCAAGAACATGTCTGAAGAAGCCATGGCCAGCCCGTTCATGCGCCAGCAGAAGATGATGCTGTATATCCTGCCTCTCGTCTTCGGCGTGGGTGGCATCAACTTCCCCATCGGTGTGTTGATCTACTGGACCACCACCAACCTGTGGACCATGGGCCAGCAGTTCTTCGTCATCCGCCGCATGCCGACGCCGGGATCCCCCGCAGCCAAGGCCCTCGCCGAACGCCGTGCCGCCAAGGGCCTGCCGGCCCTGTCCGTCCTCAGCGGGAAGCGGGATGAAGAAGCCGACGCCGCAGCGGCGGCCGCAGTCGAGATCAAGGCGCAGCGCGTCCAGCCCCAGCGCAAGAACAGGAAGAAGAAGTAATGTCAGCTGAGAGCACCGAACACGCCTTTACTGAAGAAATCGAAGATCAGGACGTGTCCGTGGGCCAGGATGATTCGTCCCCCAAGGGCTCCGCCGCAAGTCGCCTCGAAGAAGAGGGCGACGTGGCTGCCGATTACCTGGAAGAGCTGCTGGACATCGCCGACATCGACGGCGACATCGACATCGAGGTCCGCAACGGACGGACCTACATTTCCATCGTCGCCGAGGATGAGGCCGAGGGGCTGGAAGGCCTGGTTGGCGAGGACGGTGAAGTCCTGGAAGCTTTGCAGGAGCTCACCCGCCTGGCAGTGCTGTCCGCAACGGAGAACCGTTCGCGGCTTGTCCTGGACATCAACGGCTACCGGCAGGAACGTACCGGGCATTTGCAGAAGATCGCCGAAGAGGCCGCGGCTTCCGTGAAGGAAACCGGCAAGTCGGTGGCCCTTGAGCCGATGAGCGCCTACGAACGCAAGATCGTGCACGACGCCGTTGCCGATCTCGGCCTGGTCAGCGAGTCCGAGGGCGAAGGCGCCGGACGCCACATTGTTGTTTCCGTAGACTAGAGAATGCTGACCCAATAGTTATGGTTGACATCACGGCAGCAGAGCTTCGCGCTGCTGAGAAGATCTTCGGCGACCGCCTCGAGCTGGCCAAGCGGTACGTTGAGCACCTCGCTACGTCCGGGACGGAACGGGGCCTGATCGGCCCGCGCGAGGTTCCCAGGCTGTGGAGCCGCCACGTGCTCAATTGCGCGGTCATTGAAAGCGAGATCGCCCACGGGAGCCATGTGGCCGACGTCGGAAGCGGCGCAGGACTGCCTGGCCTTTGCCTCGCCATCGCGCGTCCCGACCTTGAACTGACCCTCATCGAACCGCTGGAGCGCCGGGTAATCTGGCTCCAGGAAGTGGTTGATGACCTCGGCCTGGACAATGTCACGGTGATGCGTACCCGGGCCGAGCTGGCCGTGGGTCACGTGGAGGCCGACGTTGTGACCGCCCGCGCCGTATCGGCATTGACCAACCTTGCCGGCCTTACCATCCCCCTGTTGGGAGGGCGCGGTGAAGTGGTGGCCATCAAGGGCCGCAGCGCCGGCGAAGAGATCGAGAAGGCGGCAAAGACCATCCGGAAGCTGGGTGGTGTGGAGACCTCGGTGCTGACGGTGGGTGACAACCTGCTGGAAGAGCCCACCACGGTGGTCCGCATCGTGGTGAACAAGTCCCAAAAGAAGTCCTAACGCGGGCCCGCTGACGGCTGTCAGCAGGTGCGAGCAGTTAGGCTAGACAACGGCAGCAAAATTGGCTGAACGAGAGTGAGTGTGCCCCAGTGACCAGTAGTGAAGCCTCCGCACAACGGATCCCGCCGTTTGTGTCCTTGGGGTCGGCACGTTCTGTCGCTGGGTCAGGACTGGCGGGCACCGCTATGGCTCCGGGCCGGGGCGGTAATCACCCTAAGACGGTTGCCTCGCCCTCGTCCGGTAGCGCGGTTTCACGTGAAACAACCCCCGGCGGTCGTTCCAACGTCATCGACGCCATCGACGACTCAAGCCCCATCGCCCGCGAGCTTGCCCACGAGACGAAGCGCCGTGAGCGCCTGATGGGACGAAAGCTCCCGCGCCCTGAGAAGACCCGGATCTTCACGGTGTCCAACCAAAAGGGCGGTGTGGGCAAAACCACCACCACCGTGAACATCGCCGCCGCGCTGGCTGCTGCCGGACTCAACGTCCTGGTCATCGATATCGATCCGCAGGGCAATGCTTCCACTGCCTTGGGAATCGAACACCACGCAGACGTGGACAGCATCTACGACGTCCTGATCAATGACGTCCCTCTGGCTGATGTTGTTGCCCCGTGCCCGGACATCGGAAAGCTCATCTGTGCGCCGGCCACCATCCACCTTGCCGGTGCGGAAATTGAACTGGTATCGCTCGTGGCCCGCGAACAGCGTTTGCGGCGGGCCATCGACGTCTACGCGAAGGTGCGCGAGAAGAACGGCGAAGAGCGCCTGGACTACGTCTTCATCGACTGCCCGCCGAGCCTGGGCCTGCTGACCGTCAACGCTTTTTGTGCGGCCAACGAGGTACTGATCCCCATCCAGTGCGAGTACTACGCCTTGGAAGGCCTCAGCCAGCTCCTCAAGAACATTGAGATGATCCAGAAGCACCTCAATGCAGATCTTGTTGTCTCCACCATCCTGCTGACCATGTACGACGGCCGCACAAACCTCGCTGCACAGGTAGCCGCCGAGGTGCGCCAGCACTTCCCCGAGCAGGTGCTCTCGGCCGTCGTGCCGCGGTCTGTGCGGATCTCCGAGGCCCCCAGCTACCAGCAGACCGTCATGACGTACGACCCTTCCTCAAGTGGTGCACTGTCCTACTTGGAAGCCGCTGCTGAAATAGCCGAACGCTAGAATCTTCAATACCGCAACGCACGGAGCCAGGCTGGTCCTGGGTCTACCACTGGAGGGATTTACCCATGAGCGAGAAGCGACGGGGCCTAGGCCGCGGTCTTGGCGCGCTGATTCCTAGTTCCGCCGCAGCCAATGGGTCCTCCGGTAACGGTGGGGCGGTGTCCCGGCCCGTGGATCTCTTCTTCCCCGAGGGCCGGAAGAAGACTGAACCGTTGGAGCAACCTGCGACGCCTGCCGCGCCCGCCGCTGCCAAGACCCAGGCAAAGGATTCCGCGGGTTCGGACAACCGGTCCTCAGCCAGGCCGGCGGCTGCCGAGTCCACTGGGGCCAAGGTCAGTGAAGACGGGAAGAAGGAGGCAGCATCAGCTGCAGCTACCGCTCCAACGAAAAGGGCTCCCGCCAAAAAGGCGCCCGCACCCAACCCTGAGGTGAAGGCAGCAGCTGGACCTGGCCCCTCAGTGGAAGCATCTGCTGCTGCCATGGCAGAGAGCAACGCTGATCCTGCTGACGCCGAGGTAACCGGCCATGCGGACTCCGGTGTCGAACTCGTGGAGGTTCCGGGCGCCCGTTTCGCGGAAATCTCCGTTGCCGATATCCATCCCAACCGGAAACAGCCCCGAAGCGTCTTTGATGAAGACGACATGGCCGAGCTTGTTCATTCCGTGCGGGAAATCGGCGTCCTGCAGCCAATTGTGGTCCGTACGTCAACCGAAGACGGTAGCGAGCCCTATGAGCTCGTCATGGGTGAGCGCCGGTGGCGTGCTGTGCAGGCAGCAGGGCTGGAAACCATTCCCGCGATCATCCGTGACACAACGGATGACGACCTCTTGCGGGATGCCCTGCTCGAGAACCTTCACCGCAGCCAGCTGAACCCCCTTGAAGAGGCGGCGGCTTACCAGCAGCTTCTGGAGGACTTCGGCACCACCCACGAGCAGCTGGCCGACCGTATCGGCCGTTCCCGGCCCCAGGTGTCCAATACGCTTCGCCTCCTCAAGCTGCCCCCTCTGGTGCAGCGCCGCGTGGCTGCCGGTGTGCTCTCCGCAGGCCACGCCAGGGCCCTTCTGTCGCTTCCGGATGCAGCAGCCATGGAACGGCTGGCCCAGAAGATCGTGGCGGAAGGGATGTCCGTCAGGGCAACAGAGGAAGCAGTGACCCTCTACCAGGATCCTGCCAAGCCTCCCAAGAACAACATTCCGCGCCCCGGTGCGAGGCACGAGCGGCTGGACTATCTTGCATCCTCGCTCTCCGACCGTCTTGACACCAACGTCAAGATCTCGCTGGGCGCCAGGAAAGGCAAGGTCAGTATCGAGTTTGCCAGCGTTGAGGACTTGAACCGGATCATGGACGTCCTGGCGCCGGGTTCCAGTAACTAATCCCTGAGAAAGGCCCGATTCTTTATGAATCGGGCCTTTTTTGTCTTAGGTGGCCTAGGAGCTTATCCAGCCCACCCAGCGGCCGGCTGTTAGGTGGAGATGCTCATACCTGCGACCCCTACCGGCGTCTTGTGGTTTCGTTGTACCTTGTCCGCTTCGGAGAGGGAGACTGCGTCAGGCACGGCGGTCAGTGTACCGGGTTCGGATGGCCGGTAGGCGTGGAGCAGCCCGCGCTCCCCGTCGGAAGAGTTTGGAATGAGTGTCTGAAGAAATTCTGGTCGAGGACTGTTTCGCCGCAATCTGCGCAGCCAGGGAGCGGTTCATGAAGGCTCCGACCGCGTTTCCGCGGTTCAACCAAGCGTAAAGGATCCCAGCGGGGATTGCGTTTCACCGTGTCAACGCCCCGCGTCTACGTTTCACGTGAAACTCCTGGTAGGCCAGAACTACCGAAGTCGTCTGACCCAGCCGTACTGGTGCTTGCACCCCCAAATACGAGGCGTTTGTCGTATATAGAGCGACACTGTGGGCCCTTTTGCCACCCAGTAGTTGGGGGCAATGTGTGTTGTACAACGGATATTGCAGTCGCTGAGGAGAAGCGGCGACGTTGGCGCCGACTTGAGCGGCTGTAGGCACGGGCCGTGACCGCCCAAGTACACGCCACTCCGCGGGCAGGACATGGTCTGGGGGCGCTCATGCCGTGAGTTGGCGCCTACAGCCGGCTTTATGCGCTGTCTCCTGGTGCGCTGCACCTGTCATCTCCCGTTGATCCGTACTGCATACGGGAATGAGCGGGATGAGCGCCCTGGCGGCCCATAAGCCGTGCGCTGATGCGGCCACAACATCGAAGGAGTCCCCCGCATTCAGTGGCGTCAGAATGCGGTATCTTCTACCGCTATCAGCCGTCTCGCCGTGCCGCTCGCCCCCGGCGAGGCAGCGTGCGCTGCCCCATAATGCGCTTTCGTAGTTTCCGGATGGTCTACTCGGCGTATCCGCTGGTACCCAGCTTTTGTCGATCCTGCGGGAAGACGACGCGGATTTGTGGGACTTTCGTTCGGCAAAGAAGCGGGGACGGCTGAGGGAAAGAGCTATGCCGGCCGGAGCCTGTGCCGGTTTCACGTGAAACATACAGTGACCCGTGGTGAGCGTAGACGTTTCATGTGAAACCTTGCACTGCATTGCTGTTGAGCCGCGGGCGGATGCCGCCCTACTGACTGCCGGGCGTGGGGTGGCCCCAAGAGGCTCGGCAAGCCTCATCTGCAATGCACCGACGAGGACCCAACTCAGATGTCCACGTCCGAAGTAGACCATCAGGTGCATCCCTTTGCACCCCTATTGGGTCGTGACGCCTGTGCTGTTATGCCGCCTAGATGTACTGAGTCAGGACGTTGGTTACATCGTGAAGAGGTGAGGACCTCTTAGGTTGGTGGCTACCACACACAGCCAACGACTAAGAGGTCCTCATGTCCCACCGTAATGCCCGCCTGACCCGGAATGGTAGGCGCATCCTCGTCGAGCGCGTCCTCGCCGGCCGTCCCGTCGCTCACGTGGCGAAGGAAATGGGCGTCTCGCGGACTTGCGCGCACCGCTGGCTCAGCCGGTACCGTACCCACGGCTGGGACGGCCTCGAGGACCGCAGCTCCCGACCAAGATCCTGCCCCCACGCCACCTCGGCGGAAGTCGTTGCCGATGTTCTGATCCAGCGCGTGGAGTACCGCGAAGGGCCACTGCACCTGGCTTTGCGCTGCGGCACGAGCGCCCGGACGGTCTCCCGGATTTTGGCCAGGGCGGGCATGCCCAGGTTGTGGGATCTGGACCCGGTGACCGGGCAACGGATCCGCGCTTCCCAGGCTACCGACCGCCGCTACGAACGAGACGCCCCAGGGGACATGATCCATATCGATGTCAAGAAACTTGGCCGGATCCCGGACGGCGGCGGTTGGCGGGCCGACCCTTCCCAGAGCGCGGCAAACCACCGCAAGTCGCATCAGAGGATGGGCTTTGACTACGTCCACGTCGCCGTGGACGACTACACCCTCTTCGCCTACGCCGAGGTTCTGCCCGACGAGAAAGACCCGACCTGCGCCGGGTTCCTCACTCGGGCCGCCGCCGCCATGGCAGCGAACGGCGGCGCGCCTGTCAAACGCGTCATGACCGATAACGCCTTCGCCTACCGGCTCTCCCGCGACTTCCAGGACGCACTCGTTGCCCTGGGCGCTAAACACATCCTGATCAAACCCCGCCACCCTTGGCAGAACGGCAAAGCAGAACGCTTCAACCGCACGCTCCAGGAAGGCTGGGCCTACCGCCAGCCATTCACCTCAAACCAGGCCCGGACAGACGCCCTGCAGCCCTGGCTAAACTTCTACAACAACCACCGGCCCCACGGGAGCCTCGGAGGCAAGCCACCCATCAGCAGGTGCAACCAACCTACTGGCTGAGTACACCTAGAGCCCGATTCGAGGGCTTGCGAGCGTTTCACGTGAAACAAGCAGTGCAGGCGCTCCGCTAGGAAAGACAACTAGTTAGCAGTAACCAGGGCAGAGAGGGGGCAGCGCAGGCGGACTCCCCCGTCTACAAACGCCCATCAGGCGTTTAGGGGCGTCAGCACGCCTGCAGTCCTCCGAGTAATGGAGACTTGCTAGTCGGTTAGTCTCAGGCCCGAGGCCCTTAGTATCGGCCGGGAGCGACAATATCCATGCCTCGACACACGGTGGTCCCGGTGGCTGTCTGGGCTCCAGGCCGCGGCGACGTAGGGTTATCTGCGGTGCTGCGGTGCTGCGGTGCTGCGGTGCTGCGCAGAGGGTTTCGACTCACCTCGGAACTTTCTTTGTCCCGCTCATGTGTCACTTCCCGTTATGCTGACCGCCGGTAATTAGAAAGCCCCATACGTTGGGCTCGGTCTCTTTTGCCGCCCTCTCCATTGTGTTGTTCTGTAGTTTGCAACACTAATCCCACCAACTGGTGCACGTCGCCGTGCCGTTGGCACTTCGGCGCTGCGCTCAGGAACGTAGCCCGCTACGGAGGGGAATGTTGAGCTCCCTGAGTGACCGGCTGCGTACTGCTGAGCCTCCGGGCCTGACATCTGGGGAGAGCCGCTACTCGTGTTAACGGTCCAGTCGGTCGCTTCCAGCTCCTGCCACGCGTTGGTCCTCCCCCGAGGCCTCCTGCAGTCCACGGGATGAGGTATAGGTGGTTGTCGGTAGTGAGCCTGCAGCAGTCCAGCCACGCGCGCGGGTAGGCGGGCGGCCCCTGCAGACGTGCAGTCCCGCCCGTCGGCGCGTGAGTTCCCGCCCCTCGCCTGGGACCTGTCTTCGACTAAAGTCACCAGCGGGCGGCAGTCTTCCAGGCAGCACTCCCGCATTTCTGGCCGCCCGGGCCAGAGGGCAGCAGAATCCGTTCCTGCCCTAACGAGAAGGGCAAATGCGCGGTGGATATCCCTGTGGATAACGTTGGGGATATCACGCGTCAGCATTGCACCGGGTCTAACCCCTGGGAGTGCCGCAAAGGGTTGGTCACGGCGCACGACTAGCGCCGTAGAACCAATGACGCCGCATGTGTTCCCGGATGTTTCACGTGAAACAGCTGGGGCTGACCATATTTGCGGGCCGACGATGTATAGACTACTCAAATTGGTTTCGGAACGCCCTTGGATGCGGGGCTAGGGGCCCCACGGATAGCGTGTCACGTCGGTGGGCTCACACTCCAAGACCTCAGTATGGGTCATGCCGACCACGGGCCCCACACTAGCTCCAGTGGACGCAGACTCGAAAGCGCCGCGAGTCTGTGGATAAGTGTGTGGATTGCTGAGACCCTATGTTGTGGATAACAGTGTGGATAAGATCACAGTCCCTTGCCGCTTATGGGTATGGTGCCAGTGACGGAGTCAGCGGACAGCTGCAGTATTCAGCCCTGTCTTTCGCGGGCAGTCCGTAAGTCCGCTTGGCCTTAGCATGGCCCTGAGAGGCGTAACGGTCTGAGCTGAGTGCTTCGAGCAGCAGCGTATTTGCCTGCCTGGATGCATGTTCAGGGCAGGCGGCAGGTCCTCACCCAGCCCCCCCTACAACCTTGCATAGGACAGCAGATTCCAGTGGCGGACTCTCAAGCGCGAGGAGCCGACGTTCCGGAGCCCAGGACCCGCTGTGATGACGGTCCTATTTGAATATGACACGCGCTTCGTGGGCGCTGGTATCCAGAGGCGGCGGGCGGTCCATCGATACCACGCCGGTTGCCATATTGGGCAGCCGCATCCAGGGTGGGCTTCCCGCTGGATGGTGTCCGATCTCCTGTTAGCCCGGATCTCGATTGTTCCGCCACTCGGCTGCGATACCGGTCGCTTCCCGTTGCCGGGTGTCGACGTCGTCCGGCTCTTTCTTCAGCGCGAAGACGAAGTCGCTGCGGAGGCCGTATTCGACCTGGCGCAGACCTCGGCCCAGTGTTCAGAGGCCGCCGTTTCACGTGAAACATGCCGGCCGCCGCCATGGATTGTTTCACGTGAAACAGCACAGGAGTAGCGGTACGACAGGTGAGATTCCGTCGGAGTCGCCAAACTCGCGGTTGCTTTGCTTCTAAATCTGTGAGTGGACATCGGGCGTCCACCGAAGGGCACGAGGGCTTTCAGGTCGTTCACGAACGCTTCAATGGTGGCCACGCCACCCCCAAGCGTGGCCCTGGCTGGGCGCGCGCGTTACTGAGTCGCCCGCATTCATGACCCGAGCGAGCCGACCTCTACGGATCCGGGCGGCTAAGCGTCTGTACCCGGTGAGTGCCTTTGACCCCTTTGTACGCAAGATGATCGCTAAACAATGCGACATGTCCCGCAAGGCACGGTGGTTCGGAATCCCATGCTCCCGACTCTTAGACACGCTCTTGAGACGACCCAATCGGCGCCCGCCCCCAATCTGCCCAGTCACATCCAACCTGCATGCAAGCGGCTAGAGATTTGTTGCTATGCGCTCATCTTGTCCGGCGACGCAGAGGACCAGCATGCAGGGCACTTTACCTTCGACTCTGATATATGCGTCTCCGATGCGAAGACCTGCTTTCTGCAATGGCGCAGGAAGCATGCAGGACAATGGATATTTGCATCCGGACGACCAGGCGAATACCTGTCGAAGATAGGCCAGCTTTGTTCCGGCCGAGCCGCAGCCCGAGGTGCAGCCTTCCCGTAGGCTGCTTCCGCTGAATGGTGACATACTCCGAGGGGCAAAGTGATGAGTGCGCCCCGACACCTAGGGGGCTAGATTGGGGCGCTGAGCGCTGCATGTTTCACGTGAAACAGGTCTCCAAGCGTCATCAAGGGTTCATAGCTAAAACTTACCATCGGCCTTCGACGGTGGTGGGTGCTCCAAGTTGGGGTCATCCCCCGACGTTCTGGCATATCGCTTCGCAGACGCACTTGATGCATTTTCCATAACGTCGATCTGCATGCGCACTCCGCTACCGATGCGAGCAGATGCGCTCATCCAAAAACGGTCAGCAGGCGCCATATGCTGACCGTGCGGCCTACGTACATCACAGCTCGGCATAAGCCTTCATGCCTCGGTGGTAGTGAATCGGCACGTGTGTGGAAACGAGCTCCGCGTCGATTGGCCGTGTTTCACGTGAAACGCACCGGCGGAACCACGACGGCGCCAGTACCGGCACATCCGCCCACCTGCGCACACGTCTCACGGCTAAGAGCATGACACCAGAGCTCCGGAGGAGCACAGGCAAAAAAGTGGCCACCACCCGAAGGCGATGGCCACTTTCCGTTAGACTCCGGCTAAACCCGCAGGGTCCCCCGATACTAGGACAGAACGTCAGAGAATTCCTTCTCGAAGAACTGCTTCGGCTTGGCACCGATAACGCTGTTCTTCACTTCGCCGCCCTGGAATAGGTAGACGGCCGGAATGGAAGTGATTCCGTACTGGGCAGCAATGGCGGGGTTGTCGTCGACGTTGACCTTGACGACGTCAACCTTTTCGCCGTATTCCACTGCAATTTCATCCAGGATGGGTCCGAGCTTGCGGCAGGGACCGCACCATTCGGCCCAGAAATCAACAATTACCGGCTTATCGGCGGACAGGACATCGGTCCCGAAACTTGCGTCAGTCACATCTTTTGCGTTGCTCATAACCTTATCTTTCTCTTCGAATAACAGTGGCGCAGATTATGCGGGCAGGTCTGCCAGGTAGTGCTCAACATCGATGGCCGCAACACATCCCGAACCCGAGGCGGTAATCGCCTGGCGGTAGGTGGGATCCACAACGTCACCGGCAGCGAAGACACCCGGGAGACTGGTGCGGGAGCTCCTCCCGTCCACGGCAATGGTTCCCTCCGGGGTCAGATCCAGAACGCCCTTGACGAGGTCAGTGCGGGGGTCATTGCCGATGGCGACAAATACACCGGTGACGGGAAGATCGGACAGGGAGCCGTCCAGGAGGTTCTTCAGCCGAAGACCGGTCACCTTTTCGGTTCCCAGGACGTCATCGACGGTGCTGTTCCAGACGAAGTTGATCTTTTCGTGGGAGAGTGCACGGTCGGCCATGATTTTCGATGCCTTCAGCGAGTCACGGCGGTGGACAACCGTTACTGATTTCGCGAACTTGGTGAGGAACAGCGCCTCTTCCATGGCGGAGTCGCCGCCGCCGATGACAGCGATGTCCTGATCCTTGAAGAAGAAACCGTCACAGGTTGCGCACCAGCTCACACCGTGGCCCGAGAGCCGCTTCTCATTGGGCAGGCCCAATTCCCGGTACGCAGAGCCGGTGGAGAGGATGACAGCCTTTGCCTTGAAGGTCTCCCCCGTAGCGATGGTGACCGTCTTGACGGGGCCGTCGAGCTCAAGGGCAGTTACATCCTCGAACTGGATCTCCGTCCCGAACCGTGCCGCCTGCTTCTCGAAGTTTTCCATCAGGTCCGGGCCCATGATGCCTTCCGGGAACCCGGGATAATTCTCCACGTCCGTGGTGTTCATCAGTTCGCCGCCGGCGGTTACCGAACCAGCCAGCAGCAAAGGCTTGAGGTTTGCCCTGGCTGTGTAGACGGCGGCCGTGTAGCCCGCCGGACCTGAGCCCACAATAATGACGTCGCGAACGTCCGACGCCGTCTTCTCTTCGATGGTCACTGGACCGTGAACCTCTTCCTTGTTCGACTCGCCTCCCGGTGGAGGCCGGCCACATGGCACAACTGTGTCCGGGTGCTGAATATTCCAGCGCCCGGACACCGTGGGCCATCGCAGGAGACAGAGGTCCAGCCGTCGCAGGGCGCTCTTTGTAGACTACATTCCCTGCTGCTGGGGAATGGATTCCAGCAGCAGGGGTGCACTATTGCGACTAAGCGCTACTGGACCTTGATTTCGGCGAGCCGGAGACCGTAGCCGTACCGGGTCTTGGGCGCCGCAAGTTTGGGCAGTGCATTGATCGATACGATGACGTACTGGGCCTGGACGGGTTCCGGGAGGGGCATGTTCAGGTCAGTGGACGTGAAGCTGTTCGTCCCGACTGCCTTGGCGCCGTCCATGGAAGGCTTGTCGTTGGTGTAAACGGTGATGTTGCCGCCCGATCCCCCGAGCTGGGAGAGCGTGATGGAAGAGATGGTGGCAGTGCCCTTCAACTTCACAACCAGCGGGACGCCCTGGGGGGCCAGGCCACCCCAGTTCTCCGTTGCGAACTCCATGTCCGACCAGTAGCTGGCGGCGTTGCCGTCATATGCCTTGACCAGGTCTCCGTCGAAGGTCGCGGCGAAATCAAAGTTCCCCTGGCGGGTGACACTTTCGATGGCCGGCGGGACCACCGGCGGCGCGGACGGGGCTGCCTGCGTTGCCGGTGCAGAGTTCTGCGGGGCGCCACTGGTAACAGGAGCAGCCGTCGGCTTGGCCTGCGGCTCCGACGTGAAGAGGCTTCCCAGGTTGGTCACGGCGAAGATCAGGCCTGCGATGAGCACTACAGCCAGCAGGCCCCCAACGAGCCAGCGCATCGACCGGGGCTGGTTTTCAGACTCATCACGGTCATCGTCGTAGTCGTCCCGGTCAGCAAACGACACACCGGCGGCAGCGGGTGCTGCGGCGCGGGCGAAGAGCGCCGACTTGCTCCTGACCGGGCGGGATTCCTCCGGAGCATCGTCTGTGTCCTCGTAGGGGTCCTGGTCCCCCGCCTGGGCGTAGTCGTCATTGGACCAGAGGGACACCTTGGGCTTGCGGTCCCCGGCGGAAGGCTGGGCACCTGCCGCAGTGTGGGCCACAGCAGCGGTATCGTTCGGGCCCGTATCCGCCTCTGCGGAGGCTGAACGCTCCGACGAGGTTGCAGCATTCTGCGCAACAGGCTGCGCGGCGGTGGCATTGGGATCAGTCCGAGAGGAGCCAGTCCCCGTCTTCGACGCGGGGGCCGCGGCACCAGCAGCCGCGGCACCTGATACAGCGGCACCAGCAGCTGCCGCGGCAGCTCCCGCACCGGCGCCAGTGCGGCCGGTGGAAGCCGGCTGCTGGGCGGCGGGCCGGACCGGAGGCCTGGGCGGGACGGCAGGAGCCGACCGGGCAGGAGCAGGCCGGTCCGGGGCAGAGCGGTAGGGATCAACCTGGTTGGGGTGAGAGTCGGCGTAGCTGATGTAGCCCGCCTCGACGTGGTCTTCCTCGTCGTATGGTTCGGGCTCGTGCGACCGCGCCTGTCCGAAGATTTCGCTGCCCAGGGTGTCCGTGAAGAACGGCTCCACGTAGGGAGGATTGGGGGCCACCACCAGGTCCAGGAGGTCGGCGGCCGACGTGTGGTTGGTAATGAGGTAGGTGGCGTCCTCGGTCACGCCAAGGTCCAGGACCTGCACCGTTCCGGGACGTTCGCCGGTGGCCACTTCGCGGGCGCTCTGCGCAACCTGCTCGGTGTTCTCCGGTCCGGCAACCAGGATGCTGACCGGGCGGTTGAGGACCTGGTCCACACCATCCAGCACCAGATCGTGGTCGTGCGAGGCCAACACTGTGGCGGTGACCTTGTAGCGGCCGCCCAGTACTGATCCGACATCGATCGGGTTGGACACGTGTTCCTCCTAGACTGTCCGGGATTGCCGGCCTCGATGACGCAACCGCCCTTCAGGTGCCCGCGTCGCACGGCCTGCCCTGAATGCAACTACCCCTGTACCTGTTCGATCCTAGCCGATCCGCTCCCGGCGGCTGCGGAGAAGACGGGCGCCGCAGCGCAGGGATTTACTTTTTACGCTTGCGCCGGCTGCTGAAAAACGGGTTCTCGCCGGCCTTCCCCTGGTAGGTACGGCGGCCGGGAAGCGGAATCTGTTCGCTGAGCAGTCCTCCACGGGCCGTGCTGGGCTGGTCCTCACCCGGCAGGTAGGCGCCTTCGGCACCCTGCCGCGCGCCGGCGTCGTACGATTCCGGGCGGCGGGCCCCACGCTGGGGGTCCGGGCCCGCACGGAAGGAGACGGCGTCGAACTCGCCGGAAATCCGGGGAATGAGGCCGGTGTCCACGGAGGTGGTGGCACGCTCTGGGTGGTTCCCGCGGTCAGTGGAGGATCCCTCGGAAGGAGAGGGCGACGGCGCGTCCCCGGCTTCCGGAGCAGCGGCTGGGCCGCCCCGGCCGATCCGTCCCAGCAGGGGCCGCAGCATGTCGCTGAGTTCAGAGACACGGAACACCCGGAGGAGCAGGAAGTACACGGCCAGCATGACCGGTCCGACGACGGCGAGCGTCACGAGTGCCTGGAGGCGGCCGCTCCACGCGAAGCCGTCCGGGTTGTAGCTGCCCATGAGCCACAGGGCACCTGCGCCGGCAATGGCCGAGCCCAGGGCCGCGTACCCCATGCGGATGTAAGAGTTGGCGATCCGCGCCCCATCGAGGTGCCCCAGCATGCGGCGCAGGAAGAATGCGCTGATGACCACGGAGAGGATGTTGCCCACCATGTAGAGGATGGCGATGGCATAGATGATCTGGCCCACCGGCAGGAACTGGATGGCGAACGCACCGGCCACATAAACCACTGCCAGGAGCAGCTGCACGTAGAACGGGGTGCGGGCGTCCTCGTTGGCGTAGAAGACGCGGGACATCATGAAGTTGGCGCTCATGAACGGGGTGCTGAGGGCGAGGATGGTCAGCGTCTGGGCCAGCATGACGCCGTCCTGGCGCAAGCCTCCAGAGAAGAACATGCCCAGCGGCCCGGCCAGCGCAAACAGCGCCAGCGCACCGAAGACGGTGGCGACGGCCATGGTCCGCAGCCCATGCGAGAGCGCATCCCGCAGTTCGGCCCGGTTGCCCTCCTGGGAGGCGCGGGTCATGCGGTTGAACAGCACAGTGGCCAGGGACAGCGCGATGATCGAGTGCGGCAGCAGGTACAGCTGGCTGGCCACTTCAAGGACGGCGTTGCCGGGCAGGGTGGACGCGGCCGGGTCCCCCGCTTCCTGCAGCCGGATGCGTTCCGCGCCGGGAATGGTGGCGATGCGCATGACATACAGGAAGGCCAGCTGCCCGACGGCGGCGGTAAGCAGCGTCCACACGCTCAGCTTTGCGGCGTGGCCAAGTCCCACGCCGCGCCAGCCGAACCTGGGGCGGAGTCCGAGCTTCAACCGGAAGACCGGCACCAGCAGGATGGCCGTCTGCGACAGCACGCCAATGGTGGAGAACCCGGCCACCAACAGCGTCTGGGTGGAACCCCAGTTGTCCAGGGTGTGGGTATTGACGTCGTTGGTGCCGAAGATCCAGATGAACATCCCCAGGCCGGCGATGGCCACCACGTTGTTCAGGATGGGCGCCCACATGGCTGGGCCGAACGCGCCGTTGGCGTTCAGGACCTGGGTGAGCAGGGCGTAGAGGCCGTAGAAGAAGATCTGCGGCAGGCACCAGAACGCAAAGGTGACAGCGAGGGCCTTCTGCTGTGGCGAATACCCCTGCGTGGTCAGTTCGATGACCCCCGGCGCCGCCAGCGTAACCAGCGCTGTCAGGCCGAAGAGGAGCAGGACAGCCAGCGTCAGCAGCCGGCTGATGTAGTCCGCTCCCCTGTCCGGAGCCTTGCTGGCCTTGATGATCTGCGGGACCAGCACGGCATTGAACACGCCGCCGGCCACCAGGAGGAAGATCAGGTTGGGCAGGTTGTTGGCATTGATGAACGTGTCATTGACCGTTGAACCCAGGCCCAGGGCGGTGCCGAGCATCCAGGTCTTGGCGAAGCCCAGGAAACGTGACACGAGCGTCCCGGCAGCCATGATGGCGCTGGACCGGGTCTCGCTGACGCCTGCCGCTGCAGGCTCCGCAAGGTCCGGTGCCGCCGGCTCAGGGGGCACGCCGTCGGGCGCGGCGTCATCGGGCCGGCCGGACCGGTCGGAAGGAAAGTTGGTAGCTGACATCGACTTCATCGTCTCACCCGCGCGCACTTAACACCGCAATGGCGACGGCGGCGTCCGGGCTTAAAGGTGTCCGGGCAGGACCTCGCGGGCGAGGTCGGCGATGCGGCGTTCGTTGGGGAAGGACAGCTTCCGGGCCAGCTCCTGGATGGGCACCCAGGCCACGTCCACGGCTTCCTGGTCGGGATCGTTTTCGATCGTCAGCTCGCCGCCCGTGGCACGCAGCAGGTAATGGTGCACGGTCTTGTGGACCCGGTGGCCGCTGACGGTGAACCAGTAGTCGATGCTGCCCAGCGGTGCCAGGATGATGCCCTCGATGCCGGTTTCCTCGGCGATTTCCCGGACGGCGGCCTCTTCGTTGTTTTCCTTGCCCTCCGGATGGCCCTTGGGCAGGCACCACTCGAGGCGTCCACCCCTGTTAAGGCGGGCGATAATCGCCACCCTCAATTCGGCGTCGGACGTGTCCACCACAACGCCGCCGGCTGACACTTCCTCAACCGTGGGCAGCGATGCCGGTGCCGACTGCTGGGCAGGGGCAACGTGCGCACCGATTGCCGACGGCAATGGTGCGTTTGTCCTCCTGCCTGGAGCGCTCGGTACTGGATGGGCCATGGAGTCCACTCTAACGACTGTTGCCCTCCCGTGATGACCGGAACATGACACCAACATGGACGGGATATGACGCACTTTCCGGAGGGGAACACGAATCAGCGCGGATCGTGACGCTTTTTTGGACTGCCAAGGCGCTGGTTTCTGCCAAGCTTAAGGAACTATGGCGCACGCACATCACAAGATTGATTCCCACACTGTCGACTTCAAGGTGCCCCCGGTGGTCCTGGAGCTCGGACAGCGCTTCGTGGACGCCGGCCACGAATTGTCCCTGGTGGGCGGTCCCGTGCGCGACCTGTTCCTTGGCCGGACCTCCCCCGACCTCGACTTCACCACTGATGCCACCCCGGACCAGACGGTGGCCCTGGTCAAGAAATGGGCGGACAACTTCTGGGAGATAGGCCGGGCTTTCGGCACCATCGGCATGCGCAAGGCCGGTTTCCAGATCGAGATCACCACCTACCGGGCCGAGGCCTACGATCCTGATTCCCGTAAGCCGGTGGTGGCGTTCGGTTCCTCCCTGACGGATGACCTGCTGCGGCGGGACTTCACCATCAACGCCATGGCGCTGAAGCTGCCCTCCATGGAGCTGGTGGACCCCTTCGGAGGTGTCCGCGACCTCCACGCCTCCGTGCTGGCCACGCCGGGAGCGCCGGAAGCGTCCTTCTCCGACGACCCCTTGCGGATGATGCGCGCCGCACGCTTCGCCGCCCAACTGGGGGTCTCGGTCCACGATGACGTCCGGGATGCCATGACGGGCATGGCCGACCGGATCAAGATCATTTCCGCGGAGCGCGTGCGGGACGAACTGGTCAAGCTGGTCTGCGGGGCCCGGCCGCGGACAGGTATCGACCTCCTGGTGGACACGGGGCTGGCCGAGCATGTGCTGCCCGAGGTGTCCGCCCTCCGCCTCGAGTCCGACGAGCACCACCGGCACAAGGACGTGTACCAGCACTCCCTGCAGGTCCTGGAACAGGCAGCCGAGCTTGAAACGGACGCGGATGGGCCCGTGCCCGGGCCGGACTTCGTGCTGCGCTTTGCAGCCTTGATGCACGACGTCGGGAAGCCGGCTACGCGCCGTTTTGAACCGGGCGGCGCGGTGAGCTTCCGGCACCACGACATGGTGGGGGCCAAGCTCACCAGCAAGCGCATGAAGGCGTTGCGGTTCGATAATGACACCACCAAGGCCGTAGCTCGGCTGGTGGAGCTCCATATGCGCTTCTATGGGTACGGCGACGCCGGCTGGAGCGACTCCGCCGTCCGCCGCTACGTCACGGACGCCGGGCCACTGCTGGAGCGGCTGCACCGGCTTACCCGCTCCGACGTCACCACCAGGAACCAGCGGAAGGCCGAACGCCTGGCCTTTGCCTACGACGACCTTGAGTCACGGATCGCAGCCCTGCGTGAGCAGGAGTCCCTGGACGCGGTGCGCCCGGACCTGGACGGTGCCCGGATCATGGCCCTGCTGGACCTCAAGCCGGGCCCCGTGGTGGGCCGGGCCTACAAGTTCCTCCTGAATGAACGGATGGAGCACGGTCCGCTGCCCGCCGGGGAGGCGGAGGCGCGCCTGCTCCGCTGGTGGGCCGAACAGCCTGAATCAGTACCTGCAGGACCCGGGGCCGAAGCCTCTCCCGCCGTCGTCGAACCTTCACCCGTTGAGGAGTCCAAGTGACCAGTCCCGCCCTAGCCCCGCGCCCCCAGCTCTGGATCCTCCGCCACGGCGAGACCGAATGGTCCAAGAGCGGACAGTACACCGGCCTCACCGACCTCCCGCTGACCGTGGAAGGTGAGCAGCAGGCCGTGGAGGCCCGCAAGGTGCTGGACGGCGTCGATTTCGACCTGGTGCTCACCTCCCCGTTGCGGCGCGCACGGCGAACCGCCGAGCTGGCTGGATTCCCCGATGCCCGGCACGAGCCGCTGGCCGTGGAATGGAACTACGGCGACTACGAAGGCATCAGCTCCGACCTGATCCGCAAGGACAACCCCGATTACCTGATCTGGACCCACGGCGTGCCCAACGGCGAGACCCTGGACGAGGTGGCCGCGAGGGCGGACAAGATCATTGGCCGGATCCTGGAATCCGGGATGGATAACGTGCTGATCGTGGCACATGGGCATTTCTCCCGGATATTGACCGCCCGCTGGCTGGAATTGCCTCCCACGGAGGGGCGGCACTTTGTCCTGGGGACGGCCAAGGTCTGCACCCTGGGATGGGATAAGAAGACACCCGCTATTGTCCGCTGGGGCCTCTAAAACTTATTTTTCGGGAAGTTTTACCCTTTTCCGGGAAATTGCTGGCAATTCACGGAATCCTGCGGTACCTTTATTCCTGACCCCACGGTGATCCACCTGGGCTCCAGACCGCATCGCAATCCACGCAGCGGACAGCAGAAAAGGAGGTTGGGATAATGATGACTTTGACTGGCGAATGGAATGCCCCCATCAATGCGTTCCCGGCCTTTGCTGATTCCGCGCGCGTTGCCCCGGTCAATGCCGGCATGGGCGGGCCCGTCGCCCTCCCAGGCCTGCTGCGGCGCCGCTAACCGGCACCAGCTTTCCCCGCCGGGACTGCCGCTGCGGTATCCGGCCAGTTCCTCCCGGCAGCAGACCGTTGCGGTTCCCCGCTGACTCCCCGAAGCAGTTCTTGGCGTAGCCACGTGCACTGCCTTCAAACGGTCCTTGCCCGGAGAAACTGGCATTCGGCTTTTGCAGTTCCCCAACAGCCTCTTTCACGCCGGCCTGTCTAATTGCGCTGATTCGTGCAATTTTCACTGATTCCTTTTGTGGAATTCCCGCACCGTTTTTGCATGCTCTTTTTTGCCATAAAACGGTGCGGATTCGTGGTGCCCTTTTTCATTCCTGATTATCAAAGAAAGGAGGTGACTCCCTTGATACGACGAATCCTGGGACTCCTGTCCCGGCCCCAGCAGCGCCGCAGTTCCTTGAACAGTGCCCTGCTGGAACAGCACCGGAACGACGTGTTCGTGCTGATGCACCAGCAGTTGGGCGGACTGCGCTGACAGCCGGCCCCAACCTGGGGGAAGGGGCCGGCTGTAAGCTCGATTCCATGCACGAGACCCAGCCGCCGGAGGATGCACGACGGCCCCGCATCGTGGTGCCCAGCCGCAGTGATTCCCTGCTGCGGAATTTCACGGAGGTGATCGGGGGCCCGCTGGGGACCAGGGCTGATCCCGGCGTGGTCACACCGGGCATCTTCACCGTGGAGCGGGTGCTCATTGTCCTCACGGCGCTGGCGGCCCTGCTGGGGATCCTGCTGAAGGGTTACTGCAGGGTCAACGGGTGGGCGACGCCCACACAGTTCTATGCCACCTGCTATTCGGACTTCCCGGAGCTGTTCCGGAACCGCGGCATGGCGGCGGGACTCTTTCCCATCCTCGGCAGCGGCAGCCAGTTTGAATACCCGGTGCTCATCGGTTTGATCGCGGGGCTGACAGCCTGGCTGGTGCCGGGTGGAGATACCAACGCCCAGGCTCTGGCCTACTTCGACATCAACGCCGTCCTGCTGGCGGCGGTTGCCATCCTCACCGTGCTGGTGACGGCCCGCATGCCCGGCCGGCGTCCCTGGGACGCGGCCATGGTGGCGGTGGCACCGGGAATCGTGCTGGCCGGAACCATCAACTGGGACCTGTGGGCTGCGTGCCTGCTCGCGTTGGGAATGTACTTTTTTGCCCGGCAGCGCCTCGTTCCCGCCGGAGTGATGATCGGCCTGGCAACAGCCACCAAGGTGTATCCCCTCCTGGTGCTGGGGGCCATCCTGCTGCTTGCGGTACGCACCGGAAGATGGCGCCCCCTGCTGGTAACCGCCGGCAGCGCGGCTGCCACATGGTTGGTGGTCAATCTGCCTTTCGCTGTCGCCAACCCCTCCGGCTGGGCCTATTTCTTCCAGTACAGCGCCGACCGGGGAGCCGGTTACAGCTCAGCCTGGTTCGCGTACAACCTTGTGGCTGAACGGCTGGGCTGGTCCGGGCCTGGTGCCGACGGCGTCAGCGTTCTGTCCACTGGACTCTTTGTGCTGGCCTGCGCCGGGATTGCCGCTGTTGCCCTGACGGCACGCCGCCGCCCACGGCTGGCACAACTCGCCTTCCTGGTTGTGGCTGCCTTCATCCTGACCAGCAAGGTCTATTCGCCGCAGTACGTCGTGTGGCTCATTCCCCTGCTGGCCCTGGCCAGGCCGCGGTGGCGCGACTTCCTGGTGTGGCAGGGCATCGAAGCCCTGCATTGGGCCGCGATCTGGATGTACCTTGGTCAGGTGACCAGCGCCGGTTCCTCCCAGCACAACCTGGACATGCCCTACTACGTCCTCGCCGTAGCCGCGCACATGGCCGCGGTGGGCTACCTCATGGCACGGGTGGTCTGGGATATCTACGAGCCCGCGTACGACCCCATCCGCCGGCACCACCTGGATGACCCGCACGGCGGCCCATTCGCGAATGCGCCGGACCGGTTCCGGCTGCACCCATTCCGGCCCGGCACCCCGCTCCTTCCTCCGAAAGCAAGGTCCCATGCCTGATGTCGCGGTAGTAGGCTCCGGTCCCAACGGACTTTCGGCGGCAGCGGTCATGGCGCGGGCCGGGCTCTCAGTGGAGGTCTTCGAGGCTGCAGCCAAAATTGGCGGTGGAACCCGGACCACGGAGCTGATGCAGCCGGAGCACTTCCATGACGTCTGCTCCGCGGTGCATCCCATGGCTATTGCATCCCCTTTCTTCCGTGCCTTCGAGCTGCCCCGGCGGGTGGACCTGGTCACTCCGGAAATTTCCTTCGGGTCACCGCTGGACGGCGGCCGCGCGGCGCTGGCCTACAAATCGCTGGACAGGACGGCATCGGAGCTGGGCCAGGACGGCCCCGCCTACCGGCGGCTCATGGAACCGCTGGTCCGGCATATCGACGATGTCATGGACTTCACCCAGAACCAGCTCCTCCGGATCCCCCGGAACCCCCTGGTGGCGGGGATCTATGGACTGCGGACCCTGGAACAGGGGACCGGGCTGTGGAACGCCAGGTTCCGGGACGACCTTGCCCCTGCCCTCCTCAGCGGCGTGGCCGCGCACGCCATCTCCCATTTGCCCTCCCTCGCAGCCTCCGGAGCCGGACTCATGCTCGGCGCCCTGGGGCACGCCGGCGGATGGCCCATCCCCCGCGGCGGCTCGGCGTCCATCGCGGCAGCACTTGCCGATGACATCCGGGCCCACGGCGGGGTGATCCACACCGAAACCCCAATCGACCGGCTGGAACAGCTTCCTGCCGCCCGCGCCACCCTCCTGGACGTGGCGCCCGCAGGGCTGCTCGGCATGGCGGGCAACGCCCTTCCCGCCCACTACCGACGGGCCCTGGAGCGCTTCCGCTACGGCAACGGCTCCTGCAAGGTGGACTTCATCCTGTCCGGGCCGGTGCCGTGGCAGGCCGCCGGGCTTTCCGACGCCGGCACGGTGCACGTGGGCGGCACGCGTGCAGAACTGGCCCGCTCGGAGAACGAGGTCAGTTCCGGACGCCATCCCGAACGGCCCTACGTGCTGGTGGCGCAGCCTTCCCGCTTCGACTCCAGCCGCGCTCCGGCGGGCCGGCACACGCTGTGGACCTATTGCCACGTGCCCTCCGGCTCAACACAGGACATGACCAGCCAGGTGGTGGCCCAACTGGAACGGTTCGCGCCGGGCATCCGTGACCTGGTGGTGGAATCGCACGTCATCACCGCTGCGGAGTTGGCTGAGTACAACCGCAACTACATCGGGGGCGATTTCAGCGCCGGTGTGATGGACGTCCGCGGGCTTATCCAGAAGCCGGTGGTGTCCCCCGTCCCGTGGCGGACCCCGCTGCTGGGTGTCTACCTCTGCTCGTCGTCCACACCTCCCGGCCCCGGGGTCACGGGAATGCCCGGGATGCACGCGGCAAAGTACGCCCTCAAGGACATTTTCAAACTGCCGGTCCCGGATCTGGGGCTTTCCTAGAGGTACCGGTGACGGCCGGTGCAGGCGCCGGGAATGGCATTTCCAGCGCCCGGGCCGGGGGATAATGGCGCGATGGGGAAATCAACAAAACTTTCGCTTGCCATAGCTGGACTCATCCTTGGTACTTCGCTGGTGGCCTGCGATGACGGAAAATCCGGGGCGGAAGCCGCGGCACAACAGCTTGCCGGCGCGGTCTCGGCGCTGGACGTGGGGTCTGTGGCTTTCGAAGGCAAGGACGCCGCCGCCGCCAACGACCAGCTGCACCAGGTCTTTGCCGCCCTGGACCCGCAAAAGCCCGAGGTCCAGGCCGGTGCACTGACGCTGGACGGAGACAAGGCGTCCGCGCCCTTGAACTACACATGGAAGTTCGGCGATGCCGAGTGGAAGTACACCATCGGGGCCAACTTCAAGAAGTCCGGGGACAAATGGCTCACCGTCTGGGACCCGGCCATCCTGGCACCAGGCCTCGCGGACAGCGAGATTGTGACCAAGGGGTCCCAGTCCCCCCAGCGCGCCGACATCCTTGGCGCCGGAGACGTCCCGCTGGTGACCTACCGTCCCGTGGTGAATGTGGGCATCGACAAGCCCCAGCTGGGCGCCGCAGACCCCGCCGATTCCGCCGGAAAGCTGGCAGCACTGGTGGGAGTGGACCCCGCCGCGTACGTGCAGCAGGTCATGGCGGCAGGGGCGCAGGCCTTCGTTCCCGCCATCACGCTGCGTGAAGAAGGCCGCACCATCTCAGACGAACAGATCGCGGCCATTCCGGGCGCCCGCGGCATCCCGGCATCAATCCCCCTGGCCCCGAGCAGGACGTTTGCCCGCGCAGTGCTTGGCTCCGTTGGCGAAGCCACCGCAGAACAAATCGACGCGTCGAAAGGCGTTCTCACTGCTGGCGACGTTACGGGCATCGGCGGGCTCCAGCAGCAGTATGACGAACAGCTTCGCGGATCAGACGCCGTCGTGATCCGCGCGCAGCGGGCAGACCTGACCCGGGAACAAATCCAGTCCGCGGGTACCGATCCCCGGCGGGTCCTTTTCCAGGTGGCACCCAAGCCCGGGACGCCGTTGAAGACCACGCTCGATCCCCGGCTGCAGTCGCTGGCTGAAACTACCCTCGAAAAAGTAGGCCCGGCCTCGGCAATAGTGGCCCTGCGCCCCTCCACGGGCGCCGTGCTGGCAGCGGCCTCGGGGCCCGGCAGCAACGGCTACAACACCGCGATGCTGGGGCAGTACGCCCCGGGCTCCATTTTCAAGATGGTGGATTCCCTGGCCATGTTCCGCAACGGAATGACGCCTGATTCCACCGTCCAGTGCACCCCAACGCTCGCAGTGGACGGACGGACCTTCAAGAACTCCGAAGGCTATCCCGAGACCTCCCTGGGCGCCGTCACGCTGCGGGACGCCTTCGCGCACTCCTGCAACACCGCCTTCATCTCCCAGCGCGACGCGGTTTCACAGGGTCAGCTTGAAGCGGCCGCCACGTCCATGGGTGTGGCGGTCGAGGCACCCAAACTTGGTGCGGAGGCGTTCCTGGGATCCGTTCCCGGCCAGGCCCAAGGCACGGAACACGCAGCCTCCATGATCGGCCAGGGCAAGGTGCTGCTCTCTCCTTTGGCAGCGGCGATCATGGCCGGGTCCGTCGCCAAGGGCGCCCCGGTCTCTGCGCAGCTTGTCCTGAACCCCGACGCCGGCGCTCCCGCCGCCGGGACAACGGCGGGATCCACTGCTCCAGCAGCCGAAGCGACGGCGACGGCCACGGCCGAGGCGCCCTCCACGGCGTCGGACAAGCCCATCACCGCAGCGGAGGCGGCCTTGCTGGTCGACATGATGCGCGCCGTGGTCACCTCTGGGCACGCGGGCTTCCTTTCGAGCGTCCCCGGCGCTCCGGTGGGAGCCAAGACCGGAACGGCCGAGTTCGGCACGGAGAATCCGCCCAAGACCCACGCCTGGATCGTGGCCGTCCACGGCGACCTGTCCGTGGCCGTCTTCGTCGAGGACGGCGGCCTGGGCGCCACCACCTCCGGCCCGCTCCTGAAGCAGTTCCTCACCGCCGCCGGCTAGGTACGGCATGGGAGGATTGACGGCGTGGCCCATATTGACGTTTCCGGCATTGACTACTTCCTCTCCGACGGCACCCAGCTCCTGAACGGGGTGACCTTCAAGGTTCCGGACGGTACCAAGACCGCCCTGATCGGCCCCAACGGGACAGGCAAGACAACCTTGTTCCGGATCATCGCGGGGGACCTGGTTCCGGACGAAGGCGTCATTGGCCGCTCCGGCAACATGGGCATCATGCGCCAGTTCGTGGGCCAGGTCCGGGACGGCTCCACCGTCCGGGACCTCCTGGTCTCTGCCGCTCCCCCGGCCCTGGCGGCCGCTGCCCGCGAGGTGGACGAGGCTGAGCTGGCCATGATGGAGCACGACGACGAACCCACCCAGATGCGGTACGCCCAGGCGATCGTCGACTGGGGCGATGCCGGGGGCTACGACGTCGAAACCGTCTGGGACGAGGTCTGCATGGCCGCGCTGGGACTCCCCTTTGACCGCGCCCAGCACCGCCCGGCGTCGACCCTTTCCGGCGGGGAGCAAAAACGCCTGGTGCTGGAAGCACTCTTCGCCGGCCCGGACGACCTCCTGCTCCTGGATGAGCCGGACAACTACCTGGATGTCCCGGGCAAGCGCTGGCTCGAGGAAAAGCTGAATGAGTCGAAGAAGACGGTCTTCTTCATCAGCCACGACCGGGAACTGCTGAACAACGCTGCCGGCCGCATCGTCACCCTCGAACCCGGAATCAACGGCGCCGCGGCCTGGATCCATGGTGGCGGCTTCGGCTCCTACGTGGAGGCCCGCGCGGACCGGAACGCGCGTTTCGAGGAACTCCGCAAGCGCTGGGACGAGGAGCACATCAAGCTCAAGGAACTCGTCAACATGTACAAGAACAAGGCCGCCTTCCGCTCTGACATGGCCAACCGCTACCACGCAGCCCAGACCAGGCTGGCCAAGTTCCTCGAAGCCGGTCCGCCCGAGGCGCTGCCCATCGAACAGAACGTCCAGATGCGGCTCAAAGGCGGCCGGACCGCCAAACGGGCCATCGTGGCTGAACGGCTGGAGCTGACCGGGCTGATGAAGCCGTTCTCCACCGAAGTGTGGTTTGGTGACCGCGTGGGCGTCCTGGGCTCCAACGGCTCGGGCAAGTCGCACTTCCTGCGGCTGCTGGCTACGGGCGGCACCGACCCTGAACGCGAACACCTGCCGGTCTCGGACGTGGAGATCGCCGAGGTGCCGCATGTGGGAACCGTGAAGCTCGGTGCCCGGATCCGGCCCGGCTTCTTCGCCCAGACCCATGTCCGTCCGGACCTGTTGGGCAAGACGCTGCTGGAAATCCTGCACCGCGGGGACGAACACCGGTCCGGACTGGGCCGCGAGGCGGCCGCCGGCGCGCTGGACGGCTACGGCCTGGCGGGGCAGTCGGAACAGAAGTATGAGTCCCTCTCCGGCGGACAGCAGGCGCGGTTCCAAATCCTGCTCCTCCAGCTCAGCGGTGCCACGCTGCTCCTGCTGGACGAGCCCACGGACAACCTGGACCTGCATTCGGCCGAGGCGCTGGAACGCGCCATCGACCACTTTGAAGGAACGGTCCTGGCAGTCACCCACGACCGCTGGTTTGCGCGGACATTCGACCGGTTCCTGGTGTTTGGCTCGGACGGGAAAGTGTACGAATCTCCGGAACCGGTGTGGGACGAGCAGCGGGTAGAGCGCGCACGTTGAAGCATGATCACGTAATGATTAAATGATCATCGATTGATAGCATTTGGTCATGAAAACCGATGAGCGGCACCGGGCCATAGCCGAGGTCCTCCGGCGGCAGTCAAAGGCAAGCGTGGAGGAGCTCATGCAGGCCTGCGGTGCCTCCGGCGCAACCATCCGCCGCGACCTTGAGGTACTGGCCGGCCACGGCGTGCTGAGAAGGATTCATGGGGGCGCCAGGAGCCTGATCGGGCAGGGGCAGAACCCTGGCTACGGACAGCGCGAGCTGGAGGAGCAGGACGGCAAGATGCGTATCGCGGCTGCGGTTGCCGGCCTCCTGGCTGACCGCGAACACGTCTGGTTGGACAGCGGAAGCACGGCCACTGCGGTGGCCCGGGCCCTGGCCGGCAGGGAACTGACGCTGATGCCCATGTCCCTTCAGGCCCTCAATGCAGTGGCCGGGAGCGGGGGCACCGACGGCTCACGCCCGGCACTGCTGTTGCCCGGGGGCAGCGTGGTGCCCGGTGAACTCTGCTTCCGTGGACCCCTGGCCGAGTCCAACATCAGGTCGCTCCGCTTTGACACCGCCGTGCTCACGCCCTGTGCCGTGGACTTCAAGGACGGCCTCCTGGCCCACGACCTTGACGATGCGGCAGTCAAGACAGCCGGCCTGGAATCAGCAGCACGGGTGGTGGTGGCCGCCTCCGCTGCAAAGTGGCAGGCACATGCCAGGGTGCTCGTGGCCGGCCTGGCCCGGGTGGACGTCATCGTGACCGACCGGAGATTCAGCGCGCAGGACAATGCCGAACTCGAAAAATACTCAGTGGAAGTAGTGAGCGTATGAGCACCAACACCGGTACGGAACAGCAGGCAGGCCTGAAGGCTGCCGCTGTGGCAACATTCGTGGTTTTCGGCATCAACGGGCTTGTCTTTGCCAGCTGGGCGGCCAGGATCCCCGCCGTCACCCAGACGCTGCAGATCACCTCCGGCCAAATGGGCACCCTGCTGCTGTGCACGGCCGTGGGCTCCCTGCTCGCGCTGCCCACCGCCGGCCTGGTGGTGGGCAGGATTGGAACGGCCAACACGGTGCGCTTCGCCGGACTCCTGGCGGCGGCCGCAGGCGTGGGGATCGCCATGTCGCTCCTGGCGACATCCATTCCCGGAACGGCCGTGTCACTGTTCTTCTTCGGCATTGGAATCGGCCTCTGGGATGTGGCGCAAAACATCGAAGGGGCTGACGTGGAGCACAAGCTCCGGCGGACCGTCATGCCGCAGTTCCACGCAGCCTTCAGCGGCGGCGCCTTCGTAGGCGCCCTGGTGGGGGCGGGACTGTCGACCCTCGGCGTGGACCTGCCATTGCACCTTCTGGTGATCGCAGCCGTGGTGGTGCTGGCGGCGCTGACGGTGCCACGCTACTTCCTCCCCCACGTCTCAACTGCCCCCGTGGACGGGGAGCCGAAACAAGCCAAGGGACCGTCCGCCTGGCGGGACAGCAGGACCCTGCTCATTGGTGTGGTGGTTCTCGGCGCCACGCTTACCGAAGGCGCCGGCAACGACTGGATCGCCAAGGCCTCGGTGGACGGGCTCGCCACCTCCGAATCCACCGGCGCCCTCATGTTCGCTTTGTTCGTCCTGGCCATGACGGCAATGCGGTTCCTCGGGGGCCGTGTCATCGACAAATATGGACGGGTAGCGGTATTGCGCGCCAGCATGGCCGCGGCGGCCGCAGGACTGGGTCTCTTCGTGCTGGCTTCCAATATCTGGCTGGCCGGCGTAGGTGCCGCCCTGTGGGGAATAGGTGCCGCCCTGGCCTTCCCCATGGGCATGTCGGCTGCGTCAGATGATCCGAAGCACTCAGCGGCCCGTGTCTCCGTAGTATCCACTTTGGGGTATATATCGTTCCTGGCCGGACCGCCGCTGCTCGGCTACCTCGGCGACCTGACCGGCATCCATACGGCACTGCTGGCAATCATGGCGCCCATCCTGGTGGCTCTGCTCCTTGCGGGAGCGGCCAGGCCCCTGCGCGTTGAGCCGGAGTCCGCTGAAGGGCAGTAGCTGTTGGGGTTAGGGTGATCACATGCAAAGCACCAGGCGCAGGGGCCGGACGTGGATCAGCCGCCTCGATAGATACCTTCTAGGGCATGTTTCCAATTTGCCGGGAGGAAACCACGACGATTTCTTCCGCCGCCTTTCCGCCTCGGCAAACCAGGGCAAGCTCTGGATAGGAACGGCCGCGGTCCTGGCGCTCTTCCCTGGCAAGACGCGGAGGGCGGCGGTGCATGGCCTGATCGCCCAGGGCGTGGCATCCGCCGTCACCAACGTGGTTTTCAAGACGCTGCTCCCCCGGACGCGTCCACTGCCCGAGCACCTGCCCGTCTTCCGCTTCGTGCACCCGCAACCGACCAGCTCCTCCATGCCGTCCGGGCATTCGGCGTCGGCCGTGGCATTCGCGGTGGGAGCCGGACTGGTGCGTCCGGCCCTTGGTGCCGCCCTGGCCCCGGCAGCCCTGGGTGTGGCGTACTCACGGGTCCACACCGGGGCGCACTGGCCTTCGGATGTCCTCTTCGGTTCGGCGCTGGGTGCCGGTGCTGCCCTCATAACCCGCCACTGGTGGCCGGTGCGGCCGCCCATCCCGCAGACCACGCGTATGTGGACCAACGCCCCAACGCTTCCGGACGGCAAGGGGCTCAGCATTGTGGTGAACACCCTCGGAGGCTCCTTTAAGGAGGAGACCGCATCGGCGCTCCAGGAAGTATTCCCAAAGGCGCATATAAACACCGTGCAGCCGGACGAAGACCTGGTGCAGCGCATCAGGGCCACTGCCGACTTTCCCGGGACCCGCGCCCTGGGTGTGTGGGGCGGTGACGGGACTGTGGGCGCTGCGGCGGCCGCCGCCGTCGAACGCTCCATTCCCCTGCTGGTCCTGCCCGGCGGCACGCTCAACCACTTTGCGCGCGACGCGGGAACCGGAAGCCTGAAGGATGCGGTCGACGCTGCGAACAAGGGCGAGGCTGCCCTGGCGGACGTTGGCGTGGTCACTGCGGAACGCGGGCTGCCCGGAAACCCTGAAGTGTCGGAGATGGTCATGCTGAACACCTCCAGCGTCGGCCTTTACCCGAATTTTGTGCGCAGGCGGGAGCACCTGCAACCGGCCCTGGGAAAGCCGCTGGCCGGCGTCGTGGCCATGTTCCGGACCTTCGCGGCCGGCACGCCCATCACACTGACCGTGGACGGCGTCCGGCACAAGGTATGGATCGCCTACCTGGGCCGGGGCCGTTTCTACCCGCGTGACCACGCGCCGTTGATCCGGCCCGTGATGGATGACGGGGTGCTGGACGTCCGCCTGATCACCGCTGATGAACGCTTTGCCCGGCTCCGCCTGCTCTGGTCCGTGCTGACGGGAACGGTGGCAAGCTCCGGGATCACGCACCTCCGGGAGGCAACGGAAGTCCGGATCGACGCCGGCGGCGCCCCGATGGCACTGGCTGTGGACGGAGAAGCGTTGGCCGGGGTGCGCAAAGTGGCCTATGAAGTACGGCCCCGGGCACTGACCTACTATTCGCCCCGTCCGTAGCGGGGCCGGGATGGAGACCTACCCTGATTCGCCCCTGAATCATCCCTGAGAAGCGGCGAAAAGCGGCGGCGGGCTCGGTACCGTGGGGAAGGTACCGCACCCCACAACGTCTGCAGCCGTCCGCTGCCGTTCAAAGGATGATTCATGATCGAGGTAAACGGGCTGACCAAGGTCTACGGTGCCAAAACTGCCGTAGCCGGTGTCAGTTTCACCGTCCGGGCCGGGCAAGTCACCGGCTTCCTTGGCCCCAACGGGGCAGGAAAGTCCACCACCATGCGCATGATCATGGGCCTGGACCGGCCGACGTCGGGGTCCGCCACGGTGAACGGCCTGCCCTACGTCCAGCACAGGGCTCCCCTGCGGGAGGTGGGCGCCCTGCTTGACGCCAAGGCAGTCCACACCAGCCGCAGCGCCTACAACCACCTGCTGGCCATGGCGGCCACCCACAGCATCCCCAAAGCACGGGTGCACGAGGTGATCGAGATGACCGGACTGGAAGCGGTGGCGCGCAAAAAGGCCGGCGGGTTCTCGCTGGGCATGGGCCAGCGCCTGGGAATCGCGGCTGCCCTGCTGGGCGACCCGCAGACGCTCATCCTCGACGAGCCCGTCAACGGTCTGGACCCTGAGGGCGTGGTGTGGGTGCGCAACCTGGTCCGGTATCTCGCCGGGCAGGGGCGCACAGTGTTCCTCTCCAGCCACCTGATGAGCGAAATGGCTCAAACGGCCGACCACCTGATCGTCATTGGCCGCGGCCGGGTCATTGCTGACGCCCCGATCCAGGACATCATCACCGGCAAGGGCCAGTCCCGGGTCCGCGTCCGCACCGACCAGCCCGACCGCCTCCACCAGCTGCTCGCCGGACGGGGTGCTTCCATTGCCGTTCCGGAACGTGAACTGCTCGAGGTAACGGGCCTGGACCCTAGAACCATTGCAGCCGTGGCCCTTGAAAACCAGGTCATGGTGTACGAACTCACGCCGCTTGTTGCCAGCCTTGAGGAAGCGTATATGGAACTGACCAAGGACGACGTCGAATACCACTCCCTGCCCGCTGCGGAGGTAAGCCACCCATGAGCTCCACGACCACCGAATCCATGCCCGCGCGCGAGCCGGCGCCCTCCCCTGCCGGGCACGCCGCCCGCAACGCCGGACGGTCCCTTCCCGGCCCCACCTTTGTCCGGGTCCTCAACTCTGAAGTTATTAAGTTCCGCAGCCTGCTCTCCACGCTGATCCTGCTCGCTTCCACCGCTGTGGTCATGGTTGGCTTCGGCGCCCTCTCAGCATGGGGGACGGGCCAGTTCGCGGATGCGGCCAACCGGGATCCGCAGGCCGCGGCCAGGATGGCGGCCCAGGGCGGAGACCTTGCCGTCAGCGTGCCCACGTCGGGCATCGCCTTTGCCCAGCTGATCCTGGGGTCCCTTGGCGTACTCCTGATGAGTTCGGAATTCACCACCGGCATGGCGCGGTCCACCTTTGCTGCGGTGCCCCGGCGCCTTCCCGCCTTCGCCGCCAAGCTGGTGGTGGTGATGGTGACATCGTTCGCAGTCACTGCCGTCTCCACCTGGGTGGCGGGCCTGGCGGCGGTGCCCATCCTGGACAACTATGGGCTCAAGCTGGACCTGGGCAGTTCGCAGTCGGTGAAGCTCCTCCTGGTCAACAGTGTTTATGTGGCTGCTGTGGCTGCCATCGGCATGGCCCTGGGCACCCTGATCAGAAATTCGGCCGGCGGCATCATGAGCCTGGTGGGCATTTTCTTCGTGGCACCCATTGCGTTCCAGCTGATTCCCGGGGACTTCTTCAAGGAAGCCCGCAAGTACCTGCCCGGCAACACCGTTGAGCCGCTGACGGCGGCCCAGCACGTTCCGGACACCCTGGAGGCATGGCAGGCGGTGCTGGTCCTGGGCGCCTGGGTGGTCATCCCGGTACTGCTCGCAGCCGTCCTGCTGAAACGCCGGGACGTGTAGCCCCAATCCTGTTTCCGCCACGCGCCCGCGCCGGGCGCGTGGTTTCGGGCACATTACAAATATGCCTGAAAGACAACTTTTATTGCTCCTGGGTGTTTCCGCTTGGAGTGCCGTCCTGTTGGTGGGAACCAGATCTGTTGGACTGCACAAAGCAAGGCGCATAATGGCGGATCTAGGGTGAAACGACGATGTGGTGCATCACACGGTCCACCGGTGGTCCACCAAGGTACGTCGCTCAACCCATGCTATTTCCCAACAGGACGGCGCTTCCATGCATGCTGACCAGCAACTTTCAAAGTCCCTGAAACCCAGGCACCTGTCCATGATCGCCATCGCCGGCGTCATTGGTGCAGGCCTTTTCGTCGGCTCGGGGGCAGCCATTCAGCAGGCCGGCCCGGGCATCCTCGTGGCGTACGCGGCCGCCGGCCTGGTGGTCATCCTGGTGATGCGCATGCTGGGCGAGATGGCCGCAGCCAACCCTGAGACAGGCTCCTTCTCCACCTATGCAGACAAGGCGCTGGGCCGCTGGGCAGGGTTCAGCATCGGCTGGCTCTACGCCTGGTTCTGGATCATCGTCCTGGGCATCGAGGCCACCGCAGGCGCTGCCATCATGCACCGCTGGGTGCCGGGCATCGACCAGTGGGTGTGGGCCCTTGTCCTCATGGTGCTGCTGACGCTCACCAACCTCGGTTCCGTAAAGTCCTACGGCGAGTTCGAATTCTGGTTCGCCTCCATCAAGGTCGCGGCCATCGTCCTCTTCCTCATCTTTGGCGTCGCCGCCATCCTCGGCCTCATCCCCGGCGTCCCCGCACCCGGCCTGAGCAACCTGGTCAACAACGGCGGGTTCATGCCCAATGGCCCGGGAGCCGTCCTGGCCGGAATCCTCGTGGTGGTCTTCTCCTTCTTCGGCGCAGAAATCGCCACCATCGCGGCCGGTGAGTCCGAAAACCCCGTGGACGCCGTGAAGAAGGCCGTGAAATCCACTGTCTGGCGCATCCTGGTCTTCTACATCGGCTCCATCGCCATCGTGGTCACGCTGCTTCCGTGGAACTCCGCCTCCGTGGCCAAGAGCCCCTACGTGGCCGTCATCGAACTCTTCGGTATCCCCGGCGCCGGAACCATCATGGACGTCGTGGTCCTCACCTCCGTGCTGTCCTGCCTGAACTCCGGCCTCTACACGGCCAGCCGAATGCTGTTCTCGCTCTCCACCCGCGGTGACGCACCCCGCGCCTGGACCCGCATCTCCCGCCGCGGTGTCCCCGCCGCCGCCGTGCTCGCCTCCACCGTGGTGGGCTTCGTGACGGTTGGCCTGAACTACATTGCCCCGGACACCGTCTTCCTGTTCCTGGTCAACACCTCGGGCGCCATTGCCCTGTTCGTGTGGCTGGTCATCTCGGCCTCGCAGCTGGTCCTCCGCCGTCGGATGGGTGCCGCAGCCAAGGACCTGCAGCTGAAGATGTGGCTGTTCCCGTACCTCACCTGGGCGGCCATCATCAGCATCGTGGCCCTGCTCATCGGCATGGTGATCGTGGAATCCACCCGTGAATCCCTGCTGCTCTCGCTGGCACTGGCTGCCGTAGTGGTGGCAGTGGGCGTGCTCCGCTACCGGCGGAAGGGCGCGGAAGCCGCCGGACAGTCCGCAGTAGCAGCCGAGGCAGCTCCGGCGCCCGCAGAATAGGCGCGGCGCTAGACTCGGGACCATGCCTTTGCCTTCAAGGCGCTCTTCCTCGCCGTCATCTCCCGCATAATCACGCCTTCGCTGGTGCAGTCACCTGTTTGACCGCCGTCCGAGTGTTCGAAGACATGTGTTTCGACCTCGAATGAGACAGAGAGTGCTCTACAGCATCTTCACCGGCGGCCTCTGTATGGCAGATGTCGTCTTGACGGCCTGTCGCGGGAACGGTGGTGCGCAATTCCGCTGGCGGGATCACCGGCCTAACTCCAATCTTCTTTGTCCTGTCCACCGCGGCAAGGTTCTTGTCCCTCGTCCCGCTGAGTTCTGGAAGTATGTTCGCCAGTACATTTCGAGCGAGGCCGGCGTTGACCCAGGCTACGTGCTGCTCTTCCTCACCCCGGCAATGATCGGGCTGAAGAAAAGCGACGTCTGACCGGGCGGGAGTACAGGCAGGACATGACAGAAATAGCAGTTTCGAGGGACGCTCCGGTCAGCCACGTCGATGCGCCTCGCTGAATTGTGGACTTGGGCTAGCGGCGTCCGCATACTTTCCGCAGTATCCGCAGTTGCTCCTGGAGTGCTTCCCTGCAGCAGGCGAAACTTGAGACGGGAAAGGGGTGCAATATGACAAGATTCAGGGGCCACGCGATAAATCGTCGGGCATTTTTAATAGGGGTTACTGCAACAGCGGCCGGTGCCGGTGTTGCCGTTGTAGCTGCCGCCCGGGGCAATAACGCTGCCGGGCGGCGTCAGCCGGGAACGAGCTATCCCCCGTTATCTGACTTGCCCAGAACCGCATGGGAAGGCGGACCGGCATATTGGGCGGCGTTCCCTAGGGCGGCGGCTGCCGGCTGGACAGATCCGTCCTTTTTTCCGCTAGCCGTTTTCTTGGCGCGTCCGGCTCATGCGGATCAGTTGAAGTCTGTGGGCATCAACACTTTCCAGGCCGTGGAACATAACGATGCTCTGAGCGTTGCCACTTCCAAAGGCATTTCCTGCATTGTTCAGGACGAGTTCTCAGCAGCCGAAATTGGGGATGATCCCTTGGCCGTGGGCTTGTTCGCCTATGACGAGTGCGACATAGGACTGGGGTGTGGCGGCGGCAGTACAGATGCCAACCTCGCCAATATGCGCGCGCAGGTAGCAAATCTTCGGTCCCGGAACGACGGCAGGTTCGTCAACGCCAATTATTCAAAGGGCGTATTGGGGACGTGGTGGGCGCGCGGGACCATGGACGACTTCATGGACGCCGTGGACGTGGCAAGCGTGGACAACTACGCCTACACCTCTCCCAACATCGAAACGGCAATAATGCAGTCACCGCATTGGCCAGAGGGAGCGGCGGTGGCCCGCTCAGCTACCTATGGGTGGCTGGTGGACAGGATGCGCTCCTACCAGTCTCAAGCAGGCAGTAAGCCAAACTGGATGTTTGTAGAAACAGCAATGCCGTTCCTCAGTGATACTGGGGCACGAACCATCAGCCCCGAGCAGATCGAGGGTGCATGCTGGTCGGCTATCATTCATGAGGCCCGCGGCATCTGTTTCTTTCAGCACAACAATGACGGCATCAACGGCGTGTACTCGCTGGTGGACTGCAGTAAGGAGCGCAGAGACCTCATCCGTAGATCCAATGCGAAAATTACTGCCCTCGCGCCTGTGATTAACACGCAATCATATGGCTGGGATTTCGGGCCGGGGCTGGATACCATGCTCAAGGCAAAGGACAAGTTTGCCTATGTCTTCGCTGAGATTTCTCTGGGCAGCGAACCGGGCAGGCGCACCTTCACGCTGCCCCCATCCTTGGCTGGAACCTCGGTTGACGTAGTCGACGAAGGCCGGACGGTGAAGTTGGAGGGTGGAAAGTTCACTGATGAGTTTGCGCATGAATACACCCACCATATCTATCGGATAGCCCTCCCCTCATAGGGGCCGCAACGGGTCTCCGCGTCACACTCTAGACTCGGAACCATGCCTTCTCTTTCCTCCGCCGCAGAGCACATTCAGGACCTTGGCGCTTATATCAGCGCGTCGCCGTCGAGCTTCCACGCAGTGCACGAAGCGGCGCGGCGGCTGGAAGAGGCCGGGTTCACCCGACTGGATGAGCTGGAACCCTGGGAGGGGACCCGCCGTTTCTGCTTTGTGATCCGAGACGGCGCGGTGATCGCCTGGGTGGTGCCGGAGGATGCCGGTCCCGAGACCGGCTTCAACATCCTGGGGGCCCACACGGATTCTCCGTCTTTCAAGCTCAAACCCCAGCCCACTACCGGTGCGCACGGTTGGCTTCAGGCGGGTGTCGAGGTCTATGGGGGGCCGCTGCTGAACTCTTGGCTCGACCGGGAACTGCAGCTCGCCGGCCGGCTGGTGATGCTCGACGGCGCCGAGCACCTGACTGCCACTGGACCCCTGCTGCGGTTCCCCCAGTTGGCCATCCACCTGGACCGGGCCGTAAACGACGGGCTGGCCCTGGATAAGCAGCGCCACATGAATCCCGTCTGGGGGCTGGGCAACCCGTCTGATTTTGACCTGCTCGCCGTGCTCGCTTCAAGCGTGCACGGTGCTTGCGTCGATCCTGCGAGGATCGGCGGGTATGACGTCGTTATTGCGGATACGCAGGCGCCTGCAGTTTTCGGGGGCAAGGGGGAGTTCTTCGCGTCCGGGCGGCTGGATAACCTGTCGTCCGCGCACGCGGGGCTGGTTGCGTTGATGGGGCACGCCGCTTCTGCTCCAGATTCCGGGCCCATCGCCGTGTTGGCCGTCTTTGACCACGAGGAGATCGGCTCCAACTCGCGTTCGGGTGCCTGCGGTCCCATCCTTGAAGACGTCCTAGTGCGCATCTCTGACGGCCTTGGGGCTACGGTGAGCCAACGGCGGCAGGCTCTGGCGTCGTCGTTTTGTGTTTCTGCCGATGCTGGGCACGCGGTGCACCCGAACTACGCCGAGCGGCACGACCCGGCCAACCATCCCTTACTCAACGACGGCCCGCTGCTGAAGATCAATGCGAACCAGCGCTACGCCACGGATGCGTTTGGTGCCGCATTTTGGGCGCGGCTATGCGCCGAATCCGGCGTGCCGTATCAGGAGTTCGTGTCCAACAACGCTGTCCCGTGCGGCTCGACGATCGGGCCGTTGACGGCAACGAGGCTGGGTATCCGGACGGTGGATGTGGGTATCCCGCTTCTGTCTATGCACTCGGCACGCGAGTTGTGCGGGGTTGAGGATCCCAAGCACCTGGCTGCCGTAACAGAGCTGTTTTTCAGGACAGCCGCCTAGGGTGCCGTGACTTTGCGGCTCCACCACAAAGCGTCATGCGGATACCCACATGGAGCCCCCCGCCCTCTAGGTGTGCAGTTGTGGCCAGCCTACGGTTGAAAAACGGGAGCCCTATGGGGTTGACGGCCCTTGGTTCCGGGCCGTGAACAGGAAGGTGCAAACTGCCTTTCGACTCAAAAGACATCCGTGACAACTGACTGACGCAACAGGCAGGGCGCTCGGCCTATGGCGCCGGCCGGTGTGGGGAGTGCAGACCCCGCAATTCCGGCCACTGCGTGACTGCGTCGCGACCATGGAGCGCAAAATGACGTCTGCACCTGAATTCGCCCGCCGGATCCTCAAGCTGGAGCTTCCTTCGCTGCTTTCCCCCCGGTCTGCAGCATCGTGGAGTCACGGCAGGCATTACTCTATCTCGGGGAGATCTCTCCCGGAGAGTGATGTCACCAGGCTGTTTACGCCAGTGACAATCGGTGGCGTGGCCGTCGACCTGATGAGCTCCGAGAATGCCATCGCGGTGATTGTTGGACATGCACTAAAGGCAGAGCGGAAGACCCTGGCTGTGCTGTCCGCCAATCTCGACCACGTCCAGCATTTTGGTGCCCAGGGATTCTGGGAGCAGGCACTCAAATGCGAGGAATCGGTGGAATGGCTGACGTTGCTGGACGGCGCACCCCTGGTGACTCAAGCGAACAAGTTGACGGGGCGTCAGTGGCCGAGACTGGCTGGCAGCGACATCATTGAATCTATCCTTGACCGGTGTGCACTGGAGGGGCTTCGTGTTGGATTCCTGGGCGGCACCTGCGAAACACAGCGCCTTGTACGGGAGAAGTTCGCAATCGAACGCCCTGACCTGCAAATAGTGGGCTGGTGGGCACCGCAGCGTGAATCACTGGAAGACTCCGACTCGAGCAGGGAGTTGTGCGCAAGAATAAAAGAAGCAGAAGCGGACGTCCTCGTTGTTTGCCTGGGCAAACCACGCCAAGAGCTGTGGATCGCGGAATACGGTGCACAGACCGGTGCCAAGGCCCTGTTGGCTTTCGGTGCTGCAGTGGACTTCCTGGCGGGACGCGTACGCCGGGCGCCTGACTCGGTGAAAAAACTCGGAATGGAGTGGGCCTGGCGTCTTGCCATGGAACCTCGCCGTCTTGCTAAAAGGTATCTCCTGAATGGACCAGGATCATATATGTCCGTTCGGAGAGATAGCTTCATCGGCCTTCCTCCGACGCCGTCCCGACTTCAGCATTCCGGGCTGCCCACCTATACGTCTTCCCGGTCGAGCGCTGGGCTGCAGCCAGGCAGGTTCTCCCCCCTTGGTGCACACACCGATGTCGCCGTCCTAATCGTCACTTATAACAACCAACACGACATTGGGCGGTTGCTCCAGTCTTTGAGGCGGGAGACGGCGGATCAGTCAATCAAAGTTGTTATTGCGGATAATTCCGCTTCCCGGGAAACTTTGGACACCCTGGTCTCGGAGGTGGACGTACACTCATTTTCCACAGGCGGTAATCGAGGATACTCCGGCGGCCTTAACCTGGCGGCAAAAAGCGCGGGAACGGCCGACTCGTTCCTCATCCTGAATCCGGATATCTGGCTCGAACGAGGGTCCATCAAAGCCCTGCGTGACCGCATGCGCTCCAGCGCAGCGGGGATTGTGGTTCCGAGGCTGCTCAATGGGGACGGCACTACCTACTTGTCCCTGCGAAGGGAGCCAAGCCTGCTTCGGTCGCTTGGAGACGCATGCCTCGGCAGCAAGCTGCCCGGGCGCCCCGGCTGGTTGTCTGAGATGGACTACAACAGTGAAAGTTACGCCTATCCACATCCGGCTGAATGGGCGACAGGAGCGGCGTTGCTTGTTTCCTCCGAAACCGCCGAGTCGGTCGGCGGCTGGGACGAGAGGTTCTTCCTCTATTCGGAGGAAACTGACTTCTTTCGGCGTGCACGGCAGGCAGGTGCTTCCGTCTGGTTCGAGCCCCGCGCGCGAATGAAGCATCAAGGCGGTGCTTCCGGATCCTCGCCGGACCTCAGTGCCCTGATGGCCGTGAATCGGATCAGGTACTCTCGCAAGCACGGAACCTCTCTTGAGGCTGTTTTGGTGCATTGCACGGTGGCGGTGGGAGAACTCCTGCGAGCCGGAAAGCCGGAACGACGACTTGCCCTTGCGACCGTCATTGGTCTACACCGTTGGGAACGCCTACCCCATGCCACCTGCTATGAAAGGGCTGCAGAACGCAGCGCCCAACCTTCCGGCTGCGTGATTATTCCGGCGCATAACGAGGCAGCCGTCCTCGGACGAACCCTGCGGTCGCTTGTTCCCCTGCTGGAAAGCGGCAACGTGGAAGTCATCGTTGCATGTAATGGTTGCACGGACGGCACGGAGCAAATAGCGGCGTCCGTACCTGGAGTGCGGGTTATTAGCATGCCAGGCGCCTCTAAGACAGAAGCGCTCAACTCGGCTGATTGTGCGGCTACCAAATGGCCTCGGATCTACCTCGACGCAGATATTGAACTTTCTCCTGAATCCGTTGCCCAAACCCTCGGCGCACTGTCCGAAGAAGGCGGTCCGCTCGCGGCACGCCCTCCCTTCCAATACGACACCACTAGTGCGACGTGGCCGGTCCGTGCTTACTACCGGGCACGCACGCGAATCTCGCTATCGTCCTCCGCCCTCTGGGGCGCTGGGGTGTATGGCATCAACGAATTCGGGCACGCGAGATTCGAAAGGTTTCCGGGATTTGTAGGCGACGACTACTTCGTTGACCGGGTGTTTACCAAAGAAGAAAAGAAGGTCCTGGAGTGCGATCCAGCATCGGTTAGGACGCCCCGGTCTACCAGCGCGCTGCTGGGCACTTTGAAACGTGTGTATCGCGGGAACGCGGAACAGGACTGCGGTGCCAGATCTACCGCTGCCCGGACGCTCCTTGCGTTGCTTTGCTCGATTCACGGCCCCTTTTCTGCCATTGATGCTGCAATTTACGTTACTTTCGCGCTCTGTGGAAGAAATAGGGGCAGACGCGCCGCTGGGGACACCTGGGAACGGGATGAGAGCAGCCGGCAACTGCCGGGGCCTCAGCCGGTGGAGGAGCGGATGAAGCCGATGGAGGTGGCGGATTGAAGTTCGGATATCTTGTTCCAGAATTCCCTGGACAGACTCACACATTCTTCTGGAGAGAGCTTTCGGCGCTTCGCGAGCTGGGGATGGAACCGGACGTTGTTTCAACCCGCAAACCGAACTCTCGGATCGTGGCCCAGAGATGGGCACATGAAGCGGAGACAATTACAACCTACTTGACCCCAATGGCGGTCACATCGGCCATAAAGGTGGCGGGGGTGCTGATTGAGGCTGCAAGAGGGGGGCAGTTGGCAAAAGTGCGAAGGGACATTGTCCAAACCACGCGAGATGTTGCCACCTCAGCCGGTTGGCGGGCAGCCGTCAACAGCCTGGTTCGTGAATCGGGGCTACTTGTCGCGGCTGCTGAACTCTCTTACGTGGCGTCCTTGCGCGGCTGGACCCACGTGCATGTCCATTCCTGCGCTGACTCGGCCCAGGTTGCATTGTTTGCGCATCGGCTGACAGGACTGAGGTACAGTCTGACCCTCCATGGACCACTTGGAGATTATGGGTCTAATCAGCCGAAGAAGTGGGAGCAGGCCGACTTTTCCTTTGTTATAACCCATCGGCTACTCGAGGAAGTCACAGAGGTTCTTGGAAGGGACGTCGGGGTACGCACCGAAGTTGTCCCCATGGGGGTGGACACAGACAAATTCTCGCGAAAAGGTGCCTATATTCCTTGGGACGGGAGCGGACCGGCGCGGCTCTTCAGCTGCGGACGACTCAACAAAAGCAAAGGACATGACGATCTGGTGCGGGCGGTGGCGCTGATGACGGCGCAGGGCCTTGACGTCGAGCTGGTCATCGCCGGGGAAGATGAGCAGGGTGGCAGTGGCTACCGAAAAGAGCTCGAAGGCCTGATCCTCGAATTAGACATCACCGACCGAGTTACTCTGCTGGGCGCCGTTGCGGAAGAACAAGTATTGGATTATTTGCAGCGCGCACACGTTTTCGCTCTTGCCAGTCACGCTGAACCGCTTGGTGTAGCCATCATGGAGGCAATGGCGATGGAGCTCCCCGTCGTTGTGACCTCTGGAGGCGGCGTAGTCGAACTGGTGGAGAACAGGTGTACCGGCATGTTGGTTGAACCAGGTGATCCCAAGGGTTTGGCGCGGGAAATCCTTACAATCCTGTCCCAGCCTGACCTGGCTCTGTCTCTGGGGCATAGGGCGAAACAAAGGGTCACCAACTCATTCACAAGCCGACGGGGAGCAACGGCACTGACCCGGAGGCTAACTGGCCGGACTGCACCTGGTCCTGCATACGTCGATGGGGTGACTCGTTGACGACTGGCAGCGTTTCGGCTGGGCCGCAGCCCGGCGCGCATGGACGACGCATCCCAATCAAGAAAGAAACAGCAAGCCTCCCTTCTGGCCGCGTCCCCTGGTTGTTGAAGGCAGCTGCATTCAGTGTCTTTGCCGTTCCGTCCACGATGGTGCTTGGCCCCATGGGAGCAGCTGGCACGGTTCCGCTGATGCTATCGACGTTGCTCTTCCTTCTGTGGGCCGGCTCAGTGTTGCTCGGTTTGCACGATCCTATTCCCAACCGTCACCCAGGGAGAATTGGTCTTGCCTTATTGCTTTTGGCAACGAGCATCACATATGTGGCTCTTTATTCGGGATGGACGGGACCAAGTTCCATTGCCGCGCGGGCCTCCGCTGACCGGTGGGTCATCCTCTTACTTGCAAGCACGGGGATGATCTTCGTGGCCACGGAAACGATAAAGACGCTCAACGACGCAATGGTGCTCGTCAGGGCACTTCTGTCCGGAGCTGTCGTTTGTTGCCTCGTGGCGACCGTACAGTTTTTTTTCCACATCAATCCGGCCGAGTGGTTTCACAATGTCATGCCTGGTTTTACATACAACGGTGGGGACACTGTCTTTCAAAACCGTGGCGCTCTGCTCAGGGTAGCTGGGACGACCTTCACACCTATAGAACTTGCCGTTGTTTGCTGCATGCTCTTACCTCTTTCGATTTGGCGTGGAATCTACGACGTAGCAGGGCGAAAGTGGCTGCACTGGAGCGGAACATTGCTTCTAGTTTTTGCCATTGTGGCCACTATTTCCAGGTCCGGAGTCTTGGGAACAGCGGTGGCGATGGCCGTTTTCATACCGTTCATGCCGCGTCGAGCGCGCTCGTGGGTCCTCGTTATCTCTCCCATTGTGGTTGCTGGACTTTTCCTGAGCATTCCCGGGCTGTTGAGCACATTATCCAGTGCTTTGATGCCAGAAGAAGGCGACCCCTCCATCACCACCCGCACAAATAATTGGCCACGGGTTGCAGCGATGTTCGAGCATCGTCCGGTTCTTGGGGCCGGCCCTGGTAACTATACGCCGCCGAATGCACTTTTCATTTTGGACAACCAATACCTCAATGCGACAGTAACCATGGGAATAGTAGGGCTCCTGGGCATGATTGCCTACTTCATCCTTCCCGGCATCGCGTCACTGCTCGCCGCGAAAACCGCTACTGCCCCAGCACTGAAATGCCTCGGCGGGGCCATCGCTGCAGGCGGTACGGTGGGTGCTGTTTGTTCGACTACTTTCGACTCCCTTTCTTTTCCGGTATTCGCCTTGGCGTATCCGTTAATAGTTGGTTTAGGCGGCGCGCTGTGGGTCATGACTAAACGTGATAGTTCAACCGATATAGAAGGAAGATTCTGATGGATCCGCTAACCGTCATGCGCACGATCTGGCGCTATAAGACATTCATCCTGCCCGCTATGCTGGTAACGCTCATCGCGGTGGTTTATGTCTTTCAATTTGGTCCCAGGTACTTCGAATCAAATATGAGCTATGCGATGGTCAATCCAAAGCTGCCTACGGATAAAGAACTTGATGAGCAACCTCAGCTCAGCACACTGAACAAGGACAATCCGTTCCTTAGATCCTCTGATCCTTCTCTGATTACAGAGGTAGTCATAGCCCGTTTGGACAGCAGTGCTGTTGCGGAATCACTTAAGTCCAAGGGCCTGAGTGCTGACTACACCGTTAATAAGGGAATCAATGGGAATGGCTTTGTCGTGACAATCACAGGGCATGGAGAATCGGAGGAGCAGGCTTTGGCTACCACGCGTGCTCTTGGGACAACGCTTGAAGAAGAACTCAAAACCGTTCAAAAGATCAATGGCGCTGATGACCGATTCCTTTTCACAGCTTTGATTATCAATGCCCCAGACCAGGCGACCGAGCAATTTTCGAGCCGGCTTAGATCAGTCATCATGGTGCTCTTGGGAGGTGCTGTGCTCACGTTCGGAGCCGTGTCCCTGGCCCGATCCCTGGAAGCCCGACGAGATCGAATGAACGACCTAAAGGGGGCCAGTGCAGACGGCAACGCAGCCACCATGCCAGATAAGCAAGTGTCATCCTTGCTTATCCCTGCGTTTTCGCCAGATAAGGAGTTTGTCCATACGCAAGCCTCGGGTCCCGTAACCCGCAGGTCAAGCCGGACCCTGTCGGCCACGGATGGGGAATCGCTCAGTCACTCATCAAATCGGTAGTTGACGAGGCAGGGCACGATGTCGGTACGTGTCCGGACTGCAGCGTCGTCGCCGTCGGACATAACCGCCAGCGCGTCCAGCTTTTGACGTCCAATGCGCTTGGGCCGTGTTCCTGATGCGGCCAAATGTGTCTTACTGTACCCGAACACTTGGTGCCTTCGAACGACGTTTACTTCGGGTCATGCGCTAGCCGGACCGGGGGCGAAACTACGGCCAGGGCCGCAGCACGGGTGACGGATGCGTTTGCAGCATTTCGACAGCTCGTTTCCGATCTCTTCCCGCATGGTCTTCTGTGATGGCGGCACCGGCCATCGACCGAGTCACGGCGAATCAGAAGGTCGTCTTCGACACGGCGCTGCCGGAGCGGATGACCGATTCCAAGAGCGGGTCTCGGAGCTATCTCGTGTACCGGGCCCGGCCCGGGAGCGGCGGCGTGGATTCGAAGAACGAAAGCCGCTCGCCGGCCAACTCGTCGCAGTGCCACCGATACGTGGACCAGCGGACGTCCACGGGCCCAGCGACAGGAATATTCGGAGTCGCTCCAGATGGCGTTCTTCACGGCGGGCGGTGATGACTCCGCAGCTCGGGCAGCCTAGTGGCTCATCAGTTTCGACGATGATTTGCCGCCGGCCATCGTTCACGGTTGTGGGTAGTCGGGCAGGTTGAAGAGGATGGGGGCGTCGTCGGCTGCGACCGGGTAGCGCTCGCGCAAACGCGCTCAGCCGTTACCTCAACCCTGGCGGCTTCCGACCTACCGCAGGAATAACCTCAACCATGCCCAACACGCGAGGGCCTCAGACATCAGGGACCGGGAATCCGCCGAGGATACGGCGGCGGACTGATAGTGGTGTTCCGGACTTCGCAGACACCATTATTGCGATGTCTTCTGGCCCTGCTTGCTGTACCAGGACCTTGAGGGCTGACTCATCAAGGGGCGATTCCTCTGAATAATTCAGGCACCGCATGGATGTGGTGGTTGGCGGCTTTTCTTTTCTACTCAAAACTTCCCGGACGTACACGCCGTATAGGATCATCTCCGAAAAATGCAACTCTCCCCCGATTGCTGTGGCCCACGGTTTGCCGGTTACCGACTCCACTCGCTGAAGCATTTCGCGGACTATTGAAGGGCTCCAAGCGCAAGGCCAGCAGATGTAATCAGGCATCAATGACCTGCTCACCGGAGGAAGGCCCAGAAGCCTTCTGGCTACTGCGTGCCAGAGGTGGTGGCGGGGCAACGACTCATTGATGCCGTCGGGAGCCTCAAAAAATTCCAGTTCACCTCCTGGCGCGAATGATCCTGCGTCAATGTGCCTTATCAACAGAACGTCGGAATCCACGAGCAGGACCACGTCCGTGTCCATTGCTGCCGCTGCAGCCAATTTGACGATCTGCTGGGCAACCCAACCGCGTACCGGCGGAAAGGGCTGACGCAGGTTCAGCCAGCAGTTGAAATAGGGCACCTTGACCAATGTGGGAGGAAGATAGCTCCGCACGTCCTGCAGTACAGTACGTGGTCCTGCTATCTGCTCAAAGGCCCTTTTGTCTTTGCCAGGAACCAGCACGAAGTGTTTCACAGTCTCGCCAGTGAACCTGGTCACCGATTCAGTGAGGTCGCGGCATAGTTCCAGATCCTCTGAGTAACTGGGCGTGATTATGGCGAGAGACAGGCGATGTTGGACCACTGTCAGGACTCCTTTGGGCCTAAGAGAGCTTGATTCCTGCTTCCGGCTTCCAGGAGATCCAGGAATTGCCTTGCCCTCATTGCCCATGAGTGATTCGCAGCGAAATCACGGCACTGCTGTCTTTGGATGAGGTCTGCGGGCTTTGACAGTGCGTGCACAACGTTCCGGGCAAATGTTTGAGGTGTGGCGCTGATCTCTACATGCTCCGTGCTCAGCCAGCGGGCAGCAGGTATATCCGTCGAAACGACAGGTACTCCTGCTGCAAGGTACTCAAGGGTCTTGAGTGGAAAGCTCGCGCGGTTGAATCTCGTGTCAGCGTAAGGCGTAAGGCCCACGCCAAGCTGGCGGAGGTGAAATGCAAGATCTTCGGGAGCGACGCGACCCAACCATTGCACATTGGCAGCTGCAAGGAATCGGTCGAGTCGTCGTCCAAACTCCGGATCACGGTCAGCCCGGGGCCCAATGACCATGATCCTGACCCCCTTCGCTTGAACAGCCTCCAGAACGTCGAGATCCAGCCGCTCGTTGAGCTGGCCCACGAGACCGGCGATCGGTTGGGGATCTGACTGCAAACCCGTGCGCTCTGCTTCCTGACACCCGTTCGGAAGCAGAGTAAAAGGCGGTTCGGGCCCCTCGTCCTCCCGTAAAAGCCGGATCTGTCGAAGTTCGCTGCTGAGGTACTCCGATACTGCAGCAACATTGTGAGCCTCCCGCAGATTCTTGACCAACACCCGCTTGACTTCATTGCGGGAGAAACCCATGAGGGAGGATCCACCAAGCCAATCATCAGTCACGTAAAGAATCTTTTGCGTGTCTGCCCACTGGGGGAAACGGGCCAGGGGGAAGGCCACCACGACAGCGCTCGCTCTGCGTCCAGATCCCGACAGCGCCCGTCGAATGGTCCTGCTAAGTAATACGCCAGTGACTCTTCGGACGCCAAACCGGGTTACGCCAGGCAAAGCCGACACCTTTACCCGCAAAACATTCTGCGCTACCGCGTCCGGGCTTTTTCCCGCAGAGGTCAGTGCAGCCAGACCCTTCATATTTCTGACAGGCACAGGCGGATCAATCCATAGAACGTGCTGATCAGGTGGTAGGGCCTGAACGAGTCGCTTGTCTGTACCGGGGACAGCGTCCCAGCCGGTCCCTGCGATCCAGACAATGGTCTGCTGAGTCACTGGATGCTCCTAGCCTGAGACTTACCCGAACGCCGGTTGCCGCCCAGCGGTCGGGTGTTGAAGTCGTCGGAGGCTTCCAATCCCATGAAACGGGAAGCCCGTCGGCGCGCTTCATAGATTGCATACCTGCCTGCAGCCAACGCATTCTCCAGAAAGAGCCTTCCTTGATCGCTGGGATTCACGGCATCGGCATATATCGCCAGTTGGCGCTCGCCCGCCATCGACAATGAGTATCTTTCTTCCACGAGTCGCCGTCCAAAGTCACCAAGATGCTGGCGCCGTTGTTCTTCTGAAAGCAAACCCTTGAGAAGACTGCAGAGTTTGTCGGCTCCGCCCGCTGGATCAGTGCCTTCGCCAAACCACCCCTGCTGTAGGAAGGTGGGGAGGGTCGAAGGAGTGAGCAGTTCCCAGAAGCCGCCCTCGCCTTGAACAACCAATGGTTTGGCAAAGGCCATCGCACGAAGTGCGGAGCCTCCCATTCCTAGGCATATGTTCGCAATATCGTAAAGTGGGCGCGGATCGGGGAGTTCCCCTGTCAAGACGACTGTCGGTTTACCCGTCCGATGGTTCATCTCGTCGGCGTACTCCTGAACTATTTCGCGGGCCGGCCCATCTCCGGCTATAACTAGCGATACCGGGACCGTGGGCGCCAGACGGGCCACTGCCTCCATCGCTGACAGAATGCCCTCCAGCTTTAACTGCCGCGCTAAACGGGACACGATGGCAACAATGTAGGTGCCGTCCTCCAATCCCCACCTGCGCCGAAATTCTTTTTGTCCCAGTTCTAGTCCTGGCGCGTTGCTGTGGGTGTTGACTGGGGGTTCGATCAGGGCGATGTTCGTGCGACCAAAACGCCTTTCACGCTCCAGGATGAGTTCCGTACCTACTGCCAGTGGCACGTGACCCGGAATGAAAGGGGCTACGCGCATAGACATGACCGTTGCTACAGCGACTGTCCGTTCCAGTCGTCTGGCCGCCATATAGCACTCCAGCGCTGGTGGCCACTCGTAACCGTGCAAGATATCCACGCTTCGTGTCTTTGCGATTGTAACCAGTTCCCGTGTCGCTCTAACCGAGGGACGGCAGCCGGGTTCACCGGCAGGCACGAATTCCAGGTCCAGGTTCTTTATTGTTTTCACCAGGGGTCCTGGGCGGCCGTAGATAATGATGTCGTGTCCCTTGGAACGAAGTTCACTGGCAATTTCTATGGCGTTCAGCTGGCTGCCGCCGACACCCAGGTCGTGAACGTAAACAAGTACTCTCATTTTGTCGTCGCTCGCCTATCCAGTTGAGCCGGGTGTACGGCCGGTACTCGCCCCACACTAAGCAATATCCGGACATCCTTGCGGCGGATAAGAAGCAGAGCCCATGTTGTTCCTCCGGCAAGGAGACCGGCAAGGGGAAGAGTCCAGAGGTTAAAGGCCATGAAGGAGGTCAGTCCAAAGGAACATGCGCCAACTGCCAGTGATATCAACAGCGGCAGCCAGAGCATAGAGACCGCTCCGGTCAACGAAACCCCGCTGCGGGACAACTGCCAGCCATAGAGGGGCAGCACCACCACCAATGCCACGGCGGCTTGGGCCATGGCGAGTCCCAAAACCCCGTTCCACAGTGCCCCTCCAACGAGCATGGGTACCAGTACAACCAAGCTCACCGCCTGAACCGAAAATACCGTCCCAGACTTGCCACGGACTACTAAATAGTCATAGGAGAGATCACAAAAGACCCTGCAAATTGCAGAAACTAGTAGCCACGGGAGCACTGCCGCAGCTGGCAGCCAAACCCGTCCGTAGATGAAGTCCACTAAGGGAATGGCACTTCCCGCAAGACATGAAACCGCCGGTAATGTTGCAGCGGCGAGTACTCCCAGTGTTGATATCACAGCGTTGTTCAATTCAGCGCTGTCACGTTGCAGCGCTGAGAATGCAGCGGGCGCCACCCTTCGCAGGGGCTGGGCGAGGATACTGACGGGCCAATTGGATAAGTTGAAAGCCAATACGTAGAAACCCAAAGCAGTGCTCCCTAGGATGGAGCCTCCAACCACCTGGTCGCTATAGCCGACCGCGAAGAAGATGATGCTCGTGCCCGCCAGGGGCAGCCCGAACCGGAGCAGTGGCATGACCAGCTCCCGGTCCAGGCCCAGCCGGTAGGGGACAGGGGACGCCCGAAGGAACATCACGGCGGCAAGCAGGCTGCCGGCCACACGGCCGACTGCCAGCGCCATCGCTCCCATGCCCGCAAGAGCCAGGACCAGGGACAGCAGGGCCCCCACCCAAACATTCACCTGGTCGATCCCCAGCCGCGTCTTTTCGCGGAAATCCCGCTGAAGCAATGCGGCCGGGGAAGCCACCACGCCGTTGATCAGGACGCTGAGGATCAAGACCCTGATGACGTCCGTGGCGTGTGGATCTCCCACGGCGGCGGTAAAAGCCGGGGCGGCAACAATGGCCGCCCCGCAGAACAAGGTGCTTCCCGCCACGGAAATGGCGTTGACGGTGGGCACGATCCGGGCCGGATCTCCCGGCCACCTGACGATGGCCAGGGAAACGCCGAGTTCGTTGAAGCTCAACACCGCCATGAGTGCCACCAGCGCCACCGCGAAGGTGCCGAATGACTCCGGTCCCAGCACACGGGCCAGGACAATGCCGATGCCCAGCGTGCCCAGCCGGGAAAGTACCGTATTCAGGACACTCCAGCCGAATGCACTGGAAGCTCCGGGGCGGGGCGCGGGTGCCGTCATGATGTCTTCACAGCATCTGCCAGCACCTCTGCCACCCGCTGCTGCTGTTCCGCGGTGATGTGCGGGAACAGCGGCAGCGACAGGATCCGGCGGGCGGCTTCTTCGGCAACAGGGAACGAACCGGAAGTACCGCCGGCGTACGCCTCGCTGAGGTGAACCGGGACGGGGTAGTGGATGCCGGCGTGGATCCCGGCAGCGTGCAGCGCCCGGAGGACCGCATCCCGGTGCTGGACCCGGACCACGTACAGGTGCCACACATCCGCGTTTCCGGGCGCCTCCTGCGGAATGTCAACCCCCGGCACGCCGGCCAGAAGCGCCGCGTACCGTTCCGCGGCTGCGCGCCGCCGCTGGTTCCATGCGTGAAGCCTGGCAAGCTTTGCCTTGAGGACTACTGCCTGGACCGTGTCCAGCCGCGAATTGAACCCAATGGCCTCATGCCGGTACTTTTCTGAGCTGCCGTGCGCGCCCAGCAGTCGGACGCGCGCCGCGAGGCCGGGATCGTCGGTCAGCACCGCTCCGGCATCCCCGGCGGCGCCAAGATTCTTGCCAGGGTAGAAGCTGGTTCCTGCCGCCGCGCCCAATGTACCGGCCTGGGCTCCAAAGCGTGTTGCACCCTGCGACTGTGCAGCATCCTCGATGATCACGGCACCGCAGGACTGCGCGATGGGCACCAGGCGCTCCACGAACGCGGTCTGCCCGAACAAATGGACCGGCACTATGGCCTGCGTTCTGGACGTGACGGCGGCCGCCACGGCGTCCGGATCAATCAGAAGGTAGTGGGGGTCGACGTCGACGGGTACCGGGACTGCCCCGATGCGGCTGACTGCCTCTGCCGTTGCGATGAAGGTATTCGCGGGGATGATCACTTCCCCGCCGGGGCAGACGCCCCCGGCCCGCAGGGCAAGTTCCAGGGCGTCGGTTCCGTTGGCAACGCCGACACAGTGCCCGGCGCCCACAAACGAGGCGTACGCGGCCTCAAAATCTGCAACGGCCGGTCCGCCGATAAAGGAAGCCGTGGAAAAGACGTCAGCCAGTTCCGCCATGACTTCCTCATGGACCTCCGCCTGCTGGGCGGCGAGGTCCACCAGTGGAATGGTCTGTACGTCTATCCCGGTTCTCATGACATCCCCCGAAACTTGAAGTTCTCCCCGTTGATTTCGTGCGCCGGCACACCCACCCACGTCTGGCCATCGGGAACGTTGCTGAGGACCGCCGCGCCCATACCCACCGTGGCGTAGGCCCCCACGGACGTCCGTTCACGCACGCTGGCGTTCATGCCCAGGTACGCTCCCCGGCCGATCCGGACTCCGCCGCCCAGCGACACTCCCGCAGCGAATGTGGCGAAGTCGGCCACGTCGTCGTTGTGCGTGAATGTCACCGACGGCATGGCGACCACGTGCGAGCCCAGCGTGACGGCCGCAGTGAGTGTGACGTTCCGCAGCAGAATGCTGCCCCTCCCCACACGGCACCCCTCCGGGTACTGGACGGAGGGATCCACGGCGATGGCATAACGGGCCTCGGTGAGGCCCAGCGCGGTCAACCGCTCCACCACAGCTTCACGGACCCGGCCGGAGCCGATGCAGACCAGGACGAACGCGTGCGTGTACTTCGCGGCGTCGTCGATGGTCCCGAGCACGGGCGCCCCGTCCACGGTCACGCCCGCCATTTCCTTGTCGTCATCAAGCAGGCCGACGACGTCGTACTGGCCGCTGCTGCGCACCATCGCCAGGACTTCGCGGGCCAGGCCGCTGGCAGCTATCAGGATCAGCTCACTCATGTGCGCATCCCGGCGGCCGCAGCCCGGATGGTGCTGATAATCCTGGCCAGCCCTTCGTCGTCGAGTTCGTGGTAGACGGGGAGGATCAGCGTCCTGTCATTGAGCCGCTCCGTCTGCTGCAGCAGGGCCCGGCCCGCGTTCCGCCACCGGTAGGCGGGCTGGCGGTGCGCCGCCATGATCCCCCTTCTGGCCGAGATGCCGGCTTCCGCCAGGAGCTCCATCAATCCGTCCCGCGTAGTCCCAAAGTTCGGCAGGACCTCCACCCAGAACGACTGGAAGTTGGTGGTGCCATAAGGAGGATCCGACACCAGCCGCAGGCCCGGCACCCTCGAGAGCCCGGCAACATACTGCGCTGCGATGTCCCGCCGCCGTGCCAGCACCTCCGGCAGCCGGCCCAGCTGCACCAGCCCGACGGCGGCCTGCAGGTCCGTCATCCGGTAGTTGAACCCCACCTCAAGGTAAGACTCCGGCGGAGCGAGCAGTGAACCGTGCCGGTCCGCAGCGGACACGCTCATCGAGTGCTCGCGCAGGGTCCTGGCCCGGGCCGCCCAGTCAGCCCGGTTGGTGGTGAGCATGCCGCCCTCACCGGTGGTCAGGATCTTGCGCGGGTGGAAGGACCATACGGCAACATCCGCGCCCGCACCCACCGGCCGTCCCTTGTAGGTGGATCCGACCGCACATGCTGCATCTTCAATCACGGTGATTTCGTGCCGGTCGCACAGCTCGCGGATGGGGTCGATGTCCAGCGGCACGCCGCCCTGGTCCACCACGATCACGGCACGGGTGTCCAAAGTGAGCGCAGCGTGGATGGTTTCCGCGGTCACGTTTCCGGTGGCCGGGTCAACATCGCAGAACACCGGGCGCGCCCCAACATATGTCACGGCGTTCGCGGTGGCGATGAACGACAGGGACGGCACAACCACGTCGTCCCCGGGCCCGATTCCCGCGACCACCAGCGCCAGATGCAGGGCCGTGGTGCAGCTGGACGTGGCAACCGCGTGGCGGACTCCCTGGAATTCGGCGAAGCGCGATTCAAATTCCTTGACCTTGGGCCCCTGCGCCACCCAGCCGGACGCCACCACCTCAGCCAGCGCCCGGGCTTCCTCCTCACCGAGCCAGGGCTTCATGACGTTGATCCGGGCAAGAACTGGTTCAGCAGTCATCAGGCACCAACCTTCCGTGCAGCGGCGATCTCGTCGCGCAGCGGCAGCCACCAGGTGACCAGTTGCCGCAGTCCCTCTTCCAGTTCCACTTCGGCCTTGAAGCCAAGGTCGCGGGCGGCGGCGGAGGTGTCAGCCAGCCGGCGCACCACGCTGTTTACCTGGCGCGCGGGCCCGTGCTCTACGGCGAGGCCGGAACCCATGACCCGCAGGAGTGCCTGCGCCATCTCCAGCAGGCTGGTTTCCGTACCGCTGGCCACGTTGTAGGTCCCTTCAACGACGTCACTGCCGGCGGCCAGCACGTTCGCGCGGGCGACGTCGGCGGTATGGATGAAGTCCATGGTCTGGAGACCGTCGCCAAAGATCAGCGGCGGCTCCCCGTCCATGATCCGCTCCATCCAGCGCACCAGGACCTCGGTGTACAGGCCGTGGACGTCCATCCGGGGCCCGTACACGTTGAAGTAGCGGAGCATCACGTAGTCCAGGCCGGTCATGGCCCGGAAGCTCCTGGCCATGCCTTCATTGAAGGACTTGGCTGCCCCGTAGAAAGTATCGTTGTTCGCATGGTGGTGCCGTTCCGTGGTGGGAAACTCTTCAGCCATCCCGTACACGGAGGCGCTGGACGCCGCCACGAGCTTGGCTACCTTGTGCTCCGCGGCCGCTTCGAGGACATTGAAGCTTCCGTCCACCAGGACCTCCAGGGCCAGCCGCGGCTCCTCGGCACACTGGGTGATGCGGATGGCCGCCTGGTGGAACACCAGGTCCTTGCCGCGGGTGAGGTCATGCACCAGATCCCGGTCCTGGATGTTGCCCTGTACCAGCTCAACCTGCCCGGATGCCATGGCGCCGGCCAGGTTGTCCAGCCTGCCGCGGTCCAGGTTGTCGAGCACGTCGATATGGCTCACGCCGGCGTCCAGGAGGGCGTCCACCAGAGTGGATCCGATGGTGCCCGCCCCGCCGGTGACCAGGACGCTGGCCCCCTCAAGGCGGCTCACAGTGCTTCCTCCAACTCGGCCCCGGAGCCACCCAACGCGGCGCCTGTCGCGGCCAAGGCAGAACCGGCCACGGGAGTGGGGCGCCCGTCCTGGGTCAGGCTGCGGGTCACCGCTTCCAGGACGGACAGCACGCGGAGACCGGATGCGCCGCCTGTCCTGGCGTCGCGGCCGTTGCGGATGCAGGACGCGAGTTCAGCCACCACCTGGCCGAGGGCCTCGCGCTCGGGCAGCGCGGGGGACCAGGTGTCGCCGAGGCGGTAGGAAACGGCGGTGGAGGCTCTTTCCCCGGCCGATTTGGGTTGCCGGTCCAGGCTGACGCCCCGGTCATAGACGCTAAGCCGCTGCTGGGGGTTCAGGTCATCCCACACCAGGGTCCGCAGGGAACCACCGATCACCATCTGGCGGATCTTGGTGGGGCTCAGCCAGTTTACGTGCACGTGGGCGGTGGCATCGTTGGGAAGCCGGAAATTCAGGTGCCCCACGCAGTCCCGCCCGGTTCCCAGCGGGTCTGCGCCGAAGGCGGACACGGTGGCGGGGTTGAGTCCGCCGGGGAGGACAAAATCGAGGATGGAGAGGTCGTGCGGCGCGAGGTCCCAAAAGACATCCACGTCGGGCTGCACGAGCCCCAGATTGATCCGGGTGGAATCCACAAACAGGATCTCTCCAAGGGACCCGGACTGGACCAGTTCCTGCATCTTGAGGACGGCCGGGGTGTAGCAGTAGGTGTGGTCCGCCATCAGGACCAGCCCGTTGGCATGTGCTTCGGCCACCATCTCCAGCCCGTGTTCCCTGCTGTCTGCCAGCGGCTTTTCCACCAGGACATGCTTCCCGGCCCGGAGCGCCGTCATGACCGTTCCGTGGTGGGTGCGCGCCGGCGTCGCAATGGCTACCGCGTCCACCTCAAAGGTGTCCAGCAGCTCATCCAGTGACTCCACGCAGGGGATGTCCCCGAGCGTGGCGGCAAGTTTCCGCGCCCGCTCGACATCCAGGTCGCAGATGGCCACCAGGTCCCAGTCCGGGCTGGCCTGGAGGTTGCGCGCCAGGTTTGGTCCCCAGTAGCCGGCGCCCACGACGGCGATGCGGAGTTTGGGCGCAGGTTGCGCTTGGGTGGCGTGGAATGGATTGGTGAAGGCTCTCATGTCACTTTCTTCCCATTTTGTGGATTTGCTAGTAAGCGCCCGATGGCCGGACTACAGCCCGGAACGTCCGCCAAAGAATCAGCAGGTCGCCCGCGAGGGACCAGTTTTCGACGTAGTAGAGGTCCAGCCGGACCGCTTCCTCCCAGGGGAGGTCCGAGCGGCCGTTGATCTGCCACAGTCCGGTGATGCCCGGCTTGATCAGGAGCCGGCGGCGGGTGTGGCGTTCATAGCCGCTGACCTCACGGTCCAGCGGGGGCCGGGGCCCCACCATGCTCATGTCGCCCAGCACCACGTTCCAGAGCTGGGGGAGTTCATCCAGTGAGTACTTCCGCATCCAGCGTCCGCAGCGCGTGACCCTGGGGTCGTCCTTCATCTTGAAAAGCACCCCGGCGCCCTGGTTCTGCTGGTTCAGGGCCGCCAGCCTCGCCTCGGCGTCGACCACCATGGAGCGGAACTTGAACATTCCGAAGACCTGGCCGTCCTTGCCGATCCGGTCCTGGCGGAAGAGCACGGGACCAGGGCTGTCCAGCCGGACGATCAAGGCGATCAGCAGGAGCACGGGTGATAGCACCAGGAGGGCAGCAAGCGCAGCCGTGACATCCATGACCCGCTTCAAGGCGTGCTTCGCTCCGGTGTATTGCGGGATGTCCACGTGCATCAATGGCAGGCCGTCTACGGGCCGCCAGTGGACGCGGGGCCCGGCCACGTTGGTCAGGGTTGCCGCGAGAATCAGCTCGGTGGACGATTCCTCGAGTTTCCAGCCCAGTTCGCGGATGAACTTGTTGCCGCCCGGGAGGGGACCGGCGATGATCACAGAGTCCGCCTGGACCAGGCGGACTGTCCTGGCAATGGCGTCCGTGGAGGAGAGCACGGGCACTGTTTCGTCTTCCACCCGCAGGCCGGCTCCCCGCCGTGCCCCGGGAAGGCATGCGCCCAGGATCTCGTATACAGCTCCCGACTTGCGGACCTGCTGAACCACATAGCGGACATCTTCCGGTTCGCCCACCACTACGGCGCGCGAGAGGTGGCGGCCTTTTGCCTTCTCGGCGGTGAGCCGGCGGCGGAACAGGTGGCGGTTCACCGTCAGGGCCGCCAGGCCCAGCGGGAGGGACACGGTCACGAACGCGCTGGCGCCGTGGATGGAGAACACCACCGCGGCGAGGGCCATGAGGCCGAAGATGTGCAGTGTCGCCGAGGCCACGCGCTTGTACTCATCGGCCCCGATGCCCAGCACCTTGAGGTCCCTGCTGTGGTAGAGCTCAAGTGCGCCCAACCAGGCAACGGTCAATGCCGCGGCCGCGGCAGCCGCTCCGCCGTCCCTGGGTCCCTCCGGCGAAAATCCTGCTTCCGAAAGGAGGAAGCCGGCGTAGGCGGCGGCCATCACCACTGCGGCGTCCGTGCACCTCAGAAGATTGATATGCGTGGAAATCCAGGCCGCGGTTGCCTTCCTGGTCCGGACTTTCACTGCCAAGGAGGTTCGGGCCGCCGACGGCAGGGGAAAGCGGGTTCCTGCGCTTTCCCCTGCCGCCTGCTGCCCTGTTCCCGCCCGCTGTGCAGCAGCGGGGGAAACAGGCCAGTCGAACGCTGCGCGCTGGGTCCTGGCTACTGGTATTTCTGCCATGGTCACCCTTTCCGGCGTAGCCGCCTGTCCTCTGGCCGTGAAGCAAAGTTAGCCGCAGACGGCCGGGTATTGAGGGGATGGGCAAGGCCTTTGTGGCTCTTGCAGGGGAAGGCTGTGGAAACTGCGGTTACCGCAAATCCAGGGGTTTTCCTACAAAACAGGCAGGACGTACGGCTCCGTGGCCGCCGAGCCCTTATCCGTAGCGAGTGCCGTCAGCTGTGCCCGGGACTCGACACCGAGCTTGCGGTAGATCGCCGTGAGGCGCACTTCGACCGTACGCACGGACACATACAACGTCCCGGCGATCTCCTTGTTGCGCATGCCCCGGGCCACCATTTTCGCGAGGACCCGCTCATGGTCTGCGAGCATCAGCATGGCCGGATTGCCCTGCGGGTGGACGGGCTCCACGCGTTCGTCCAGCAGGAGGGCATCCACATGCTGGGTCCATGCGTCTGCGCCGGCCTCATCGAACATCACCTTCGCCCGCAGGAGCGCATCACGCGCCTCCCGCAGCCGGCCAAAGGCATGCAGCCGCTCCGCGTAGCACATCAGCGTCCTGGCCCGCTCAAGCGTGTGACCGTTCCTGCCCTCCAGTGCCTGGCAGAAGAGCTGCAGTGACCGCTCGCCGTCCGCCAGCATCGCGCGGCTGCGGGCCACCACCATCATCAGCCAGGGGGAGCGCAGACCCACGGAGCGGCTTTCAAGGCGCAGGAGTGCCTGGGTGGCTTCACGGTGCCGGTTCAGGCGGATCAATACCTCCACCAGGTCGGCCTCACAGCGCAGCAGGGTGGGGCTGCCAAACTTCATGCCGATCTCGGCGGCCCGGGACAACTGGGCAACAGACTCTGCCAGGTCCCCGCGCAGAAGGGCGAAGTGGCCCTGGCAAGCGGCGAGTTGGGCCATGATGGCCGGGTGGCTTTCGGCCCCTGCGTAGCGCTGGGCCTCGACGGCGCAGACCTGGGCCCGTGCAGCATCGCCCAGGGCGTAGGCGCGCCACACCCGGAAGTAGTACCGCATCCCGCGGTGGTATTTGATTTCAGGCTCGGAAAGCTCGAGGTCATCGATCAGCTTGACGGCAGCGCGCACATTCCCTGCGCGGATTTCGTTGTCCACCGCCATGAGGGCTGCGGTTTCCCGCCAGTTGATGTGGGCTGGCTCGGCGGAGCTGCGGAGCATGGCAAACGCTTCATGGGCACTCTCGTAGTGCTCCGCGTACGTGAGCGCGCGCCCCTGCACCAGGATGCCGGCTGTGCGGGTGGCCCCGGTTTGATCGTACTTGCGCCCAAGGTTTGCGGTGTCACCGCTGACGGATTCGATCAGGACCTTGGCCCGGTCGGCCAGGGCCAGGCACTGGGCGGACGCCGACCCCTGGAATCCGCCGGCGAAGTGGAGAAGCTCGGCGGCGTCCTTCAGCTCCCACCGCTCGGCATAGTAGAGGGCCCCGATGGCCAGCAGGCTGGCGGCATAGGCCGGATCGTGCTGTCCGAATTCCTTGACGAGACGCAACACCATGCTCGAGCGGACGGAGGCTCCCTGGGCAAACTGGATCTCGAATGACAAGCCGGTCAGCCGCAGGATCAGGGCGGGATTGCGCGTTACCCGCTGCGCCCATTCCAGGTAGCGCCGCGCATACACGAATTCACCGCGGTTGAACAGCAGTTCGGCCACGCTCGTGAGCCGGGCCGCCGTCTCCGCTTCCCACGGATTGACGGTGAGGGCGCGCTCGATGTACTCCACGGCAAAGGAAACCTCCCCGCCCCGGATCAGGTCCACAGCATGGCGGAGCAGCTGGAAAGGCGTCTGGCGCTCCAGTGCCGTAAAGCTGAGGTGCCAGCGCCGGGCATAGGGGTCCGTGTCGGCGGCTGCTTCTGCAAGGGCGCGGTGGTTGGCGGTGCGGACCGCGGGGGTCATGGCCGTGAATACGTAACCGCGGAGCAATTGGTCGCCGATGCCCAGGTGCGGTCCGGTCCGTTTCACCAGTCCCGCGGTCAGCAGTTCATCCACACTTGTCCATACGTCGCGGTCGATCTTCTCGATAGTGGAGATGTCGCTGCGGCAGGACAGCGCAAGCAGGTCCAGGACGTTCCGCGCGCCAGGTGTCAGCGAGCCCACCAGCGCCGCGTACTCTGCGTCAAAGCTGCCGCTGGAGGGCAGCGGGACGGGCAGCGCGTACTTGCCCTCAGCATGACGTTCAATGAGCCGGTCATAGAGTTCGACGGCGGCAAGCGGGTTGCCGCACGTGGCTGCGGCAACCGCGTGGGCGGCCGCCGTCGTGGTCCGTTTCGTGGGCACGCTTTCCAGCATCCGCACCGTGTCGCTGTAGCTCAGCGGAGCGAGCAGCAGACCGGGAAGGCCGCTGAAGGGGCCCTCCGGGAGATCCTCCCGCAAACTGACGAACAGGACGATGTCCGTGCCGGCCAGGCGCCGCGCGAGGAACCCAAGGACTGCCTGGCTGCCGGGATCCAGTTGGTCTGCGTCATCAATCACGATGATGGTCCGTGATGACGAGCGCTGGTGCAGGCCCTCGAGCAGCATGCTGGACACGGCGGGGACGCTCAAGGCACCGGCCGTGTCCCGGAGGAGTTCATCTGCGATCCGGTTCAGGACGGGATCGTCCATGCCGTTCAGGAGGGCAGTCAACCCGGACAAAGGCCAATCGGATTCAGCGGCGCTGGCGGTCAGGAACACGGTACGGTAATCCGCCAGGGTGGGAATCTCGGACAAGAGTGCGGACTTGCCCGTGCCCTTCCGGCCGATGACTGCCAGAGTGCTTTCCTTGGGCCCCCGGACCACGGAAAGCACGCGGTCCAGTTCTTTGCTCCGCCCGATAAGCGCCATGGTGTCCCCATTCGTCGAAGAAGGAGACCGCATTCTTGAACTGACCAATTCGATGCCGACCCACGCTCCCCAGCGCGGGTTGAGCCGACAATGCGAATATAGTGCCGAAACGAACATTGGCACCAGCTTGTTACCTGCTGAATTCCATCAAGATTTCATCTCCGACTTGCTCAAGATTGCAGTCCAGTTATTCAGGACCATGACCCGGGACGAAAGTCCCTCGCCAAGCCGGAACAGGAGGGCTATGCTCTCTCGCGTACGCCCTGGATAGGTTCAATGCCCGGACGCAGGTCGGAGTTTGCCAACTGGGCGGCCCCGCACGGCAGCCGCTGCCGCATTGTTCCGTACTGCCCTTTCCCGGTGCGGGGAACATGGAAGCCGGTTGGAGCCCGTTCAGGGGCTCGGTTTTGTGGCCCGCCCGTAGCTTTAATTCAAGATTGACGCGCGGAATTCCTCCCACAAAGCGGATGCTGAACGGCAATTTTTTGAAATGGTCGCAGGAAGACTTTGCGAAGACTTTCATTTTTAGCCGGACACGGATGACCACTAAAGTCGCGGCACAAACGGCGGTATTGCAAATAACTTCGAATTCCCGTGTTTAGAAGGGGATAGGCCCCGGTCCGCCATGCCGGCGGGCCGGAGCCGCTCCTTGTTCAGTTATTCATTCAGTTGTCTATTCAGTTATGGGTTCCACTAGGCCGCCGGCTTGAGGGCGGTCCGCCAGGCGGCAACAGCCCGTGCGGCACTCAGGGTCCACGTGGCCGTTCCGCTGGCCCCCGCCGTTGCCTGCGGTTTGTCCGCCTGCTCGGCGATCTGCCCAGCCGCTGCCTCCCAGCGTTCGGTCCAGCCCGACGGGGCGGTGACCACGGGTGCGCTGCAGTCGCAGGCCACCCCGCCAATCAGCATCGCGCCGTTGCTGGCCGTGGTGATGCTGCCCACCGTGATGCTGGTGGCCGAGTAGCTGGTGTCAGCGGCGGTCACCACCGGGCTGTCCAGGGGCGTGGTGTTGTTGACGCCGCGGTAGGCGGTGATGCCGCCACCCCACTTGGCCGCCGAACTGAGCGTCCAGCTGTACGTTCCCGGATCCGAGGCACCCACCACCTTGTAGTACGCGAACGCCCGTGCACCGGAGGTCGAGGTGCTGTTGATGGATTTTGCATTGACCATTGCCGTCCAGCCGGCAGGGGCGGTCAGGTTCGGGTTGAGGTCCGTGGTGATGGAGGCGACCAGGACGTCACCCGCCGCGGTACCGGCAGGAACCGTCAATGACGCAGTGGTCACGGCAGTCCCGGAGTTGGAGGTGCTGGAACTCACCACGGTAATGCCGCCGGTTGCCGGCGGTGGTGCCGAGCCGACGGTGATGGTGGCCGTCGCCGACGACGATCCCGTTGCATTGGTCGCCGTGAGTTTGGCGGTGTAGGTCCCGGCCGTCGTGTACGAGTGGCTGGGGTTCTGTGCTGTGGACGTGCCGCCGTCGCCGAAGGTCCATGCCCACGAGGTGGGTGCATTGGTGGACGTATCAGTAAAGGCCACATTCAGGGGCGCGGCACCCGACGTCGGGTTGGCGGTGAATGACGCTACCGGAGCCTGGCCTGCGGGCGGCGGGGTGCCGCCGAGCGACCGGTCCGAGAACCAGTAGCGCTTTGCCACGTTGTCGCTGGCCATGACCACCAGTCCGGTGGTGTTGTTCACGCTCTGCTTGCTGGTGGTCACGTCATTGATGTTCGACGACGAGGCTGCCTGCATGATGGGCGTGCCGCGGCCGGAACCGAAGACGGGATTGTCCATGGACGCGGTCTTCTCATAGATGCTTCCCGCGACGCCGGAGTAGGCACAACCGGAAACCGACGTTGGCGGTGCCGTGTGGAACGCCCGCACCAGGTTGTTCTGGGTGTCCAGGATGATTTGCGGCCGCGAGACGCAGTCGCCGGTCTTGGCAATCGTGGACTGCGTGAATGCTCCGGTGCCGGGCTTGAAGACCAGGAGGATCAGCTGCGGCAGCGTCTTGTCGCTGGAGATGTCATTCAGGCTCGTCTTGACCGCCGCGAAGACCCTGCCGGTGGTGTCCGCCTGCAGCGTTTTGAGGTTCAGGTGGTCATCGGACTGGCCGTTGCCGCGCAGGGCCGGCTGCAGTTTCCAGGAGGAGTTGGCAGCATCTGAATCCTTGTGCGTGGCCCACCAGACGGTGTCGGCCTTGTGGTCACTCCACATGACACCTACTTGCCCGTTGCCGAAGGCCACCACCGCGGAGATGTCATCCGGAGCGGGGTTCGGGTTGCTGACGGGAAGGACGAAGGGGGTCCCCCAGGAGGCGCCGCTGTTGGTGGCGGCGTTCATGTACACGGTGTTGGTGTATCCCGACGTAGAGTTTCCGGCCACCTGCGTCCAGGTCGCCCAGACCCGGCCGGTGGTGTCCTTATCGATCGTCATGGATTCACTGGAATTGTTGGTGATGGTGGTGGGGAATCCGCTGTCGAGCGTGTATTTGCCGCCGGCGTAGCTGTACCGGTAGAGCTTGGCCGGGGAGTTGGAAAGTGACGGCTTGGGTGTTCCATCGCCGGTGATGGTCACCACGTGGGAGGCAATGTAGAGGTGGGACCCGTCCCACATGGTGTCCGCCAAGGTGCTTCCCCTGGTGTCATTGACCACCCCGGTGTCCACCCAGCTGTTGGAGGCCCGGTCCAGCCGGTAGATGCTCCATCCGGTGCCGGACTTCCACATGTCGGCCCACCACGATCCGTCATTCCACCACAGCTTGCTTTGCGGCTTGTCCGACGTCGGCGGATTGGACACCCCTGAATACGCAATGCTCTGCGTGCCATAGACGGGATCGGCTAAGGCCGTACCGGGCAAACCGAGGATGGAGGCCGCCAGAACCATTGCAACGGCAAGGGCCTGGCCTGTCCGGCTGAAAAAGTGTCTGCGTCTGAGCTTCATAAGGGAACTCCTGGGGCATAGGAAGAATTCGGGGAACGTCTGCCCGTTTGGCCCAGTCACAAAGAGCTCTCAGCCCCCAAGTACCGAGAAGCGTATGCCCGGACAGGAGCTGGGGCAATGCAAGTGCCATACCTAAATAGGGGTTTCTCCCATCCCCCTACCTAACGTTTTCCCGGCACCCCGGTTCCCCCTATACCTAATCTTTTCGGCCTCCCCCAAGCCCTTTACTTGCCTAACAGGGGGTAAACCCCAGGTAAAAAGTGAGTACCTACTACTCGTGATACCCGCATTAGGTAGGGGGTAGTCTTCCGGAACGGCCAGAGGATTGGCGACGGTTTGCTGGGGGGTCAGCGACCAGACCATGACCGGATGAAGCGTTAGTGCCACCGCCATAACGGCCGGCGGCCTTGTCAAGAATCCGAACTGTCATGAAGTGGTGAGGCAATTGTCGATTTCCCCCCAACTTCCAGCTCTCTTTTCCGAGCCGGGACATTTATTTCCACAAGCCTCAATCAGCGTGGTCATTCCCACCCTGAACGAGGAAAAGAACCTCCCCTGGGTTCTCCGCCGGATGCCCTCTTACGTCGATGAGGTGATCATCGTCGACGGCCGCTCGCAGGACAAGACTGTTGAAGTGGCCAAGGCCCTCCGCCCGGACGTGGTGGTGGTCAATGAAACCCGCAAAGGGAAGGGTGTGGCCCTCCGCGCCGGCTTCAACGCCGCCAAGGGGGACATCATCGTGATGCTGGACGCGGACGGGAGCATGGACCCCCAGGAGATTGGTTGGTTCGTTGCACCCCTCCAGCACGATTTTGATTTCGTGAAGGGCTCCCGGCACGTCACCGGCGGCGGGTCGGAAGACCTGACCCGGCTGCGGAAGGCCGGCAACCGGGCGCTGACCGGACTCGCTAATGCTGTACTGCACAGCAACTACTCGGACCTTTGCTACGGGTACATCGCCTTCCGCCGGGAATGCCTGCAGGTGCTGGAGCTGCAGTCGGACGGCTTCGAGATCGAGACGGAACTTATCGTCAGGGCCGCCAAGGGCGGGCTGAGGATCGCCGAGGTTCCCAGCCTTGAGCTCGACCGGATTTCGGGAGCATCCAACCTCCAGACGTTCCGCGACGGGTGGCGGGTGCTGCACACGCTGGCCCGGGAATGCACCCTGTGGGAGGCACCCACGGCAGGTGCCCGCCCGGAGGCGCTCCGCCGCGTGAAGTACACCTACTCCAACGTCCACTTCCCACGGCTTCCGGTGGATCCGCACAGCGTCCTCGCCCCGGCCGTAAAACAGCATGACACCCTCGTCGCGGCGGTGAGCCGGCATGCTTGACCGCATCAAGCCACTGTCCGTGACAGTGGTGATCTGCGCGTATACCTCCGAGCGGTGGGGAATGCTGCTCGACGTCATCGAATCAGTCCGCAACCAGACGCTTGCCCCGGACCAGGTGCTGGTGGTCATCGACCACAACGAGGACCTCTACGAGCGGCTCATCGAGATCGTCGACGACGTCACGGTGGTTGAGAGCGAAGGCCTGCCCGGGTTGTCAGGGGCCCGCAACACGGGCGTGGGGCTCGCCGAATCGGACATCGTCGCCTTCCTTGATGACGACGCCGAGGCGGCGCCGGACTGGCTCGAACGCCTGGTTGCGCTGTACGACGATCCGGATGTCCTGGGTGTGGGCGGGAAGGTGGTCCCGCTGTGGGAATCCGGCCGCCCGGGGTACTTCGCGGAGGAACTGGACTGGATTGTGGGCTGCAGCCATCGCGGCCTGCCCCGCGTCGCTTCGGAAGTCCGCAACGTGATCGGCGCCAACATGTCCTTCCGGCTTGAGGTGCTGCGCCAGGTGGGCGGCTTCAACCAGTCGCTGGGCCGCAAAGGCACGCTGCCACTGGGATGCGAGGAGACCGAAATCTGCATCCGCTCCCGGATGGGTTTGCCGGGTTCGCGGATCGTCTATGAACCCGCGGCGCTGGTACACCATCATGTTCCCGCATCCCGTGGGACATGGCGCTACATGATGTCCCGGTCCTGGGCCGAGGGATTGTCCAAAGCCCAGGTCAGCCAGTTGGTGGGCCACAAACGGGCACTCGGCCCGGAACGCCGCTACGTCCGCAGCGTGCTCCCGCGCGCCGTGTTCACCGGCCTGAAGTCGTGGGGGCGCGATGGCAGTCCCGACGGGCTGGGCCGTGCCGGCGCGGTCATCGCGGTCCTGGCCTGCACCGCGGCCGGGTACTTCCAGGGGCGCCGGCTTCAGCATTGGACGGGCCCGGAGGAAGAGGACGTGGTCCTGGTCCCGGCCGGGGCACAGTGGAGGGAAGTGCAATGAGCGAAGGTGCCGGCCAAGTGCTTGAGGATCTCCAGGGCGAGGCGCTGATCCTGGTGCCCGCCATGGAGTCGCTGTTGCCGCCGGCCTGGCCGGGGGCGCGGTGGATCGGGTCGGTGGACCTGGAAGACCTCGCGGACTGTTCGCGCTTTGAACTGGAGAACCATGCTGGATACGAGCGGGCACGGCTGCTGGTGCGTGCGTCGGGGGCTGTGCGGGGATTTGTCGACGTGCCGTCGCCGGCGGGAATCGTGGATCGGACTGTCTTCGAGGACGCCCTGGCGGCCCTGCCGCCAGTCGCATCGTTCCCGCCGGCGGTGACCACCCCGCACATCACGGTGGTGGTGTGCACCAGGGACCGCACCCTGCAGTTGCGGGGTGCGCTCCTGACCATCCTTGCCCTGGACTACCCGCACTTTGACGTGGTGGTGGTGGACAACGCCCCCGCCACGCAAGCCACTGAAGAACTGGTCCGGCGCGAGTTCAGGGACCAGCGGGTCCGGCTGGTGACCGAACCCGTTCCGGGCCTCTCCCACGCCAGGAACACCGGCCTTCGGCACGCCAGGGGAGACGTCGTAGCCTTCACCGATGACGACGTGGTGGTGGACAGGTCCTGGCTGCGGGAGATCGCCGCCGCCTTCGAAGCCGTTCCCGGGGCTGCCTGCGTTACGGGGCTGGTTCCCGCGGGAGAGCTCCGCACCCCCACCCAGGGCTATTTCGATTCGAAGGTCAGCTGGTCACGGAGCCTGGTTCCGCAGGTCTACTCGCTCGCCAACCCGCCCGCGGCGCTCCCCAAGTTCCCGTTCAGCCCCGGTGCTTTCGGTACGGGAGCCAATTTCGCCCTCAGGCGCCAGCCGGCACTTCGCCTCGGCGGGTTCGATCCCGCCCTGGGGGTGGGAACTCCCACGGGCGGCGGGGAAGACATCGACATGTTCACCCGGGTCATCCTCGCGGGGCACGCTTTGGTGGTCCAGCCGGCCGCCATTGTCTGGCACCGACACCGGGACGGCCTCGAAGACCTGCGGGTACAGGCGCGGGGCTACGGCAACGGCCTCGGGGCCTGGATGACGAAGGTGATGATGGACCCCCGTACCGCGAGGCTGGCCCTGGCCAGGAGCTGGGGCGTTGGACTCGAGTTCCTGAACCGGCGCCAACAGGCCGGCCAGCCGGCGCTCCAGGGGCCGCCGATCCACAGTTCGCTGGAGGCCCAGGTCGACCGGCTCGTCTGGCTGCAGCTTCTGGCTGTGGCCCTGGGCCCCTACAAATATCTGCAATCGCGCAGGGCTGCCGCGGGCAGCTAAGACAACAGTCCACAGTCGGGGCCGTTGGCGGAGGGTCGCTCCACCGGCGGCAAGCAATCCAGGAGTTGAAACAGTATGGCGCTTCTCATCAGGGGTGACGTGTCCGGCCCGATGAACTCCCGCCCTTCACGCCGGCGCAGGCCAGGGTATTCCGATTACGTCCTGGCACTGCTCGGTGCCGTGACGGCGGTCCTGATCCTGTTCGACGTCGGGGGCGAGTCCATTGCGGGCGCCAAACTCCTGGTGTGCCTCCTCATTCCGGGCTGGGCACTGGTGCGGTGGGTCCGGAATGTGGACCCGGTGGCCCGCCTGATCTTCACCGTCGTCGCCGGCGCCACGGCACTTGCCCTGGCCGCCGCCGTCATGGGGTGGCTCCAGCTCTGGAATCCCCGGCCCTCCGCCGTCGGCATCATGCTGGCCTCCGCGGCCGCCCTCCTGGTGCCGGGGCCACCCAGCCCCCGGGCCGCCGCAACCCGGCTGCCACGTCCGGAGCTCAAAACCTATGCACCCTGGCTGGTTCTCCTGGCCTCCATGGTCACGTGGGCCGCCACACTAGGGCTCACAAACCCCCACCTCGGCGACCTGGGCCTGCTTGCCGCCTTCCCTGTCACCTGGTACTTGGCGCTGGCCGTCGTGGTGGCACTCTGCATCTGGAGCATCGTCCGGCAGAGCGAGCACTCCGGGTGGCTTACCGGTGCCTCGATCACGGGCCTGGTGGTCATCCTTTATTCTTCCGCCGGGCTGCTGGCCAACGTCCCGCGGCTGCCCTGGACCTACAAGCACATAGCCGTCACCGACTTGATCCAGACCACCGGCCAGTTTGACCCGGACATCGACATCTACAACCGCTGGCCCGGCTTCTTCCTGTTCAGCGCGTTCCTGGGTGAATCCAGCGGCTACAAGGACGCCATGGCCTACGCCGGATGGGCCGAGCCGGTATTCGCGCTGATAAACGTCGCCCTGGTGCTTGCCATCGCCCGGGCCCTGACAAAGAACCCGCGGATCTACTGGACGAGTGCGCTGGTTTTCGCCCTCTCCAACTGGCTGAACCAAAACTATTACTCGCCGCAGGCCTTCGCCTACACGCTGCACCTGACAATGTGCCTGCTGATCCTCACCTACCTTCGCGGCAACCCGGCCCCCTGGGTGCTCAGGCTTGAGGAGCGGCTGTCCGGCCGTTTCTCAAAAGAGGCCCCCAAGCCGGAGGAGGTCAGGACCTACAGCGGCCGCCAGCAGGCACTGGCCATCGCCGCAGTCCTGGTCCTGCAGGCAATGATTGTGATGAGCCACCAGCTGACCCCGTACCTGGCCATCCTGGGGCTCTTCCCCCTCTTCCTGGCCCGCTACTTCAAGCCGGCCTGGGTAGCGCCCGCGCTGCTCCTGATGGCCCTGCTCTACCTCCTTCCCAACGCCGAGTTCGTCAAGGACAAGTACGGCCTGCTCAACGGCTTCGATTTCCTCGCCAACGCCGGCTACAAAGCCTCCAGCGGCGCACCGGGACCGTCCCTCCTCTCCGGAAGGTGGCTGGCACGCGAAGCCCTGGCGTTGTCCCTGTTCACCGCCCTGCTTGCCGGGTTGGGGTTCATCCGCAACATCCTCCGGGGCAACGTCCGCACCACCCTGATCGTGGGAACGCTTGCGGCAACCCCCATCATTGGCCTCTTCGGCACGTCCTACGGCGGCGAGGGCAGGCTCCGCGTCTTCATGTTCGCCCTTCCGTGGCTCGCCATCGGCGCGGCCTGGCTCTTCTGGTCCGGGAAACTCCCGGGCAGGAAGGCCGTCGTAGGCGCAACCTCGGCCATCTCGGTCATGGCCGTGCTGTTCACGGCCGTGTACTTCCAGAATGAAGCCAACGTCCGGGTACCGGCCGCAGACGTATCGGCCAGCCGCTGGCTCGACTCCAACGTCGGCCGGGGCGATGCAGTGGTGGAAACGAACTACCACCTGCCGCTGCTGGTCGGCTCGCACTACGCCTTCTACCTCCGCACCGGGCAGCTTGTTTCGGTTGCGTCGAAGCTGCACAACACCGCCCAGCCGTTCACCGGGGATGACATGCTGGCCTACGTTGACAAGACCAGGGCAGCAGCCAGGCTGCGCCCCTCGGACCGGGTCTTCGTGGTGGTATCGGACCTGCAGCAGCGCACATCCACCGGCGTTCCACGCCAGTTCCCCAAGGATGTCCTGGTCCCGCTCGAGCATGACCTGAACGTGGCCAGGGGCACCGAGCTGGTGTTTGAGAACAAGTCGGTGCGGATCTACGAGGTTTCACGTGCTGACTGGGGAAAGTAGCGGACGGGTGTACCAGCTGTCGCTCGTCACGGTAACGTCGTTGTCCATCGTAGGGGCGGCGCTGCTGGCCCTGCACGCGGATTCCTCGAAGGTTACCGGGGCCCCGAAAGGGGATCTGCCGTCCTGGCGGCAGACCATGGTCCAGGACTTCGACGTCCCGGCCCCGCTGGGGGCCGTGGGCCAGGTGTACGGGCCGGACATCCGTGGGTATTCCGGTTTTTCCGACTCATCGGGCTTTGGCACGTACACGCCCGACGATGTCCTTTCGGTCCATGACGGCTACCTCGATTTCTACCTGCACTACTCGGACAGCAGGCCGCGGGTGGCCAGCGTCATTCCGTTCGGCTACACCGGCCAGACGTACGGAAGGTACTCGGTGAGGTTCCGGTACGATTCCATCCCGGGCTACAAGATCGCGTTCCTTCTCTGGCCGGCCAGCGACGACTGGAACGAAGGGGAGATCGACTGGCCGGAAGGAGCCCTGGACGGATCCCTCTACGGGAACTCCGCCATCAAAGGGACCCGCACGACCGACGGGATGGAGTTCGACCCCGCCGACAGGAAGTACTCGGACTCCCGCGCAGGCCAGTGGCATGTTGCCACCATCGAATGGAGCCCCGGCCTGGTCCGGTGGTTCCTGGACGGCGGGCTGGTGGACCAGACAACCAAACCCAAGGGTGTGCCGAACACGCCCATGCGCTGGACCCTTCAGGCGGAGACCGCCGATGACGCCAAAGCAACCTTTCCGGCCGCCGGCACGGCAGGGCACCTGCAGGTTGATTGGGTGGCCCAGTATGCCTACACGCCGTGAACGAACCAAGCGCCGCGACAGCGGTTTAGGACGATTTGGGGGATTGCACCATGGAAATCACCAGTGACCTTCCGGTTCCCGAAGAGCTGGGTCACCCGGGTGCCCTGACGGAGCCCGACGTCGCCGGAAGGCAACAGATCCACCCCCGGGTGGAAGCGGTCTTCGACACCCTCGACGGGACAGGGTTGCCGTGGCTCCTGCTCCGCGGCGAGGACGATCTGGCCCTGCCCGCGGGGGACGTGGACATCCTCGTGGACAAGCACCTCCTTTCCCGGCTCGACGACGTGATGGCGGCAGCAGGGTTCTGCAGGGTCCTTGCATGGGGACACGGCAGCCACAGGTTCTACTTCAGCTACTCACCCGGCGACGGAGCCTGGATCAAACTTGACGTCGTCTCCGACCTGGCGTTCGGCTCCTGCCAGCAGTGGCGCACCCCGTGGGCGCCCCGCTGCCTGCGCCGAAGGATCCGGCATGGCTCCTACTGGATGCCCGACGCCGCGGACCAGGCCTGGCTGCTGCTGCTGCATCTGTTCATGGACAAGGGTGGAATCACGCCGGCGCGGCAGGAGGCTGCGCGGGCGGCTGCCAGGGTGGCGGCCGACGGCGGCAGGATTGCGGAGTCGGTCCGGCGCAGGGTGGGTGCGGGGCTGGCAACCGACATGTTGAACCTGGTCCTCGCCGGCCGGTTCGGGGATGCTCCCGCGATGGCCTCGCGGATGAGGGCGTCCTGGAGTGGCGGGGCGAACCCTGCGTTCATGGAAGCGGTCAGACGGACACTGAGGCGCTCGGGCGCCCGGCTCCGGGGGCATACTCCTTTGCTGGGCGTCATGGCTCCGGACGGAGCGGGAAAGACCACCCTGCTGAACAGACTCCACGCCGACGTGCCGCTGCCCACCAAATACGTATACATGGGCCTGTGGGGCGCGGGGCCTTTTGATGCTGTGCTCAACCGGATTCCGGGCGGAAGGACGGCCAAGAAGGTGTACCGGCTGGTCCGTGGCGGAATCCTGGCCAGGTTCTACCGCCGCATGGGCAAGGTGGTGCTGATGGACCGCGTGGCGTACGACGCGCTGCTGGCCGGCCCCGGCGGCGGTCCCCTGGCACGGATCAGCAACGCCCTGGCCCTGGCCGTCATCCCTGCCCCGGACGTGCTCCTGGTGCTTGATGTTCCCGGCGCGGTGATGTTCGAGCGGAAAGGTGAACACAGCCCGGAGCTCCTGGAATCCTGGCGGAACGACTACCTCCAGCTGGCGGGCCGGCTCCCCGGCAGCCGGGTGGTTGATGCGGCCCAGCCCGTGGAGGCCGTGCAGCGGGTGGCTACCGGCATCATCTGGGACACGTGCTCCCCGGCTGCCGGGAGGGCAACCACCGCAGGACGCGCCCCGCACCGCACCACCGCCGTCGGCCCCTCTTCCCAGAGCCCGGCCGCGGCGGAAACCGTCGCCGGCGAGGCCCTGTCCCTGCACCTGTGGCGGCTCCTTGACTGGCGGTTCCTGCTTCCGGTCCTGCAGCCGCGCACCCTGGGCTTCGCCGGAAGGGTGAGTGCGGAAACAGAATCGGCGCTGCGCCTGCTGGACCCGCAGGCTGTGCGGCTGGACGAGCCGGACACCGGGCCGCGCGGCCGGACGTGCGACGTGGTGCTGCTGGCCTCTCCGGGCCCCGGCCAGATCGAAAGCGCAGGCTTGGCACTGGAGCCGGGAGGCTGGATCTGCGTGGAGGCCAGCCGGTCCCTGCTCCGGCGTTCCGGACCCCGGACGCTGCGAGGGTGGAAGCGGACGCTGGAACGCCGGGGGTACCAGGACGTTGCCTTGTACTGGAACGCCCCCAACCGGGAGCGGACGGCCCGGCTGGTTCCGGTGCGGTCCGGCGTATCCATCCGGGACACCCTGGCCCTGCGCAAGGATGTGCGCTTCGGGGCCCTCAAAGCGGCTGCGGTGCACATGGCCTTGGCACTGCACGTCTTCGACCTCCTGGTCCCCGAGGGCACCGTCACCGGGCGGCTTCCGGAGAGGAACGCGGCGCAATGAGCTTCATAGACCAGTTCCTGCGGGACCACTTCGACGAGTTCTCCCTGGACCAGTACGGCCTGGGCAAACAATGGGAGACGCTGCTGCTGACCCCGCGGTTCGCAACCTCCCGGCACGTGGTGGCCCTGGTGTTCCCCTCCCGGCACAGCGAACCTGCCCTGGTGGTGAAGGTGCCGCGGCAGCCCGGGGACAACAGCGGCGTCCGCCGTGAGGCGGCCATGCTGGCCCAGCTCTCCGCCGCCGTCCGCGACTCAGGCGCCGGTGTTCCACGACTGGTGGGAATCCGGGACGTGGGACCGTACACGGTGCTGGTCGAAACCGCGCTGACCGGCCTGCCGCTCGATCCCAGGACGGTGGCAGCGGACCTTCCTGCCGCCGTCGCCACCGGGGCCGCGTTCGTGGGGGCACTTCCCTGCACCCAGCCCGCCGCCGGCAACGTGGACTGGTACCAGCGCGCAGTCGCCGCGCCGTTGGCGGCCCTGGAAGGATTGGCCGGCCCGGATGCCCGGACGAACGAACTCGTTGGGCGCACGCACGAACTCCTTGCCCCGCTGCGCCGCTCGCAACTGCCCGCGGTCATCGAACACGGCGACCTGAGCCATCCGAACCTCCTTGTTAAACCCGGCGGCGCCCTGCAGGTCATGGACTGGGAACGCTCGCTCACGGATGGAGTACCCGGGCACGACCTGGTGTTCTACCTCCAGTACTTGAGCGAATCCAGTGAACAGGCGTTCGCCCGGGAGGCCCAGATGGCGGCCTTTGACAAAGCCTTCGGCAAGGGCGGCTGGGCGCTGGAGCCGCTTTCCCGCCACCTTGGCATGAGGGGAGTGGACCACTCACTCCTCCCGCTGCTGGTCATCGCCACGTGGGCGCGGTCCACCGCCACGCTCGCCGACCGGCTGGCGCAGGAGGCGGAGGCTGATCCGACGCAGGGAAACGGGAAAGTCCGGGCCGCCCTCCAGGCGGACAGGGACTTCTGGTTGTGGCGCCATGTTGTGGAAGCCGCGTAGGGCGGCCACCCGCTAGGAGGTCCGGCTTTCCGCCGCTCCCGGGTTTTCGTGGTTGCGCCGGAAAAGGCCCAGGATCTCGTCGTGCAGGTCCCGGTAGCCGAACCGCAGCACCGCGTACACCGCGCCCACTCCGGCCACCACCATGACAGCCAGCGTGGGGACCGGTCCCAGGGCATGCCGTGCCAGGTTGACCAGGCCCACCAGGCCCACCGCGGCGCCGCACACCAGGCCCGGAGCGGCGGCCCGCATCATCCGGCGCATCCTTGTCCCCATGACCTTGGCGGCTACTGCCTGCATGCCGAACGCGAAGACCACGGCCACCACCATCTGGGCGCAGGCGACCCCCACGATGCCCCACTGGGTGGCAAAGACCAGGGCCGGGAGGAGGACCACCAGGCGGACCACGGAGATCCAGATGGAAAGACCGGGCCGGCCCATCGCCTTGTAGACGTCATTGGCCCCGGCGCCCAAGGAGCGGGCGGCTGCGTACAGGGCCAGGAATACCAGGGGGGTCACCGACTCCTCCCATTGCTGCCCGAAAAGGACCGGGACCAGGACGGGCGCCACCACGGCCAGGCCCACACCTGCCGTGATGCCGTAGAGCGCCTGCACGGTGACACTCTTCAGGTAGCCGTCCCGCAGCCGCTGCCGGTCGCCCCGGACCTGTGTGTACAGGGGAAACAGGACGGTGGACAGCACAAAGAACACGTTCAGGATCAGGGCCTCCGGCAGCCGGAAGGCGAGGGTGTAGAGACCCAGGGCGTGTGCGCCCAGCACAATGCCGATGACCAGGTAGTCGACGTCGAAGATCGCCCGGGCAAGCATGGTGCTGCCGGCGACGGGGGCGCCGAAGCGGACATTTTCCCCGATGGCGCTTTTGCTCACGCGCCAGATTTGCCAGGGCGCCTCGCGGCGGACCAGGAACCAGCAGGTGGCGGCATAGGCGACCGACCCGGCAGCCGTTCCGACGGCGAGTGACCAGGCGCCGTGGCCGGTGAAGGCCAGGTAGAGGGTCACCGTTCCCATGGTTGCGGCGCGCAGTACAGGAGCCGCCGTGAGCTGCCTGAACTTCAGGTCCCGGCGCATGATGGCTTCCGGGACGGCACCGCAGGCCGTGGCAAGCACCGAAACGCCAAGGACCTGCACCAGCGGGGCCACGCCGTCCAGCCCAAGAAGGTCCTCCACCGCGTCAGCAGCGAGCAGGGCCGCCACGGCCAGCACTGCGCCCAGGGCAACGGAAAGCAGCAGCGCCGACCTGGCGATGACCGGTGTCTTGGGCAGGTAGACCAACGCCTGACCCACCCCGGCATCGGCGATGGTCTCGGCGTAGGCCATCAGCACCAGCGCCAAGGCGACGAGGCCGTATTCCTCAGGTGAGAGCAGCCGTGCCAGGACCACCGTGGTCACCAGCACGATCACCCTGCCCGAGGCGAAGGCCAGCCCCTGCCACAGGGCTCCCCGGACTCCCTTCCGCTCCAGTTCCCCCGGCGCGTACGTCATGGTTGCCTGTTCGTCCGGGTAAGCTCCCCCGCCGGGGATGAACCGGCCATGGCCGCACGGACTTCCGCCAGGTATTCGCCTGCCACGGTGTCCCAGGTGCGGACTGCGCCTGCGGCGGCCGTTCCGGCAGCGCCGTGGGAAGGCCCGGGCGGTTGCTTGGGGGCGGTGAGGTGCTCCACCACCTCGCGGACAAGGGTGTCCTGGCTGTCCCGAACGGCCAGCAGCGGATGTGCGGGAAGTTCCCTCGCCGCCACCGGCGTGGCCACCACGGGCAGCCCCGCGGCGAGGGCCTCCAGTACGGAGTTCCGGATACCCACGCCGTGTTCGTCCGGGAAAACCGCCACATCCGCGCCCTGGAACACATCCAGGATGGAAGGCACGTTGGCCAGGATATCCACCCGGGGTCCGGCCAGCGCCTGAACCGCCGGTGTGGGGCGCCGCCCTGCGATGACGAAGCGGGCGTCCGGGACCTCCCGCCACACCAGCGGCGCGATCCTGTTGACCAGTACCGTGGCGCTGTCCACGTTCGGCGCGTAGTTCAGGCTGCCCGCGAAGCACACCACGGGGGCTTTCCGCTCCCGGCGGGGACCGGTGGCCACCGCCGTGCCGTTGGGGATGCTCGTGACCGGCCTGCCCAGCGTGGCGGACCAGGCCGCTGCGTCCTGGGATCCGACGGTCAGGAGCCTGGCCCGGGGCGGCAGCTGACGTTCAGCTCGGGCTGCCAATTGTTCGCGCAGCCGGTAGGCGGGCCGGAAGGTACGGGCGATGGCGGTGTCCATGCCGGCCCGGATGGACCAAGGGTCCACTGTCTGCAGCACCAGGGGACCGGTGACGCAGTGGGACAGGAAGAGGGCATGGGGGCCATGGATCAGGGTGGCGTCCCGGCTTGCGGACAACCGGGCCGCGGCGGCGCGGGCGGACGGGGTGGACCGCCGGTGTTTTCCTAATCCGGTGAGGCCGCCCATGGAGCGGGCAAAGGCCGAAAGTTCTTCGCGCGGGGCCAGTTCGTACACGGTATCGCAGCGGTTCCTGATCTCTGCCGGAACCGGAACAGGACCCGAGAAAGTCAGCAGCGTGACGGCAACGCCAGGGGGGAGGTGCAGGATCACTTCGTACGGGATCATCGAGCTTCCATCCCCCAGTTCCGGATCCCGGTTGGGCACGCTTTCCGTCACGTACAGGAGCTTCATTGCAAGAGTGTACTGGATCACATCGTCCCCGGAGGGTTGCTTTAGGCAACCTTGAGGGAAGCCAAAAAAGGGCGACGGCGGGAGGTCCCGCCGTCGCCCTTTCACCTGGGTGCGTGGGCTGCTACTGCCAGGCGCGCACGTAGTCCACCATCATCTGGGACGGCGCGCCGTAGGCCGGGTTCGTGGAGGAGGCGCCGACATTCAGCACGATGTACTGCGGGGCATTTCCGTCGTCGGTGGGGTAGGACTTGACCTTGACGCCGTCGAAGTACACGTCCGACGAATTTGCCATCCGGTGCAGGCCAAAGGTGTGGTACTCGTTGGCCCAGTTGCCGCCCACGCCGCCCTGGTTGTGGGAGCCGGAACCGGAGTGGTAGTTCACGGTCATTTTGGCCTGCAGGACCTCGGCGATGTCATTCTCGCCGGTGGCCGGCCACGACTGTCCGGTGGTCCAGAAGGCAGGCCAGTTGTAGAGGCCGTTGGCGTTGCCCGGGAACTTGATCCTGGCCTCGACGTAGCCGGTGGTGAACTGGAAGCCGGTCCCCGCCCCGCCCTTCGGGTTAGTGGATACCAGTCCGCCGGAGGTGGATGAGCTGAGCCCCAGGGCCAGGTTCCCGTTGGCCACGGAGACGTTCGCCGGGCTGGTGGAGACCTTGTTCATCGTTCCGCAACCGGGGGAGAACCAGCAGCTGGACCACTTCGCGGTGTCCAGTCCGGCCCCGTTGAACTCGTCGGCGAAGGTCATGGTCCAGTTCCCCGGGACCCCGGCGGGCGCAGGCGTCCCGGTGCTGGCCAGCTGTGCCGCCGCCGGCGCCACAGCGATGGGTGCTTCGGAGGGAGGGGCAGGGGCAGCGGGTGCCGGTACTGCTGCGGGGGCAGGTGCCGGTGCCTCTGCCGGCGAAGGAGGGGCGGCAGGAGCGGCCTCGACTGCCGGGACTGGCGTTGGAGCGGGGACCGGAATGTCCGGAGTTTGGGTGGGTGCGGCGCTGCCGGCATCCTCTGCACTCGCCACCCGCGCCACGTCAGCGGTTCCGTCACCGTGGGTCAGGCCCAGGCCAAGGGAACCTGCTCCGAGGAGTGCTGCGGCAAGACCGGCGGCAAGGGGCCAGCGGCGGCGCGCCCGGGCCGGAGCACCGGACTTGAAGGCCGGGGATGTCCGGGCGTGATCTGTCTCATTTTGATAACGGTGCGCTCGTTTGGCGCTGCCTTTGCGGGGTGCGGGCATGGGGATGCTACCTCTCGTCGCCTGCGGAGTTAGCTGTCGGGTTCGAATGAGGGCATTCGGCCGCGTGCTGCGGCTTCACCCCAAGGGCAGGCGCGTTGCCGTGCCCGGGACGCTTGGGTCCCCCGCCTCTGCCTGGAATCTGGTGATAATCACGGACGCGGCAGAGTTGGGCGGCATCCGGGACTGGAGCCGGCTGGGGGCGGCCCCCGGACGACCGTACACGAAAAGGGTCTGCGAATCACAATTAGGTAACGGACCTCACTGCGTTGGCGTGGCGCTCCCCTGTCGGCAAAGTGCATTGGTATGGGCGCCAGTGACGGCAGGGTTTTCCACATGGCTGAACCTGCGGCTGCTGCCCACCTCCACCGGGGCTAGCCTTGGGTCAAGCGCGAATCGCCTATCGGGTCCAAATGCACTAAGATATTGAAGTCTGTGCTGCGTCCTGCCTCCGTTCCGGCGGCAAGGCATTGCATGGAATCGCAAATGAACCTCCTGTTACGGAAATGCCGTAACCGCTTAGCCCAAAGGAGGTGGGTTCACATATGCGTCCTTACGAATTGATGGTAATCATCGACCCCGAGGTCGAAGAGCGTACCGTTGAGCCGTCGCTTCAGAAGTTCCTGAACGTCATCACCAACGATGGTGGAACCATCGAAAAGGTTGACATCTGGGGCCGTCGCCGTCTGGCTTACGACATCAAGAAGAAGTCCGAAGGTATCTACGCCGTGGTGAACTTCACCGCCAAGCCGGAGACCGCCAAGGAACTTGACCGCCAGCTGTCTCTTAACGAGACCATCATGCGCACCAAGATCACCCGCCCCGAAGAGCAGAAGGTTGTTGCTGAGTAATTCAGCACCGTCTTCATTCTTTACCCCGCAGGAAACGCACTCTTCACCCAGGATCGAACAAGGAGGCAGTAGATGGCAGGCGAGACCACCATTACGGTCATCGGTAACCTCACCAATGACCCGGAATTGCGGTTCACACCGTCAGGTTCGGCAGTAGCGAACTTCACCATCGCTTCCACCCCCCGCACCTTTGATCGCCAGTCCAACGAGTGGAAGGACGGGGAAACCCTGTTCCTCCGCGCTGCCGTATGGCGTGAAGCAGCCGAGAACGTCGCCGAATCCCTGACCAAGGGCATGCGCGTCATCGTGACCGGCCGCCTGAAGAGCCGTTCCTACGAAACAAAAGAAGGCGAAAAGCGCACCGTTATCGAGCTTGAGGTCGACGAAATCGGCCCCAGCCTGCGCTACGCCAATGCCAAGGTCAACCGCACCCAGCGCTCCGGCGGACAGGGTGGCGGCGGCTTCGGCGGCGGCAACAGCGGCGGTGGCTTCGGAGGAGGCAACTCTGGTGGAAACCAGGGCGGCAACTCCGGTGGAGGCTGGGGCGGCGGCAACCAGCAGGCTGCACAGGACGATCCCTGGGCTACGCCCGGTGTCTCCAACGCAGGCGGCTGGGGCAACGGCCCCGATTCCGAACCTCCCTTCTAAAACCCAAATAACGGCCCGGCGCCGGGACTGCCCGGGTGCGCCACGCACCCAAGGCACTGCCGCCGTCGGACCACCACCATCCCGTGGATCAATATCCACGGGCTCCCTAGAATAGGAGCTCCACGATGGCTAAGGCTGAACTCCGTAAGCCCAAACCAAAGTCCAACCCCTTGAAGGCCGCTGACATCACTGTCATCGACTACAAGGACGTAGCATTGCTGCGCAAGTTCATCTCCGACCGCGGAAAGATCCGCGCCCGTCGCGTCACTGGCGTCACGGTGCAGGAACAGCGCAAGATCGCCCAGGCAATCAAGAACGCCCGCGAAGTTGCTCTGCTGCCTTACTCCGGCGCTGGCCGCGGCTAAGGAAGGGATTAACTAACATGGCAAAGCTCATTCTGACCCACGAAGTCACCGGTCTCGGTGCTGCCGGCGATGTTGTCGAGGTCAAGGACGGTTACGCACGTAACTACCTGCTGCCCCGCAACTTCGCCCTGACCTGGTCGAAGGGTGGCGAGAAGCAGGTTGAGTCCATCAAGGCTGCCCGCGCCGCCCGCGAGCACGCTTCCCTGGAAGATGCTCAGAAGCAGGCCGCTGCACTGTCCGCCAAGCCGGTCAAGCTGGTCGTCAAGGCCGGCGAGTCCGGCCGCCTGTTCGGCACCGTCAAGCAGGGCGACGTCGCCGACGCTGTTGAGGCCGCTGGCCTTGGCAAGATCGACAAGCGCAAGGTTGAACTGCCCGCACACATCAAGTCGGTCGGTTCCTACCAGGCCAACGTCCGCCTCCACGCTGACGTTGCCGCTGTGATCGAACTGGACGTGGTGGCAGGAAAGTAATTTCCCCACTCCACGTCACGACCCCCGTCGCCGGACTCCGGCGGCGGGGGTCTTTCGTTTGTGCGGTGGTAGCCTGCTCCGGTGAACCCGAACCCCCGCCCCCGCCCCTTCCACCAAGTGGATGTGTTCGCCGGCCTGGCCTACCGTGGCAATCCGCTCGCCGTCGTGCTTGATGCCCAAGGCCTGGACGCGGCGACCATGCAGCATTTCGCCAACTGGACCAACCTCTCGGAAACCACCTTCCTGTTGCCTCCCCGGGATCCCCGCGCCGATTACCGGGTCAGGATTTTCACCGGGAGCGAGGAGTTCCCGTTTGCGGGCCACCCGACTCTGGGCTCTGCCCATACGTGGCTGGAAAGCGGAGGGGTGCCGAAGTCCGACGGCTGCGTGGTGCAGGAATGCGCGGCGGGGCTTGTCCGGATCAAGCGCGACGGCGGGAGGCTGGCTTTCGCCGCGCCGCCCCTGACGCGATCCGGCCCCGTGGAGGAGTCCGTCCGCCGGCAGCTGGCAGCGGCGCTGCGGGTGGCCCCCGGCGACATCGTCGACGCGTGCTGGCTGGTGAACGGGCCGGAAAGGATCGGTGTCCTGCTGGAGTCCGCCGGGCAGGTGTTGGCCCTGGAGCCGGACCACGCAGCCATGGGCGACCTGAAGATCGGCGTCATAGGTCCGCACGCTCCGGGCGCCGGCGCCGACTTTGAGGTGCGCACGTTCCTGCCCGGTGACGCGATGGCGGAGGACCCCGTCACCGGCAGCTTCAATGCCGGTGCAGCCCAATGGCTGATGGGAACCGGCAGGGCGCCGGAGCAGTATGTGGCCTCGCAGGGGACCGTGCTGGGCCGGGCCGGGCGGATCCATGTGAGCGCTGAGGGCGGGGACATCTGGGTGGGCGGCGAATCGACCACGTGCATCCAGGGAACCGTCCTGCTCTGATCAGGGTCCCGCAGAACCTCCGGGAATACTCCGCCACCTGCGGCAGTTCAACGGTATAGATGCAAACGCATGTATAATGATTTGAACGAGCACCAGGAGAATGCCATGGAAACCCGCCGCATCACCGTCCTCTCCGCAGGACTTGGCGTCCCCTCATCGAGCCGGCTGCTGGCCGACCAGCTTTCAGCGGCCGCCACGAGGCAGCTTGAGGCACGCGGCTATCAGGTGGCCGTGGACGTCGTCGAGCTCCGCGACCTTGCGGTGGACATCGCCAACAACTTCGTCACCGGCTACGCCGCCCCGAGGCTGGCGGACGTCATCGCGGGTGTGGAGGCATCGGACGGAATCATAGCCGTGACCCCGGTCTTCAGCGCCTCCTACAGTGGCCTCTTCAAGTCCTTCATCGACGTCCTGGATCCCAAGTCGCTGGATGGCAAGGCCGTCCTGCTGGGCGCCACCGGTGGAACGGACCGGCACCAGATGGTCCTGGACTACGCTCTTCGGCCCCTGTTCAGCTACCTTCGGACGCGCATTACGGCCACCGGCGTCTTCGCTGGGCCCCAGGACTGGGGAACCGCCGAGGAAGGCGGGGCATCCCTCGCGGACCGGATCGAACGTGCTGCCGGGGAGTTCACCCGCCTGCTGGAGGGGCTTCAGCCGGGCCGGAAGTCCGCCCCGCTGGAATCCCTCCCGTTCGAGCAGTTGCTGGCCGGTATTTCCGGATCCCGCTAGTCGTCCAGCAGCGCGATGAATTCCCGTGCCTGCTTGAGCGAGATATCGGAGTGCCGCGTCAGCGCCGTGGCCGCCGCCTCGGTGTCGCCGCTCCGGGCCAGCGTGCGGATCCTTCCGTAGATCTCGTCATTGAGCATGTTGCTGCTCACTTCCCGGGTCACGTCGCCTTTGCTGGCGATCGCCCGGTAGCGGTACGGGAACCGCTGCGGCTCGTCGTCGTCCTCTTCGATGACCTGTGCGGGCTCCTTGCCCACGTAGGGCTGGGGGTGGGCCGCCAACGCGCCCACCGCATCGCGTGACGCCCGCAGCCCTTCACCGGTGACCTCGTAGTAGAGCTTGATGGCGGCCATGGCCTGGCCCTGTGCGATCAGGGCGTAGATCCGCCGGTGCTGTTCCTCCGTCAGGCGCCCGGCAGCTGTCCGGGCCAGTTCCTGGGGTGTGGCGGCGGGCTGGGACGGGGCGGCGCCGCGCGCTGCTTTGCGCCTACGGGCGGCGCTGTATGCCACCAGGACCCCCGCAATCACCGCGAGCAGGATGAGGACCGGGGCCACAAGGGATTCCATTTTCATGAGCCGTTCTTTGTACTTCCTGGCCGTTGCCAGGTGCGGTTGCTTTGCTGGCCACCCGCCCGGATATATTCCTGCTGCTGGTTGTGCTGCTGGGCGTTCTGGCTGGGGTGGGTAGCCGCCGCCAGGCGGGCCCTGGCAGCGGTGGCAGCCTGGACCTGGGCTGCGTAATGGCGTGCCGAGCGCTCGGCAAGCTCGCGCTGGTATTTGTCGGCTTCCGACGTTCCCGCATCACGCGGCCGCAGTGCGGTGGCAATGCCCCAGATGAGCGCCACTAAAGCTATCGCCGGCAACAGCACCAGCAGGAGATCGCCCATACGTAGAGCTTAATCCAGATTGGGTTTATCCACAGCAATATTCACGTGTGCGCATACAGGGCCGGGCGCGCGGCAGTCAAACTTCCGGCACGGAATATGAGGAGCACCACGGGCCTGCGGAGAGGGACGCTCCGGGGACCCTGCAGCCCTCCTGCCGCTGCACATCCCCTTCAGCGCCTGTGGATGAAATTCCTTGGAGGAAATATTTACTCCACAAGCAAGCCCTCCTGTTTCCGCAGGTCAGACGCTGAAAGTGGGCCAAAAAAGTTTTGTATCCACAGAGTTCCCCACAGGCTGTGCACAAGCTATGCCGCATACTGCACAGGTTATCCACAGGGTCTGCGGCATGCTGGCTTTGCGGGTGGCGCCGTGGCGGCTAGCGTAGCGGGGTACCTGTTCTCCACAGTCGAAACAGGGTCCCCTGGTTCGGTTTTCGGGGGCCTTTGCGCCGCCTCCCACGTCTCTCTGTGGAAAAGCTGTGGATATTGGGGATAACTCCGGCCCGGAGCTGGTTTCCGGACCCCGGAGCTTGATTGTCAGGGCCTGCGGGTAGACCTGGATGAGTGGCGGATCCGGTTGTCGGAGGCCGTGAACAGGATGGACCACCGGGCCGCACGCCCGGTACAAATGGAGGACGGCAGCTTTGTCAATCGCGCATCTGGACCCTGTTGAGGCAACCCGTGGATCGGACGCGAGCCGGAAGCCGCCGCAGGACATCGCCGCCGAACAGTCGGTTCTTGGCGGCATGATGCTGTCCAAGGACGCCATCGCGGATGTTGTTGAAATCCTCCGCGGCCAGGACTTCTACCGCCCGGCGCACGAGACCATCTACGAGGCCATCATCGACCTCTATGGCCGCGGGGAGCCCGCGGACGCGGTTACGGTATCCGATGAACTGACCAAGCGTGCCGAGATCAACAGGATCGGCGGCCCTGCCTACCTGCACGAGCTCATCCAGACCGTGCCTACTGCAGCCAACGCCGGCTACTACGCCGAGATCGTCGCTGAACGTGCGGTGCTTCGCCGCCTGGTGAACGCCGGCACCAAGATCGTCCAGCTGGGCTACGGCTCCGACGGCGAGGTGGAGGACCTGGTCAACCAGGCCCAGGCGGAGGTTTACGCCGTGGCTGAACGCCGCACCGCCGAGGACTACGTGGTGCTGAAGGACGTCATGGAGTCCACGGTGGACGAAATTGAGGCGTCCGGCCACCGCGGGGAGGGCATGACCGGTGTCCCTACCGGGTTCTACGAACTCGACGAGCTGACCCACGGACTCCACCCCGGACAGATGATCGTCATCGCCGCACGCCCCGCCGTTGGTAAGTCAACGTTCGCCCTGGACTTCGCCCGGTCTGCGGCCATCAAGAACAACCTCTCCACGGTCATGTTCTCCCTGGAAATGGGCCGGAACGAGATCGCCATGCGCCTTTTGTCCGCCGAAGCCACCATTGGGCTCCAGGACCTCCGCAAGGGAACCATCAAGGACGAGCAGTGGTCCAAGATTGCCACCACCATGGGCCGAATGAACGATGCTCCGCTGTTCATCGATGACAGCCCCAACATGTCCTTGATGGAAATCCGGGCCAAGTGCCGCCGCCTCAAGCAGCAGCATGACCTCAAGCTGGTTATCCTCGACTACCTGCAGCTCATGAGCTCGGGTAAGAAGGTGGAGTCCCGCCAGCAGGAAGTTTCCGAGTTCTCGCGTGCGCTGAAGCTCCTCGCCAAGGAACTCCAGGTTCCCGTGATCGCCCTGTCCCAGCTGAACCGTGGATCGGAACAGCGCCAGGACAAGCGCCCCATGGTGTCGGACCTCCGTGAGTCCGGTTCCATCGAGCAGGATGCCGACATGGTCATCCTGCTCCACCGCGAAGACGTATATGACAAGGAATCACCCCGCGCCGGGGAGGCGGACATCCTGGTGGCCAAGCACCGTAACGGTCCCACCAAGGACATCGTGGTGGCGTTCCAGGGCCACTACTCCCGCTTTGCCAACATGGCGGGCGACGCCGGCGGTGGCGGCGGCTTCTAGGAGCCTTCGCTCCCGGTGCGGGACGCGGCGCTGCCGGCAGGTCCCGCTGCGGCGAGAAGATGGTTCGGCAGGCGGTTCCCCGGGGCCGTACCCCGGATCTCCAGGAGTTCGCGGGCGTGGGCGTGGAGCCGCTTGTCTTCCTCGCTGACCGGCACCCATGCCGGGACGGGCACTGAGTTGCCTTCGTCGTCGCGCGCCACCATCACGGTGAGGCAATAGGTGGTGAGGTTCAACTCCCGGCCCTTCGGATCGCCGGAACGGACGTGGACCGCGATGTGCATCCCCTTGGTCCCGGTGTAGACCAGCCTCGCCTCCACCTCCACAACATGGCCAATCAGCAGGGGCCGGTAGAAGCGCACGCCGCCGGAGAAGACCGCCACGGTGTCCCGGCCGCAGTACCGGGACGCGCAGACGTACGCGGCTTCGTCGATCCACTTCATAACGATGCCGCCGTGCACCTTGCCGCCCCAGTTCACATCGGTAGGGGCGGCCATGAAGCGCAGCGTTACACGTTCGGCCGTACCGGCGTCCGTATATTCCTGCCGGTTCATGGCTTCCACAATCTGCTCGCGGACCTTGATCCGGGCCAGTGCGTGGTCGCGTTGCTCGATCTCGGCAGGGGTGGCGGGTTCGAACTGCTGCACCGGGATGGGCTTGCCGTCCGCCCCGACCGCCACGAAGATCACCATGCACTGGCTGCGCATTGTGGCCGGGCCGCCTTTCGGGTCCCCGGAAGAGACCACCGTGTGGATGTGCATGGAGGACCGGCCCGTATAGACGATGGTCGCTTCCACCTCCACCATGTCCCCGCTGTTGACGGGATCGGCAAAGTGGATGTTTCCCACATAGGCAGTCACGCAGTAGGACTTGGCCCACCCCACCGCTGCGGCGTAGGCGGCCTTGTCCACCCACTCGAGCACCGTGCCGGCATCCACCGAGCCGCTGTGCCCCACGTCGGTGGGAGCGGCGAGGAAGCGGAGGGTTACGGAGTTGCGACGGCCGGACTCAGTCATGCTGCGATCCTACTGGCGGCCCCGGTTACCGGCCGGTTGGCGCTGCAACAAAGCCAAGGCGCAGCTTAAAAGTCCGACGGCGGCAGGGCGCCGTGGGTGCCTTGCCGCCGTCGTTCGGTCATGCAGGAGCCGCTAGGCGAGGACCGCCAGGCGGGACTCCGGGCGGCCGCCGAAGAGGGCGCGGTCCAGGGAGAGCCGGCCGGCTCCGGTGAGGGCCAGGGCGAAGGATGCCGCGGCCAGCAGCAGCACGAGTTCGTAGCCTCCGTTTGCCGCGAACACGCCGGCAGGCGCGTGCACCAGGAACAGGGCGCCCAGCATGTCCAGGACGAGGAGGGCGGCCACCACGCGGGTGAGGATCCCCAGGATCAGGGCAATACCGCCGGCAAGTTCCAGGACCGCAATGGCGGGCGCCATGACGTCGGCGGCCGGAATGCCCATCTTGGCGAAGGAAGCCTGGGTGCCGGCGATGGTCCATTCGTTGAACTTCTGCCAGCCGTGGGCTGCGAAGAGAAAACCAAGGATGATGCGGAGGGCGGCAAGGGCAGTAGTGGTCAGTGCTTGCTTGTTCATGCCTTCCACTGTTCCCGATATATAGTTGAAGTGTCAACTAAGTTGCCTTGGTTGTGGGATTTGTCATGCCGGAGGCGGTCCGGCCGCAGGCGCGGTTAAGCTGGCAGCGTGCCCCAACAACCTGCCCTTGCCGCCGCGGCCGGCACCCGCGCCCCCGCCCGCGAAATTCTCCGCCTCGCCGTCCCTGCCTTCGGGGCGCTGGTGGCTGAACCCCTTTTCCTGCTGGCGGACTCTGCCATCGTGGGGCATCTCGGCGTCGCCCAGCTCGCGGGGGTGGGGCTGGCATCAGCCGTGCTGCAGACCGCCGTCGGACTAATGGTCTTCCTGGCCTACTCCACGACACCCGCCGTGGCCCGCGCCATCGGCGAAGGGCAGCTGGGCAAGGCGCTGACCGCGGGGCGCGACGGCGTGTGGCTGGCAGCCCTCCTCGGCGTACTGCTGGCGGTGGCCGGGTTCGCCGCGGCCGAACCGCTCATCGACCTGCTGGGCGCGGAGGGCAGTGCCCGCACGTTTGCCGTCGACTATTTCCGCTGGTCCATGCCGGGCCTGGTGGCGATGCTGCTGATCTTCGCCGGCACCGGCGTGCTGCGGGGGCTGCAGGACACCCGGACTCCGCTGGTGGTGGCCACGGCCGGATTCGGCGTGAACATTGTGTTGAACCTGTGGCTGGTCTATGGCCTGGGCTTGTCGGTAACCGGTTCGGCGATCGGCACCAGCGTGGCCCAGTGGGCCATGGCCGCGGTCTATGTGGTGATGGTCCGCCGGAACGCCCTCCGCCACGGCGTAAGCCTGCTGCCCAGCTGGCGGGGGATCCGCAGCATGACCCGCGTCGGATCCTGGCTCATGCTGCGCACGCTCAGCCTGCGGGCAGCCATCCTGGCCACGGTGCTGGTGGTGACGGCCCAGGGTGAGGTCAACCTCGCCGCCCACCAGCTGGCCATGACCATTTTTTCCTTCCTGGCGTTCGCCCTGGATGCCCTGGCCATCGCCGCGCAGGCGCTCATCGGGAAGGAGCTGGGTGCTTCGAATGCCGGCAGGGCCAGGCTTCTGACCGGCACCATGATCAGATGGGGCGCGGGGTTCGGCGTGGTGACCGGCCTGCTGCTGGCCGTGGTTGCCCCCTGGGCAGGAGCCCTGTTCACCCCGGATCCCCAGGTGCAGTCGGCGCTCACGGTCGCCCTCTGGGTCCTGGCTGCCGGGCAGCCCATCGCCGGCTACGTCTTCGTCCTGGACGGGGTGCTGATCGGCGCGGGCGACGCCCGGTACCTCGCCCTCGCCGGGCTGGTGAACATCGCCATCTACGTGCCGCTGCTGGCCTGGGTGGCATTCTCCGGTGCCACCGGCGCCGCAGGGCTGGGCTGGCTGTGGGCCGCTTTTGGCGTGGGATACATGGCCGCGCGGGCACTCACGCTGGGCGTGCGCGCCCGGTCCGACCGTTGGATGGTCCTGGGTTCCGCCTGAATTGAGTGCAGGCAAAGTGGGTGCAGTGCCGGTTCGACCTTCCGGCAGCCCCCACTAAACTGGACCGGTGACGCAACCATCCACCCCTGCGGGCGCTGCCCCGGGAACTGCCCCCCGTAACGACCTTTGGAAGCCGGTCCTGCTGCGCTCGGCTGCTGCCCTGGCATTCGGTGCCGTGACGGTGTTTTGGACTTCGCCTTCCGTGGAGGTCATGGGCTGGGCCGGCGGCCTGTATCTCCTGGCCACCGGCGTGGTTTCCCTCCGTGCCATCCCTGCCGCGGGGATTGCCCCGAAGTCGCTCCCCGGCAAGCTGCTTTCCGCCGCCGGCGCCGTCCTGGCCGGCGCAGGCTTTGCGGTGCTCCTGCTGCACAGCGACCTGCTGTTCGGGGTGATTGCCGCCCTGGGCCTGGGGGTGGCCGGTGTCCTCGAGCTGGCCTGCGGCCTGCAGCACAGGGGCCGCCACGTCCTGGCACGCGACTGGATAGCGTCCGGGATCATCGGGATTGGAACAGCGGTGCTGCTGCCGTTCTTCATCAACCTCGGCGCCCACGCCCTGCTGGGCGTGGCCGGTGGAGGGGCGATTATTTCCGGGGTCCTCTGGGTGCTGTCCGGCCTGACCCTGCGGCACGATGCCCGGGGCGGCGCAGGAAAGCCGTAAACTAGGAGGAGCGCCCTTCTACTTTCTGTAGAAAATCGGGTGCGAAACCGCAATTCGTACACCAGGCCGGCCGTGCGCCGCCTGCAGGGAGGAACCACCGTGGCTGACCAGCATCAAGGAAAACCGCGCAAGCTGCGGACCTCGGTGAAGGGGCCGCTGATGTTTTCGGCCTTCTGGGCCGTCGTCGCCTTCGTTGCAGTGTTGATCTTCGCCTCCGGGGGAAGCGCCCGGGCGCCTCGCTTCGACCTCGCCTTCACGGCGGCCGGCATCGCTTTCATCGTGACCCTGGTGATCGCGGCCATGCTCTCAATGAGCTACAAGGAGAACGCCGAACACCTGGGCAAGGGTTCGGGCGTGAACCTGAGCTCGGCGCCCAAGGCATCCCCCCACGGAGGATCCGGCCACGGCTTCGGTACTCCGGGCAGCCAGAACCCGCCGGCATCCGGCGACGGCGCCGACGGCACACCCCAGCGCTAGGGCCACACCGGCGCACAACGGAACGCTGGCAGCGCCGGCCTGCTAGTTCGCGGCCGCCTGCCTGGCCCGGTAGGCCGCAACGTGGGCCCGGTTGGCGCAGTTTCCCGTGTCGCAATACCGCTTTGACCGGTTGCGGCTCAGATCCAGCACGGCGGCATCGCAGTCGTCGGATTCGCAGGTGCGCAGCCGCTCCATCTCCTTGCCGCGGATCACGTCTGCCAGCGCCATGGCTGCCTCGGTACTCATCCGGTCCGCCAGGGGAGCCTCCGGTGCCGTTGCATGCAGATGCCAGTCCCAGCCGTCGTGCTTCATCAGCTGAGGCAGTGCGTTCGCGTCCCGCAGGAGCCGGTTGACGGTGTCAACGGCGGCATCCTCATCTGCTGTCCACACCGCCGCCAGTTCACGGCGCAGCTGCCGCACACTCTCCAGTTCCGCGGCATCCCGGGCCCGTCCCCCGGAAAACCCCTCAGCGGCCAGGAAGGCATCCAGGTCCGCAACCGAGGACAGTCCTTCCCTGCCATTCGCGGCGGTATTGATGAGGTTTACCACCGTCCGCAGCGCCACCTCAGTGTCAGGGGCGAAAACCATGTTGACTCCTTACAGCACTCGGGCGTAGTGTCATGGGCATTACCCCACTTTACTCCTGACAGGAGGCGACGTTGCCTGCCGCCAACAACCACACCACCACAGGGCTTCCCACCGGGCGGCCCGGCTTCCTGGCCTCCGGAATTGGGACCGCGCTCTTCTCTTCCGCAGTCTTTGGCCTGTCCGGATCGTTCGCCAAGTCACTGCTGGAAACCGGCTGGTCGCCGGGGGCGGCCGTCACCGCCCGCCTGACGGGTGCCGCCCTGATCCTCGCCCTGCCCGCCGCCTGGGCGCTTAGGGGCCGCTGGAACCAGCTGCGGGACAACTGGCTCACCATCATGCTGTTCGGGCTCATCGGGGTCGCGGCCTGCCAGCTGTTCTACTTCAATGCGGTGGCCCGGTTGTCCGTGGGAGTGGCACTCCTGCTGGAGTACCTTGCCCCGGTGATCATCGTCCTGTGGCTGTGGGCGGCCAGCCGCCGGCGCCCCCGGCTGCTGACCTCCGGCGGAACACTGCTGTCCCTGGCCGGGCTGGTGCTGGTCCTTGACCTCACGGGAGCCGTGAAAGTGGACCTGGTGGGCGTCCTCTGGGGGATGGCGGCGGCCGTGTGCCTGGCCATCTACTTCTTCATCACGGCCAGGGAAAACGACACCCTGCCTCCCATCGTGCTCGCATCCGGCGGTCTCCTGACGGGCGCGGCGGTCATGTGGCTCGCTGCCGCCACCGGCCTGCTGCCCATGGCGTACAGTACCGCGGACACCACGCTTGGTCCCTGGACCACTCCCTGGTGGGTATCCCTGGCCGGGCTGGTGGTGCTCGCCACCGTACTCGCATACACCTCGGGCATCATGGCCGCCCGGGCCCTCGGCTCCAAGGTGGCCTCCTTCGTGTCGCTCACCGAGGTCCTGTTCGCCGTGCTGTGGGCGTGGCTGCTGCTCGGGGAACTTCCCGGCGCCATCCAGCTCCTCGGCGGAGTCCTGATTGTCGGCGGAGTCATCCTGGTCCGGGTGGATGAGCTGCGGGCCCCCGCCGCCGCCGGAGAGCGCGCCGGGGTTCCGGCATCACCCCTGGAACACGCGAACGACGTCGAACCCGTCCCCTAGGCGGACCTGCACAGCCAGGCGCCGGCGTCGGACGCCAACAAAAGATGCAACAAAAAAGGGCAGGGACACCGGTTGGTGTCCCTGCCCCCGCCAGCGGCGGTAAGCCTAGTGGGAGGCCTGGCTCTGCTCTTCAGCGTTGCGCTTGGCCTGCGAGCCGGCTTCCTTCAGTGCCTCGGCAACCTTGGTGAGCATCGCGGTGTGGGTACCGGACCACTCGTTGCGGAACTTGGTTGCGTCCGGGCCTTCCCAGTTGGTGCTGCTCAGAACCTTGGTGAGAGTGGACTTCTGCGTCTCGATCTCGGACGCCCCTGCCTGAAGCTTGCTGCCGAGCTGGCGAAGCTGCTCAACGTCTGCACCCCAAATAGCCATCAGTTTCTCCTTGTTAGGTTGTGGATCCGAACCAGATCGGCATCCCCAGCGGCCCCCCGGCTCATCCGGAAGATCCATTGCCTAAAACCTATCCCGGGCCCCCAAACAGTGTCGATGGGCAGCCCTGCCCATGCCGGGCTCCCCATGGACGCCGGGTGGAGACCATGAAAAAAGGGGTCGATCCCAGGCGTTGGAAGAGCCTAGCATGGCGGTATGTGCCGGAATATCCGAACCCTCCACAACTTCGAGCCACACGCCACATCCGAGGAAGTGCATGCGGCCGCACTGCAGTATGTCCGCAAGATCAGCGGCAGCACCAAGCCGTCAAAGGCCAACCAGGAGGCCTTTGACGACGCCGTGCATGAGATCGCGCACATCACGCAGCATCTGCTGGATGCGCTGGTGACGCAGGCCCCGCCCAAGGACAGGGAGGCGGAGGCGGCCAAGGCCAAGGCGCGTGCCGCGGTGCGGTACGGCGCGGCCTAAGCCCCCGCCCGCAGCGCCGGGACTGCGGCTACTTGCCGAAGCTCCGCAGCCGCAGCGAGTTGGTCACCACCAGGACCGAGCTGGCGGCCATGGCGGCGCCGGCGATCATCGGGTTGAGCAGCCCCAGGGCGGCCACCGGGATACCCACCGCGTTGTAGAAGAACGCCCAGAACAAGTTGGTCTTGATGGTGCCCAGGGTCTTCCGGGACAGCTCAATGGCCTGCGCCACCTGGGCGAGGTCGTTGCCCATCACCGTCAGGTCCGCGGCTTCGATGGCCACATCCGTGCCCGATCCCATCGCAATTCCCAGGTCGGCCTGCGCCAGCGCCGCAGCGTCATTGACGCCGTCCCCGGCCATGGCCACCGTGGCACCGCCGGCCTGGAGCTTCCGTACTGCCTCGACCTTTCCTTCCGGCAGGACGCCGGCGTAGACATCGTCCGGAGCGATGCCGACGGCGGCAGCCACCCGGGCGGCCACGGCGGCGTTGTCACCGGTCAGCAGGATGGGCCGCAGGCCCAGTGCCTTCAGCCGGTCGACGGCGGCCGCGGACCCCGCCTTGACCGTGTCCCTGAGGCTGATGATTCCGGCGGCTTTCCCGTCCACGGCGACGCAGATGGCCGTTGCGCCGCCCTCTTCCGCCGATGCGAGCGTGGCCAGCTGGGCGGCGTCCAGAATGATCCCGTTCTGCTTTAGCCAGCCGCGCCGCCCGGCCATCACGGCCATGCCCTCAACGCTTCCCGACACTCCGCCGCCCGGCGCGGAACTGAAACCCTGCACGGATGGCAACGTGCCGGCGTCGGCCGTGGCGCCCGTGGACGGGACCGCGGGAGCTGCGGCAGCGATGGCGCGGGCCACCGGGTGCTCGGAGGCTGCCTCGACGGCTCCGGCAAGCCGGAGGACGGCCTCGTCCTGGAAACCGGTGAAGGCTGCCGTGGCGTCCACGGCCAGGACGCCGGTGGTGACCGTGCCTGTCTTGTCCAGCAGGATGGTGTCCACGGTGCGGGTGTCCTCCAGGACCTGCGGGCCCTTGATCAGGATGCCCAGCTGCGCGCCGCGGCCGGTGCCCGTCAGCAGGCCTACCGGCGTGGCCAGGCCCAGTGCGCAGGGGCAGGCAATGACAAGCACGGCGACGGCGGCCGTAAAGGCCTGCCGAAGGTGGTCGCCATCAGCGGCCGGGCCGGCGAGGAGGAGCCAAAGCACGAACGTCACGACCGCCAGTGCCAGGACCACCGGCACGAAGACCGCACTGATCCGGTCGGCGAGCCGCGCGATGGGCGCCTTCCCGGTCTGGGCCTGCGACACCAGCCGCGCCATCTGGGCAAGGGTGGTTTCGGAACCAACCCGGGCAGCCCGGACCAGCAGGCGGCCGGACGTGTTGATGGTGGCGCCGGTGACACGGCTGTCCGGCCCCACCTCCACGGGGACTGATTCACCCGTCACCAGCGAGGCATCAACGGCCGAGGCGCCGTCCACCACCACGCCATCTGTGGCGATCTTCTCTCCCGGGCGGACCACCAGGACGTCGCCCACCTGCAGCAGGTCGGCGGGGATCCTCTCTTCCTTGCCGTTGCGCAGGACTGTGGCATCCTTGGCGCCCAGGTTCAGCAGTGCCTGGAGGGCGTCACCGGCCTTCTGCTTGGCATTGGCCTCCAGGTACCGGCCCAGGAGCAGGAAGGTGGTGACAACGGCCGCCACCTCGAAGTACAGGCCGCCGGACATGCCCTCCATGCCAGGGTGCTCAGTCATGCGTGGATCCGCCAGCAGCTGCCAGGCCGAGAACAGGTACGCCGAGGCCACCCCGAGGGACACCAGGGTGTCCATGGTGGAGGCGAAGTGCCGCGCGTTGATGGCGGCCGCGCGGTGGAAGGGCCACGCGGCCCACGTGACCACCGGCAGCGCCAGCACCGCCGCCACCCAGCCCCAGTTGGCGAACTGGAATGCCGGGACCATGCTGACCAGGAACACCGGGACGGTCAGGACTGCGGCCAGAATGAGGCGCGGGCGGAGCAGGGACGCAGGGATTGCAGCGGGCTCAGCCGCGGTGCCGGCTTCCGGGCCTGCGGGGCGCTGCTGGCGTACCCGGGCCTTGTAGCCGGCGGCGTTGACCGTATCCACCAGCTGCTCGTCGGTGACGCCGTCCGGGACCGTGACGTAGGCCGACTCAAGTGGCAGGTTGACGGTTGCGGCCACTCCGTCGAGCTTGCCGAGCTTCTTTTCCACGCGGTTGACGCAGGACGCGCAGGTCATCCCTTCGATGTCGAGTTCGACGACGCGGGTGCCCGGCGGGTGGAGCAGTTCCTGGTGGCTCATTGTCAGCTTTCCGGTGGTGGAAGGGTTTCTAGGCTTCGTTGGCAACCATCAGGTAGCCGGCTTCGGCTACGGCTTCGCCAATTTCCGCGGGGGAGAGTTCCTTGCCTGAAGTGATGGTCACGGTGGAGATGCCGCCGGCGTTCAGGTCCACGGCCACTGCTTCAACGCCGTCGATGGCTTCGAGTTCTTCGCTGACTGCCGACACGCAGTGTCCGCAGGTCATGCCCGAGACGCTGATGGTTGTGGTGGTGGGTGAGGTGGTGCTCATGGCTTGCTCCTTCATGTGGTGCCGGCGGTGGCCGGGTTGGTGTGGGGGTGTGTCAGCGAAGCAGCCGGCCGATGGCGTCGGCAGCTTCCTTTACCTTGGCATCGATGGCTTCTGCGCGTGCGTCGGGGTCCGGCTCGGAGGCCGCCCCCACCACGCAGTGGCCGATGTGTTCCTCGACCAGCCCAAGGCTGACGGCGTGCAGGGCCTTGGTGACGGCGGCAACCTGGGTCAGGATGTCGATGCAGTACTTGTCCTCATCCACCATCCGGGCAATGCCCCGCACCTGGCCCTCAATGCGCTTCAGGCGGCGCAGGTACGCGTCCTTGTTTCCCGTGTACCCGTGCTGTGGGGCAGCATCATCCTCCGCAGCCGGCTGTTCGGCCGCCGCAAGGGCTTCTTCGGTAGCGTTCATGGAGCCAACATATACCCCATGGGGGTATCTATGCAAGTACCCCCTGGGGGTATCTGCAGAAGTGCCGCGGCGCGCGGAAGGCCCGGTCCGTCAGGGCACAAAAAAGCTCCGGAGTGCGTTATTGGGGGATACGCACTCCGGAGCAGCTCTTGGGCAATTCCGGCTTCCACCTGGGTGGATCGGCCTTGCTTGAATCAGCTTACTGGCTGGTACGGGACTGCGCCAGCACCGAGAATAACTACTTTCGCTTTACTTTAATCACGCCCGGAACGGAGGCATTTTGCCCTGGATGCGCCGGTCATGGCCGGTCCTCATGGGCGGGCATCCGGTAGGGAACCACCAGCACCGGCCGGCTTTGATGGTGGCTGAGCCACGCCCCAACGGACCCACCCAAAGCCTCGGAGAGGCGATGGGACAATCCACGTTCCGAGGTTCCCACGATGATCATGGGGGCATCCACTTCCGCGGCCAGCTGTCCCAGCGCACGGGCTGCGTCTCCCGTAAGGGTGCGGAAGGACCAGTCAGGGGGGCTGCCACCGGGCAGCTTGTCCACGGTGGCCTGAACCTGTGCTTTGAGCTCCGTTGCGAGTTCCAGCATGTCGTCATCAGCGTCCGGGTGCCGGGAAAGGCGGTGGGCGGAACGAGCCGGATCCCACTCCACGAGGTAGCTGGCTTCGTCCACGTACGCGCAGACCAAGGGGGCGCCCAGCCGGGCAGCCAGGGTGGCCGCGGTCTGGATGACCTCCGGGTGCTGTTTGGGCATGATCCCCACCAGCAGCGGGGCCCCGTCGAAATGTTCCCACGTCATGCTGCCCATTGTCCGCCCGCCCAAGGCCGCCTGAACAGGTGCGTTAGGCCCGGGCAGGTCCCGGAGCTAGGGAACTGCGGGGTAGGCGGTGACAACCACGTTCCTGCCCCACGGATCTTCCGTGTAGCAGCTGATGAGGACCAGCCGGTTGGGCACCATGTCCCAGACCGGGCTGTCCTTGAGGCCGGTCTTCAGGTAGGTCGTGACGCTGTCCACGCGGTAGCTGATGGTTCCGGCCGGAGTCTGGACATCAAGCAGGTCGCCAATGGCCGCGGCGGAACTGAGGTGGTTGAACGGGGCGTCCGCGCCCTCCCAGCTGTGGCCGATGACGTAGGTGGTGTTGCCGGAGCCCTTCCCGGGGGTGCCGAAGGCCGTGAGCCAGTACCCGTCCTTGGTGGCAGGGGGTTCTATGGTGCGGCTGGCCTGGGCTTCTCCGTCCAGGTCCAGGGGTTGGACGGCTACGTCAAAGGCGGCGGCCGGGTAACGGATATGGGTTGGCTGGGCAGCCGGGGGAAGGGCAGGTGTTGCCGCCGCCGGACGGGCCGGAGCCTGGGCGGCCGCCGCTGCCGGCTGTGGCACACCGGTTTCCGCCATCGGGGCCGCTGCCCCGGCAGGCGCCGCGGCGGCGCGGACGCCGGGAGTCGAAGTGGAGATGCCGGGGACGGTCATTACGGGTGCCTCGTGGAAGAGGGGTGCGCCCGCCGTAAACGACAGGAAGGTGAGGACGCCGCAGCAAAGGATGGCCAGATCGCCCCTGTTCCACCGCTGCCAGGTGGCGATGCGTCGCCCTGGCGCTGCGTGCCGGCGTCGGTCCTGTGGCATGGCATTTCCTCACGGGTGGTCGGTGGAAAGGAAGGAAGGCGCCCTGCCGGGCACTGGCAGGACGCCTTCCTTGTCGGGAAGCCACGGGAAGTGGCGGATGGCGGGCTAGCCGGCGGTGTGCAGTGGGCGTGGCCGGCGGCGTACTGCCACTGCTGCTCCTGCGGCAGCCAGCGCTCCCACACCTGCAAGCCAGCCGGGCGCGCCGTCAGCGGCGCCCACAGCCGTCTGGGCGTTGTAGCCCTGGTTGGTTCCCACGCTGGCGGCCGCTGCGGCGGGGGCTGCCTTGGGAGCGGCGGCCTGCTGGGCAGGGGTTGCCTGGGCGGGTACGGCTGCCGGTGCCACCGCTGCCGGTGCCACCGCGGCCGGTGGCACCACCGCAGGGGTTTCCGCAACAGGGCTCTCCGCCGGAGGCTGCACCGCGGGTTGTTCCACAGGCTGGTCGACGACGACGGGCGTTTCGTTGGGCGGGGGAGTCACCGCTGGCGGTTGCCCAGCTGGCGGCGTGACCACGGGAGGGTCGACGACGGCGGGCGGGGTAACGACGGGCGGTGTGACCACGGGAGGGTCGACGACGGCGGGCGGGGTAACGACGGGCGGTGTGACCACGGGAGGGTCGACGACGACCGGCGGATCCACGGGATCGAGCACCTCGCCGGGCGGCAGCGGGGCGCACTTGGCGACGTAGAGCGCCTTTCCGGCGCTGGTCCAGTTCTTGCCCGGCGATTTGGACGTCGGCGGAATGATGTCCAGCGGATGCTGGTCGTGGCCGCCAAGCCCATTGATGCTGAATTCCAAAGGTGCCCAGGTGCTGCCGTCGCTGTGGCAAACGGTGACTTTCTCTCCCGCGGCCATGGCAGGCGCTGTGAGGCTGATCAGGCCGAGCCCAACCACCCCCAGTGTGGCTAAGGTGCGTTTCATGTCTTCTCCCCATATGTGCGTGAAACGGACCGTGGCGGGGGACGGCCAGCGGTGGCGCCGTATGCCCCAGCAGCACGGTCAGCTTGCTTTGAGATTTCAGGCTAAGGGCGCCTCCCGGGGCAGTCGCCAGTAGGGGGTACTTGTCTTTCACCGGGGCAGGCCGGCCAAGTTACCTGCCAGTACCCTAAAGCCGGCCTGCGCCACCTGCTTCCGCGCCGGGACCTTGTCCGCCGCGTGGGCCGCGCCTAACGTTTTAAGTGAAGCAAGGAGGGGAATCGTGGAAATCTTCATGTGGTGGCTGGACCTGGACCTCGCCAGCAAGGAGTGGCTGCGCCAAAACCTCCATTCAGAGGAACTGCCGCTTCCGGTGCTCCAGGGGATCGCAGAGGCGGGCGGTCCGCACCCCGGCAACCCCGCTGCTGTACTGACTGCCGCGGACTGGGACTTCATCGAGACCCAGTCGGAATTCGTGGACTGACCCCCGACCGCCGGCAGTTCGGGAGCTGAAGGGGGCCTGTACCCGTTGCGCCCTGGCCGCTCCGGTGGTTGCATGGTCCGCATGGCAACGGCGGCAGAATCATTCCTCCTGGCAATCGGCACCAAGAAAGGGCTGTGGCTCGCCACAAGCCGGGACAGGCGGGAGTGGTCCTTCACCGGCCCGCATTTCCTCATGGCTGAAATCCCCAGCATCGGAATCGATACCAGGGAGGGCCGCACCCGCATCCTGGTGGGCGTCCGCAGCCCGCACTGGGGGCCCACGGTTGCACACTCCGATGACCTGGGCGCCACGTGGTCCGAGCCGGAACATGGTGCCATCACGTTTCCCGAGGACACCGGCGCCGCCCTGGACCGTGTGTGGCAGATCTATCCGGACGCAGAGTCCCGTCCCGGGGTGGTGTGGGCCGGCGCCGAGCCCATCTCTGTCTGGAAGTCCACGGACGGCGGCGAGCACTTTGAGTTGAACCGGGGCCTGTGGGACCACCCGCACCGCAGTGAATGGGGAGCCGGCTATGGCGGTGCAGCGGCACATTCCATCGTGGTGGACCCTGCCGGTGAAACCGTGCACGTCGCCATGAGCACCGGCGGCGTGTACCGCTCGCTCGACGGCGGCACGTCCTGGGAAGCGCGCAACAAGGGCATCTCGGCCTACTTCATGCCGGACCCAAACCCGGAGTTCGGCCAGTGCGTTCACAAGATCGCTGCCGATGCCGCGGTGGCAGGACGCCTCTACGCACAGAACCACCACGGGGTCTACCGGACAGACGACAATGCCGACAGCTGGAACTCCATCGCCGAGGGCCTGCCCGCGGACTTCGGCTTCGTGATGCTGACGCATCCGCGCCGGGACGGGACCGCCTGGGTTGTTCCGCTGAAGGCCGACGGCGAACGCATTCCTCCCGACGGAAAGCTCGCCGTCCACCGCACGGACGACGCAGGGAACAGCTGGAAGCGGCTCAGCACCGGACTCCCCGGGCACGAATACAACAGCGTGCTCAGGGACGCCGCCTCGGTGGACACGGCCGAACCCGCCGGCGTCTACTTCGGCACCCGGGGCGGGTCCGTCTACGCGAGTGCGGACGAAGGGGAGACTTTCAGTGAAGTGGCATCGCACCTGCCGGACGTCCTCTGCGTCCGGGCGGCAGTGGTGGCCGGTGCCTGAGATCTCGCTGCTGCTTCCCGGTGTCCTGCAGCCGCTGGCCGGCGGGCAGGCCGTCCTGTCCACCCGGGCCGACGGGCCGGTGACGGTGGCACACCTGCTTGACGCGGTGGCCGCGGACTATGCCGTGCTGGGCCGGCGGCTCCGCGACGAGACCGGCGCCCTGCGCAAATTCGTCAACATCTATGTGAACGGCGACGAAGTCCGGCGCCTGCAGGGCCTGGACACCGAGGTACAACCGGGCCAAGAAGTGCTGGTGATCCAGTCCGTTGCGGGTGGCTAAGCCGCGCCCGAAGTCCTGACCGCCAAACGATTCCAAAATCGTTGACAATTTCGTCCGCGATCCGTACCGTCGGTTTCGTGCAGTGGTGATCGACTGCACCCATTCCTAGCGATGATGCGACAGGAAGGTACAGGGTGGCCGCGAGCCTGAGCCTCAAGGACGTCAGCCTGCACTTCGGCGGGGTCAAGGTGCTGCAGGACGTCAGTTTCGACGTCGAGCCCGGCGTGATCTTTGGCCTGGTGGGCCCGAACGGTGCCGGCAAGACCTCCCTGTTCAACTGCATCAGCGGCCATTACCGGCCAAGCTCCGGTTCGATTTCCATCGACGGGACCGAGGTTTCCGGGAGCGCCCCGTCCCGGATGGCCCGCCTTGGACTTGCACGCACCTTCCAGCATCCGGCACTGCAGCTGAACGCCACAGTTCTGCAGAACGTGCTCCTCGGAGGGCACACGCGGCTGCCCGGCGGCCCGGTCTCGTGGGCGCTCAGGATGCCCTACACCGTCCGGGCCGAGCGCGCCGTCCGCAGCGAGGCGCTCGAACTCCTCGCCAAGGCCGGGCTGGGCTGGGCGGCGGATGTGCCTGCCGACGAACTATCCCACGGGCTCCATAAAGGCATCGAGCTGTGGCGGGCCCTTCTTTCCAGGCCCGCACTGCTTCTTCTCGACGAGCCGGCAGCCGGGCTCTCCCACGGGGAAGTTGAACAACTCATCGCCACCGTGAAGCGCCTCCGCGCCGAGCAGGACGTCACCATCATCATCGTGGAGCACCACATGGGACTCATCTCCGCGCTCACGGACCAGGTGGTGGTCCTGGACCACGGACGAAAGCTGATGTCGGGAACTGCGGCGGAGGCCCAGTCCGATCCGCGCGTCATCGAGGCCTACATTGGGAAGGACGCCGCTGATGACGCTGCTTGAACTCACGGACGTGACAGCGTCCTACGGCCCCGTGCAGGTCCTGGACGGGGTCTCGCTCAGCGTGCCGGACGGCGGGTCCGTGGGCATCCTGGGTGCGAACGGGGCGGGCAAGACCACCACTCTCCGGGCCATCAGCGGCAGCGTCAGGACCGGTGGACGGATCAGGTTCGATGGCCGGGACATCCGGGGCCTGCGGCCGGACCAGGTGGCCGCGCTGGGCATAGCCCACGTGCCCGAGGGCCGGGGCACGCTGGGCCAGCTGAGCGTGCGCGAGAACCTGATGGTGGGCTCCTACCTGCGCAAGGACCGGAAGGCGATCGCCGGCGATATCGACTACTGCCTGGACCTGTTTCCGCAACTGCAGGACAGGGTTGGCTCGCGGGCAGCGGCACTCTCGGGCGGCGAACAACAAATGCTCGCGGTGGGCCGCGCCTTCATGGCCAAACCCAAACTGCTGCTCCTGGACGAAGCCTCGCTGGGGCTGGCGCCCAGTACCGCCAAGGCGGTCTACCAGGCCATCCGCAGGCTGCGGCTCGAGTCCGGGATCGCCATGCTGGTGGTGGAACAGAACGCGAACCTCGCGTTCTCCCTGGTGGATACCGCCACCGTCCTGGAAACGGGCCGGAACGTCCTCACCGGAACCTCGGCCGAACTCAAGGGCATGGACGAAATCCGCCGCGCCTACCTGGGAGGCTGACCGGCATGGGAACCTTCATCCAACTCGTGGTCGACGGCCTCGCCACCGGCTCCATCTACGCCGCCCTGGCCCTGGCCATCGTGCTGGTGAACCAGGCCACCGGCCTGATCAACTTCGCGCAGGGCGGCATGGCCGTGCTGTCCGCCTACATCGCCTACGTTTTCGTGCAGCTCGGCCTGCCGCTCATCCTGGCCATCATCATTGCCATTGTCCTGTCCTTCCTCTTCGGCGCACTGGTGGAACGCTTCCTGATCCGGCGGTTTGAACGGGGGGATCCGGACACCGCAGTGGTGGTGACCATCGGCCTGCTCACCCTGGTCACCGGCATCTGCGCGGTCCTTTGGGGCTACAACAACCTGGGCTTCCCGTCGCTTTTCCCGCTGACCAGCGTTGAAATCCTGGGGGCCGTGGTAAGCGTCAGGTCCCTTGCCACCGCCGTGACCATAGTTGTGATCATGGTGGTCCTGCAGCTGCTCTTCCTGCGCACCAAGCTGGGACTGGCCCTTCGCGCCGTTGCCGACAACCCGGCGTCGGCCGCTTTTTCCGGCTTGCCGGTGGGCCGCCTGCTCATGGTGGGTTGGGGACTTGCCGCCACCCTGGGGGCGATTGCCGGCGTCCTGGTGGCTCCGCAGCTGACCCTCACGCCCGGCATGCTGGACACCGCACTGGTTTACGCGCTCGCAGCCGTGATCCTCGGCGGCCTGACCAGCCCCATCGGCTGCGTGGTGGCGGCATCGGCCATCGGTGTCCTGGAAAACCTGGTGGCCGTCTACGTTCCCCTCATTGGCCACGACCTCAAAATCGCCGTGCCCTTCGCGCTGATCTTCGTCATCCTCATCGTTCGCCCCCAGGGCCTGTTCGGCAGAAAGGTCGTGGTGAGGGTCTGATGAACGCCGTTGCCGCCACCGCCCGCAGGCCATGGGTCCGGATTGTCCTCGCCGCCGTCGTGGCCGTGGTGCTGATCGTGGCCCCGCTGGCCCTGCCGGCCTTTGCCAACCAAACGCTGGTCCGCATCGGTGTCTATGCCGTGGCGGTGCTCGGGCTGAACATCGTCATGGGCTACACAGGCCAGGTCAACCTTGGGCAGATCTTCTTCGTGGGGCTGGGCGCCTATGTCACCGCGTACGGCGTCAACCATGGCTGGAACATCCTGCTGGTGTTCGCCGCCGCCTGCGCCGTTGCCGGCGTGGTGGGGCTGCTGGTGGCCCTTGCCGCCGCCCGTCTGGGCGGCCTTGCCATCGCGATGGTCACCATCGCCCTCCCGATCGTCGGCGTGCCCCTGGCCAAGCGCCTCTCCGAATTTACCGGCGGCTCGCAGGGGATTTCCGCGCGGTTCACGGACGCCCCGGACTGGTCCGGGCTGGACAACGACCAATGGCAGTTCTACATCGTCCTGGTGGTGGCGGCCGCGGCCTTCCTGCTGGCGCGGAGCCTGGTCCGGGGCAAGTACGGGCGGGCATTTGCGGCCGTCCGGGAAAACGAGGCCGTTGCGGCCTCCATGGGCATTTCGCCCTACCGGACCAAGGTCCTCGCCTTCACCATCGCCTCCATCTTCGGCGGCGCCAGCGGCTTCCTGTACCTCGCGGCCGTGCAATACACCTCGCCTGAGACCCTCAGCTTCGGCCACTCCATCAGCCTCCTGGCCGCGATGGTCATCGGCGGAGCCGGAAGCATCGCCGGTTCCCTCCTGGGAGGCGCCTACTACGTCTTCGTCCCGCAACTGACCAACGCCATCGACCCCAACCTCACCACCATCAGCCAGGGCGCCATCCTTCTGGCGGTGCTGTTCCTGCTGCCCGGCGGCCTGGTCAGCCTGCCCCGGGTGGTGCGGCGGCTGGCCCGCCGGACCGATGCCGCCCGCGGCCGCTCCACCGGCCGTTCCACCGCGGCCCCTCCAGCGCAGACCTCCGAGCAGAACGCTCCAGCGCGCCATCCGGTACCGGACAGTGCGCTGGATGGACACGAACAAACAGAGAGGCAGGATGGACCATGAAGATGAGAAAGAAGCCCGGCGGGGTACTTGGCATCGTTGCCGTGACGGCCGCCGTCGCGCTTTCCCTGTCCGGATGCAGGGGTGACAGCGGCGGCCAGGGCGGCGGTTCGGCATCCTCCCCGGGGATCACGGACTCGGCGATCACGCTGGGGATCACCACGCCGCTCAGCGGCGCCACTGCCGGGCCGGGCAAGTGCACGGTCGCCGGGGTCTCGGCGTACTTCGGGGCCGCGAACGCCGCCGGCGGGGTGAAGTTTGGTGACGGCAAGACGCGCACCGTAAACATTAAGTCCTACGACGACGCCTACGACCCACAAAAGTCCCTGGCCAACTTCCAGCAGATGGTGTCCGACAACGTGTTTGCCGCCACCGCGGGCCTGGGGACGCCCACCAACAGGGCATTCCGTGACGCTGCCATCAGCCAGAAGGTCCCGCAGGTGCTGGTGATGACCGGTGACCCGCTCTTCAGCGACCGGAAGCAGAGCCCCTGGCAACTGGGCTTCGTGCCCGTCTACCAGAATGAGGGTGCCGCGTTCGGAAAGCTCCTGGCGAAGTCGGGTGCGCAGCACAAGGTGGCCATCCTGTCGCAGAACGATGACTACGGCAAGGGCTACGTCTCGGGTTTCAAGGAGGCCATCCAGGGGGCGTCCAACATTTCGGTGGTGGGCGAGCAGACCTATGAGGCCACCGATACGTCCGTTGATGCCCAGCTCACCCAGCTGGCCTCCTCCGGGGCGGATGTCTTCTTCAACGCCATGTCCATCACGCCGCTGACCATCGCCTCGTTGCAGAAGGCGCAGCAGATCGGCTGGAAGCCCAGCTGGTTCCTGCCCTCCAACACGTCCAGCCCCACAGCGATCCTCGAACCGGGTGGCGCCTCCGCCTACCCCGGCATCTACTCAGTGTCCTTTGCCAAGGCACCGCAGAGCCCGGCGTTCGCCAAGGACCCCGACGTCGTCAAATTCCTCGACGAACTGAAGAAGTACGGAAACTACCCGGACATGCCGGCCTTCCCGCACTGCATGTGGAGCTACATGGTGGGGGCCACCCTTGAAAAGGCGTTCCAGAACATGAAGGAGCCCACGCGGGACAGCTTCATGACGGCGCTGCGGGATATCAAGGACCTGAAGGCGCCACTGATGCTGGAGGGCACGTCGGTCAACACGACGGTGGATGGCCAGCCGGCCGTGTCCTCGGTGGTGGTGCAGAAGTACAACGGCAAGGGCTATGCAACTGCCGAGAACTTTGGCTGATCAGCCCCGGGTCTGATCAGCTCCGGGCGGCGCTTGGCACCGGCCTCGTGCCGCCCGGAGCTTCCAGGGCGTCCACCAGTTCCAGCCCGCGCCGGGCCCACGCAATCTCCACAAGCGCCCGGTCCACCAGGCCCTCGTAGGTGAACCTTTTAAAAGCGATGGTCCGTTCGCGGTCGGCCGGATCGGTCACGGCCAGGCGGCGCACCAGCATTGGGTTGTCCACCTGGTCGATGCGCTGGAGCTCACCCTCCCATTGGGCGAGTTCGGACTCCCATTGCTCCTTGTGCCGGCGGAAGAACGCACGGGCGGCCTCCGGCGACGCCGCTTCAAGGTAGGCGGCCCGCAGGTGGGCGGGGTCGCGGACCCGGGCGTACTCCAAGGGGGTCTGCATCCAGTCGAGGAAGGCCTGGTTTCCGGTATCCGTCACGTGGTACAGCCGCCGCGTGGCGCGCTGGCCCCTGGGCTGCTCCTCACCCTCGATGAGGTTCTCCGCTTCCATCTTGCGCAGCTCGGGGTAGATCTGGGAGTCGGGGGCATGCCACACGTGCCCCACCGACATGGAGAACTGCTTCTGCAGTTCGTAGCCTGACAGCGGGCCCACGCGCAGCAGCGCAAGCAGCGCGTACCGAAGGCTCATGCGGTACTCCTCCAAGGGCTCAAGGAAGGTGCGGGGGCGCACTCGCCCCCGCACTCCGGGGTCCCCAGCCTAGGCCGACTGGTAGTTCGTCCGCCACCCGCCGTGGTACGTGGCGCGCGCCACGGTGGAGTAGGGCACGGGGCTGACCACGGCCCGCACTTCAGTCTGCACATGGGGTTCGACGGCGGCCTTGGCGGTTCCGCCGTTCGGCTCACCCCACACGACCTTGAGTTCCGTGCCTTCCGGGACGTTGGGATCGATGGTGGCCAGCGACAGGGCCCGGCGTTCGTTGGCGCTGTAGCCGGTGAACATCGAGTAGCCCACCACCGTTCCGTCGGCGTCCACCACCGAGTCGTAGTTGGCCGAGCCGTAGTTTGCCAGGGGCAGGTCAAAGAACTTGTAGCTGGGTCCGTCCACGTTGAACAGCGACGCGAAGATGGAGGTGACATCTTCCGCGTCCCAGGCCAGGGTGACCTTCTTGCGCTGGGCGGCGGGGTCGATTTTCTGGAGTGCGTCGCGGCCAATGAAGTCGTGGTCGAACTTGACGAACGAGCCGTAGCCCAGCTCCCACGGGGTCAGGTAGTAGTCCTCGATGTTCCCGGACACAAACGAGCCCGCCAGGGTCCCGGTGGCTTCGTAGCCGTCAGCGGGCAGCCATTCGCGGTAGCCGCGCTCCGCTTCGCCGGTGTAGATGGCGGGCAGCGGCGACGGGATCCAGCCGGACTCGAGGGTGTTGGACGGGTACGCCCGGGAACCGACGGGGACCAGCCCGAACTCGGCTCCGGCCTCCACGATCGCGTCGCGGATGCGGTCGTGGTCCGCGTACGGTCCCCACACCTCCAGGCCCGGTGCGCCGGCCATCCCGTGCCGCAGGGTGCGGACGGTGGTGCCGGCGATGGCCATGGTGGACATGTTGAAGAACTTGAGCTGCTCCAGTGCGCCGCCGTTGAGCTTTTCGATGACCTGCCAGGCATTGGGCCCCTGGATCTGGAAGCGGTAGTACTGGCGGGTCACCGGGTGGCCGTACGGCCGCGACGGTGAGCGCCGGTCCACAGTGATGTCCAGGTCCCGGTAGCCGCCCGTCTCGCCGTGGTAGAGCAGCCAGTTGGCCGCCGGGGAGCGGCCGACGTATACGTATTCGTCCTCCGCCTCGTGGAAGAGGATGCCGTCGCCGATCGCGTGCCCGGACTCGGTGGTGGGCACGTACTGCTTGGCTTTGTTCACCGGGAAGGTGGCGGTGGAGTTGATGGCGGTGGCGGTGATCAGCTTGATCGCGTCCGGGCCCTTCAGGAACAGGTTGTCCATGTGGTGCGACTGGTCGTACAGCACGGCCGTCTGCCGCCACGCGGTCTGCTCCTTGATCCAGTTCTGGAAGTCGGCCGGGACCACCGGGTAGATGTAGGAGCCGATCTGGGAGTTGCGGAGGAGGTCAACCGCCCCCTTCGACGCGTCGAGGACTTCCTGCAGGTTTTTCGGTGCCACGTTGAACCTCTTGTTCTGTATCGGATTGGTGGTGGGTCTTTAGAAGACGATGGTCTGGTTGCCGTGCCGGATGACCCGGTCCTCGGCATGCCACTGGACGGCGCGGGAGAGCACCGCGCGTTCCACGTAGGCGCCGCGCGCCTGAAGATCCAGGGCGGAGTGCCCGTGCGTTACGCGGGCCACGTCCTGTTCGATGATGGGCCCCTCGTCCAGGTCCTTGGTCACGTAGTGCGAGGTGGCGCCGATCAGTTTGACCCCCCGCTCCTTGGCCTTGCGGTAGGGCGCGGCGCCCACGAACGCAGGCAGGAAGGAGTGGTGGATATTGATCAGCGGCACGGAAACCGAGTCCAGGAATCCGGGGGACAGGATCTGCATGTACCGGGCCAGCACCACGAAGTCCACGTTGCCCTCCAGCAGCTTCAGGATCTGGGCCTCCGCTGCTGCCTTGTCCGGCCCGGCGGAGGGGACGTGGAAGAACGGAACGCCAAAGGCCCGCACATCCTCGGCCGTGTTCGTGTGGTTGGAGATCACCATGGGAATGGTCACCGGCAGTTCACCCCTCCGGTGCCGCCAGAGCAGTTCCAGCAGGCAGTGGTCGGAGGTGGATACCAGGATGGCCATGCGCTTGGGGATGGAGCGGTCGGTCAGGGTCCAGGACAGCCCCAGCGGGGTGAGGGTCCTGGCGAGGTCGGCCTCGATCTCAGGCATCGCGGCGGCCAGGTCCGGCCGGTTGAAGACCACCCGCTGGAAGAAGTCGCCCGACGAAGGATCACTGGAGTACTGGTCCAGGGAGACGATGTTTCCCCTGTTGCGGGTCACCAGGGCGGCCACCGCAGCCACGATGCCCGGCTGGTCCGGCCCGTGGACGATCAGGCAGGACTGGTCCTTGCGGGATTCAGTATGCAGGACCATCGGATGCCGTCCTAGTCCTCTTCCGCGGTGAAGTGCCGGACCCAGTTGGCCGTGGCCAGCAGGCCGCCAAACGTATAGAAGTGCAGGCCAACCTGCCCCGGGAGGCGCCGGTCCTGGCCGGGCGCACGGTCGGCAAGGACGGCGGCCAGGTCGTTCACGAACCGGTCCGGGCCGGCATCGCCCATCAGGTTGGTCAGCGAGAAGCCGTATTTCTTCACGATCATCGCGTTGGCGCCCACCCCGAAACGGCGCGCAAAGCCCAGGAGCCGTTTGACTCCCGCCGGGCCGGGGGTGCCCACGCGGATCGGTGCCTGGATTCCCCTGGCCCGGACCTCGGCGATCCACGCAGCAACCGGTTCGGTGTCGAAGGCGAATTGGGTGATGATGGAGGCGCCGAGGTCCTGCGCGGCGAGGGCTGCGGTCTTGTCCTCCAGCGCCCGCCAAAGGTCTTCCTTGCGGATATCGGGATGGCCCTCCGGATATCCGCCGATTCCCACTTCCCGGACCCCGAACTGCTGCAGGAGGCCGGTGTTGACCAGCGCCAGGGAGTCTTCGTACGGGCCCTCGGGTTCTGCGGGGTCGCCGCCCACCACGAACAGGTGCTCGGCGGCGCCCACATCCGCCAGGCGCTGAAGGAACTTTTCGAGCTCGCCCTTCGAAGCCAGCCGGCGCGCCGAGACGTGCGGCACGGGGATGAATCCCAGGTCCCGGGCGGCCTTGGCGGCGGCCACCCGCATCTCCAGGTCCTCGTTGCCGAGGAAGGTGACGTTAATGCGGGTGCCCGGCGGAATCCTGTCTTTTGCTTCGATGAGGGCGGGAATGTCCTTGCCGGTCATCTCCAGCGAGAAGTTGTTGATGAGTTCCAGGGATGCTGCCCGGTTGGGGGCGGGCATGATTCGAGTCGCCATCAGGTCATCCTTTCGGCGGGTGCAGCGGTGCACCCACCTCTAAGATTACCTATGTGCATAGGTAATGTCGATAGCTATTGATGGAATCCGGAACCTTCCGGTCCGCCGTCCGTTCCGGGCCTACCCCTGTGCTGCTTCCGGTTCCAGATGGGCGATGGCACGGGTGTCCTGGAAGGCCCGGACCCCTTCAATACCCTGTTCCCTGCCCATGCCGGACTGCTTCATTCCGCCAAATGGCGCGCGCAGGTCCAGTCGGGTTGCCCCGTGGTCGTTAACCCAGACGTAGCCGCAGACCAGGCGTCCGCCCACGCGGTCGGCCGCTGCCGGGTCGGCGGTCCACACCGAGCCGCACAGCCCCGCCCAGGTGGCGTTCGCCGCCTCCACCGCCTCGTCCTCCGTGTCGAACGGGATCAGGGGGATGACCGGCCCGAACTGTTCCTGGGTGACAACCCGCAGCGAGGGGTCCGGATCGATGACCAGTGCCGGGCGCAGGAAGTTCCCGCCGTGCAGTTCAGGGTCCGAGGGAAGGGTGCCGAATTCCCTGACATCCGCGCCCGCCTCCTTGGCCTCCTCGATGAGCTCAGCCACGAAGGCCTTTTGTACGGGGGAGTGCAGCGGACCCATGGTGGTCCCGTCGTCGAGCCCGTAGCCAATGACCGCCTTCTCCAGCCGCTGCGAGAGCCCCGCCACCACCTCGTCCAGGCGCGAACGGTGCACATAGACCCGCTTCGCGTTCATGCAGATCTGGCCGGTGGTATCGAAGATCGCGGCGTAGAGCCGGTCCAGGTGGGTGTCATCGAAGACCGCGTCCGCGAGGATGACGGCGGCATCGTTTCCGCCGAGTTCAAGCGTTACCCGGGTGAGTGACTTTGCCGCCATTTCCATGATGCGCTTGCCGCCGCCCACGCTTCCCGTGAAGCAGACCTTGGCGATGTCCGGGCTGGTGATGAGCGCAGCCATGTCTGCGTCCTTGCCGGTCACCACGTTCAGCACCCCCGGCGGGAGTTTTTCGGCAATCCGCTGGACCACGCGCGTCGTTGCCAGCGGCGCGGTGGGCGGCGGCTTCACGATTGCCGTGTTCCCTGCCAGCAATGCGTGCGGCAGCGAGGCCGCGAGGATGGCAATGGGCCAGTTGAACGGCACGATGACCGTCACCACGCCCAGGGGCTGGAAAGTGACCGAGGTGGAGACGGGAATGCCGGGCGCGGGCGGCAGCACCTTGGCGGTGTCGACGTCGGGAGCCAGTTCCAGGGCGAGGTTCCACCTGATCTCGAACACCAGGGAGTCCACCCAGGCTTCCATGCGGATCTTGCCGTTTTCCTGCGAAAGGATGGCGGCATCCTCATCCCGGAAATCCGCGATGCCCTCCAGTGCCTGCCGCATCCGGTCTGCGCGCTCCTGCGCCCCCAGTGCAGCCCATCCGGGGTAGGCCGCCTTGGCCGCAGCAATGGCGTCCTGGACGTCGGCCGCGCCGGCCGCCGCGGCGTGGCCCACGATGGTGCCGGGCTTGCCCGGATCGGCAATATCCATGGTGGCGGCGGCCTGCCGTTCTGAGCCTCCGATGTAGAGGCCGGTGGTCACCGGGGCGGACGTGTCCACTGTGTTGGTCATGATGATGCACCTCTCTGTGCGGTACTGCAGGGATCCTTTAATTTTCTCACTGGCGGATGTTTGGCGTTCCGTGCGTATGGAACGTCTCGATGGTTTTCATGCCCCAGGCCTGCCCCTTCCTGCGCTCCTCCTGGCTCCACTCCACCACGGGTGAGTCCGGGTCCAGCAGCAGGCGGGCGCCGGCGTTGGCCAGTTCGATCCGGTTGCCGCCGGGCTCCCAGACGTAGAGGAAAAACGTCTGGTTGATGGCGTGCTTGTGCGGCCCGGACTCGATGTGGATCCCGTTTTCAAGGAAGATGTCCGCGGCCTTCAGGATGTCCTCGCGGGTATCCGGAGCAAAGGCCACGTGATGGAGCCGGTTGCCGTGCTTGAGCCAGTCGTCGGAGTACACGATGTCGTAGGACTTGTTGTTGAAATGGAACCACCACGCGGCGTATCCGCCGTCGTCGAGCCGGATGCGTTCACTTTCCCGCCCGCACAGCGCGTGGGCCACGAACTCCCCGTTGGCCACCACATCCTTGGCCAGGAAATTGATGTGGTCCAGCCGGCGGGCGTTAACGCCCCGGCCGGGGAAGGCCGAGGCCTGGTTCTTCAGGGCGGGTTTGTCGTCCGTGGCCACGTACCGTTCGGTCTCGTAATAGATGCCCATGAGGTGCCCGTCGGGGTCCCGGAAGGAATAGGTCGGCCCCGTTCCCACCTCACCGTCTTCCCAGCCAATGCCCAGGCCGGTGGCTTCGATGGCGGCGACCCGGCGCTCCAGCGCCTCCTGGCTGGTGGCCCGGAAGGTGGTGCGCCCGACGCCGGCATCGGCTGAGGCGGTGAGCTTGAGGGTGTAGAGCTGGTATTCGTCCCAGGTCCGCAGGTAGGCGGACTTCGTGCCGGCGCTGCCGGTCTCCGCTACAACGCGCATGGCGAGCAGGTCGCGGAAGAACCACAGGCTTTCCTCGAAGACGGGGGTCAGCAGTTCCACGTTTCCCAGGTGGGCGACGTCGAACGAGGTATACCCGGTCATGAAGCTGTCCTCTCTCAAGGGGTCGTTGTGCAGTGGTCAAGGGCGCGGGCGCGGGAAGACGCGTCCTTCGAAAATCTTCCGTGCTGTCCTGAGGGCAGTTGAGCGGGTCACCGTGTAGCCGTCCGGGGTCTTCTCGACGGCCACCTCGACGTCAAAATGGCCGGTGGGGTGTTCCACCCGGAAGGGTTCCCCCGGTGAAGGAAGCGCGGCCAGGTCATGGCCCACCGACCCCTCCGCCAGCACACCCGCCGCCACCGTGAGTGCTCCGAGCACGCCGATGGAGGTGTGGACCCGGACGGGAAGGAAGCTGCGGGTGGCAATGGCGCCCCCGTCCCGTGGCGGCGCCAGCAGCACCAGCTTAGGGACGGTGGCAGCGCTGACATCGCCCATGCCCATCAGGTCCGCCGCGGCGAGGCGGATCCCGGCCAGCCGTTGTGCCAGGTCTTCATTGGCCTCGAGGTCTGCAGGGGCCTCGTTCCCGGTGATGCCCAGAGCGGCGGCACGCATCAGGACGGTGGGCATTCCGTTGTCAACGCAGGTGAGGTCCATGCCCTCCGCGCGGTCCACCGCGTTGCCCGTGGGGAACAGGGCGCCGGTCGAAGACCCCGCCGTGCCCTCGAAATTGAGCCGGATGGCTGCCGCCGTCCCCGGAACGCCATCGATGGCCACCGCACCGCCTGCCGCCGGGCCGCCGTCGTAATCCACCACGCCGCCGGGGGTGGCAAACCGTGCGGTGGCCATGCTGCCCGTGTTCAGCATCCGGATGCGCACTTCCGTGTGGCCGTCCGCCGGCTGCACCAGGCCACGTTCCACGGCGAAGGGCCCGACGGCGGCAAGGATGTTGCCGCAGTTCTGCCGGCTGCTGACAATTGCGGTGTCCACAGCGACCTGGAGGAACAGGTAGTCCACGTCCGCGCCGGCGTCCGGAGACGGCGCGATGACGGCAACCTTGCTGGTCAGGGGGTGCGCTCCACCCAGTCCGTCCACCTGGCGGGGATCAGGAGAGCCCATGATCCGTAGCAGCAGGTCGTCGCGTTCTCCGGGGTCGGCAGGCAGGTCCGACGCCAGGAACAGGGCACCCTTGGAGGTCCCGCCCCGCATCAGGAGGCAGGGGATCCCCTCTGTATCGGGCATATGCACCCTCGCGTTCCACGGCGGGCATGGTGCCTGGGCGGCCCATGGTCAGTCCTTTCCGGCGGACAGTGCCAGAAAACCACGCTCTGGAACTCTGGTCAAGACATCCGATACAATTTTGTTAGCAATCGTGTTGGTACTGGACGTCCGGGGCTGCTTTTCGCCGTGGACCGAACGATGGAGTTCGCAGTGACAGGCATTTCGCAGTGACAGGGTCTTTGCAGGAGGCGCTCGACCAGGCGGCTTCACCGGTCCAGCTTTTACGCGATTCCCCGGCCAGCCCCCACGTTTTTCCAGTGCGGGCCGAGTTCAGCAACTGGCGCTCCGAGCAGAATTCCTGGCGTACAGCCTGTGCCCTCCTGGACCAGTCGCACCACATGACCGATCTCTTCCTCTCCGGACCGGGCGCGGAAGGATTGCTGCGCGGGCTCGCGGTGAACTCTTTCGCGAACTTTCCCGTGGACCGTGCCAAGCAGTTCATCGCGGTGAACCATTCAGGGCAGCTCATCGGCGACGCCATATTGGCACACCTCGACGAACAGTCCTTCAACCTGGTGGGCCACCCGATGGCCATCGACTGGGTGCAGCACCACGCCGAAACCGGAGGCCACGACATTGAGGTCTCCCGGGACGGAAACTCGATCGTCCGCGCCGGTGACCCCCGGCTGTTCCGCTACGAACTCCAGGGGCCAACCGCCCTGGCCCTCGTCGAAAAACTCACCGGCGCCCCTGTGCCGCAGCTCGGTTTCTTCCACATGGGGCACCTCCCCATCGCCGGATTGCAGGTCCGGGCGATCCGGCACGGCATGGCCGGGCAGCCCGGCTATGAGCTGTTCGGCCCTTGGGCAGAGGGCGAACGCGTCAGGGACGCTTTGCTGCAGGCCGGCGGCGAGTTCGGGCTGACCCAGGTGGGGGCTAAAGGCTACTCGACGGCGAACCTTGAGTCCGGGTGGGTGCCCTCGCCCGTCCCGGCGGTCTTTACGGACGAACGGTTGCGCGGCTACCGCGAATGGCTCCCGGCGTCAGCGGCGGGTTCACTCGGCGGGAGTTTCGATTCGCCGGACATCGAGGATTACTTCCTGACCCCGTACGAGCTCGGGTACGGCCGCTCCGTCGCATTCGACCACGACTTCGTGGGCCGTGAGGCCCTGGAGGCGCTCTCCCGCACACCCTCCCGCCGCAAGGTGACACTCGTCTGGAACCCGGACGACGTCCAGGACGTGATGGGTTCCCTCCTGCGTCCCGGGCTTCCCGCCAAGTACATCGACATGCCCAAGGCCCGCTACGCCCTGTTCCAGGTGGACCGGGTGCTCCAGGGCGGCGTAACGGTGGGCCAGTCCTTTGACTGCGGCTACATCGCCAACGAGCACTCCTTTGTTTCCCTGGCGGCGGTGGACGGACTGGAGGACGGCGCCGAGGTCACCGTGCTCTGGGGCGAAGAGCCCAACTCCGCCAAACTGCAGGTGGAACCCCACCGGCAGGTCACCATCCGGGCCACCGTCGCCCCCGCTCCCTTCGTGCAATACGCACGCGAGAGTTACCGCGCCACCCACTGAACTGCGCCACCCCTGAACCGAAGGAGAACATCCCATGGCCCCGAAATCCCTGCAGGACGTGCTCGATGCGGCGGGCAGCACCGTCGAACTGCTGCGCAATTCCCAACTTGGCACCTACATCTATCCGGTGGTTCCCGCCGAGTTCACCAACTGGCGGCGCGAGCAGCGCGCATGGCGTGAAACGGCGGTGCTCTACGACCAGTCCCACCACATGGTCAACTTCTTCGTGAAGGGCCCCGATGCGCTGAAGCTTTTCTCGGACACGGGCATCAACAGCTTCGCCAACTTCCCGGTCAACACGGCCAAGCAGTTCGTGCCCACGGCCTCCAACGGCGGGGTGATCGGCGACGGCATCCTGTTCCACCTGGAAGAGCAGGAATTTGTCTACGTTGGCCGCGCGCCGGCCGCCAACTGGCTCCAGTTCCATGCCGCAACCGGCGGATACGACGTCGAATGCACCTACGATGACAGGTCGCCATCACGCCCCTACGGCCAGGCTGTCAGCCGGAAGTACTACCGCTTCCAGATCCAGGGCCCCAGCGCCTGGCAGATCATCGAAAAGCTCAACGGCGGGACCCTGGAGCAGGTGAAGTTCTTCCACATGGGGCACCTGGCCATCGCCGGGGAGCAGGTCCGCACGCTGCGCCACGGCATGGCGGGAGCCCCGGGGCTGGAAATCTGGGGACCCTACGAACAGCACGGAAAAATCCGGGATGCCGTGCTCGAGGCCGGGGCTGAGTTCGGGCTGGAACCGTGCGGGTCTCGTGCCTACTCCTCGAACACGCTCGAATCGGGCTGGATCCCCTCGCCGCTGCCGGCCATCTACAGCAGCGACGCCGAGCGCGCCTACCGTGAATGGCTGCCGGCCACCAGCTATGAAGCGGTCAACGCGCTCGCCGGCTCGTTCGTCTCCGGCAACATCGAGGACTACTACCTGACCCCCTGGGAACTGGGCTACGGCTCATTCGTCAAATTCGACCACGACTTCATTGGGCGGGACGCCCTCCAGAAGGTCGATCCTGCTGCCCAGCGGAAAAAGGTCACCCTCGCCTGGAACGATGAGGACCTGGCCACCATCTGGGCGTCGTTCCTGGACCGCGACAAGCCCGGCTACCAGTTCTTCGACGTCCCCAACGCCAACTACGGGTCGTCCAACTACGACTCCGTCATCGACGCGGACGGGACGGGGGTGGGACTGTCGCTCTTCACCGGCGTGACGGCCAATGAACGCCGGGGCCTCTCGCTGGCCACGGTGGACCCCAACGTGGAGATCGGTACCGAAGTGCGGGTTGTCTGGGGCGAACCCGACGGCGGCTCCCGCAAGACCACCGTGGAACCGCATGAACAGATCAGTGTCCGGGCGGTTGTCAGCCCGGCGCCCTACGCGGTCACCGCCCGCACCGAATACCACGGCGGCTGGCGGACCGCGGCCGCCGGTGCACGGTAGTCCGGCGGGAACGGCCGGCCGGCCTGTTGCCGTCCTGGGCCTGGGGGAAGCCGGGAGCATCTACGCCCAGGACCTGGCCGCCCGTGGATTGCGGGTGACGGGAACGGACCCTGCTGTCGACGCAGTCCCGCCCGGGGTGCTGCGGGCCCCTGGCATCAGTGACGCAGTGGCGGGCGCCGGCCTGGTGATCAGCCTGGTGGGAGCCCGCGCCGCCGAATCCGTCCTTGACGAGGCGCTGGCCGCGATGGACCCGGCGGCCATCTTCGCGGACCTCAACACCACCGGACCGGACCAAAAGCGGCGGCTCGCGGAACGGGCGGCCGGGAGCGGCATCCTTTTCGCCGATGTCGCCGTCCTGGCGCCCGTTCCGCGGGGCCGGATCAGTTCGCCCCTGCTGGTCAGCGGCACGGGGGCGGACGCGTTGGTGGCCCTCTTCACCGGATGGGGCATCCCGGCCACCAACGCCGGAAGCGAAGCGGGAGCGGCGGCCGGCCGGAAGCTGCTCCGCAGCGTCTTCATGAAGGGGCTGGCCGCCACTGTCCTGGAGTCAGTCACGGCCGCCGAGGCGGCAGGGGCAAAAGACTGGGTCATCAGCCAGATTGCAGCGGAACTTGGCCCGTCAGGCGATGCGCTGGTGGCACGGATGCTTGAGGGCACGCGGCTGCATGCCGTCCGCAGGGAGGCAGAAATGGTTGAGGTGCGGGACTTCCTGGAGTCGCTCGGGACCGCCCATCCGGTAACGGACGCCAGCATCGAGTGGCTGCATTCGCTCGCACTCCGGCAGCAGGAGCCGGAGGAGGACCAGGTTGCGGACAGTCCTTCCTGACTACGCCCGCAACCGTCTTCCCGGACTTGCTATGCAACCCGCCAGACGCTGCACTCGTCCGTATTGATTGCTTTGCGCACGCCACTGATGCGGTCCAGGATCCAGACCACACCGATGCCGGGTGCTGTTTCCTGCACGCTGCCGCGGCGGATCACCACGTCGTCGTAGGAGGGCCCCACCGACAGGCGGGCTTCGATTTCATCGCCGCGGTGGAGCTGGTCCAGGGCGCGGACTCGTGTTACATGCGTGGTCGCTTTCTTCAACATCGCTGGGGCCTCCTGGCTGGAGCTGGTGCCGGCTCTTGCCTGCACTACCAAGTGTGGGCCTGGAATGTTGCGTACCGGTTTCCCCGCGGTTAGGGCCCGGTTAGTTCTTCGCGCCGCCGCGGTTTCAGGCCACGGCCCCGCTCCGGTAAGCCGCCAGGAACGTGGAAATCCTCCGGACGGCTTCCTCGATGTCCAGCACCGAGGGAAGGATGACAAAGCGGAAGTGGTCCGGCGCAGGCCAGTTAAAGGCCGAGCCGTGGGAGACCAGGATCTTTTGGTCCCGCAGCAGGTCCAGGACGAATTTCTCGTCGCTCTCGATCGGGTACAGCTCCGGGTCCAGGCGCGGGAACAGGTACATGGCGCCCGACGCCGGGACGCAGGTGACGCCGGGAATGGCCGTGAGCAGTTTGTGGGCAAGGTCCCGCTGCTCGCGCAGCCGGCCCCCCGGCTTCACCAGCGCGTCGATGCTTTGGTAGCCGCCGAGGCAGGTCTGGATGGCGTGCTGGGCGGGAACGTTGGCGCACAGGCGCAGCGACGCGAGCAGTTCCAACGCTTCACGGTAGGCGGCGGTGGCAGCCAGCGGGCCGGTAATGGCCACCCATCCGGCCCGGTAGCCGGGCATCCGGTAGGCCTTGGACAAGCCGCTGAAGGTCAGGCAGCACACGTCCTCGGCCACCGCGGCGGTGTGGATGTGCGTGGCGCCGTCGTAGAGCACTTTCTCGTAGATCTCGTCGGAGAACAGGACCAGGTTGTGCTTCCGGGCCAGCCCGGCGAACTGTTCCAGGATGTGCCGGGGGTAGACGGCGCCCGTGGGGTTGTTCGGATTGATGATCACGATGCCCTTGGTGCGGTTGGTGATCTTCGCTTCCACATCGGCCATGTCCGGCCACCAGTTCTCCGCCTCGTCGCAGACGTAGTGGACGGGCTTGCCGCCGGTCAGGGTCACGGCGGCCGTCCACAGGGGGTAGTCGGGTGCCGGGACCAGGATTTCGTCGCCGTTCTCCATGAAGGCCTGCAGGCACATGGAGATCAGTTCGCTGACGCCGTTGCCGATGACGATGTCCTCGACCCCGATGTTCATCAGGCCTCGGGTCTGGTAATACTGCGAGATGGCGGTCCGGGCCGTGAAGATGCCCTTTGAATCGCTGTAGCCCTGGGCGCCGCGAAGGTGGTGGATCATGTCCACCACCACGGACTCGGGCGCTTCCAGCCCAAAAGGCGCGGTGTCCCCAAGGTTCATCTTGAGGATCCGGTGCCCTTCGGCCTCCATGTTCTTGGCGGCCTCAAGGATCGGCCCGCGAAGTTCGTAGCGGACGTTCCGGAGTTTGCTGGAGTGTTGCATGGCGCGCATGGTTGATCTTTTCATAAAGCACGACGGCGGGCGGCGGGGGAGGCCACTCCGTGGACGCCTGCTGGCACAACGCACCTTATTCGATAAGTTGTGAACTTGTAGTACTGCCTTCCTGCGGTGGTGCACGGCGGAACGGGAAGGAAGTACCCCACGTGGGCGGTGTGCTGATCGGACTGGCGGTGATCGGCGTCGTCATTGCCGCCGGATACGTTGCCGCGCGCTGCGGCCTGGGCGATGAACCCACCATCAACGCACTGACCCGCACGGCCTTCTTCATCACCAACCCGGTCCTGCTGTTCACGGTGGTGTTGAAATCGGACCTGTCCGTGGTCTTTTCCGCTTACGTTCCGCTAGCCATGATTACGGCGACGGCCACCGCGCTGTTATACGTGGCCGCCAGCCGGATCTGGTTCCGGCGGCCCCTGGCTGAGACCGCAGTGGGTGCCATGGCCGGCTCCTACGTCAACGCCAACAACATCGGCATCCCCATCACGCTCTATGCCCTGGGGGATGCAACCCCGGTGGCCCCGGTCCTGCTGGTCCAGCTCCTCCTGTTCGCCCCGCTGGTCCTGACTCTTCTTGACCTCAGCGAAGCCGGCCGGTTCTCGCCCCGGCTGATGCTCACGCAGCCCTTCCGCAACCCGATGATCATCGCCTCGCTCCTGGGTGTGGTCCTGGCGGCGTTCCACGTGGAGCTGCCCGCCCCGGTGATGGCGCCGCTCACCCTGCTGGGCGGTGCTGCTGTCCCGGTGGTGCTGCTGGCTTTCGGCATGTCGCTGCGCGGAACCAGGATGTTCCGGAGCGGCGGCCACACGGCCGAAATCCTCACTGCCACGGCACTGAAGTCCGCTGTGATGCCGGCGGTGGCGTTCGTCGTCGGACGTTTCCTGTTCAACCTGGACCACCACATGCTCCTGGGCGTGGTGCTCATGGCAGCGTTGCCCTCGGCCCAGAACGTGTTCCTGTTCGCCAGCAAGTATGGGCGGGGCGTGGCCGTGGCGCGCGAAACCATCCTGCTCTCCACGGCCGCCGCTGCGCCGGTGCTGGTGCTGGTCGTGTGGCTGCTGGCGGCCTAAAGCGGGCGCGCCGCCCTACCGCCCGGGCCACCGGCCGGGCAAGAATGGGCACATGGAACTTCCCGTGATGCCGCCCGTCCCGCCCATGCTTGCCAAGGCCGTCAGCGGCATCCACGGTATTCCCGGCGGCGGGGACCTCAGCTACGAACCCAAGTGGGACGGCTTCCGGTCGATCATTTTCCGTGACGGCGATGACCTGGAGATCGGCAGCCGCAACGAAAAACCCATGACGCGGTACTTCCCGGAACTCGTGGCCGCGCTCAAGGAGAACCTGCCCCCGCGCTGCGTGGTGGACGGCGAGATCATCCTCGTGGGGGCGTCCGGGGACAGGCTCGACTTCGACACCCTGCAGCAGCGCATCCACCCTGCCGCCAGCCGCGTGAAGCTCCTGGCGGAACAAACCCCGGCAAGCTTTGTGGCCTTTGACCTCCTGGCCCTCGGCGATGAGGACTACACCGGCAGGCCCTTTGCTGAGCGGCGCGCTGCGCTGGAGAAGGCGCTCGCCACGAGCAAGGCACCAGTGCACCTCACCGCGGCCACCACGGACAAGGACACGGCCGGGCACTGGTTCGAGCAGTTCGAGGGGGCCGGGCTGGACGGCATCGTGGCCAAGCGGCTGGACGGCCGGTACGAACCCGACAAGCGGGTGATGTTCAAGGTCAAGCACGAGCGCACCGCGGACTGCGTGGTGGCCGGCTATCGCCTGCACAAGAGCGGGCCGGACGCCATCGGCTCGCTGCTGCTTGGGCTGTACAAGGACGACGGCGGCCTGGCCAGCGTGGGAGTCATCGGCGCCTTCCCGATGAAGCGGCGGCGGGAGTTGTTCCAGGAACTCCAGCCGCTGGTGACCGATTTCGACAACCACCCCTGGGCCTGGGCCAAGCAGGAAGAAGGCGAACGGACCCCGCGGAACGCGGAGGGGAGCCGCTGGAGCGCCGGCAAGGACCTGTCCTTCGTTCCGCTCCGGCCCGAACTGGTGGTGGAGGTCCGCTACGACCACATGGAGGGTGACCGGTTCCGCCACACTGCCCAGTTCAACCGCTGGCGGCCGGACCGGGACCCGGAATCCTGCACCTACGCGCAGCTGGAGGAGCCGGTGAACTTCGACCTCGCCTCGGTGCTGGAGACAGGGCGGTAGCCGGAGACTGGCCCAGTCTTAACGGACTGGCCCAGTTTTAACGCCGGAGAGCCCGCCATGTGGGGGAATGGCGGGCTCTCCGGCCTGAAAACCGGGCCAGTCTGTACGCGGCGGACGGCCTACTTCAGGCCGAGCTGCTTGGTGGGGGTCCGGAAGGATTCCTTTGCGGTCAGGGCCGAGACAGCGGCCACCGCGCAGATGATGGCTGTGAAGATGCTGATCTGGACCCAGCCGCCGGGCTTGATGCCGCCCATGGCAGCCACGATGGCGGGCGCGAACCCTGCCATAAGGAAGCCCAGCTGGGTTCCGATGGCCAGGCCGGAGAACCGGACCTTGGTGCTGAACATTTCGGCGTAGAAGGAAGGCCAGACGGCGTTGGCCGCCGCGTAGCCGCACGAGAAGTAGCCGATGGCGGCCAGGAACATCAGCGGGACGCTGTGGGACTCCAGGCTCAGCAGGAAGACGGGGGTGAGGACCGCGCTGGCCAGGGCGCCGTAGATAAAGACGGGCTTGCGGCCGATCTTGTCGGCCAGCATTCCGAAGAGCGGCTGGGTGCCCAGTGCCACGATGTTGGCGGCAACCACCAGCCACAGGGTGGTGGTGCCGTCCACGCCGGCAACGGTCTTGGCGTAGCTGATGGCCAGGGTGCCGAAGACGGTGGAGACGGCGGCGATGAAGGCGCAGCAGATCACGCGGAGCACGTCGCGCCAGTGGCCCTTGAGCAGGTCTGCCACGGGCAGCTTGGCGATCTGTGCGTTCTTCCGGGCTTCCTCAAAGGCGGGCGGCTCGTGCAGGGTGCGGCGGATGAGGAACGCCACCACAACCACCGCGGCGCTCAGCCAGAACGGGATGCGCCAGCCGATGCCGAACTTGATCTCGTCCGGCAGGGCCAGGACGGGGATGAACACCAGGGCTGCGAGGATCTGGCCGCCCTGGGTGCCGGTGAGGGTCCAGGAGGTGAAGAAGGAGCGGCGGTTGTCCGGGGCATGCTCCAGGGTCATGGAGGAGGCGCCGGCCTGCTCGCCTGCCGCGGAGAGGCCCTGGCAGAGGCGGGCCAGCACCAGCAGCGCCGGAGCCCACCAGCCGACCGTACGGAAGTCGGGCAGGCAGCCGATGACGAAGGTGGAAGCACCCATGAGCACCAGGGTGAACATCAGGACTTTCTGCCGGCCCACCCGGTCGCCGAAGTGGCCCAGGATGATGGCGCCGATGGGACGTGCCACGTACGCGAACCCGAAGGTTGCGAAGGACATGATGGCGGCGTTGGCATCGGCGTTGGGGAAGAAGACAGTGGGGAAGATCAGTGCTGCGGCCGAGCCGAAGATGAAGAAGTCATAGTATTCGACGGCGCTGCCCAGGAAGCTGGCGAGGGCGGCCTTCTTGGGTGTCCCGGCGGAGGTGAGGGCACCCGCCCCTGCGGACGGAAGTGTCTTGCTCATGGTGTTCCTTTGGTGTGACGACATTGTCGCGGATGGATCTGGGGGGTCGCAGCCGCCGATGCCTTGGTGCGGGCGGGGGATGCGGCTGGAGTCCGGTGCAAAGACCCGGCAGTTGTAGCCACATGGTGGGAGCTACTTTTGCGATACAGAAACTATGACTGTGAGGGCAGTCACCTGTCAAGAAAATAATCACCATCTAGAAATAGCTCTCACATTGTGGCAACATCGAATGCATGAGTGTGAACCAAACCACAGCGGTCAATGAAGAATCCGCTGCCGCCGCCCGCGCCGGAGAGCCCGTGAATGCCATGCCGCCGGAAGGCAAAGTGGGCGCCCGTCCCGCCGACCGCACGGACATGGTGGGCAAGGCCCTGGGGCTGCTGGTCCTCCTGGGTGATGAACCCCGCGGTGCCAGTGCCGCAGAAATTTCCCGCCGCGCCGAACTTCCCTTCAGTACCACCTACCGCCTGCTGGGCTCCCTGACCCGCGACGGCTTTGTCGACTACGAGCCGGACGGCCGCCGCTACCACCTGGGCCTGCGGATCTTCCAGCTGGGGCAGCGCGTCTCCAACCACCATGGCTTCGCGGGTACGGCCATGCCCATTCTCCGCCGTGTCACCGAGCAGACCGGCGAGGCCACCATCCTCAGCGTCCGCGACGGCCTGCACCACCTGACCGTCAGCAAGGTGGACGGGCCGCAGACCTTCCGCGTGACCAGTGACCCCGGCCACCTCGGCTCGCTCTCGACCACCGCCGTGGGCAAGGCCCTGGTGGCTTTTGCCGAGGATGCGGAACGGGAGAAGCTACTGGCGGAGCTCCCGCTGGAGGCGCTGACTGACAAGTCCGTGACGGACCGCCGCGCTTTCCGGGCTGAGATCGAAAAGGTCCGCCGGCAGGGTTACGCCGTCATGGACGAGGAGAACGAGGCGGGGATGCGTGCCGTGGCCGTGCCGCTGCTCAACGACCAGGGGCACGCCTTCGCCTCGCTGGCAACTGCCGTGCCGGTCTTCCGGCTGGACCTTGAGGGGCTGGTGGCGCACGTTCCCCTGCTCCAGGAAGCCGCCGCCGAACTGGCGGCCAGGCTGCCGCAGCGATAGCACCAAGGGGCCAGCAACCGTCCCCGGGGCGACACCGTTGTTCGCATGAAGAACAATAGTGCGATAAGTGAACATTTGTTGTACCGTAATCCCTATCACCCCGCAGCGCGGCCGAGTTCCGCGCCTGCCCGGTGCCGTACCAAAGGAGCTGCACGCATGAGCAATCGAACTGAGTCCTACCTTGTAGGGCTGGTTGGTGATGGCGTTACGCCATCGCTCACGCCGCCCATGCACGAACGGGAAGGTGACGTGCAGGGCCTGCGCTACCTGTACCGTCCCATCGACCTGCTGGAACTGGGGCTGACCGGGGAATCGGTGGGCGCCATCCTGGACAGTGCCCGCATCCTGGGCTTCAACGGCCTGAACATCACCCATCCCTGCAAGCAGCTGGTCCTGCAGCACCTGGATGAGGTCAGCCCGGACGCGCGCCGCCTCGGTGCCGTCAACACCGTGGTCATCCGGGACGGCCGCTTCATCGGCCACAACACCGACTTCTCCGGCTTCGCCGCCGCCCTCGCCTCCGGCCTTCCCGGCGCCCGGCTGGACCGCGTGGTGCAGCTCGGCGCGGGCGGTGCCGGGTCCGCCGTCGCCTATGCCCTGCTCAGCGCAGGCGTCAAATCCCTGGACCTGGTGGACATGGACCCCGCCAGGGCCACCGCACGGGCTGCCGAGCTGCAGGGCTTTTTCCCGGACAGCACCGTCACGGCCCGCACCACGGCGGAGCTGCCGCAGCTGATGCCGCTGGCCGATGGCCTGGTGCACTGCACTCCCGTTGGAATGGCAGCCCACCCCGGCGTCCCGCTGGACCTTGACCTGCTCGAGCCCCGGCACTGGGTGGCGGACATCGTCTACCGCCCGATCGACACCGAACTGGTCCGCGGCGCCCGCGCCAAGGGCTGTGAGGTCCTGGATGGCGGCAGGATGGCAGTGGGCCAGGCCGCCGACGCGTTCCGGATCTTCACCGGCCTGGACGCCGACCCGGAGCGCATGCGCTCGCACTTCCTGGAGCTCGTGGCCGCCGAGGAGGTGGCCGCCTGATGCGCACAGGAATCGCCACGGTCTGCCTCTCCGGCACCCTGAAGGAAAAGATGCAGGCCTGCGCCATCGCCGGCTTTGACGGCATCGAAATCTTCGAGCAGGACCTGGTCACCTCACCGCTCAGCCCCGAAGACGTGCGGAAGATGGCAGCGGACCTGGGGCTCGGCCTGGACCTGTACCAGCCCTTCCGCGACTTCGACGGCGTCACCCCGGACCTGCTGAAGGCCAACCTCCGCCGCGCCGAGGCCAAGTTCAAGCTCATGGCCCGCCTGGGCATGGACACCATCCTGGTGTGCTCCAACGTTGCCACCGCCACCATTGACGACGACGCCGTCCGCGCCGAACAACTGGCACAGCTCGCAAACCTGGCGGGGGACCACGGCGTCAAGGTGGCCTATGAGGCCCTGGCCTGGGGCAAGTACGTCAACGACTACGAGCACGCCTACCGCCTGGTGGAGATGGTGGACCACCCCAACCTGGGAACCTGCCTGGACTCCTTCCACATCCTGTCCCGCGACTGGGACACGGCGCCGATCGAGGACATCAACCCGGACAAGATCTTCTTCGTCCAGGTGGCGGACGCCCCCAAGCTCTCCATGGACGTCCTGTCCTGGAGCCGCCATTACCGCGTCTTCCCGGGCGAGGGGCAGTTCGAGCTGGCCAAGTTCATGGGCCACGTGGTCCGCGCCGGCTACACCGGACCCGTGTCGCTGGAGGTCTTCAACGACGTCTTCCGCCAGTCGGACGTCGAGCGCACCGCGGTGGATGCCATGCGGTCCCTGATCTGGCTGGAGGAGCAAAGTGCCAAATGGCTCGCCGGCACCGAAGCCGCGCCCGGCAACGCAGCCGCGCTCCGCCGTCGTTATCCCATGGAACTTGCCACGCTGCCCAAGGTCAACGAACCTGCCGGCTTCAACTTTGCCGAGGTCAAGGCGGACGATACCGCCCAGCTGGAGAAGCTCCTGGGCCAGCTCGGGTTCCAGTTCGAAGGCCGCCACCGCACCAAGGACGTCCAGCTGTGGACCATGGGGCAGGCCCGGGTCATCATCAACGAGCAGGCCGCGCAGCATGCGGAACCGGCCATTGCCGCGCTGGGGTTCGACGTTGATTCCCCCGTGATCGCCTCCGCCCGCGCCCAGCAGCTCAAGGCCCCCGTGGTGGCCCGCAAGGTCCAGGCGGACGAGGAAGTGTTCCAGGGCAGCGCCGCGCCGGACTCCACCGAGATCTTCCTCTGCCAGGGCAGCCCGGACGGAACCGCGGCGTGGACGCACGAATTCGGGGAAGGGCTGGAACACCCGTCGGCAGGAGCCAGGGCGGTCATCGACCACGTCAACCTGGCCCAGCCGTGGCAGCACTTTGACGAGGCTGTCCTCTTCTACACCAGCGCCCTGGCCCTGGAGCCCCAGCCGTTCGCCGAGGTGCCCAGCCCCAACGGCCTGGTCCGGTCCCAGGTCATGCAGACCTCCGACGGCGCCGTGCGGCTCGTGCTCAACCTGGCACCCATCCAGCAGGCACGGAACCAGGCCCGCAAGACCTATCAGGAACACATCGCCTTCGCCGTGGAGGACTTGGTGGCCACCGCCCGGGCCGCCCGGGACCGCGGCCTGGAATTCCTGCAGATCCCGGCCAATTACTACGAGGACCTGGACGCGCGGTTCGACCTGGAACCGGGATTCCTGGCCACGCTGCAGGAACTCAACCTGCTGTTCGACCGGGATGCCGAGGGCGAGTTCCTGCACTTCTACACCGCCACCGTGGGCAGCGTGTTCTTCGAAATGGTCGAACGCCGCGGCGGCTACGACGGCTACGGCGCCCCGAACGCCCCGGTGCGGCATGCGGTCCAGTACGACTCGCTGCACCGCACCACCTAAACCCGCACCACCCAGTACCCAGACGCAACAAACCCAACAGATCAGAAAGGAGCCAGCCGTGAAGGAAGACATCAACGCCGAGCTGGAGTCGGAGGAGCTCGTGCCCCCGGCCGAACCCAAGGCTGCCCACCAGCCCCTGGACAAGGCCATCGAGTCGCAGGCGGACCTCAGCGCAGAGATCAGCGCCATCGGCGAGGCTTACCGGCGCGCCCTCAAGGACGGCGGCCAGCCGGAGATCCAGCCGCGCCTGGACTACCCGCCGTACCGCAGCAGCATCCTGCGCCACCCCACCAAGAGCCTGCAGCACGCGGACCCGGAAACCATCGAGCTGTATTCGCCGGCGTTCGGGCACCAGGACGTGCACGCCCTGGAATCGGACCTCACCATCCAGCACAACGGCGAACCGCTGGGCGAACGGATCATCGTCTCCGGCAAGGTCCTGGACGGCGACGGCCGCCCGGTGGCGGGACAGCTCGTGGAAATCTGGCAGGCCAACTCCTCCGGCCGCTACATCCACAAGCGTGACCAGCACCCCGCGCCCATCGACCCCAACTTCACGGGCATCGGCCGCTGCATCACCGGCCCGGACGGCTCGTACCGGTTCATCACCATCAAGCCCGGCGCCTACCCGTGGAAGAACCACCTGAACGCGTGGCGGCCGGCGCACATCCACTTCTCGCTGTTCGGCACCGAATTCACCCAGCGGATCATCACCCAGATGTACTTCCCCGGCGACCAGCTGTTCCCGCTGGACCCGATCTACCAGACCATCGTGGACCAGGACGCCCGCGACCGGCTGGTGGCCACCTATGACCACAGCATCACCGAACCCGAATGGGCCCTGGGCTACAACTGGGACATCGTCCTGACCGGTCCCAAGCGGACCTGGACCGAAAACGAGGCGCTCGGCGCCGCAGGCGACGAGGAGTAGGAAAGATGAGCACCAAACTGGTACCCACCCCCGGCCAGACCGTGGGCCCGTTCTACGGCTACGCGCTCCCGTTCGAGAAGGACAACGAACTCCTGCCCCCCGGCTTCCCGGGCTCCATCCGCCTGCAGGGCACCGTCTACGACGGCGCCGGCCACACCATCCCGGACGCCATCCTGGAAATCTGGCAGCCCGACGCGGACGGCAAGGTTGTCCAGCGCACCGGTTCCCTGGTCCGGGACGGCTACACCTTCACCGGCTGGGGCCGCGGCGCCGTGGGCAACTCCGGCGTCTTCACCTTCACCACCGTCAACCCCGGCCCCACCAAGCCGGGTGCGGCCCCGTTCATTTCCGTGGCACTCTTCGCCCGCGGCCTGACCAACCGGCTGTTCACCCGCATCTACCTGCCGGAGGACACCGAGGCACTGGCCAATGACCCGCTGCTGAGCTCGCTGGAGCCGGAGCGCCGCGAGACGCTCATCGCCCGCCGCGACCCCGACGGCGGCCTCACCTGGGACATCCGCCTCCAGGGTGAGGGCGAGACGGTCTTCCTGGACTTCCAGTGACCCACGCCGCCGCTTTGGGAGACCTGCGCGCCTTCGCGGAAGAGGCCGACGCCGGCCTGCTCACCCCCGTCTCAGCGTCGCCGTTGGTGGCGGCGCTGACGGGGGACCGGGCAGTGCTGGCGGCCATCCTCGCCGTCGAAGCCGGCTGGGCCGCCGTGCTGCAACGGGCCGGGCTGGCACCCGCCGGTTCGGCCGCCGTCGTCGCTTCCGCCGCCGAGGCGGGGCGCTACGACCTGGCCGGTATTGCGCTGCGCGCCCAGGGCGGCGGCAACCCGGTGATCCCGCTGCTGGCGGACCTCCGGAAGAACGTGGCGGCCCTCGATGCCGCCGGGGTTGGTGCCGCGAAGGCCGTGCACACCTCCCTGACCAGCCAGGACGTGCTGGACACTGCCCTGATGCTGCTGGCCCGCAATACCGTCCACGCGGTGCTGGCGGACCTGAAAGGCACCACGACGGCGCTCGCGCACCTTGCCGGGCAGTATGCGGACACGCTGTGCGTGGGCAGGAGCCTGACACAGCATTCGCTGCCTTACACCTTCGGGCTGCGGGCCGCGCAGTGGTTCCAGGGCGTGGCCGCCGCGGGGCGGCAACTGGAAAACCTGGAGTTCCCGGTCCAGTTCGGCGGGGCGGCGGGGACCCTCGCCGCCGGAACCGTGCTGACGGATGGCTCCCAGGCCACGCCGTTTACCCTGGCCGACGCCCTGGCGGCCCAGCTGGGCCTGGCCCCGGCCGCGGCTCCCTGGCATACCAACCGCCTGGCCATCACATCCCTGGGCCATGCGCTGGCATCCGTGCTGGACGCCTTCGGAAAGATCGCCGCCGACGTCCTGTTCCTGAGCCGGCCCGAGGTGGCTGAAGTCGCCGAACCGCGGGCGGCCGGGCGCGGCGTCTCCTCCGCCATGCCGCAGAAGCAGAACCCGGTGCTGTCCGTCCTGGTCCGCAGCGCCGCGCTGCAGGCACCACAGCTGGCCGCCCAGCTGCACGTGGCCGCCGCCAACTTCAACGACGAACGCCCGGACGGCGCCTGGCACACCGAATGGCCGGCCCTGCGCCAGCTGCTGGCCCTGGCCCTCGGCGCCGCGGGCCACATCCGCGAACTCGCCGGGGGGCTGCAGGTTTTCCCGGACGCCATGCGCCGCAACCTTGACCTGTCCGGCCCGCTGCTGCTGGCTGAGGGCGTCAGCGCCGCGGTGGCCCCCCTGCTTGAGGAAAGGGACGGACTCAGCGGCAAGCAGCAGCTGCAGGACGTGGTGGACCAGACGCTGCAGGCGCCCCCTCCGGAGCAAGCCGCCACCTACCGCAAGCTGTTCCGGGACGCCGTCCCCGCCGCCGTCGTCCCTGACGCCCGGCTGGAGGAGCTCCTGGACCCCGCCAGCTACCTGGGCCAGGCGGCGGAGATCGCCCGCCGCGTCCTGGCCGCCTTTCCCGAATTCACTTCCCCTACCACCGACGCGAATGGAGCCTCCCGTGGCTAAGCCGGCCTTGAAAGCAGTACTGCTGTCCCCGCAACGTCCCCTGGGCGACCACCCCTTGATGGTGGTGGGGCCCTCCCTGGGCACCTCGTCGATCCTGTGGAACAGGGTGGCGTCCCTGCTCGGCAACGACTACGACGTGGTGGCCTGGGACCTTCCCGGCCACGGCGTCTCACCCGCCGCCACCGAAGCGTTCGACGTCGCCGCGCTCGCTGACGCCGTCGTGGACCTGGTGGACTCCATCGCCCCCGGTGAAAACTTCCACTGCGCAGGAGTCTCCCTGGGCGGCGCCGTCGGCCTTCAGCTGGGCATCAAGCACGGGGAACGGCTGAAGAGCCTTTCCGTGCAGAACAGCGGCGCCAAGATCGGCACCCCCGAAGGGTGGCTGGAGCGCGCCGAGACCGTCCGCACCCAGGGCACGCCGGTCATGATCCAGGGGTCCGCGGAGCGCTGGTTCGCGCCGGGCTTCATGGACCGGGAACCCGATTTCAGCAGCCGCCTGCTGCACGCCCTGCGCGACGCCGACCGGTTCAGCTATGCCTTCTGCTGCGAGGCGCTGGCCGCATTCGACGTCCGGCAGGAGCTGGGCAGCATCACCGTCCCCACCCAGGTCATCGCCGGGTCCCTGGACGGCGTCGCCACGCCCGCCATGGCCGAGGAAGTGGCAGCGGGAATCACCGCCGGGGGCGGAACCGCGACGGCGGTGACCGTGGAGGGCATCTCCCACCTGGCACCCGCCGAAGCTCCGGCACACGTTGCGGACCTGATGCGCAGCCTGGCCAGCCGGGCCGAATCACGGCAGGCCGCCCAGTGAGCGGCGCTGAACACGACGGGGCGCAGCGCCACGGCGTGGTCCAGCCCGGCGCCACCAGCCAGGAAATCTACGACGGCGGCATGGTGGTCAGGCGCGAGGTGCTGGGCGACGCGCACGTGGACCGGGCCAACGCCAACAAGGACGAATTCACCGACGACTTCCAGGACATGATCACCCGCATTGCCTGGGGCGGAATCTGGACCCGGCCCGGCCTGACCCGCCAGATGCGCTCCGCGGTCACCATCACCGCCATGGTGGCGCACGGCCACTGGGAGGAGCTGGCCATGCACATCCGCGCCGCCCTCCGGAACGGCCTCAGCAGGGATGAGATCAAGGAAATCCTGCTGCAGACCGCCATCTACTGCGGAGTCCCCTCCGCCAACACCGCCTTCAAGACCGCCCAACAGGTCTTTCGAGAAATGGACACCACCCGATGAACCAGGCTTTTGTGTACGACGCTGTGCGCACCCCCTTTGGCAAGTTCGGCTCCGGCCTCGCCGCCGTCCGTCCGGACGACCTTGCCGCGCACGTGATCAAGGAATCCGTCAAGCGGGCTCCGGGACTTGATGTCGAGCGGATTGATGAGGTGGTGTTCGGCAACGCGAACGGGGCGGGTGAGGAGAACCGCAACATCGCCCGGATGGGCACGCTGCTGGCCGGTCTTCCGGTGTCCATCCCGGGCACCACGGTGAACCGGCTCTGCGGTTCCTCCCTGGATGCGGCCATTATTGCCTCCCGCCAGATCAACGCCGGGGACGCCGACCTGATGTTGGTCGGTGGCGCCGAGTCGATGTCCCGTGCGCCCTGGGTGCTGCCGAAGACGGAGAAGCCGTACCCGGCCGGGGACATGACCCTGGCGTCTACCACGCTGGGCTGGCGCCTGGTGAACAAGGCGATGCCGAAGGAATGGACGATCTCCCTGGGCGAGGCCACCGAGCGGCTCCGCGAGAAGTACGGTGTGAGCCGCGAGGCGCAGGATGAGTTCGCCGCCGCCTCGCACAACCTGTCCGCAGCCGCCTGGGACGAGGGCTTCTACGACAACCTGGTCGCCCCGGTCCCGGGCACGGACCTGGTGCGCGACGAGGGCATCCGGGCGGGTTCTTCGGCGGAGAAGCTCGCCGGCCTCAAGACGGTCTTCCGGGCGGAGAACGGCACGGTCACCGCGGGGAACGCGTCCCCGCTGTCCGACGGCGCCTCCGCGGCCTGGATCGGGTCCGAGGCGGCCGCGGGGCTGCTGGGCCTGGACCCGCTGGCGCGTATCGCCGGGCGTGGCGCGCACGCCAACGATCCCCAGTACTTCGGCTACGCCCCGGTCGAGGCGGCGAACAAGGCCCTCGAAAAGGCGGGGATCGGCTGGGAGCAGGTGGGCGCTGTCGAACTTAACGAAGCGTTCGCCGCGCAGTCCCTGGCCTGCATCAACGCCTGGGGCGTCGACCACTCGATCGTGAACCGGCACGGCGGGGCGATTGCCATGGGGCACCCGCTGGGTGCTTCCGGGACCCGGATCCTGGGCACCCTGGCCCGGTCCCTGCAGGCCTCCGGCGAACGCTGGGGTGTCGCTGCCATCTGCATCGGCGTGGGCCAGGGCCTGGCCGTCGTGCTCGAAAACATGACCGCCGCCGGAACCAACACTGGAAAGGACCAGTAATGCTGACCTTCGTAGATTCGGTCCAGGACGCCGTCGCCGGCATCAAGGACGGCTCCACCGTGATGATCGGCGGGTTCGGCAACGCCGGCCAGCCGTTCGAACTGATCGACGCGCTGCTGGACTGCGGCGCCACGGACCTGACCGTGGTGAACAACAACGCCGGCCAGGGAGACCAGGGCCTGGCCCTGCTGATCAAGGAAGGCCGGGTGAAGAAGATGATCTGCTCCTTCCCGCGGCAGTCCGATTCCTGGCACTTCGACGCCAAGTACAAGGCCGGCGAAATCGAACTCGAACTCGTCCCGCAGGGCAACCTCGCCGAACGCATCCGCGCCGCAGGGGCCGGCATCGGCGGGTTCTTCACCCCCACCGGCTACGGCACCATGCTCGCCGAGGGCAAGGAAACCCGGATCATCGACGGCCGCGGCCACGTGTTCGAAACCCCCATCCACGCCGACGTCGCCCTCATCAAGGCCCTGAAGGCTGACGGCAAGGGCAACCTCGTCTACCGCAAGACCGCCCGGAACTTTGGCCCCATCATGGCAGCGGCCGCGAAGCACACCATCGTCCAGGTCTCCGGGATCGTGCCCACCGGGGCGCTGGACCCGGAGAACGTGGTCACCCCGGGCATCTACGTCAACAGCATCGTCAAGGTTGCCGGCAGCGGCAGCACAGCAGGAAAGGCGGCCTGACATGAGCGTGCAGTCCAACGAAAAGTCCCTCCAGACCTCGGCGACGCCCCTGGGCCGGGATGACCTGGCCCGGCTCGTGGCAAAGGACATCGCCCCCGGGTCCTTCGTCAACCTCGGCATCGGCCAGCCCACCCTGGTGTCCAACTACCTCACCGAGGACCAGAGCATCACCCTCCACACGGAGAACGGGATGCTCGGCATGGGCCCCGAAGCCAAGGGCGACCAGATTGACGAGGACCTGATCAACGCCGGCAAGATCCCCGTCACCGAACTCCCGGGCGCGTCCTACTTCCACCACGCCGACTCGTTCGCCATCATGCGCGGCGGGCACCTGGACATCTGCGTCCTGGGCGCCTTCCAGGTCTCCGCCACCGGGGACCTCGCCAACTGGCACACCGGAGCACCCGGGGCGATTCCCGCCGTCGGCGGTGCCATGGACCTGGCCACCGGCGCCAAGGACGTCTTCGTCATGATGACCCTCCTGACCCGTGAAGGCGCCTCGAAGATCGTGGACGCCTGCACCTACCCCATCACCGGCGTCGGCTGCGTCACCCGCGTCTACACGGACAAAGCCGTCTTCCTCACCGGCCCGGACGGCGTCACCGTCCGTGAAACCTTCGGCTGCACCCTCGAGGAACTCCAGGACCTGGTACCCGTCCCGCTGAAGGCCACGCCCGCCGCCGGATGAGCCTGCGCCCGTCACCGCACCTAGGATTGGTAACCATGATTGACGCCGCAGGCACAGATACCCAGGCCGCCCCGCAGGCCAGCGACCAGTACGTCCAGTCGCTGGCCCGGGGCCTGGCCGTGATCCGCGCCTTCGACGCCGAGCGCCCGGTCATGACGCTCACCGAGGTGGCCTCGCGTACCAACCTGACCCGGGCCACGGCCCGCCGTTTCCTGCACACCCTGGTGGAGCTCGGCTACGTACGCACCGACGGCAAGACGTTCGCGCTCACGGCCAAGGTCCTCCAGCTGGGCTACGCCTACCTTTCGGGGCTGTCGCTGCCGCAACTGGCGCAGCCGCACCTGGAGGAGCTGTCCCTCAAACTGGGCGAATCCACGTCCGCGGCCGTGCTGGACGGCACGGATATCGCCTACATCGCGCGGGTGACCAGCCGCCGGATCATGACCGTCGGCATAACGGTGGGTACCCGGTTCCCGGCGTATGCGACGTCGATGGGCCGGGTGCTGCTTGCCTACCTGCCGCCGGCCGACCTTAAGGCGTACCTGGCGGCGGCCGAAATCAAGCCGCTGACGCCCCGCGCCCTGGGCACCGTCCCGGAACTGCTGAAGGTGCTGGACACCGTCCGGGCGCAGGGCTGGTGCCTCCTGGACCAGGAGCTGGAGCTGGGCCTCATGTCCGTGGCCGCCCCGGTCTATGACGGGGCCAAGGTGGTGGCGGCGGTGAACGTGTCGCTGCAGGCCCAGTCCGTGGAGGCCAAGCCGGACCCGCAGGCGTACCTGGCTTCGGTGGCGCAGGAGATCGTGGCCACGGCCAAGCTCATCTCCGCGGACCTCACTGCCCGCGGCTGACTTTATCCGGAGCTTAACTGAAGAGGACGACGGCGGGTGCTTCCCGCCGTCGTCCTCTTCAGTTTTGCGGTGTGGCTGCGAAGGCCGTTACTTTACGTGGTTGCCCAGCTCGCGGAGCGGGGTCTTTGCAGTTTCGCGCGCCCACCAGGCGCCCGCCACCGCGAGGATCGAGGAACCTGCCACGATCCAGGCTGCCGGTCCCCAGTTCGCCTTGTCCGCACCCACCAGGGCGGTGCCGAGCAGCGGGGTGAAGCCGGCGCACAGGATGCCGACCTGGAGTCCGATTGCCATGCCGGAGTACCGGACCTTGACGTTGAAGAGCTCGGAGAACCAGGCCGGGTAGATTGCGTTGGACATGGAGTAGGTGCCGGCGGTGATCAGCGTACTGGTCAGGAAGATCATGGGGATGTTTCCGGTGGAGATCACCCAGAAGTAGACAAAGATCATGGCGCCGGAACCGAGCACACCGCTGATGAAGATGGGGCGCCGGCCAAAGCTGTCGGACCAGCGTGCCATCAGGGGCTGGCTGGCGATCGCCAGCACGTTGCCCAGGATGCTGACCCAGAGCATGGTGGAGGCGGGGACGCCCACCGACACCGCATAGGCCAGGCCGAAGGACTGCATGAACGTGTTGGTGACGGTCTCGAAGGACATCAGCGCCACCTGGAAGAACTGGGCCGGGTGCGTCTGGAACATCTTGGCGAAGGGGAGCTTCACCAGTTCCCCGTGGTCGTGCTTTTCCTCAAAGACCTCCGGCTCCTCCAGCGAGCGGCGGACCAGGTAGGCGACGATCAGGACCACCAGGGAGAGCCAGAACGGGATCCGCCAGCCCCAGGCGAGGCGGTCCGCCTCGCTCATGGCGGCCACGGGCAGGAAGGCCAGGGACGCGAGGACGATGCCGGCGGAGATGCCGCTCATGGCGAAGCTGGCGAAGAAGCCGCGGCGGCCTTCGGGTGCTTCCTCCGTGGACAGCGCGGAAGCACCTGCGGTTTCCGCTCCGGCCGACAGGCCCTGCATCAGGCGCAGCACCACCAGCAGTGCCGGGGCCCAGTAGCCGGCTGCGTTGAAATCGGGCAGGGCGCCGATCAGGAAAGTGGCACTGCCCATGAGCACCAGGGTGAGCACCAGGGTGTTCTTGCGGCCGATCTTGTCACCGAGATGACCGAACACCACAGCTCCGAAGGGCCGTGCGACGTAGGCGACGCCGAACGTCGCGAAGGAGGCGATGAGGGCCACCGTGGGATCGCCGGCCGGGAAGAAGATCTTCGAGAACACAAGCGACGCGGCGGTGGCATAGATGAAGAAGCCGTAGTACTCCAGGGCGCCGCCAAGGAAGGCAGCCAGCGCGGCTTTCCGGGCGCGCTTGAGCTGGCGTTGTGCTTCAGGCGTTGACTGCGCCTGGGCTCCTGCTGCGATGTGGGTCATGGTGGGGTTCCCTTCCACGCTGAAGGTGGGGATCTGTCATTATTTGTACGCAATGCGAACAGGTGTGCGGAATGCGCCTAGAAAGAGGATACTAGGCCGTGACGCCAATCACAACGGCAAAAAGAAAGGTGCATCATGGCCGAACGACGCGGGCACGCATCCCGGCTGGTCCTGATCGGTTCCGCCGCCTCACAGGCCATGTCCCCCGGCCTGTGGAATCAGGTCCTGCAGGAACTCGGCAGCGGGTGGACCTATGAGGCCTGGGACGTGGCGCCGGACGCCGATCTTGGCGCCGTCCGGCGCAGGCTCCTGGAACCGGACATCGTGGCGGCTAACGTGACCATGCCGCACAAGCATTGGGCGGCGGAAACCGCTGATGAAGCCACCGGGCCCGTCCAGCTCAGTGGTGCCTGCAACCTGCTGGTACGGCAGGACGGCCGGCTGGCGGGGCACAACACGGATGTTACCGCCGTGGGCGTCCTGCTGGAGGGCCGGTACCAGCGGCACGCGCTGTTGCTGGGTGCCGGGGGAGCAGCCCGGGCGGCCTTGATCGCGCTCAAGGACAAGGTGGGAAGAGTGTCCATTGCGGACCGCGATCCCCACGCGTCGGAGGAGCTGCTGCACCTGGCCAACGGCTTCGGCATCGAGGCCCGGGCCGTCACCTGGCAGGAGGCGCAGGACCTGGCGCCCGGGGCGTCCCTGATTGTCAATGCGACTCCTGTCGGGAAAAAGGCCACCGACGGTCCGGTCTGGGGCGGCGCCCGGCTGGCTCCCGATGCTGTGCTCTACGACTACGTCTACGCCGGCCATGCCACTGCCAGCGTGGAGCGGGCCGAGGAGCTGGGGGTCCGGTGCATCGATGGGTGGGACCATCTCCGTGAGCAGGCTGTGGCCATGGTGCCCCTCCTCGGCCTGGACGGGCGGGCCTGCCAGCTGCTGGAGCAGACCCTGGGAGAGCTCCGGGTAAAGCACTGAAAGGCGGACGCGCCGGACGATAAGATCGAACAGGCACCGCAGGCCGGCAGGCCGCCGCAGGCATGCCAACCGTTCAGAGAGGAACAGCAACGTCAATGGAGGAGCAGGCAGCCTACTTCGTGAAGTCGGTTGAGAAGGCTTTCGACGTCCTGCTCGCTTTCACTCCGGACCAGCCCCGGCTGACCGTGTCGCAGGTTGCTGCCCGGACGGACATGACCCGTGCCTCCGCCCGCCGCTTCCTGCTGACCCTGGCGGACCTTGGGTACATCCGCGCCGAGGGGCCGGCCTTCGAACTCACGGCCCGGTCCCTGGACGTCGGCCGTTCCTATCTTGCGGGCCTGACCTTGCCCAGGGTGGCCGAGCCCCATCTCAGGGACCTGGCGGCGGAGCTCAATGAAACAACAGCCCTGTGCATCCTCGACGGCGGCGACGTGGTCTACGTGGCCTGCGTGCCGTCTCCGGGGCTGCTCAGCGTTTCCATCACCGTCGGGACCCGTTTCCCGGCGTGGGCCACCTCCATGGGCCGGGTCCTGCTTGCCGGACTGCCCGGTCCGCAGCTGGAGGAGTACCTCAGGTCAGTCCAGCTGCGCCGTTTTACCGACCGCTCAATCGGCAGTGTGGAGGACCTCAGGGCAGAGGTGGAAGCGGCGCGGACCAGGGGCTGGTCCATGGTCTCCCAGGAACTCGAAGAGGGCCTGCGCGGTGTGGCCGTCCCGGTCCGCCGCGGAAACGAGGTTGTTGCCGCGGCAAATGTATCCCTGCAGACACACCGGGCAGCGGCCCGGGATATCGAGGCAACGGTCCTCCCGCAGCTGACGGAGGCCGCGCGGCGCATCGCACTCGATTACGGCGGTCCTGCCGTCCGCGCCGTTTAATCCACGTACCGCAGCCCCGCCGCTTCAAGCGGTCCGCGCATGTTGTAGATGTCCAGGCCCAGCTCTCCTGCTGCGAAGCGCCCGCGCTTGGCTTCTTCGTTCTCTTCGCGTTTCCTGGCGGCTGCCGCTACCTCGGCGGCGCGGGCGGCGGGCACCACCACCACGCCGTCGACGTCGGCAATCACCACGTCCCCGGGGGTGACCAGTGCGTTGGCGCAGACCACCGGGACGTTCACGGAACCGAGCGTTGCCTTGACGGTGCCTTTGGAATTGATGGCGCGGCTGAAGACGGGGAAGTCCATGGCCTGGAGTGCTGCGACATCGCGGCAGCCGCCGTCGATGACCAGGCCGGCTGCGCCCTGTGCCCGGAGCGACGTTGCCAGCAATTCGCCGAAGAAGCCGTCCTCGCATTCGGTGGTGCACCCTGCCACCACCACGTCTCCGGGCCGGAGCTGTTCGGCTGCAACGTGCAGCATCCAGTTGTCGCCGGGCTGGAGCAGGACGGTGACAGCGGTGCCGCACAGGGTGGCGCCGGGGTAGACGGGGCGGATGTAGGGCCGCATGAGCCCCAGGCGGCCCATGGCCTCATGCACAGTGCTGACGCCGAACACGGCGAGGGCCTTGACGGCGTCTTCCCCGGCGCGGGTGATATTGGTGTGGACCACGCCGAGTTCCTGCATCATTGTTCCCTCCGAAGGCATGTCACCGGCCCTGCTGCGTGAGCAGGGCGTCAAGGCGTGGATAAACGTTGCGTGCGTTGTGTTCCTGGATGGCGCCGAGTTCGGCCTCGTCAAGGCCGGCGTCGTCGATGTAGCGTGCCGTGTCGTCGAAGTGGTAGCCGGTCCGCGGGTCGATGTCCCGGACCGCGCCGATCATTTCGGAGGCGAAGAGGATGTTCTGCGTCGGGATGACTTCCAGCAGCAGGTCGATTCCGGGCTGGTGGTAGACGCAGGTGTCGAAAAAGACGTTCTGCAGCAGGTGTTCTTCCAGTGCGGGCTTTCCCAGTGCCATGGCAAGGCCACGGAAACGTCCCCAGTGGTACGGCACTGCGCCGCCGCCGTGGGGGATGACAAGTTTCAGGGTGGGGAAGTCCGCGAACAGGTCGCCCTGGATGAGCTGCATGAACGCTGTGGTGTCCGCGTTGAGGTAATGCGCCCCGGTCGTGTGGAAGGCGGGATTGACGCTGGTGCTGACGTGGACCATGGCGGGGATGCCGTACTCCACCATCTTCTCGTAGACCGGGTACCAGTACCGGTCCGTCAGTGGCGGGGCAGTCCAGTGGCCGCCGGACGGGTCCGGGTTCAGGTTCAGGGCCACGGCCCCGTAATCCTCCACGCAGCGGGTCAGTTCAGGGAGGCAGGTGGCCGGGTCAACGCCGGGGGACTGCGGAAGCATCGCGGCCGGGACAAACCGCTCCGGATAGAGCCGGCTGGCCCGGTAGCAGAGTTCGTTGCAGATGGCAGCCCACTCGGCGGAAGTTTCAAAGGATCCGATGTGGTGGGCCATGAAGGATGCCCGGGGTGAGAAGACGGTGAGGTCGATGCCGCGCTCGTCCATGAGCCGGAGCTGGTTCGCCTCGATGCTCGCCCGCAGGTCGTCGTCGGAGATCTTCACATCCGCACGGGATGGCGGCGGCGAGGCATCCTGCAGTGCTGCCACCTGGCGCTCGCGCCACTCCCCAAGGGCGGCGGGGGCCGTGGTGTAGTGGCCGTGGATGTCAATAATCATCGCGCATGCTCCTGGCAGGGGCGCCTGCAGAACGACGCCGTGCTAACTCGATAACCGCACAAGCAAATGTTGTCAGCAATATAGCTAACAATCAATGGTCAGCACGGGGTCCGGGCGGCCGGGTGTGGAGTACGCTGAATCCGGAAAATTGTCAGCAAAATTGGCAACGGGCTGAACAGGGAGATGGTGGGCTGTGGAGACCGTGGACGGAACGGGCCGGACCCTCACCGCCGCCGAACTCGCGGAGCTGCTGCGCACCGCCATCGTCAGCGGCGAACTGGTTCCCAACCAGCGCCTGGTGGAAGGCGACCTCGCCGCCGAGTATGGAGCCAGCCGGGGAAACATCAGGGTGGCGCTCTCGGAGCTGAGCGTTGAAGGCCTCGTGGAACGCGTCCAGAACCGGGGCGCCAGGGTGCGCGCCGTCTCCGTGGACGAGGCCGTTGAGATCACTGAGGTGCGCGCAGCCCTGGAAGCCCTTTGTGCCCGCAAGGCCGCCGAACGGGCCACGGACAGCGACATCGCCGAACTGCAGGAACTGGCAGCCCGGATGAAGGGCGCCGTGGACCGCGGAGACCGCGAGTCCTACTCGGAAGGCAACCAGGCGATGCACGAAAAGATCATTGCCATGAGCGGGCAAAAGACCGCCGCGGCAACCATCCAGCGGCTGCGCGGACAGGCGGTCCGCTTCCAGTTCCGCCTGGCGCGCCAGCCGGGGCGCCCGGCCGTCTCGCTCCCGCAGCACCTTGCCGTCATCGATGCCGTCTGCGCCCATGACGCCGACGCCGCCGCCGAGGCCATGCGCGTCCATCTCGAAAGCGTGGCGGACGCCATCCGCGCCAGCAACAAATAACCCGCCCGCCGCGCCAAGGGACGCCCAGCCCCGGGAGGACGCGCGCTGACAGGCGAATCGTTACCCACAAGCTCCCCGCCGACTACTCCCGCCGAGGGCCGCCGCGCTCTAGACTCAACCCAACTGCGTGCAGCAGAGCCGCTGCACAGCTCGTCAGGAAGAGGAGTCGGCGGGTGAAACTGGGGATTCCGCGGGAACGCAGGGAGGGCGAGCGGCGTGTCGCCGCCACTCCGGATACTGTCAGGGAGCTGGCAGGGATGGGGCTGGACGTCCTGGTGGAAACCGGGGCAGGGGACGGCGCGGGACATGCCGATCCCGCCTACCAGCAGGCCGGCGCCACCATCGTCCCTGCACTGGACACCCCGGCCCTGGATGTCCTGGCCCACGTCCGGCCCCTTGACCCGCACACTGCCGCGTCCCTGCAAAGGGGAGCCGTGACGGTGGGCCTCGCGTCGCCGTCGTCCGAACTGCCCGCGGTGCAGGCGCTCGCTGACAACGGAGTGACTTCCTTCGCCCTGGAACTGGTGCCCCGCATCTCCCGCGCCCAGTCCATGGACGCCCTGACCTCCCAGGCCCTGGTAGCCGGTTACCGGTGCGTCCTGGAGGCAGCCATCAGGCTTCCCCGGTTCTTCCCGCTGTACATGACCGCGGCGGGAACCATCCCGCCGGCCCGCGTCCTGGTGCTCGGCGCCGGCGTGGCAGGGCTGCAGGCCATCGGCACCGCCAAGCGGCTCGGGGCACGGGTCTTCGCCAACGACATCCGCCCCGCCTCCGCCGACGAGGTCGCCTCGATGGGCGGCACCTTTATCCGGCTGGACCTCGAAACCGCTGAAGCGGCCGGCGGCTACGCCCGGCAGCTGAGTTCCGACGCCGGCACGCGGCAGCGTCAGCTGCTGGCACCCCACGTGGCGCAGTCGGACGTCCTGATTACGACGGCGGCCGTCCCCGGGCGCCCGGCGCCCCTCCTGGTGACCCGCGAGATGGTGCAGGGCATGCGCCCGGGATCGGTCGTCGTCGACCTCGCCGCCGAGTCCGGCGGCAACGTGGAGGGCTCCGTGCCCGGCCGGGACATCCCCATCCCCACCGCCGACGGAACGGGCCACATCACCCTGGTGGGGCTGAAAGACCCCGCCTCCGCCATGGCATCGGACGCCTCACGCCTCTACGCCAAGAACGTGGCCAACCTGCTGGCCCTCCTGGTCCGCGACGGGACCCTCACCCTGGATTTCAGTGACGAAGTGGTGGCCGGCGCATGCCTCACCTACGCCGGGCAAGTGCGGCACCAGCCCACCGCGGACCTGCTGGCGGCACGGACGGCCACGGCTGCGGCCGGGCAGGAAGGAGCGCGCTGATGGACGGGATCGCGCTGCTGACCATCACCGTGCTGGCGGTGTTCGTTGGCTTCGAGGTGGTCTCCAAAGTCTCCAGCACCCTGCACACGCCCCTGATGTCCGGCGCCAACGCCATCCACGGGATCATCCTGGTGGGGGCCATCATTGTCGCCGGCCAGGCAGCGGACCCCTGGGTGCTCGCGGTGGCGCTGCTCGCCGTCGTCCTTGCCACGGCCAACCTGGTGGGCGGGTTCGTGGTGACGGACCGGATGCTGCACATGTTCCACGGCAAAAAGGACGCCGTGAAGGCGGGCGCCCAGCCCAAGGCAGGCAGCAAATGAGCCTCCTCGACCCCGTCTGGACTTCCCTGCTTTACCTCGCCGCTGCGGTCTGCTTCATCCTGGCCCTGCGCGGACTCAGTTCCCCGCGGACGGCCCGCCGCGGAAACCTGGTGGGGGCACTCGGTGCGCTGATCGCCGTCGTCACTGTCTTCCTGTCCGCCCGGCTGGAGAACATCCCCTGGATCCTGGCCGCCATCGCCGTGGGTTCCGCGGTGGCGGCGCCCGTGGCCCGGCGGGTGAAGATGACGCAGATGCCACAGCTGGTGGCGCTCTTCAACGGGGTGGGCGGCGGCGCGGCAGCCCTGGTGGCGCTCCTGGAGCTGGGGCATGCGGACAACCCCTGGATGCGGGTGGCGATCGTCTTCACGCTCCTGGTGGGGGCTGTGTCCTTCGCCGGATCAGGCGTCACGTTCGCCAAGCTGCAGGAACTGATGACCACCCGGCCTGTCGTCTTTCCGGGCCTTCCCGTGGTGATGGCTGTGGTCCTCCTGGCCGCTATCGCCGCCGGCGTCGCCGTGGTCCTCACCGCTTCGCTGCCGCTCGCGGCGCTGTTGCTGGCCCTGGGCCTGGCCGCCGGCGTGCTGCTGGTGCTGCCCGTGGGCGGCGCCGATGTGCCCATCGTCATCTCGCTGCTGAACGCCTTCACCGGCCTGGCCGTCGCGGCATCGGGCCTGGTGCTGGGCAACGTCCTGCTGGTGGTGGCCGGCACCCTGGTGGGAGCCTCCGGCACCATCCTCACCCGTGCCATGGCGGCTGCCATGGGCCGGAGCGTGGCGGGCATCCTGTTCGGGGCTTTCCGGGGAGGTTCGACGGCGGGGTCCACGGCTGTGAGCGGGCGTCCGGTCCGCTCGTCTTCACCGGAGGATGTGGCAGTCCTGCTGGGGTACGCCCAGCGGGTGATTATCGTCCCCGGCTACGGGCTGGCGGTGGCACAGGGCCAGCACACGGCCGCGGAACTGGCGCTGGCCTTGGAAGCCCGGGGCATCGAGGTGGACTTCGCCATCCATCCCGTGGCCGGCCGGATGCCCGGCCACATGAACGTCCTCCTGGCGGAAGCCAACGTGCCCTACGAGTCGCTCAAGGAGATGGGCGAGATCAACCCGGAGTTCAAGACCACCGATGTGGCCCTGGTGGTAGGCGCCAACGACGTCGTGAATCCGGCCGCCAAGACGTCCTCCGGGTCCCCGATTTACGGCATGCCCATCCTGGAAGTGGCTCAGGCGCGGCAGGTGGTGTTCCTGAAGCGCTCCATGCGTCCGGGCTTCGCCGGCATCGAGAACGACCTGCTGTACGAACCCCAGACCTCCCTGCTGTTTGGTGACGCCAAGGACTCCCTGGCCCAGGTGCTGGGTGCGGTCAAGGCGCTGTAGGCCGCCGCGCTGCGCCGGACCGCCCCCGCGGCGGGATACCCTTCTTTCAGAAGCCTGCTTTCCATCCGCCATTAGAGGACGCCATGACTGAGACCAGCTCCACTTCGCCCAAACGTGCCGCCATCATCGTCAATCCCGCCAAGCCGGTGGACATCGACGTGCGCGGCCTGGTGGCCAAGCACTGCGTGGAAAACGGCTGGGGTGAAGCCATCTGGCTGGAAACCACCAAGGAGGACCCCGGGGTGGGCCAGGCCAAGGAAGCGCTGGTGCAGGGCGCGGACATCGTCATCGCGGCCGGCGGCGACGGTACTGTCCGTTGCGTCGCCGAGGTGCTGTCCGGCGGCGACACCCCCATGGGCCTGCTGCCCCTGGGAACCGGCAACCTGTTGGCCCGCAACCTGGGCATGGACGTCACCGACTACGACGGCGCCATGGCCGGCGCCCTGATCGGTACCGAACGGAAGATCGACGTGGTCCGCGCCCGCCGCAGCGACCCGGATAAGGACCAGCTGTTCCTGGTCATGGCCGGCATGGGTTACGACGCCACCATCATGGCGGACACCAATGAGGACCTGAAGGACAAGGTGGGCTGGCTCGCCTACGTGGACGCCGGGATCAGGAACCTGCCCGGCAAACCCGTCAAGGCCACCGTGGTGATCGACGGCAAGCAAGTGGTGCACCGGGGCGTCCGCAGCGTGATGGTGGGCAACTGCGGCAAGGTCCAGGGCGGCCTGGAGATCTTCCCGGACGCCAAGGTGGACGACGGCCTGCTGGACATTGCCGTCCTGGCGCCGCACCACGGCAAGCTGGGCTGGCTGTCCGTGCTGGCCGGCATCATCGGCAAGGGCAAGAACAGGGACACCGCCGTGGAGTACTTCCAGGGCAAGACCGTTGAGATCACGCTGGAGCACAAGGACGACTACCAGCTGGACGGAGACCACGAGGGCGAGGGCAAGCACGTGCTCATGACCATGGAGCCCGGTGCCCTCACCCTGCGCATGTAGGGGCCTGCTGCTTCAGGGATGTTTTGGGGTAGGTCCGCTTAGCCCAGCAGCCGTCCCCAGCGTGGGTCCAGCAACGGCGCGCCTGCCAGTTTCAGGGCGTGCCAGAGGGTGACGGCCACGGAGTCCAGCACGGGAATGCCGGTGGCTTCCTCGATCGCTGCGGTGATGTTGGCTCCGTAAAGGTTGGTGCACAGGTACACCAGTGCGTCCGGTGCCGCGGCAGCCAGTTCCAGGGAGCCCGGGCGCATCTCGTCGTCGGTCACCCGGGCAAAGGACTCGTTGTCGCTCAGGCCCAGCGCCCGGTGATCCACGGTCTTGATGCCTTCACGCTCGTAGGACGCGATGACCTGGTGGTTCACGTCCCCGGTATAGGGCGTGAAGAGGCCGATCCGCTCGGTGCCGAAGGCCCGGAAGGCCTCAAGGTAGGCCAGCGTGGAGGTGGTGGCCGGGATCCCGGTGGCGGCAGTGATCCCGCCGGCCAGTTCCTGGTCGTGGGCTGACCCCAGCCATGAACCCGAGGTGCCGTTCCAGGCAATCACGTCCACATCCGCCGTCGCCAGCAGCCTGGCTGCCTCCTCCATGACGGCGGGGTCGAACTGCCGGTTGGAGGAATCGTCCAGGGCGATGCGGGTGACCGGGATCCTGGTGAAGTGCACCGTGACATCGGTGCGGCTGCCCAGGATGCGGTAGGTCTGGGGTTCCAGGCAGGTGTTGGAGGACGGCACGATCATGCCGATCCTGCGGGGGCGTGTGGTTGCGGGCATGGGGGCTCCTAGCGGACGGCGGCAGGCAGGTGGGAGGCGTCGGCGGCGGCGGACTGGTGCTGCCGGAAGCCGTTGCGGTTGACGAAGCGGCCCACGGCGCCGGGGTCGTGGAAGCCGTCGGCGTCCAGGACCACGCGCCCGTTGGAGACCACGACGGCGGGCCAGCCCGTGAGTGCCTTCCCGTCGAAGGGTGAAAAGTCGGTTCCCATGTGCAGGGCGGCGCCGTTGACCGTGCGTTCCTCGGCAGGATCGAAGATGACCAGGTCGGCGTCGAACCCCTCGGCGATGCGGCCTTTGCCGGGGACGGCGTTGATCCGGGCCGGCTCCGCAGCGAATGCGCTGACGAACTGCTCAACGGTGGCGCCGGCGGAGGTCATGGCGGTGAACGTGACGGGCATCCGGGTTTCCACGCCGGGCAGCCCGTGGGGCATGGCGCGTACGTCATCGGTGCGCTCGCGCTTCTGGGAGAGGTCGTAGCAGGAGTGGTCGGAGGACATGGTGTGGATGGCGCCCGAGACCAGCCGCTCCTTGAGGGCGGCCACGGTTTCCGCGCTGCGCATGGGCGGGCAGCAGGCGAACCACTCGGGGAAGGTGGAGGCGTAGACGGTGTCGTCCAGCGTGACGTAGTGCGGGCAGGTCTCGGAGTAGGCCTCGAGCCCGCGTTCCCGTGCCTGGGATACCAGGTCGACGGCGCCGGGCGTGGACTGGTGGACGAAATAGACCGGCGCGCCGGTGTATTCGGCCATGGCCAGGGTTTCCTTGACGGAGATCTCCTCGGCCAGTTCGGGCCGGGTCCGGTGCAGGTGTTCGATGCCGATCCGGCCGTCCTGGGCGTGCTGTTCGGTGCAGTCGGCGATGATGGGATCGTGCTCGGCATGGATGTAGGCCAGTCCGTCCAGCCGCACCATTTCGCGCATCACCTTCAGGATGGTGTCGCCGTCGGCCATGGTGGTGCCACGGTTGGTGGTGTACATCTTCACCGAACGCACGCCCTCGGCGGCCAACTGCTCCAGCTGCCACGGCACGGTTTCGTCCCAGCTGACCACGGCGCCGTGCAGGGCCACGTCGCAGCGTGACTGGGTGGCGAGTTCCTTCTTGTGCAGGACGGCGGCGAGCGGGGTTTCCTGGGCGTCGCGGGGGATGCCGAAGTCGATGATGGTGGTGGTGCCGCCCCACAGTGCTGCGGTGGAGGTGGTGCGGTAGTCGTCGAGGGTGCGGAAGCGGCCGGTCACCTGCGCCACGTGGCAGTGTCCGTCCACGCCGCCGGGGATCACGAGCCTGCCCGTGGCGTCGATGGTGCGGTCTGCCGCCGGGGCGGGTTGGGCGGCGTCCACAAGGGCCGCGATCCGGCCTCCGGAAACCACGATGTGGGCTTCCTGGCGGCCGTCGCTGTTGACCACGGTGGCGTTGGCTATGACAAGTTCTGGCTGGTGGGACATCGGTGTCCTCCTAGGGTTTGGGTCGTGTGGTTCAGGCGGTGGGCTGGGGTGTGCCGGCGCGTTCCTGGCGGGCGGCGAGGGCCGCGTCCAGGTTGCCGGACAGGCCCTTGCGGTCCTTCGCCGGGGGCGGGGCGAAGGCACCGGCGCGGTGGGTTCCGGACTGCAGTGCGGCCACGGCCTCCGCCATGCGGATCCCGGCGGAAATGCCGTCAACCACCGGGACGGGGATCTGGCCGTTGAGTTCGCGGGCAAGCCCGGCCAGCGGGGCGCCGGCGAGGATCACGACGTCGGCACCGTCCTCGGCCACGGCCTGCCGGCCCAGCGCCAGCAGGGTTTCCCGGAAGTCCTGCTGCACGGAAGCGATGCTGGTGAGGGAGTCGTTGATGGAGCGGATGGAAGCCAGCCGGCCGGACAGGCCGAACCGCTCCACGCACTCGCGGTACCAGGGCTTGATCCGGTCCGAGATGGCGATGATGGAAAAACGGTGGCCCTGCAGGGCGGCTGCGCACAGTGCAGCCTCGGTGATGCCGATGACGGGGATGTCCGCCAGTTCCTTGAGGGCCGGCATGCCCGGATCCCCGAAGGCTGCCACCACCACCGCATCCACCGGGTCTGCTCCGGGGCGGGTGTGTTCGGCGATGATTTCGGCCACCGCGCCGGCGGCGATGAGGGATTCGAAGCGGGTCTCAATGTATTCGACGCCGTGGCCGGCCGTCCGGACCAGCAGTTCAGTGCCGGGGGAAGCGGATCGGAGCGCCTCGGTTTCGATCAGCGCCGTGACATCTGCGCTGATGTTGGGGTTGATGACCAGGAGTTTCATTTTCTCTTCCGGTGGAATTCTGGTTCGGTCTTTTGGAAGTCCTCAGGGAACTGGTCCCGGTACTTTCCAATGTGGGAGGCGGACTGGGCGGCTGCCTTGTCCGGATCGCCGCTGGCGATGGCGGCATAGAGTTCGCGGTGTTCGCGGATGAGCTCGGGCAGGTCGCTGACGTGCCGGAACAGCCAGTGCATGCGGCCCTGGAGGGGCTCCAGCGCGGACTTGAGGAAGTTGTTGTCTGCGATGGCGGTGATGGCGTCATGGAATTCACTGTTGGCGCGGTGCGCCTCCATCACCGCCCCCTTGGCCAGGAACGCCTCCGCGTTGTCCAGCAGCCGCTCGAGGTCGGAAAGGTCGTCCCTGGTGGCCCGCTTGGCGGCGAGCCTGCAGGCCAGCACCTCCAGGGACTGGCGGACGTCGAAGAGGTCCTCCACATCCTTGGGGCTGAGGCTGCTGACTTCGGCGCCGCGGGCGCCGCGGTCACTGATGAGGCCCTCCTGGCGGAGCATGCGGAGCGCTTCGCGGACCGGCAGCCGGGATACGGAGAATTCGGCTGCCAGGTCGCGCTCCACGAGCCGCGTGCCGGGAGCGTAGTGTCCTTCGAAAATCCGGGTGCGGAGGGTGTCCCGGACAGTCTCGCGGAGGGGGCGGTCCTTGTCCTGGGTCTCTTCTGCGGTCAGCATGATGCTCCATTCGGATTTTGTGCGGCACTGCTCCCGGCTGCGGGGGCATGTGTTTGCAGGTTTCCCTGCGAGGGTCAGCTTAGACAGGAAGCCGCTTGTTGTAGTTCAGGGTGAGCACTGATGCGCCCATGATCACGGCGGAACCCACGAAGTACAGCAGCGCCCAGGTGTAGGACCCGGTGGCTCCCACGATCAGGCCGACGACGATGGGGGTGACGAAGCCGGAGATGTTGCCGCTGAGGTTCATGGCCCCGCCCAGGACGCCGGCGTTGGTGCGGCCGCCCAGGATGGAGGGGATGCTCCAGAACAGGCCCACCCAGCGCAGGAAGAACAGGACCACGGAGAGGAGGACCACGGCGGTGGTGGCGTCCGGGACAACGGTCACGCCCACCAGCCCCGCCACGACGATGGCGCTGGAGATGCCCAGGAGGGTCCGCATCACCAGGTTTGCGGAAGCGCCCGAGGCGCGCCACTTGTCGGCGATGGTGCCGCCGATAATTTCGCCGACGAACCCGGCGCCGAAGATCACCAGGGTGGACCAGCCGATGGTCTTCAGGTCGAAGCCCTTGGCCTGGGCCAGGTACAGCGGGCCCCAGGTCAGCAGGCCGTAAAAGACGCCGTTGAATCCCAGCCAGCCCAGGCACATGGCCCAGAAGGAGCGGAACTTCAGGTAGGGGAGCAGGCCGCGCTTGCCCTTGCTGCCGTCCATGGCTGCTTCGGCGTCCTCGGCAGCATGCGAGGCTTCGATGTAGGAGGCCTCGGCGTCGTTGACGCCGCGGTGCTGGCGGGGGTTGTCCCGGACGTACCACCAGACGGCCAGGCCCATGAGGACGGTGGCGGCGCCGGCGATGACGAAGGACCAGCGCCAGCTGCCGGTGGAGGCGATGAGGCCGGCGATAATGATGCCGCCCAGCCCTGCTCCCAGGGGTGCGCCGGCGTCAAGGATGGTGGCGCCGCGGCCCCGTTCGGACTTGTGCATCCAGATTGCGTTGAGCTTTCCGCCGGCAGGCATCACGCCGGCTTCGGTCACGCCGATTCCAAGCCGGGCGATGAACATGCTCAGGAAGCCGCCGGCCATGCCGGACGCCGCTGTGGCAGCACCCCAGCCGATGCAGGAAGCGGTCATGACCTTGCGGGGACCGAATTTGTCGATCAGCCAGCCCACGGGAACCTGCATCAGGGCGTAGGTCCAGAAGAAAGCGGACAGCAGCAGGCCCACCAACTCCGGAGCGAGGTTGAATTCCTTCTGGATGATGGGCAGCGCGACAGAGATGGAGCCGCGGTCGATGTAGTTGACGGAAACCAGAACGAGCAGGAGCAGGAACATTTTCCAGCGGACGGAGGTGCGCCGTTGCGTTCCGCCCTTTCCGGATTGTTCGGCGGTTTGGGGTGCGGCCTCGTCGGACGGGGCCGTTGTTTCGGTGTTTGGGATGGACACAGCTTCTCCTTCACGGGGAAGTTTACGGATGGGGAGGGTTCGAAAAGATGTGTGGTGCGTCGCGGGCAGGAAGGGGCCGGCCTGCGGAGGGGGAGCGGCCGCTGGACGATCCGGAGCGTGGCGCGGATACTCTTTTGGGATCCCAAACTGGGATCCCAAAATCAAAGGTAGAAGTGACTCCCGCCACTGTCAAGGGGTTTGGTGGTCCGATGAGCCCGGATGGCCTGCCAACGGATTGTGACTGCCCGTGGACCTAGGCGCGGGAGTCCTCGCGCCGGTGGGACAGGATCTCGGCAAGCTCCGCCAGCCGGTGCGCCCGGGCCGATTCGGCCGGGGTGAACGGCTCGCCCGGCCGGGCAAAGGTGATGGGGCCATGCCAGGCCGTGGGGATCTTAAGCCGGGTGCCGTCGTCGGCCGCTTTGGTGCCGGCGTCCGACGGCGGCACAATCGTTGCGTGCAGCAGCTCGGCCACCGCCAGGGGCAGTTCCTCCGGTGCAGCCGCGATCCTCGAGGCAAGGCTCAGGGCCCTGGTCTGCCCGTCCGCCATGGCCAGCGCGGTGGTGGGCCAAACGTGCGAACGGCTCCCGCCGCCGTCGGCAAGCGCGGCCAGCAACTCACGCTCGCCCACGGTCCCTGGAGCCGAGAGCACGAACTCGTCCAGGACCCCTCCCGGCACCGGGTGGACGTGGATGCCGAGGATATTGGTATCCAGCCGGGACAGCGCCCGCGTGACCCGCTGCAGCGATCCCGGCTGGTCCTGGAGCATCGTCCGCGCCCGCCACAGCGCCGGGGCGGCGGCCAGCCGGCGGCGGTGCCGCAGCGCGGGGGCATGCAGCCAGCCGCGCAGGATCCGGGCGGCGGATGGCTCGGCCACCCAGATCACCAGGACCGTGGCGGTGAGGGTCAGCACCAGCACCTTCGCCACGTAAGGGAGGTGCGTCTCCACCACCAGCGCATGCACCAGGAGCTCGATGGGCAGCATCGCGGCCACGTTCGCCAGGGTCAGCCGCGCCTTGGGCGGTTCCGGCATCCGGCCGCAGACTTCACAGCTCAGGTCAGCGGCGGGCGAGTTGTGCGGAGGGCGCTTCATGACTCAAGCATCATGGGGCGTTGTTTCCGCCGCATTGCCTCCCGATTCCGTTCATGGGAACGTGCCGGGCGGTCCCGGGGGTCTGGGCCGTAGGATTTACCAGGAACGTCAGCGCGGCCGCCACCCCGGAATCCACCCCCAAGGAAGGCGCTGCCCCCGTGAAGATGCTTGCTGAGATGTTCAGCATCGCCCCCGGCAACAAGGACCACCACCCGGCACTGAGGTGCGCCGTCGGCGTCTTCGTGCCCCTGATCACCCTGGTGCTGCTGGGCAGGCTGGACCTGGCAATCTTCGCGTCGTTCGGTGCCTTCACCGGAATCTACGGCCGCGGAGAGCCGCACGCCGTCCGTTTTGTGCTGCAGCTGCGCGCCGGGCTGCTGATGCTGCTGGTGATCCTCCTCGCCGCGCTCGCCGCCCGGATGGGTCCAGCCTGGGGCCTGGATGCCGCCGCGCACACCTGGCTGCTGGTCCTGGCCACCACCCTGGTGGCCGGCGGGTGTTCGGTGGCGATCTCCTGGCTGCGGCTGCGCCCGGCGGGCTCCCTCTTCCACATCTTCGCCTTCGCCGCCATCGCCTCCATTCCCAACCAGCCGCCGCTGTGGCAGGGCATGCTGGTCGCGGTCCTCACCACGGTGTTCGCCCTGCTCATCGGCTTCTCCTCCCGGATCCTTCCCAGCCACCGCACCCCCTGGACCAGGCCTCCCCGCATCCGGCGGACCCCGGCGGAGAAGCGGACGGCGTGGCTTGAGGGTTTCGGCTACCTGGTGGCGGCAGGCCTGGCCGGCTCGTTGGCCACGTGGGCCGGCGGCCGGCTCGGCTTCGGCCACAACTACTGGGCCATGGTGGCCGCCGTGGTTCCACTGGTGGGGCACACCACCAGGCACCGGGTGCGCCGCGGCATCCAAAGGATCATCGGCACGGTGCTGGGCCTGCTGGTCCTGGCAGCCGTCTTATTGGTGGGCCTGCAGCCCTGGCAGACGGTGCTGGTGATGGCGCTCTGCCAGTTCGGCGCGGAGATGTTCATCATCCGCCAGTACCTGGTGGCCCAGGTGTTCGTCACACCCCTCGCGCTGGTGTCCACGCTCCTGGTGGTCCCCGCCTCGGCGTCCATCCTGCTGCGGGACCGCATCATCGAGACCGTCATTGGCGCCGCCGTCGGCATCGCGGTGGTGCTCGCCCCCGGCGCGTGGCGGCGCCTGCGGCGCAGGCCGGAGCAGGGCCCGACGGCGGCTTGACAGCCGTCCGGTAAAGCGCCTGTGGGTGCGCCCCGCCTTCGGTTCGTCCCGCCTTTGGTCCGCCGGGCGCTGTATGCTGGACTTCCCATTCAACGGAAGGGCGTGCGGCCGTGGCGAACTCAAGCTCGGGCGATTCGGTGGTGGACCGGATTGTGCGGCTGATCTCCGCCTTCCCCCAGGACGTCGCCGATCTCCGGTTGTCGGAGCTTGCGGAGCGGTCCGGCCTCCCCCTGACCACCACGCACCGGCTGGTGGGCCAGCTCGCCGGGCATGGCCTGCTGGAGACTGCCCCCGGGGGAACGGTCCGTCCCGGCCTCCGGCTCTGGGAGCTGGTGAACCGTGCCTCTCCCGCTCTGGCGCTGCGCCAGGCCGCCATGCCCTTCATGGAGGACATCCAGCAGGTCCTGAACCAAAACGTGAACCTTGCGGTACTGGACGGCTGGGAGGCGCTCTTCGTGGAGCGGCTCTCCCGGCGCGGCTCGGTGGCCAACCGCGCCCAGGTGGCAGGCCGAATGCCTGTCCATATCTCGTCAGCCGGCCTGGCGCTCATGGCCCACCAGGACAGGGCGCTGCAGAGCGAGTACCTCGGCCAGTTCCACGATCCCGACGGAAAGCTGACTGCCGATGACGTGCGGACCCTGCTCGCGGACACTTCGCGACAGGGTTTCGCGCAGCTGAAGGGCGTGGTTGACCCGGACACGTGGGGCATAGCCGTGCCCGTCCTTAACCGCCGCCGGCGCGCGGTGGCGTCTCTCGGCGTCGTGGTTCCATTGCGGGAAATGCGGCTGCAGGCGCTGGTTCCCGCGCTGCAGACGGCGGCCCGCGGCATTGCCCGCGGCCTCGCCGAGGCCTGATCCGGCCCCTCACACCACCCCCGGAATCCGTTGAACGGAATGCCTGTAACGCCGGTCACCCGGCCTGGCGCACACTGAACCCAGGCACCCATTCCGGCCCCACTCCCGGGCCCCGCAACGAAGCGAGACAAAGCCATGGCACGAAAAATCATCACCACCCAGGTAGCCATCATGGGAGGCGGTCCGGCAGGGCTGATGCTCTCCCATCTGCTGGCCAAGGCAGGCATCGAGTCCACGGTGATCGAGATCCGCAGCCACGAGGAAATCTCCCACACCGTGCGCGCCGGCATCCTGGAGCACGGAACGGTCAACCTGCTGGTGGACAGCGGCGTCTCGGACCGGGTGCTGCGCGACGGCGACCGGCACGAAGGCATCGAGCTGCGCTTCAACAACGAGAGCCACCGCATCGACTTCAAGGACCTCGTGGGCGAGTCCGTGTGGCTGTACCCGCAGACGGACGTCTTCCTGGACCTCGCCGCACGCAGGAAGGACGACGGCGGCGACGTGCGGTACAGCGTCACCGACACCACCGTCCACGACCTGGAGGGCAGGCCGACGGTCTGGTTCACCGATGCCGACGGCGTCGAGTTCGAAATCCAGGCCGACTTCCTGGTGGGCGCTGACGGCTCGCGCAGCCACTGCCGGTTCCAGATCCCCGAGGCCCACCGCAAGTGGTACTTCCACGAATACCCCTTCGCCTGGTTCGGCATCCTGGCCGAGGCGCCGCGCAGCTCCGACGAACTGATCTACGCCAACTCGGCCAACGGCTTCGCCCTGATCAGCCAGCGCACGGAAACCGTGCAGCGGATGTACTTCCAGTGCGACCCCAAGGAAAACGTGGCGGAATGGGATGACGAGCGGATCTGGGCCGAATTCCGCAGCCGCGTCAACGGCAACGGCTTCGAGCTCAAGGAGGGTCCGGTCCTGGAAAAGATGGTCCTGCCGTTCCGCAGCTTCGTCCACACCCCCATGCGCCACGGCAACCTGTTCCTCGCCGGCGACGCCGCACACACCGTGCCGCCCACCGGTGCCAAGGGCCTCAACCTGGCCATCAACGACGTCAAGTTCCTCTTCGAGGGGCTGGACAGCCACTACAACTCCGGCTCGGACCGGCTCCTGGACACCTACAGCGACCGCGCCCTGGACCGGGTGTGGAAGGCCCAGCAGTTCTCCTACTGGATGACCACCATGCTGCACACCCCGGCCGATGCGGACGACTTCTCCCGCGCCCGCCAGCTCGGCGAACTGAACTCCGTGGTCTCCTCCCGCCATGGCAGGGCCTACCTGGCTGAGGCCTACACGGGCTGGCCCGCCTCCTCCTAGGGCATCCGGAGAAGGACGACGCCGGCCGGCCGGGTGAGGCTTATATACCCACCAGCCGCCGGACGGCGGCGGCGATGGCGGCAGCGTCCGGCTGCTCGTCCCGCCTGACGGTGAGCAGGTGCAGCAGCACCCCGTCGCCGTAGTCGGCCACATCCCGTGCCCGCGCCCGCGCGTCCGGCACTCCCAGCCCGGCAAGCGCCTGTTCCAGGCCTCCCACCAGCTGGAAGTGGCCGGCCGTCACGGAGTCCGGCTTGTCCAGGGAAAGTGCCAGCCGGGCGCGGGTCAGGCCGGCGTGCCGGCCGGCAAGCATCACCACCATGGAGGCGAGCTGGCCTGCCAGTTCACCCACGTCCTTGGGCGGACCGGCAGGCCCCTGGTCCCGGAGGAGGGTGGCGTCCAGCTCCAGCAGCCGGCCCAGGACGGCGTCAACCAGGGCGGCGCGGTTCCGGTAATAGTTGGACGTGGTGCCCTCCGACAGGCCTGCGGCGGTGTCCACGGCCCGGTGGGTGAGCCCCTTCATGCCCTTGTCCGCCACCACGGCCAGGGCGGCGTCGAGCAACAGGGTGCGTCGGTCCGGCATGGACTCAGTGTAGTGGGACCCCTTCCGGATCACTACAAAAGTAGTAAAATGGCGCGTATGGAAACGATCACGATCGTTGGCGGCGGCATTGCCGGCCTGGCCCTTGCGGCAGCCCTGGATTCAAGCCGCTTCCACGTGACGGTGTACGAGAAGCGGCCGGAACTGCCCACCGTCGGCAACGCCCTCGGGATGTGGCCCAACGCCCAGCGCGCCCTGGCCCGGCTGGGAATACTGGACCAGGCCCGGGCCGTCAGCCCGGTGCTGGGCAGCGGGTCGGTCCGCAATGCACAGGGTGAACCGTGGGTCACGGTCGATGCCGGGGAGATGTTCGGCATTTCCCGGATCGACCTGATCCGGCTGCTGGATGGCGCCGTGCCCGCCGCCGTCCGCCGTGTCACCGATGCCGTGCAGTCAGTCCCCGCGGATGGCGGCCTGGTGGTGGGCGCCGACGGCGTCCACAGCATGGTTCGCCGTGCGGGATGGGGCAGCGCCACCGATGCCCGCCTGACGCCCTACCTTGCCCTCCGGGGAACCCTCCCGACGCCGGTCGCTCCGGACGAGGTGGGCGAGTACTGGGGCCGTGGCGACCTGTTCGGCATGGCCGCCGCCCGGGGCGGGTCCTTCTGGTACGCCAGTTACCGGTCAGGACTGGGCCCCTATGGGATCGATGTTGCGTCGGCGCTGGACCAGGCCCGGGAACGCTTCTCCGGCCACGCACCTGCCATCCGTCGTGCCCTGGCGGCAGCTACCCCGGAGGAATGCCTCGTCCAGCGCCTGTGGACAGTGCCGCATCTGCGCTCCTACGTCAGCGGCCGGACGGTGCTCATCGGCGATGCCGCGCACGCCATGATGCCTACCCTTGGCCGCGGCGCCTGTGAATCGCTGGTGGACGCGGTGACACTGGCCGACCTCCTCAACAACGCGCCTCAAGGCCAGGACCAGGCACTGCGCGCCTACAACAAGCAACGGAGACTCCGCACCCGCGCGGTGAGCGTGGCCTCCTCTGCACTCGGGCGTGTAGCCCTGGCAGACCGCGCCCAGCCGCTGCGCGACCGCGTGCTCAACCTGGCCCGGCGGCGGAACGCACGGACCGCCGTCGCCAGCGGTCCGGGGAGGTAGTCAGCGGACGGCAGCTGCCGGGCGCGTGGCGTCGTCCTCACCCGGCGCCTGGGCGCCGGGAAGTCCGGCGCCGGAAACCTGCAGGCCGGCCGGAGCTGCGGGAAAACGCTTCCTGCCCTTCCGCCGCCCTGACCTGCCGTACACGAGGTACATCGTCACCCCGGTGATCACCATCAGCAGCACCGTGTAGACAAAGGTGTTTGCGATGCCCTCCGTGCCCTCGGCACCGTCGGTGTTCGCCTTGATCACCAGGCCCAGGGGCTGCACCAGCGGATGGGCCAGGAAGATCGCCGTGTCGTAGTCGTCCAGCAGGCTGTTGAAGTTCAGGGCCGTGATGGCTGCCGCCGCCGGAAGCACCAGGGGCAGGAGGATCCGGCGGAAGACATACAGCGTCTTGGCGCCCATAATGGCGGCGGCCTCCTCCAGGGAAGAGTTCACGGCGGCAAAGGATGCCTTGAGCATCCGCAGGGTGAACGGGATCTTCACCGTGACGAAGGCGATGAGCAGGATCACCGTTGTTCCGGTGAGGACGGCACCGCCTACCAGGGGATTGGGGTGGTCGTAGCTGACAATCAGGCCCAGGGCCAGCAGCGCTGACGGCAGGATCCACGGGATGTGCAGCAGGTACTCAAATGTTGAGGCCACCCAGTTTTTATACTTCTGCAGCAGCCGGGCCACAAAGAGCAGGCCGCCGACGGCGATGACGGCCGCCAGGGCGCTGTACACCACGCTGACGATGAACGGCCGCAGCCCGGACTGCTGGGTGAGGACACGGACGTAGTTGTCCAGTGTCAGGTTGGAAAACGAGAGCTGTCCGGTCTGGATGGCGGCGCCGTCGGCAAATGAGTAAAGCACGATCAGCACCACGGGAAGCGTGTAGACGGCAAAGAGGAGATAGGCCACGGCGTGCACCGCCACGTTGGCTACGGGGTTGGCAATGTCCTGTTTCTGCAGCTCGGAAGACACCTTTGAGACCGAAAAGTAGGTGCCGCCCTTCTCCAGCCGGGACATCACGGCGAGCATCACCATGGTGGCCAGTCCAAGGATCACGGCCAGCAGCGCCGCCAGGTCACGCGAGGTGGGGCTGTTGGTGAACGTCAGGATCATCGGCGTGATGGTCTGGAAATCGCGGCCACCCAGCACCTGCGGGGCGCTGAGGGCGCCCAGGCCGGTGAGGAAGGACAGGATGGTGACGGCGAACAGCGTGGGCTTGAGCATGGGCAGGACGATGCGCCGCAGGATGGTCCACGTGGAAGCGCCGAGGTTCCGCGCGGCCTCAATGGTCTGGTAGTCGATGCCTTTGAGGGCGTTGGCAACGAACAGCATGTGGTTGGTGGTGGTGGCAAAGGTCATGACCGCCAGCACGGCAAAGAACCCGGAAAACCAGCCGGGGTCCATGCCGGGGACAACCCGGACCAGCAGCGACGTGACAATGCCCTTGTCCCCGTAGATGAATTTATACCCCGCCGCCAGCACGATGCCCCCATAGATGAAGGTGGAGGCATAGCCCAGGAACAGGATCCTCGAACCCCGGATCCTGAAGTAATGCGTCACCAGGACGATGAAGACGCCCACCAGGTTGACGGTGACGGACAGCGCCACGGCCAGCAGGAAGCTGTTGCCCAGTGCCTTCATGGCCCGCTGGGAGGAGAACAGCTTCTCCGCGGCACGGCCCGAAAAGCTGCCGTCGGGGAAGAACGTGGCGATCAGGATGTTCATGTTGGGCCATACCAGGAACGCGGCGATGAACCACGTGAGGATGACCCCCACCACCACGACGAACGGGGAGCGGACCATGCTGCGCACCGCGTTGTTGCCGCTCATGGCAGGGCAACCGCCTGGTCCTGTGCAAGCGCGGCACCGGATCCCGAATGGTACTGGAGGATGTGCCCGGGCTGGACGTAGACCGTTGTGGCCGTGCCGGCCTCAGGGTGCGCGGCGCCGTCTTCCCGGACCAGGAGGCGGATGTCCGCGCCATGGCTGCGGACCACATACCGGCTGTGCAGGCCGTGGTAGGTCCGGGACACCACGGTGGCGGGAAGCCCGACGGCGGTCCCTCCGTCCGCGGGCCGGTCCAGGGAGGCCTTTTCCACGCGCAGGTAGGATCTGGCATCCGTGCTGAGGCCGGCGCCGGAGAGCCGGTTGACCTCCGCCACGAAGTCCGGCGTCAGGGCCGAGCTGTCACCAATGAAGTTGCAGACGAACTCCGTAGCGGCATGGTCGTAGATTTCCTGGGGCGTCCCAACCTGTTCCACCACGCCCTTGTTGAAGACCGCCACCCGGTCACTCATGGCAAGGGCCTCGTCCTGGTCGTGGGTAACGTACACGGTGGTGATGCCGAACTCGCTCTGCAGGTCCTTGAGCTGCTGGCGCAACTGGTGGCGGAGCTTGGCATCGAGGTTGGACAGCGGCTCGTCCAGCAGCAGGATCTTGGGCCGCAGCACCAGGGCGCGGGCAACAGCCACGCGCTGCTGCTGGCCGCCGGACAGCTCGGCCACGTTCTTCGCCAGCTGCTCGTCGCTGAGTTCCACGCGCCGTGCAATATCCCGCACAAGGCGGTCACTGTCGGCAGGTTTTTCCTTCCGGACCCGGAGTCCGAAGGCGATGTTCTCCCATACGCTCATGCTCGGGAACAGGGCATAGTTCTGGAACACCATGCCCACCTGCCGCTTGTCGCTGGGAAGGCGGGTCACATCCTTCCCGTCCACCCGGACCGTACCCCCGGCCGGCTGGATGAAGCCGGCCAGGGTGCGCAGCGCCGTCGTCTTTCCACAGCCGGAGGGCCCCAGGAGGGTGAAGAACTCACCCGGCTGGACATGCAGGTCCAGATGCGGAATGGCGGTGAAATCGCCAAAGGTAACTTCGATGTTTTCCAAGCGGATCATGGCAACCTGTCTGATGGAACGCGGGAACGGCGGCTGGCGGGACGGGTTACGTCATGTATTCGAGTTCGATCTTCTCCACCCAGGCGCCCATGTTCTTCTGGACGAAGTCCCAGTCGATGTCCTGCTGCTTGAGGCCGGCAAAGAAGTTCACCACCTCGGGATTGGCCTTTGCCTGGGCAGCCTTGTTGACCGGCATGGAGTTGAACTTCTGCGCGAATTCACCCTGGACGTCTGCGCTGCCGAACCAGTCGATGAACTTCTGCGCCTGCTCCTTTTTCTTGGTGCCTTTCACCAGGGCGATCTGCTCCACGGCAAGCGGCACCCCCACGGAAGGAATGACCGTGTCCACGTTCACTTTGAAGGACTTTTCGCGGTCGGCAATGATCGAGGACGGCATCTGGCCCATGTCCACGTCGCCGGAGGCGATGCGGGCAAACAGGTCGGTCTTGGCCACTGCCGGGCTGCCGTTCTTGAAGTACTGCTCAACCTGCTTCCAGCCGTCGTCGGAAATCCCCAGATCCCCGGAGTCGTCCCGGTACCGGGAGAGGATGCCGGCGAAAACAAGCTGCGCCGTGGCCGTGCCCAGGCCGGTGACCCGCTCGTAGCGGCTCTTGAACTCGTCCTTGGTCCACAGGTCCGTCCAGTCCTTCGGTGCGGCGTCCTTGGAGATCTTGTCCGAGTTGTAGCCCAGGAGGATGGCCTGCTTCACCAGGGGCCAGTACGTCTCCCCGTCACCCAGGCCCTTGTCCACATCGCCCGCCCACGCGGGCTGGTAGGCCTCCAGCGCGCCCTCGTTCTTGACCTGCGAGAAGTACATGTTGTTCAGGCCGAACGCGACGTCGGCGATGGGGTTGTTCTTCTCCGCAATGAGCTTGTTGGTGGCATCGGCGCCCCCGGCCCCCACGATCTCGATCTTGAATCCGGCCTCGGCCGCCTTGGCGGCCAACCAGTCGCCCCGGCCCTCGCCGTTGGAGTTGGTGTAGATCACCAGGGTGTCCCCGGAGGCGCCTGCCGGAGCCCCGGAGGCTTCACCGGTCGAAGCGGGCGGGGTGGAAGCCCCGCCGCAGCCGGCGAGCAGGGTGGCGGCGACGGCGGCGGCAACCAAAGTCTTCAATGTACGCACGATCAGGACTCATTTCTGGACTGGAATCGGAGCATGTCCGCACAGCCTATAGCCGGGCATGACAAAAATCGGGCTGTTATAGCTATCGATTCGATAAACAGCCCGGCTGCTCACTTTGGTCCAGTCGGGGAAACGGCCGGGGCCCTCGGCGTGAACCGGGGGAAAACCTTGGCCGTGGGCGGCGTCAGTCCTTGACGGCGGTCACACTGAGGTGGTGGGTGGGGATCCTGTCCCTGTCGTAGGTGATTTCCGTATAGCCGTGCGGCTCGGGCTTGCCCTCCTGGTTCAGGTTCACGAAAACGATCTCCTCGATGGTGAGGATGCTCTGCCGGGTGATCACGTTGCGGACCTCGGCGCGCATGGTCAGTGAGGTCCGGCCAAACCGCGTGGCTGTCAGTCCCATTTCGATCAGGTCGCCCTGGACCGCGGAGCTGACGAAGTTGATCTCCGAAATGTACTTGGTGACTGCGCGGCCGTTTCCCAGCTGGAGGATGGCGTAGATGGCGGCTTCTTCGTCGATCCATTTCAGCAGGCTGCCGCCAAAGAGGGTCCCGTTGGCGTTGAGGTCCTCGGGCCGGACCCATTTGCGGGTCCGGAAGGTGATGTCTGCTGTTTCCATAGGCCGAGATTAGCCGAAGCCACAGCCCGCAATCCGAGTGTGACGGACCGGGTGCTAGGCCATGGCGGTCTGGGCGGCACTGTGGGCGTTGATGCGCTTGGCGTAACAGTGCGAGTGCTCCACGCCGATATAGGGCCCGAAGTTCGGGATGGGTTCGAACCCCGAATTCTCGTAGAAGTTCCGGCCGTCAGGCTGTGCCGATCCGGCTTCGGCTTTGATCCTGGTGATTCCCTGGCTGAATGCTTCTGCTTCCAGTGCCGCGAGGATGGAGCTGGCAACGCCGGAGCCCCGGGTGTACGGCAGCACGTAGAGCCGCTTGATTTCGGCCGTTGTTCCATCCAGGAGCCGGAGCCCGCCGCAGCCCACCGGTTGCCCCGATCCTTTGTCGTATGCCACCAGGAAGACAGCGCAGTCTGCTCCCGACGGCGGCGGCCCGGGCTCGTGGTCGGGCCGGCCAAAGCGGGCGTCGAGTTCGGCCTGCTGCGCGCGGCGAAGGTCCGCGCCAACGGGATTGGACCAGGAGACCTGCCGGATGTTGAGCCTGGGGTTGGTCTGCATATCTGCCTCGATTCGCCGGAGGGGTATGCCTGACAAGGCTAGGTGCGGGGAGTTACGCAGGTGTTTCCTGGCGGTTAGCACCTGGATAACGCCAGGAGCAGCCGTGAAGGGAAGTTACTTGGCGGTCTAGTTACCAGTTGGTCTAAAATGATCCCATGGCTTCTATGGGCAACGAGGGATCCGGCTACTGGTACGGACCCGACGGGCAACTGGACTACAGTGCGGCGGTACTCAAGGCCCTCCGGGACTACCGGGCGGCCGAGACCGAAATCCGCCGCAGCACCAGGGATTCCATGGGCATGGGTGAGACGGACATCCTTGCCCTGCGGTACCTGCTGAGGGTCCAGGCGTCCGGCAAGCAGGTTGTCCCCAAGGATCTCAGCCGGTTCCTCAATATTACTAGCGCTTCCACCACGTCGCTGATTGACCGCCTGGTGGCCAGCGGGCATGTCCGCCGGGAGGCGCACCCCTCCGACCGCCGCTCCGTGGTGGTGGTCCCCACGGTGGAGTCGGACAAGGAGGTTCGGGAGACCCTCGGTGCCATGCATCGCCGGATGATGGCGGTTGCGGAAGGCTTGACCGCAGAGGAGGCCCGGACTGTGGTCGACTTCCTCCAGCGCATGACCGAATCGCTCCAGGCGGCCGAAAGTGCGGAATTAAAAGTTCACTAGCCTGACTAGCTAGTTCAGCTAGTTATATGTAAGCTTACGATTGTTCCCAAAGTTGCTTCCCAACGGAGTCGTGAGTGTGTTGGTTTCTTTCACCGAAGTTTCACCGCGTGAGCCCGGCATGGCTGCGACCACCCCTGATGGGCTCCTGGACCTGACGCGATCCACCCTGGACGGCACCACAGCGCCGCAGGGAAAGGCCGCCGTCCATTGCGGTTCACCGATGCAGCTGGTGACCCCGGCACTCGGGTGGGAGCGCGCCAGCTACACCTTCGCCCCAACCGGTGCCGGAAGTACCGAACTTCCGCCTGTGTGGCGTTGCGCCTGCGGGTTCCAGCTCGATGCATGGACAACTGATTCCAGGGGCGCCCACCATACCGCAGCCTTTCCCGCATGAGCGCCACGGGGACGGCAGCGCCGGCGCTGCCGCACTCGTCGCTGAATGCCGCTGGGCCGCTGGCAGGCCGCTACCAGCTGAGGGAACGCCTGGGCAGGGGAGCAGCTGCCGAAGTCTTTCGGGCGGTGGACCTTGAGGGCGGTCCGGAGGTGGCCGTGAAGATCGCGGCAGCCAGCGGCCGGAAGCAGCATCAGCGGATCCGGAACGAAGCTTCCGTCCTCGCCGGCCTCACCCACCCATCCATCGTGAGGCTGCTGGGTCAAGGCGTGGTGGGCGGCGGCGGGACCCATGCGGGACGGCCCTATCTTGTGGAGGAGCTGGCCCTGGGGGCAACCCTGTCCGAAACCCTACGGCTGGAAAGCCCCACGCCCGCTGATGTGGCCCTCTGGGCCCGCGGCCTGTTCGGTGCGCTCGCGTACCTTCACTCCAACGGTCTTGTGCACCGTGACATCAAGCCCGCAAACCTGATGCTGAGCGGCCTGCGGAGAAGTCCCGTCCGGATCATCGATTTTGGAATTGCCACGGCCACCGGCTCGGCGCCCGAGCCCGGAATTTCGTCCGGCACAGTGCGCTATATGAGTCCCGAGCAGGCATCCGGCGGGGCAGCGGCTCCGTCATGGGACGTGTACGCCATGGGGCTGGTCCTGTTGGAGCTCCTCACGGGCACCAAGGCGTTTCCCGGCACCGCCATCGAATCCCTCGTGGCCCGGACCCTGCGGTCCCCGGACGTCCCCGGCCACCTCGGCGGTTGGGTGCCCCTGCTGCGGTCCGTTACCGCCATGGATCCCCGGGAACGGCCGACGGCGGCAGATGCCGCAGCGATGGCAGCCCGGCTTGTGCCCGGGGTGCCGTCCCGCAGCCCAGGCGTTCAAGGGGTCCGCGGGAGCCTGCCCGGCGGGATCGACGCCCGTCCTTGTCCCGCGCTGCGGGCACGTCCATCGCGGCGCCACCGGCAGCAGGCCTAGGGGGCGGCTACGTCCCGACCTGTCGGGTCCTCCGCGGTCGGGTCTGCCAGGGCAAGGCCGCCCACGGGGCTTCCGTCCCAGTGGATCAGGGTCCAGCCGGTCGCCAGGCTGCCTTCGAGTGCCACGATTCCGGTGTTGGCCAGGACATGGCGGGCAGCGAACTCGTGGTCTGCGCCCTCGGCCCGCAGCCCCGCCCAGGTACGGATGGCGGCCCCGTGGCTGACCACTGCAACGGTGCCGTGCTGCTGGCGTTCCGCCCGCCCGGCCACCAGCGCGATGGCAGCATCGAACCTGTCGAAGAAGGCGTGGCCGTCGGGCCCCGCGGGCATGCGCCGGTCCAGGTCGCCCGCAGCCCAGGAGATCACGGTGCCCATGTAGCGCTTATGGGATTCGTGGTCGGTGAGCTTCTCCAGTGATCCGGCCTCGATTTCGTGCAGCCCTTCAAGCACCTCAACGTCAAGGGTGTGCAGGCGTGCCAGCGGCGCGGCCGTTATCTGCGTCCTGATCAACGTGGACGCGTACAGCGCTCCGATGCGTTCGTTGGCAAGGGCCCGCGCCATGGCTTCTGCCTGCCGTTCGCCGAGTTCGGTCAACCCGGGGCCGGGATGGTCGGTGTCCAGCTGGCCCAGCACGTTGCCGGGGGTTTCGCCGTGGCGGATCAGGAGCAACTTCATGTTCCCAGTTTCCCACCCCCGGCTTGTTGCGGGCGCAAAGCGGAACTGTCCGTGGCGCTGCCGCTCCACACCCAAGGCGCCGGGCCCACATGAGCCCGGCGCCGCCGTCGTAAATTCCTGGCCTGCCGGCGCAGTGCCTACTTCAGGTGGTCCACCAGCTGGTCCGCGATGCCGGTGTACCGGCCGGGGGTGAGAGCCAGGAGGCGTGCCTCGGCCTCCGGGGAAAGGCCCAGGCCCTGCACGAACTCCTGCATGCGGGCGGCATCCACGCGCTGGCCGCGGGTGAGGTCCTTGAGGCGCTCGTACGGGTTTTCCATGCCTTCGACGCCTGCGATCGCCTCGGCCCGCATGACCATCTGGATTGCCTCGCCCAGGACCTCCCAGTTGGTGTCCAGGTCCGCTGCCAGGACGTCCTCGGCAACATCCAGGCGCTCCAGGCCCTTGGCCACGTTGGAAATGGCCAACAGGGAGTGCCCGAATGCGACGCCGATGTTGCGCTGGCTGGAGGAGTCTGTGAGGTCGCGCTGCCAGCGGGAGGTCACCAGGGTGGCGGCCAGGGTGTCCAGCAGGCCGTTGGAGATCTCGAGGTTGGCCTCAGCGTTCTCGAAGCGGATGGGGTTGACCTTGTGCGGCATGGTGGACGAGCCGGTTGCCCCGGCCACCGGGATCTGCGCGAAGTAGCCAATAGAGATGTAGCTCCAGACATCGGTGCAGACGTTGTGCAGGATGCGGTTGAAGCGGGCCACGTCGGCGTAGAGCTCCGCCTGCCAGTCGTGGCTTTCGATCTGGGTGGTGAGGGGGTTCCAGGTGAGGCCCAGGCCTTCCACGAACGACTTGGAGACCTGCTGCCAGTCGGCGCCGGGGACGGAGGCCACATGGGCGGCGTAGGTGCCGGTGGCACCGTTGATCTTGCCCAGGTATTCGGTCTTCGCGATCCGGTCCAGCTGGCGGGTCAGGCGGTGCGCGATCACGGCCAGTTCCTTGCCCAGCGTGGTGGGGGTGGCCGGCTGGCCATGGGTGCGGGACAGCATGGGGACCGCCCGGTTGTCCTCCGCCATCCTGCTGATCTGTGCCACCAGGGCGCGGGCTGCCGGGAGCCACACGTCCTCCACAGCACCCTTGACGCCGAGCGCGTAGGAGAGGTTGTTGATGTCCTCGGAGGTGCAGCCGAAGTGGACCATGGCGGTCAGGTTTTCAATGCCAATTGCAGGGAGGCGGCGGCCGATGTAGTACTCCACGGCCTTCACGTCGTGCACGGTCACGGCTTCGATGTCGGCGAGCTCCTGCACCGACGCTGCATCGAATTCGGTGACGATGGCGCGGAGCCGGTCCTGCTGTTCGGCGCTCAGGGGTCCGGCGCCGGGAAGGACGTTGTTGCTGGTCAGGTGGATAAGCCACTCAACTTCCACGGCCACGCGGTCCCGGTTCAGGGCGGCCTCGGACAGGTAGTCCACGAGGGGCGCGACGGCGGACTGGTAACGGCCGTCCAGGGGTCCAAGAGCGGTTTTTTCCGATGACGCGGCGAGGGCCAGGCGTCCTGAGGGCGTACGGGTATCAGCTGTGGCGGCAGTTTCAGGCATGTGCTGATTCTTTCATGAAGTCCGGCAGCGCCTTAAGCGGATCGTCCACGTTACTTGTGCACATAGCCGACGGCGGCGCTTACGTGGGCAGCGGCGCGTGCCTAGCGTTGGGAGCAGCGCGGTTGGGGCGGATTGTCCGGCCGGGGAGGCCGGGACGGACGGCGGGCAGGAAGCTGGGACGGGGGGACGGTTTGATGGACGGGATATGGGGTGGCGGGCTGGGCATCAGCCTCGCAGTCCAGGAAGTGGGCAGGAAGGTGGCCCGGTCTTCGGACCGGACCGAAGGGGTGCTGTCGGGCTTTCAACAGATCCAGCTGGAGGACTGGCAGTCGCCGGCCGGACAGGCATACCGGGATTCCGTGAGCCTTCAGGCGGTGGCAGTACGGCGGGCCCTGGACCGGATCCGGGAGGCTTCTGCCGCGGTGGCCGTCCATGCCCAGGCAGCCCTGACAGCCGATTGTCCAGCTGACGGACGGTTCTGATGGCGGACGCAACTCCCTCCGGTTCAGGCGGTCCCCTTCATGTTTCGCCGCCTCCTCCGGACGGAATCCTGACAATATCCGGTGGCGTGGGCGGCATTACGGTGCAGCTGGAGGAACTGGAGGCGGGGGCCGCGAAGCTGGATGGGCTCGCCAGGGAGCTCACCGCCGTTGAGGCAGAGCTTTTCGGGGCCTGGCAGGAGCTTTGTCCTTACCAGGACCAGCCCCGCGCCACAGGCTCCGCGGCGCTGATCGCGGTGGGGGAGGCGCGGGAAGCGGTCCTGAAAGTCCGCCTGGAACTGCAGCGGATCAGTGGACAGGTGCGCAGCTGCAGGTGGGATTACGAAATGGCCGAATCCACTGCCCATATGCAGTGGATGCTCGGTCTGTCGGAACCGGACGTGGAACTGCAGAAGCACGTGGATTTCTGGCGGACAGGCTTCCTGAACGGTGATGCCACTGAATCAGTGCTGGCGAACGCCGTGACGGTCCTTCCCGGCATCAAACCGGCGGTTGGCTGGCTTGTCCCGTCGCTGCGCCCAGGCCCTGTAACAGTAAGGCAGGAAGAGCGCCTGCGCATCGACCTCGACGCCACCCCCGCCGGGCTGCTTGAGCGGGTCAGGCTGATTGAGGAGCGCGGCAGCGGCTACATCGAAGTTATCGAGGTGCATACCGGCGGCGGAAAGGCCTACGTCGTGGTGGTTCCCGGGACACAGATGAACGACGCCGACCACGGCACCAATCCTTTCGATCTTTCCGGCATTGTCGACGGGATGGGCAGCAACTCGGAACAGGTGAATGCCGCTGTCCTCCAGGCACTTCGGGCCGCCGGTGCGCAACCGGGAGCTGATGTGGTGGCGGTGGGATACAGCCAGGGCGGCATCCATGCCATGAACCTGGCGGCGGACGAGGACGTCCTCAGGGAGTACCGCATGAAGTACGTCCTGACTGCCGGATCTCCCGTTGCCCGCATCGCGCCCCCGCCGGAGGTCAGCACGCTTCACCTCGAACACCGCACGGACTGGGTGCCGGGCACTGATGGCCTGCCCAACCGGGACGCCCGGAACCAGGTCACCGTGACCGTAACCAATGACCTGTACGTGCGCGGCGGAGAAGACGCCGGCCTGGGGCCCGGGCACCGGCTGACCGGCTACGAGGAGGCGGCGGAGCTTGTGGGCGCCAGCAAGGATCCGTCGCTGGTCCAGTCCACCGCGGTACTGGGCGGGGTACTCGGTGCCGGCGGGGCTGCCACTGCCACCCGGTTTTCCTTGTCGAAGCCTCCGCCGCCCGCTCCGCCCATGGACCGGAGGGATCCCTTTTCCGGGCGGCCGCAGCCGGGGGCCAGGTAGGTGTTGATTCTCCTGGCTGTTGCCGCCCTTACGAAATCTGGGCGGCGTGCAATTCCACGTACCGGGTGGAGCGGGGCTGTTCGGGTTGCGGGGCAGGTGGGGAGGGCTGCGGGGCAGGCTGTGGAGGGGGTGCTGGAACGGGCGCCGGAGCGGGTGCCGGAGGGGCGCCCGGGCAGCGGTAGTTGTAGTCCAGGTTGTTCTCGGTGAACTGGGTTGTGGTGACGGTCCCGCCCGGGGTCAGGGGGTCGGACGCGCAATATTCCCTGGCGGACCAGGCCGAATCGGGGCCGGCCAACCAGTTCCGGAGCGCGTACAGGTTGCTGCCAGGACTTACCCCGCCCACAATCTCGCCGAACTGGTAGGAAGTGGAATAGATCCCCACGTCCGCGCCGGTCCCCTGCAGGTAGGCGGTCATGCCTTCCAGCTCAGCTGCATTGGCTGCCTTGTCCCATAACCAGCTGTTTCCGGTTTCAACATCCAGCCACCACAGCCGGCGTACCCCGCCGCCGTCCACCCCCTTCAGGATTGCGGCATCAACGGCAGCCATGGCGTAGCCGTGAACATAAGCGCAGGCCGGGGACGCGGTGCCGTCACACAATCCATACGGGTTGCTGACGGCGGCGCCACCGAAGGTGTTGTCCGCCGGCCACCATAACCCCTCCGCGGGCCCGGTCGCGGCCGTGTTCACATACACCGCCGCCGGCGTTCCACCGGCCGACTCCACGCTCTGGTCCGCCCACGCCAGCTGGGCATCCAGGCACGGGTTGACCGTGTCCGGGCGGCCGCCGTTCACGCCCACGACCGCAAATGCCGGGGGCGCCGGAAGATCAGAGCCGCACTGCGGCCAGGAGATGTCATTGCCCAAAGGGCCGCCGCCCTGCAAGGCAGGGTCCGATTCTGCATGGGCGGGGCCGGCCTGCCATGTCATAAGCAGGCAGGCGGCGAGCAGCAACCTTATGGGCTTCATGGTGGGCCCCCGTTTTCCGGAACTGACAGCAACGGGCCTCTTGGGGCCCGGTTTGCAGCCTAGGCGGCTGGTCCCGTGGGGGTCATGGGTGGCAGGTACTGGAGTTTTTCCTGCTGTCCCGGGGAGCGGTACCTAGGGGGTACCTGTTCTCCGCCGTCCTCCTACTCGGGAGGGCAGGGCTTCCCGGGGGAGGGGCTCTTCGAAAGAGGGGCGATGCGCCGGGGAGTCAGCGCCTGCCGCCCGGCAGCAAACCCGCCACCAGGGACACCAGCGAGATGATGACCGCGGCCAGCAGCGCAGTCCAGAAGAAGGAATCGATCGTGAGGTGCACCGGCGTGTAACTGCTGATCCAGGCCGTCAGGTACAGCATGGCCGCATTGATGACGATGGCGAACAAGCCAAGGGTCAGGATGGTGATGGGAAGCGCGAGGAGCCGCACCAGCGGCCGCACAAAGGCGTTGACCACGCCGAAGATAAGGCCGATGAACAGGTAGGCCAGGACAATGCCGATCGTCCCGGTGTCCTGCGAAATGCCGGTCCTGGCTACGGCATCAGATGCCGCCGTGCTGGAGATGTCCATTCCCGGCAGCAGCCAGCTGGCCACCCACAGGGCTGCGGCATTGACGATGACCCGAAGGATGAATGAAGCCATGGCACCATGCTTCCATACCGTCCCATGGGGGAGGATGGCGGCGTGCCCCGATTTTTCGGGGGCTGGCCCCCGGAGTCCCGCGGGACCTTGGACGTAGGCTAGGAGCCATGACTTCATCTGATACCAGGGCGGGCGGCATCGCACCCCGCCCGGTGCTGGACCGGCTGCCCCGCTACGCGGCAGGAAAACCGCCGGCCGCCGTCAGCGGTCTTGCCAGCTACAAGCTGTCCTCCAACGAAAACCCGCTGCCGCCCATCCCGGCCGTCCTCGAGGCCATCGCCGGCCAGACGGACTTCAACCGGTACCCGGACCCGCTGAGCAGCAAGCTCCGCGCGGCGCTCGCGGATTTCCTGGGCGTACCGGCGGAGGACATCGTCACTGGAGCGGGAAGCCTGGGTGCCCTGAACCAGATCCTGGCTGCTTTTGCCGGCCAGAACGAGGACGGCAAAGCGGACGAGGTCATCTATGCGTGGCGGTCCTTTGAGGCGTACCCCATCAGCGTGGGCCTGGCAGGCGCAGAGAGCGTACGCATTCCGGTGACCGCCGAGGGACGGCATGACCTCGAGGCCATGGCGGCCGCGGTGAGCGCCCGCACCAAAGTCATCCTGCTTTGCACGCCCAACAACCCCACCGGCCCTGCCCTTACTGCAGCCGAAACCGAAGCGTTTATCCGCTCCATCCCGGCAGACGTGGTGGTGGTCATCGATGAGGCCTATCAGGAGTTCGTCAGGGCGGAGGACGCCGTGGACGGGATCGACCTTTACCGGAAATATCCCAACGTGGTGGTGCTCCGTACGTTCTCCAAGGCGCACGGCCTGGCAGGGCTCCGCGTTGGCTACAGCGTCTCCAACCCCGGACTGACCCAGTACCTCAGGGTCGCCGCAACACCTTTCGCGGTATCCCAGATAGCCGAAAAGGCAGCAATCGTTTCCCTTGAGAACTACGCCCAGGTTGTGGAAAGGGTACAAAAACTCGTGGATGAGCGGACCCGGGTAACCGAGGGTCTCCGGGACCTGGGCTGGGCGGTCCCGGATGCCCAGGGAAACTTCGTCTGGCTCGCGCTTGGCGCCGAAAGTACTGCTTTCGCAGAGCTGGCGGGGACACGCGCCCTGTCCGTCCGGGCATTCGCCGGAGAGGGCGTGCGGGTCAGCATCGGAGAACCCGAAGCGAATACCAGATTCCTCCAGTTGTGTGCCGACTATACAAAGGCACCGGCAACTTCCTAGCACTTAACAAGTAGCCCTCCCGCTACTTACCGAAGATAAAGTTAGGATCAGTAAGCCAATGTATATGCCGTGCCGGGAATGTATTCCCCGTACGGCATATATCCCAGCGACATTGCATTGCATCCGGATGCGGCAAGCAAGGAGACGGTATGGGCACTCATCTGCCTTCCACCGAGTTCGACGGAACAGCGGTAGACGACCAGCGGGAAGCCGATGCTGAAGCCGTGATGGGCGAGCCCGCGGCCCAGATGGTGCAGCTGCTCGGCCCCGACGGGAAACTGGGCACCGATCCGGTCTTCAGCGACTACGCGGACAAGCTCACCCCTGAGGCCCTCCGCTGCCTGTACGCCGACATGGCCGCGATCCGCCGGTTCGACGTCGAAGCGACCGCCCTCCAGCGCCAGGGCCAGCTGGCGCTGTGGGTCCCGCTGACCGGCCAGGAGGCAGCACAGATCGGATCGGGCAGGGCCAGCCAGCCGCAGGACTACATCTTCCCCACCTACCGCGAGCACGGCGTGGCCCTCACGCGCAACGTGGACCTGGCCGAACTCCTGCGCCAGTTCCGCGGTGTTTCCAACGGCGGCTGGAACCCCAAGGACACCAACTTCCACCTGTACACGCTGGTCCTGGCTGCGCAGACCCTCCACGCCGTGGGCTACGCGATGGGGATCCAGCGTGACCAGAAGCTTGCCGCCGCATCTAACGCGGCAGGCAGGGAGCCGGATGCCGCCGTCATCGCGTACTTCGGCGATGGCGCCAGCTCGGAAGGCGACGTCCACGAGTCCATGGTGTTCGCTTCCTCCTACAAGGCCCCCGTGGTGTTCTTCTGCCAGAACAACCACTGGGCCATCTCCGTGCCCACCAACGTCCAGACCCGGGTTCCGCTGTCCAACCGGGCAAAGGGCTACGGGTTCCCCGGCATCCGGGTCGACGGAAATGACGTAATCGCCGTGCACGCAGTTACCGAGTGGGCCCTGGAGCACGCCCGCCAGGGCAAGGGGCCGGTCCTCATCGAAGCCTTCACCTACAGGGTCGGGGCGCACACCACGGCAGACGATCCCACCAAGTACCGGCAGTCGGCGGAGGAAGACGCCTGGCGCGCCAAGGACCCGCTGGCGCGCCTGGAGAAGTACCTGCGTGCCGAGGGCCTTGCGGACGACGCCTACTTTGCCAAGGTCAAGGCCGACGGCGACGAACTGGCCGCGTACGTCCGACGTACCGCCCACGACCTTGAAAAGCCGGATATCCGTCAGGCCTTCGCCAACGTCTACAGGGAGGCCCACCCGCTGGTCGCCGAGGAACTGGCGTGGTTCGAGGAATACAGCGCAGGATTCGCCGGCGAGGAAGAGTCCGCCGGGCAGGCAGCAAAGGCAGGCCACTGATGACCACCATGACCATCGCGAAGGCCATCAACGAAGGCCTTCGCGCCACTTTGGCCGCACACCCCAAATCACTGCTGATGGGCGAGGATATCGGTCCGCTCGGCGGCGTCTACCGGGTCACGGACGGGCTGATCGGTGAGTTCGGCCCGGACCGCGTGGTGGACACCCCGCTGGCCGAGTCCGGGATCATCGGCACCGCCATCGGCCTGGCCCTCCGGGGATACAGCCCGGTCTGCGAGATCCAGTTCGACGGCTTCGTCTTCCCCGGCTTCAACCAGATCACCACCCAGCTCGCCAAAATCCATTCGCGCAGCAACGGCAACCTCAGCGTGCCCGTGGTCATCCGGATTCCATACGGCGGGGGCATCGGCTCCATTGAACACCACTCCGAATCCCCGGAGGCACTGTTCGCCCACACGGCGGGCCTGCGCATCATCACCCCGTCCAATCCGCATGACGCCTACTGGATGATCCAGCAGGCCGTTGAATGCCAGGACCCGGTGATCGTCTTCGAACCCAAGCGCCGCTACTGGCTCAAGGGCGACGTTGATGTCGAGGCACCCGGGCCGTCGGAGGATCCGTTCAAGGCCCACGTCCTTCGTGAGGGCACAGACGCCACCGTGGTGGCCTATGGCCCCCTGGTGCCCGTGGCGCTGGCAGCCGCGAACGCAGCGGAGGAGGACGGCAGGAGCATCGAGGTCATCGACCTCCGGTCAATCTCCCCGATCGATTTCGACACCGTCACCGCCTCCGTCCGAAAGACCGGGCGGCTGATCGTCACGCACGAGGCTCCCACGTTCGGCGGAATCGGCGGCGAGATCGCAGCCCGGATCAGCGAGCGGGCGTTCCACTCCCTTGAGGCGCCCGTGATCCGCGTCGGCGGGTTCCACATGCCCTACCCCGTTGCCAAGGTGGAGGAAGACTACCTTCCGGACATCGACCGCATCCTGGAGGCGCTGGACCGCGCCCTCTCCTACTGAGGACACCATGACCCTGAACAAGTTCAACCTGCCCGACGTCGGCGAGGGCCTCACCGAGGCGGAAGTCGTCTCCTGGAAGGTCAAGCCCGGCGACACCGTCGCGGTCAATGACGTCATCTGCGAGATCGAAACCGCAAAGTCGATCGTGGAGCTGCCGTCCCCCTTTGCCGGAACAGTCACCGAACTGCTGGTGGAGGAAGGGGTGACTGTCGACGTCGGGACCGCCATCATCAGCGTCAGCGACGAAGTTTCCGGGGACCCGACCCCCGCCGACGTCCGCGCGCCCCAGGCCGTCCCCGCCGCCGTTACTCCCGCTGAATTTCCTGCCCAGCCGCTCTACGGCAAGCTGTCAGCGGATGCGGGGGAGACCGGGAGTGCCGGTACCCCGTCCGCCGCTCCCCTGGTGGGTTCAGGACCCAAGGCCGACGCCGTCAAGCGGCGCCCGCGGAAGACTGCACCGGCGGCTGCCGTGACGGTCAACGCCCCGGAGGTTGAACCTGTCCAGCCCCGCACGCCCGCCGAGGTTTCCGCCGCGGAACCTGCCGCCGTCGACACCCGCCCAACCCTTGGCGGCACCATCACGGGCCTGGTCAACCGGGTGCTGGCCAAGCCCCCGGTCCGCAAAATTGCCCGCGACCTGGGCATCGACCTCGCCGACGTTGTAGCCACCGGTTCCCGCGGAGAGGTGACGCGCGAGGACCTGGTGAGCTACCAGGCGCAGCGCGACGCCGAACTGGACAAGGCGGACGGTTTCTGGGGCAAGGCCGGGAAGCCGCAGGACCAGCGCGTGGAAAGCATTCCGGTCAAGGGCGTCCGCAAGGCCACGGCAAAGGCGATGGTGGAATCGGCGTTCGCCGCACCGCACGTCAGCATCTTCGTGGACGTCGACGCCAGCCGCACCATGGAATTCGTCAAGCGGCTCAAGGCCTCCCGGGACTTCGAGGGCATCAAGGTCTCGCCGCTGCTCATCCTTGCCAAGGCCGTCATCTGGGCCGCCGCAAGGAACCCCAGCGTGAACGCAGCCTGGGTGGACAACGAGGACGGCAGCGCCGAGATCCAGGTCAAGCACTTCATGAACCTGGGCATTGCCGCGGCCACTCCGCGCGGCCTCATGGTGCCCAACATCAAGAATGCGCAGGACCTGTCCCTGAAGGAGCTGGCCCTGGCGCTGAACGACCTTGCCACCACGGCCAGGGCCGGGAAGACCCAGCCGGCGCAGATGCAGGGCGGGACGCTGACCATCACCAACATCGGCGCTCTGGGCATCGACACCGGGACGCCCATCATCAATCCGGGCGAGGTGGCCATCGTTGCCTTCGGAACCATCAAGCAGAAGCCCTGGGTCCTGGACGGAGAGGTGATTCCCCGCTGGATCACCACCCTCGGGGGATCCTTCGACCACCGCGTGGTGGATGGTGACCTGTCCGCCCGCTTCATGGCCGACGTCGCAGCCATCCTGGAGGAGCCCGCGCTCCTCCTGGACTAGGGCGCCGGGTCAGGACGTGGCAATAGACAACGGGGCAATCCGGGTCAGGAACCGCACCGCCAGGTGGCTGACGGAGGTCTTCCAGCCTCCGGTGGTGGTTTCCCTGCAGCTGCTGATCAGCCCGCTGGCCCAGCCGGGTTTCCCGGGAACCATGGGCTACGGCGCGCTGGCGGCCCTCTTCGTGTGCGTGCTTCCGCTGATGGTGCTGCTGGTCCTGGTCAGGCTGGGCAAGGTCACGGACCACCATGTAAGCGACCGGAAGCAGCGTGCACCCGTGCTGCTGATGGCGCTGGGCTGCATCGCCGTGGGGCTGCTGGTACTGGGCGCCGTGAATGCACCGGAGAGCGTCTTTGCGATGGTCCTGGCGGTGGTGGGCGGCGTGGCGGTACTGGCGGTGGTCAGTCCGTTTTGGAAGATGAGCGGCCACGCCGCTGCCGTGTCCTGCGCCGCCGTCGTATCCGTGCTGATGCTCGGCGCCGCGTGGGCGCCGCTGCTGCTCCTGATCCCGGCAGTCAGCTGGTCACGGGTGGTGCTGCGGGCCCATTCCCTGGCCCAGGTGGTGGCCGGATCGCTCTTCGGCGGGCTGGTGATGGCAGGGATCTGGTGGCTGATGCAGGGCTGGCTGGTGGGCTAAGCCCTCCGCCCAGCCGATTGGAATTACCTGCCTAGTAGGCGGCGTATGCCGTGAAAGCCTCGAGCATGGCCGGATCCGCGGTGGTTCCCAGCACAACAGCGGCGGCGGTCATCAGGCCGCCCATGAGCGCGGCCATGCCGGCCCAGGCGCTCAGGAGCTTCCAGTCCTCGCGCAGGACGCTGCGCACGGTCTGCGGAAGCTGGAGCCCGGGGGTGATGAGGTTCGGTGCGCTGTCCAGGCTGCCGTCATCAAGGAGCGCAACCACCCGGTCATTGCTGCGGTCCACCCGCATGGAGCTGATGTGGTTGCCGTGGCGGGCCAGGAGGATGTCGTGGCCAACAAGCTGGCGGCGCTGCAAGGTGATCAAGGGGAGCCCTTCGCTGTGGGGTGGATTCGGCAGTGTCCACGCCTTTGGGGGCCCATCCAATTTTATCGTTGCGCCAGCAGCTGAATCGGTGATACGGCGGTGAGAACGGACACCCCCCGCAGCGATATCCGCCACCACGGGGGGTGTCCTGCGTTACCCCAGGAGGGCTTCCGCGCGTTAGTCGGCGTCGTAGGTGTTGGCGATGTACACGTCGCACGGGGCGTTGTGGGCCACGCTGTTGGCCACGCTGCCAAGGACCCGGCCGATGCCGTGCATGCGCCGGTTTCCCACGACGATCACGCGGGCATCCATGCGGACGGCTTCCTTGATGAGGGCGTCTGCGGGCCGTCCCCGGGCTGCGGAATAGGTGACCGGGACGTCGCGGCCCAGCGACTCAGCCACGGTCCGTGCCACCTGCTCTGCGGCGTCGGCATCGGACACGATCCACCGGTCGCTGCCGCTGCCGAAGACCTCGGTCCGGTCGCTGTCGAAGGCTGACACGACGTGCAGTGAAGCGCCCAGTCCTGCAGCCAGGTTCCTGGCCGACTCCGCCGCCCTCTTCGCGGTCTCGCTGCCGTCAACCCCTACAACGATGATTCCACCCATATGCATGCTCCTTTGCTCGGTTTTCGGCGTTCGTGTGGCTTACGCTACAGCGCCGCCATGGCTTCCTGCAGCACCGGTGCCAATCTGCGCACACCCTCGGCGATGGCGTCGGGGGGAACGGCGCTGAACGCGAGCCGCAGCTTGTTGGACGGTTCGTCCGACGGCGTGAAGGCGGCGCCGGGGATGAACACGACGCCGGCATCGATCGCCTTGTGCAGCAGCGGGTAGGTGTCAATGCCTTCGGGCAGGGTCACCCAGACGAAGAAGCCCCCCTGCGGGCTGGTCCAGGTGGTCCCCGCCGGCATGTACTCCTTGAGCGCTGCCAGCATGGCGCGGCAGCGTTCGGCATACAGCCCGCGGTAGGTTTCGATCTGGCCTTTCCAGTCGTAGTCGCGGAGGTAGGCGGAGACCAGCATCTGGTTCAGGGCCGGCGGGCAGAGCGTCACCGATTCCGCGGCGAGGTAATACCGGCGCTGCAGGTGTTCAGGCACCAGGGCCCAGCCGATGCGGAGGCCGGGGGCAAAGATCTTGGAGAAGGAGCCGAGGTAGATGACGTCGTCCGGGTTGGCGGCGCGCAGGGGAGGCAAAGGCTCACCTTCAAAGCGCAGCAGTCCGTAGGGGTTGTCCTCCAGGACCAGAATATTCGCCCTGCGGCATATATCGACCACCTGCTGGCGCCGTTCCCTGGCCAGCGTGATCCCGGAGGGATTGTTGAAGTTGGGGATGGTGTAGAGGAACTTGATGCTTTTGCCCGCAAGCTGCAGGGCCGCGATCCGCGCCTCCAGAAGCTCCGGGACCAGGCCGTACTGGTCCATCTCCACGGTCTCCACCCGCACCTGGTAGGCCTCAAAGGTGTTCAGCGCGCCCACGTAGGTGGGATCCTCCACCAGGACCACGTCTCCCGGATTGCAGAAGAGCTTGGTGGCCACGTCCTGGGCCGACTGTGAGCCTGCCGTGATCACCACGTTCTGCGGCAGGGCATCCAGGATTCCCTCGGCGGCCATGACCTCGCAGATCTGTGCCCGGAGCTCCGCGGTTCCCTGCCCGGCGCCGTATTGAAGGGCTGTGAGTCCGTCGTCGGCAATGATTTTTGCCGCCGTCGCTGCCAGGCGGTCCAGGGGAAGTGACTGCAGGTACGGGCTTCCGCCCGCCAGGGAAACCAGTCCCGGCCGCAGCGAGATGTCGAAAACATCCCGGACGGCCGACTGGCGGATGTTGGCTGCCCGCTCGGAGAACAGTCCCTCGTGGCGGTGGGCGGACGTGGCCGCGCGCTCGATCGCATCGATGGCTTCGGCGGGGAGCGTTCCGGCCGGGGCGTCAAGTGTTTCGTGGGTCACAGAGTCAGGATACAGCCCATTGTTGCTTCGGAGACAACATCTGTTTATACGCGGTTCACGGCGGGCGGTGCGCTAGTCAAGGCTCAGATAGTCCGACAGGCTTTCGCCGTTGATGTAGATATCGGCCCTGATGGCACCCACGGCTTCGAGGGCGGTCTGGGTTAGCTGGGCCTCGATCCTGGGAAGGTCGCATGTTCCGCCCTGGTTCAGCGTTCCCGAAAGGTAAACGGTGACGGTGGTTCCGTCGAAGCTCCCGGAGAGGAACATCAGCCGGGAAGAGCCCAGTGCGTTGTAGGCGTTCACGGGCGCGCGGCCGCCACCCAGCAGGGCGCCGATTGCCGCCTTGAGCCGGGCGTCCCCGGAGCCTCCCGGCTGGGCGGAGCCAACCAGGCTGTCATTGCAGCCGAAGCGGACACCGTGCCTGCCGCCGTCGTCCACCATCACGAAATATGCCGTCACCGGGGGAGTCGCGGGCCCGGCGTTGGTGCCGGGGGCTGGAGGGGCCGTCGGACTGTCCGGTTTTTCCCGCGCCGCTCCGGCCGTACCGGTGGAAGGGGTGGCCGGCGCCGAGGCGGGAAGGAGGGCCAGCGGGGCCCCGCTGGATCCGGCGCTGCCCCCGCTGGGCGTGCAGCCGGAGAGCAGGAGCGCCAGGCAGCCGGCGACCGCAGCCAGGGCACCGCGCCCATGCCCGTCCCCGCTCCATCTTCTTGCCATGCGGCACCGCAATCCGATCCGGTAGGTCCAGGGGATTAACGCTACGGCGGCGCCGGCCGGCGGAGATGTCCGCACGGTACCGGTTGGGACAAGAGTTGGTCACGGCAACACCGGATGCAGCAGCGCCCGGCACGCGGGCTGCGTGCCGGGCGCTGCGCCAGGGGGACTAAGCGGCGGGAGCTGCTGCGGCAAGGGTGTGGAAGATGCCCTTGATCTGCTCTACAACCTCGGCGTCGTCCTTGGGGTGGACTTCGGCGAAGCGCACCATGGAACCGGGGACGGCGAGCTTGACGTCCTCCAGGATCCGGGCACCTGCAATGCCGGCAGCCTTGCGGGCCTCATCCTGGGCCCAGACGCCGCCGTACTGGCCAAACGCGGTGCCGACGACGGCGGTGGGCTTGCCTGCCAGGGCGCCGGCGCCGAAGGGGCGGGACAGCCAGTCGATGGCGTTCTTCAGGGCGGCGGGAACCGTGCCGTTGTGCTCGGGGGTGACCAGCAGGACGGTGTCGGCTTCCTCGGCTGCGGCGCGCAGGGCTGCGGCGGCGGCAGGGACCTGGCCCTCGACGTCGATGTCCTCGTTGTAGAACGGGATGTTGCCCAGGCTCTCGTGGATCACCACGTCCACCTGCTCCGGGGCGTTGAGCTGGATGGCTTCGGCCAGCTTCTGGTTGGTGGACTCGGCGCGGAGGCTGCCGACAAGGGTAAGTACTGTGCTCTTGGTCATGGGAACTCCTGGCTAGGGGAGCGGCGGGGCCGCTATCGGTCAGACTTCAGGCTCGCGGAGCCTTCACCAGACTAAACGGACCGTAGTCCGTTTATATTCCCCATGCTTACACTGTCTGTGTGAGTTCCATCCCAGTGCGGCCGGGAATGACCCCGGTAACGGCCGCGGAACGCAGCGATGCTGCCCGCAACCGGGAACGCCTCCTGCTGGCTGCCCGGGAACTGATCGAGCAGTGTGGAGCCGCTGCGCTCACCATGGACCGGCTGGCCGAACAGGCCGGCGTGGGCAAGGGCACCGTCTTCCGCCGCTTCGGCAGCCGGGCCGGGTTGATGCTGACCTTGCTGAACGACTCCGAGGCCGCGTTTCAAGCCCGGTTCCTGTTCGGACCGCCGCCACTGGGGCCAGGTGCTCCGCCGCTCGACCGGCTGATCGCCTTCGGAACCGAGCGGATCGCCTACGTGGTGGAATACGGGGACTTGGTGCTTGCTGCCGGAACTGCTTCCAGGGGAAAGTTCGAAGTACCTGCCGCCGCCCTCTGGGACCGGCATGTGGAGATGCTGCTGCGCGAAGGCGGGGTGGACTCCGCGGAACCCTGGCTGATGGCCGGATCCCTCAACGCCACCCTCGATCCCGAGCGGCTCCTGCACCTGATCCGTGAACATGGCGTCACACGCGAACGGCTGGCAACATCCTGGCGCGACCTTGTGACACGGGTTGTCACGGGCGCGTAGGTTACGCGATGGCGTTCCCCCACGTCCAGTCACGCGGGCTTCACAGAACTATTCATAACGATCTGATACGGCGCGTCCAATTTCCGGGGATTCCCGCACTTTTCGGGTTGGGCCTTGTGATAGTTTCCTCTGGAATGTGACCCGCGACATAGTCCACCAGGACCTGCCCCTAAGGGCTGCGGGAGGCCAGCTACCCGCTGGTGCAGGACCCGGTGAGGCGGCACAACCCGTGCTTGTCCGGGGAAGACGGAAGGATCCAGCAGCGCCCATGCTCAAGTACCTCGCCAAGCGCGGCATCACGTATGTGGTGATGATCCTCCTCACCACGTCCGCCGGCTACTTCCTGGCCGTCAGCTCGCTCAAGCCGGCGCTGCTCGAGCAGGAACGGATCCCCCGGCCCACCCCGGAGCAGGTGGCCAATTCCATGCGGCTGAAGGGCCTGGACCCGGACCTCAGCCCGTGGGAGCGCTACGTTGACTGGCTCACCGGAATCGTCACCCGCTGGGACTGGGGCCGCAGCCCCAACGGCGCCTACATTAACGCCGAATTCGGGGACCGGGTCTGGATTTCCACCCGGCTCTTCCTGGCATCGATCATCCTGACCCTGGTCATCGGCGTCGCGCTCGGCGTCTATTCGGCGGCACGCCAGTACAAGTTCCAGGACCGGGTCATCACGTCCTACAGCTACCTTGCCTACATCGTGCCGGCGCCCATCGCCTACTTCCTGGTGCAACTGGGCGCCATCAACATCAACGAATCCGTGGGCGACCGGATCTTCTTCGTCACCGGCATCTCCACCCCCGGCATCGCGCCGGGCTGGGCCCAGTTCGTGGACATGCTGGCCCACTATGCAGTCCCCACGGTGGCCATCACCCTTGTGGGGTGGGGCGCGTACCAGATTGCCCAGCGGCAATACCTGCTGGACAACGTGAACGCCGACTTTGTCCGCACCGCACGCGCCAAAGGGCTGACCCGCAACCAGGCCATTGCCCGGCACGCACTGCGCGTCTCCTTCATTCCGGTGGCACAGAGCATCGCCTTCACCATCCCGGCCATCTTCGCCGGCGGCTTCTTCGCGGAAAAGATCTTCGCCTGGCCGGGTGTGGGGTCCTGGAGCATCGACGCCATCTCGCTGCAGGACGTCAACGCGGCCACGGCCACCTTGGCATACGGCTCCGTGATCTTCGCCCTGGGCGCCATCCTCGCGGACTTCGCCACCACGCTTGTCGACCCGAGAGTGCGGGTGCAGTAGCCATGACCAACCTGAACGCCGTTGACCCGGCAGCAGTGGCGCAGGACGCGCACCTGGAAAGCGCCGACGTCGTCATTGGCAAAACCACCATCATCTTCCGCCGCTTCCTGCGCAACAAGACCGCAGTGGCCGGCCTGGCCATCTTCCTGGCCCTGACCGTTTTCTCGTTCATCGGCGGCTTCTTCACCCAATGGGACAAGGAAACCATCGACCCCTTCAACATCGGCATGCCCCCGTCGGCCGACCACTACCTCGGGACGTCGCAGGCAGGGATCGACCTGTACGCCATGACCGTGGAGGGCACCAGGATTTCCATCCTGATCGGCCTGGTGGTGGGACTGGTGTCGGTCCTGATTGCCGCGGTCTACGGCTGCACCATGGCCTACTTCGGCGGCAAGGTGGACAAGGTCATGCTGTTCATCCTCGAAGCGCTGATCATGATGCCGGCGCTCCTGGTGGTTGCTGTAGCCACCAGCGGCGGCGGTGCAGGCCTAAAACGCGACCTGCCCTCGTGGCTTCTGCTCATCATCGTCCTGCTGGTGTTCAGCTGGATGGGCACCGCCCGCCTGATCCGCTCCATGTCCATGTCGCTGATGCAGCGTGACTTCGTCAAGGCGGCCCAGTACATGGGTGTCCCGCCGCGTCGGATCGTTTGGCGGCACCTGGTGCCGAACATCGGCTCGCTGCTGATCCTGGACATCACCCGCGGCGTCACCGCAGCCATCCTGGCCGAGGTCGCCTTCTCCTTCATCGGCATCGGCATCAAGGTCCCGGACGTGAGCCTGGGCGTGCTGATCGGCCAGGCCACCTCCCAGGTGCAGACCTTCCCCTGGATGTTCTGGGTGCCGCTCACCGTAATGTTCCTGCTGACCGGCTCCCTGGCCATGATGAACGACGGCCTGCGCGACGCCTTTGACCCCAGCTCCACTTCCAGCGGCAAGGCAAAGAAAGCCAAAACCCGGAAAATTACCGCGGAAAAGAAGGCGGCATGAGCAGCGAAACCACCACCGGAGCCACGGACCCATCACGTCCAGCCGTGGAGCGCCTGCACGTGGCAGGGCTCCACGCCCCCGGCGACGCTGTTCTGTCCGTCCGCGACCTGAACGTCCGCTTCAACACGGAGAACGGTGTCGTGCACGCCGTCCGGGGCGTCGACTTCGACCTGATGCCGGGCAAGACGCTCGGGATCGTCGGCGAATCGGGGTCCGGCAAGTCCGTGACGTCCCTGGCCATCATGGGGCTGCTCCCGCCCACGGCCCAGGTCTCCGGGTCCGTCCGGCTCAAGGGCCGCGAGCTGCTGGGGCTCAGCGACAAGGACATGTGCAAGTACCGCGGCAACGACCTCGCCATGGTCTTCCAGGATCCGCTGTCATCCCTCACCCCGGTGTTCACCGTGGGCACCCAGATCGTCGAAGCGCTCACTATTCACCACCCCACGATGAGCAGGACCGCCAAGGAAGCCCGCGCCGTCGAACTTCTGGCCATGGTGGGGATTCCCAGCCCCAAGGACAGGCTCAAGGCCTTCCCGCACGAATTCTCCGGCGGCATGCGCCAGCGCGTCATGATTGCCATCGCCATAGCCAACAACCCCCGCGTCCTGATTGCCGATGAACCCACCACGGCCCTGGACGTCACCATCCAGGCCCAGGTCCTCGAGGTGCTCCATACGGCCCAGGAGGAGACGGGCGCGGCGGTGGTCATGATCACCCACGATCTTGGCGTGGTGGCCGGGATGGCGGACGACATCATGGTCATGTACGCAGGCAGGCCGGTGGAAACCGGTGCCGTGGATGACATCTACTACAACCCGCGGATGCCCTACACCATGGGCCTGCTGGGCGCCGTGCCCCGCGTGGATGTGGCAGAGAAATCCTCGCTCGTTCCCATCGAGGGCATGCCGCCCAACCTGCTGCACGCCCCCACCGGCTGCTCGTTCGCTGCCCGCTGCCCCCTGGCCTCGGAGGCGTGCCTGGACGGTGAGCCCGCCCTGGCACCCGTTGACGACGGCGCCCGGCACCGCGCGGCGTGCATCAAGTCCGGCTCACTCGGCGGAACCGTGGATGTGCACGACGTATTCGCTGCGCCGCCCGTGCCGGTGTCCCGCTTCGATGCCATTCCCAGGGAGGAGCGGTCCACCGTCCTGCAGCTCACGGACGTGCGGAAACACTTCCCGCTGACCAGGGGCGCCCTGATCAAGCGGAGGATCGGCACGGTTAAGGCCGTGGACGGCCTGAGCTTCGATATCCGCGAAGGCGAATGTTTCTCCATCGTGGGCGAATCGGGTTCGGGGAAGACCACCACGCTCCTGGAAATCATGGAGTTCCACCCGGACCAGGACGGCGAGGTGGTGATTGGCGGCCTGAGCAACAAGCAGGCGGCCGATGCCCGGACCAAAGCCAAAATGCGGCGCGAACTCCAGATGGTGTTCCAGGACCCCACGGGCGCACTGGATCCGCGGTTCACGGTGTACGAAGTCCTTGCCGAGCCGCTGCAGAACGCGGGCATGGACCGGGCCGCGATCAGGAAGCGGATCATGGAGCTGATGAAGCTCGTGGGCCTGCAGCCGGACCACGTCAACCGCTTCCCCAACCAGTTCTCCGGCGGCCAGCGCCAGCGGATCGGGATAGCCCGCGCACTGGCCGTGAACCCCAAGCTGGTGGTCCTGGACGAGCCCGTCTCGGCCCTTGATGTCTCCGTTCAGGCCGGTGTCATTAACTTGCTGGACCACCTGCGCGCCGAACTGGGCCTGAGCTACCTGCTCGTGGCGCACGATCTCTCGGTGGTCCGCCACATCTCCAACCGGGTGGCCGTCATGTACCTGGGAAAGATCGTGGAGATCGGCGCCGTGGAACGGGTGTTCGACAACCCCCGCCACCCCTACACCCGCGCCCTCCTCTCCGCGATCCCCGTGCCGGACCCCCAGCTGGAACGCACCCGCGAACGCATCATCCTCCAGGGCGACCTGCCCTCGCCGCTGCAGGCACCGAAGGGCTGCAATTTTGCCACCCGCTGTCCCGTCTTCGCCGCACTCCCGCCGGCCAAGCAGGAGAAGTGCCTCACCCTTGAACCGCCCCTGGAAACGGCGTCCTCCGCCACGGACCAGCAGTTCGCCTGCTTCTTCCCGGACGGGGAGCTGGACGAGGACATGCTGGTGGTCCACGAACCGGTAGACCACCATGCGCCCTAGGATTTTTCGACCCCAAAGCACCACCACTCGCACCAATGAAGGGAAAACCATGAGGAAACTGAACAGGATCGGCGGAGCTGCAGCTGTTGCTGCGGCCCTGGCGCTGACGGCCTGCGGCGGTGGCGGTGCCAGCGGCCCCGAAACAGCCAAAGGACAGGAATCCGGAAGCGACCTGTCCAAGCTGATCAGCATTAACGAGAAGCCGGCGTCCGACCTTCAGCAGGGCGGCAAGGTTACCCTTCCGCTGGGCAACATCGGCCCGGACTTCAACGGGTTCTCCAACAACGGCAACAGCGCGGACAACTCCGCCCTGCAGATCCCCATGAACCCGGTCGCCATGAACAGCGGCGGCATCGGCGGCTGCTGGAAGGTTGACTTCAAGGGCAAGGTCACGCCCAACACGGACTTCTGCGAGTCGGTGGACAGCGTGGTCAAGGACGGCAAGCAGACCATCACCATCAAGGTGAACCCCAAGGCCACCTACAACGACGGCACGCCCATTGACGTCAAGGCCTTCAAGAACACCTGGAACATCCTCAAGAGCCCGGATGCCGGCTACGACATCGTCAGCTCGGGCGCCTATGAGTTCGTTGATTCCGTGGAGGCGGGCAGCAGCGACAAGGAAGTCATCGTCAAGACCAGCCGCCCGGTCTTCCCCGTGGATTCGCTCTTCTTCGGACTCATCCACCCGGCCGTCAACACCCCGGAGATCTTCAACGAGGGCTTCAACGGCAACATGCACCCGGAGTGGATGGCGGGCCCGTTCAAGCTGGACCAGTATGACACCGCCGCCAAGACGGTAACCCTGGTGCCGAATGACAAGTGGTGGGGCCAGAAGCCGGTCCTGGCCAACGTGACCTTCCGCCAGCTGGAAACCAGCGCACAGATCGCCGCCTTCAAGAACGGTGAGATCGATGCCATGTCCGCCAACACCATCTCGCTCTACAAGCAGCTGGACGGCACCAAGGATGCGGACATCCGCCGCGGCCAGCGCCTCTTCGCCGGCGGCCTGAACCTGAATGCCCAGCGCATCACCGACGTCAACGTCCGCAAGGCCATCTTCGCTGCCGTGGACCGCGAAGCCCTCCGCAAGGTCCGCTTCAACGGCCTGAACTGGGAGGAGCCCAGCAGCGGTTCCATGATGCTCCTGCCGTTCTCGGAGTACTACCAGGACAACTACCCGGTCAAGGAAACCGGTGCCGATGCCGCCAAGAAGGTCCTCACTGACGCCGGCTACACGGCCAACGCCAACGGCATCATGGAGAAGGACGGCAAGCCCGCTGCCTTCAAGATCAGCAACTTCGGCGACGACCCCACCACCCTGGCCGTGGCACAGACCCTGCAGAAGCAGCTCCAGGCCGGCGGCATGGATGTGGGCATTGACCAGCGCGCCTCCGCCGACTTCGGTAAGGTCCTGGGCAGCCGCGAGTTCGACCTGAGCATCTCCGGCTACACCGTGGGCCCGGATGCCACCGACGCCGTCAAGCAGTACTACGACTCCAAGGTCAACGAGAACAAGCTGGGCGACGCCGAGCTGGACAAGAAGATCGCCGACCTCGCCTCCATCGAGGACAACGCAGCCCGCAACAAGGCAGCCATGGACGTGGAGAAGGAGCACATGGCCAAGTACTACTCCATGGGCGTGGTCTTCAACGGCCCGCAGATCTCCTTCGTCCGCACCGGACTGGCCAACTACGGTCCGTCCCTCTTCCAGAGCACCTCGCAGGTCCCGGACTGGACCACCATCGGCTGGGTCAAGAAGTAACCCCCCCGCAGCCCGATCGAGAAGCCGGCACCCCTGGTCTTCCAGGGGTGCCGGCTTCTTTTAACCAGGCGTTTTAACCACGCGGGACGGGGGGTAGCGTTGCTTCCATGACCGGAACTGAAGGCGCCCCCCGCACCATCCGCACCGCCGTCGTCGGCTACGGGCTTGCCGGCAGCGTCTTCCACGCGCCGCTGCTCTCAGCCAACACCAGCTACTCGCTGGACGTCATTGCAACGTCCGACGCCGGGCGGCAGGCAAGTGCCTCGTCCCGGATTCCGGGGGTGGAGGTGGTGCGCGACGGCGCCGACGTCGTCAGGCGGGCAGCGGACCTTGACCTTGTGGTCCTGGCGACGCCGCCCATGACCCACTTCCCCCTGGCAAAGGCCGCGTTGGAGGCGGGGCTGGACGTGGTGGTGGACAAGCCGTTCGCGGTCACCAGCGCGCAGGGCGAGGAACTCATTGCGTTGGCGGGGCAACTGGGCCGGGTGCTCACCGTGTTCCACAACCGCCGGTGGGACGGGGATTTCCTGACCCTCCAAAAGCTGCTGGCGGCCCAGGCCCTGGGCCGGGTGACCCGGTTCGAGTCGCGGTTCGAGCGGTGGTCCCCGGCCATCGCCAAAGCCTGGAAAGCGCGGGCCACCGCTGCCGACGGCGGAGGCGTCCTGTTCGACCTGGGCAGCCACCTGATCGACCAGGCGCTGCAGCTGTTCGGCCCGGCCACCGTCCTCCACGCGGAACTGCAGGCGCGGCGGTCCGATGAGCGGGCTGACGACGACGTCTTCCTGGTCCTGCAACACCAGTCGGGAGTGATCAGCCACCTGGCCATGAACGTGCTGTGCGCCCAGCAGGGGCCGCGCTTCCGGGTGCTGGGCTCGATTGGCGGCTTCACCAAGAACGGCGTGGACCCGCAGGAGCCCTACATCGTGGCAGGTGGCAGCCCACTGGACGGGGACTACGGCGTGGAAGCGCCGGAGTGGGCCGGGCTCCTGGGCCGCGACGGACACCTGGACCGTCTGCCCACCGAACGCGGGAACTACCCGGAGTTCTACCGCCTCCTGGCAGCCAGGATCCTCGACGGCGGAGCACAGTCACCCCTGCCCCTCCCCGTAAACCCGGAAGACGCCGTCGAGGTCCTCAAAATCATCGAGAGGGCCAGGGAGCTTGGGGTTAAATGACTCATCGATTGCTCCGTAGTTGTCGTTCCGGGGGTCCAAAACGACAAGTACGGAGCAATCGATGAAGGGAGGGCCTTAGGCGGAGACGAGCTCGTGCCAGTCAGCCACGAGGGGCAGGTTGTGAGCCTCGGACACGGAGTGGTGTGCCACGTGGCCCGCGGCGATGTTGAGGCCCGCAGCCAGGGCGGGGTCGCGGTCGAAGGCGGCCTTGACGCCCAGGTTTGCCAGGGACACCGCGTAGCGCAGGGTGACGTTGGTCAGCGCGTACGTGGAGGTGTTGGGTACGGCGCCAGGCATGTTGGCCACGCAGTAGAAGATGGTGTTGTGCACCTTGTACGTGGGTTCCTGGTGCGTGGTGGGGTGGGTGTCCTCGAAGCAGCCGCCCTGGTCCACAGCGATGTCCACCAGGACGGAGCCGGGCTTCATCCGGGCCACGAGGTCGTTGGTGACCAGCTTGGGGGCCTTGGCGCCGGGGATGAGGACGGAACCGATCACCAGGTCGGCGTCCACCACAGACTTTTCGATCTCGTACGTGTTGGAGGCAACGGTCTTCAACCGGCCCTGGTACTGGGCGTCCAGTTCGCGCAGGCGGTTGATGTTGATGTCCAGGATGGTGACGTCGGCGCCCAGGCCCAGGGCCATGGCTGCGGCGTTGGTGCCGGCAACACCGGCGCCCAGGACAACCACCTTGGCGGGACGGACGCCCGGCACGCCGCCCATCAGGACGCCCTTGCCGCCGGCGGGGGCCATCAGGGAGGTGGCACCGACCTGGACGGAGAGGCGGCCGGCAACTTCGGACATCGGTGCCAGCAGGGGGAGGGACCGGCCCTCCTGGACGGTTTCGTACGCGATGGCGGTGACGCCGGAGTTGATGAGCTCCGTGGTGAGCTCCGGCTCGGCGGCCAGGTGCAGGTAGGTGAAGAGGATCAGGCCCTTGCGGAAGCGGTGGTACTCGGACTTGATGGGTTCCTTGACCTTCATCACCATGTCGGCGCGGGCCCAGACGTCATCGGCCTCGTTGACGATCTCGGCGCCGGCGATCGAGTATTCCTCGTCGGTGATGCCCGAACCCAGGCCGGCCCCGCGCTCCACCAGCACGGTGTGCCCGTGGGTGAGGAACTCGTGGACGCCTGCCGCGGTGATGGCCACGCGGAATTCGTTGTTCTTGATTTCTTTCGGGACGCCGATGATCATCGTCTGCTCCAGTTTTTGGGGCCGGTAGGCCGAAAAGGCGGAAGGATTTTCGTGTTTCAACGATAAATCCCGCTGTGAGCCAGGCGACATGAACTGCATCGGACGCTGCACGACCAACCGCGCCATTCCGCCGATTTTGGATCCCCTGCTTCGACACGTGTCGAGTCCTGAAGCGTCAGGTGTCGCCTCATGTCCGTTCGTCCCCGGGCCCATCTGGGCAGTACTGTTGGCCCATGCAGCAGCAGGGTGTGGAACAGCTCGTCGAACAGGTGGCGCAGAAGCTGGGCCGTGGCCTGTCCCTTGAGGACCTGGACGGACTGCTGCTCGCCTACAGCTCCAACCAGTCCCATGCCGACCGCGTGCGGGTGAACTTCCTGCTAAGCAAGAAGGTTCCGGCGGACGTAAGCGCATGGCAGCTCTCCCATGGCATTGCCACTGCCGTGCGGCCCGTGGTGGTTCCGGCCAACCCGGACCTGGGCATGCTGGGCCGGGTGTGCGTCCCGCTGATGGTGCGCGGCTTCCGGGTGGGTTACCTCTGGGTGCAGCAGGACTCGGCGGCGGAAAGCCCGACGGCGATCCTCACCCAACTGCCCGGCGTCAACCACGAGCTGGAGCTGCTGTCCGGGCTCCTGCTCGACTCGAACACGGCCGAATCCGAATTCCGGCGGGGCCGTGAGCGGGAATTCCTGGCCGCCTGTGCCGGAGAACCCAATGCCGTGGCCGCCGTGGCCGGGTGGAAGGAAGTCCAGGGCAGGGGTCCATGGCAGATGGTCACGGTGCTGGACGCGGACGGCTGGGCCAGCGGCCCGGACCCCATCGCCTCCACCCTGATCCACCGGTCCACCGCACTCCAGGCCACGGTGGGGGTGGACGCCGCCCTCTTCAGCGCCGGCACGGAGACGCATTCGGTGGTGCTGTTCCGCGAATCGACCGGCCGGGCCAACCATGCACAGGTCCTGGTGCACTACCAGCTGGAGCTGGCCAAGCGCTCCGGCCGCCCGGTGCACCGGATCATCCTGGGGATCAGTGAAGGCTTCGCCAAGACCCGCCAGCTCTCCGAGGCATACCGGCAGTCACGGATGGCGGCCCAGGCCGCCGCAGTGGATCCCCAGCTGGGCGAGCTGGTGGACTGCAGGGCCACCGGCGTGTACCAGTTGCTCGCGTCCGCCGGGGGAGGGGTGGGGGCCTGGGCTGATTCCGGGTCGGTGTACTTCCGGATGCTCGAGGACCACGACCGCAACGGCGAGCTGATTCCGGTCCTGGAGCTGCTCTATGACAATGACGGCTCAGTCCAGGATGTGGCCACCAAGCTCCACCTGCACCGCAGCAGCATCTACAACAGGCTGGGGCGGATCCGGCAGCTGCTGGGGGTGGACCCGCTGAAGGGGATGCCCCGGCTGGAACTGCACGCCGCCCTCAAGATGCGGCGGTGGGCGGCGCGGCCCAGGATTTGATGGCCTCCGCCACCTGCCGCGGACGCAGGTGCTGGACCACATGTCCGGCGCGCTGGATCTCCACGAAGCTTCCCTCCGGCACCACCTGCGAGAGCCGGAGCGACCAGTCGGCGCCGGCCACCTGGTCGTGGTTGCCGCGCAGCACCAGGACGGGCACATTGATGCCGGCCAGCCGCCGCTCCGTGGGGTAGGCCATCATGACGGGGAGTTCGGTGAAGTACCAGCGCGGTCCGCAGCGGAAGTAGTCCGAGAAGACGAGCCAGTTGGAGGACGCGTTTTCGCGGAGGAGGGCGTCCAGGAAAAGCGCCAGCCCCTGCCGCTGCACGCTCCGGTACCGGGCGTCCACCACCGGCCCCATGAGCACCAGCCGGTGGGCCTGCCCCGGGGCGTAGAGGGCGGCTTCGATGGCGAACTGCACGCCCATGGAATGTCCCACCAGGATGTAGGAGCCAATGCCGCTTGCCTTCAGGGCCTGGGCGATGAAGGCGCCGTAGTCTGCAATGGACAGCGGCCGCTCCGGCCTGGGCGTCCCGGCGAAGCCCGGCAGGTCCAGCGAATACGTGGGGGCAACGGCGGAGAGTTCGCCGTGGAGGCGGCGAAGGTAGCGGTGGGAGACGCCGATGCCGTGGATGAGGACATAGGCGGGCGCGGCGGGAGCTCCGGCAGCGTCCGGTCCGGGAGGCGGCGTCCCGTGAGCCCAGAAGATGCGGCCATGCAAACCGTTTGCTTCCACGTCGGCAGAGTGAAGCGAAACGTCTTTCCGTCGCCGCGGCCACGCCATGCGGGGCCGCACTACCCGGCCGTGCCGGCGTGATCGCCGGCGTCCTTTTCGTGCTTGCGCTTTTGCTCCGCAAGCTTCTGCTTCCCAAGCCACGTCATGATGTCGGCCGTCCGGATCCGGCGGTGCGATCCGCGGTACTCCACCGGGATCTCGCCGCGGTCCGTCATGTTGCGCAGGTAGGTGTGCGAGATCCCGGCCAGTTCGGCCGCCTGGGAGGTGGTCAGCATCTCCTCCACGCTGCTCACGGTCACCGTTTCGCCGCGGCCCAGCCTGGCGAGGAGATCCACGACGGCGTCCCTCGCCTGCCCGGGCAGCCGGTGGACCGTTCCATCCACGAACACGGTGATGTCATTGCTGTCCTCGAGGGCGCGCGTCAGGCTGCGGGCCTCGCCGGCGGGCAGGCCGGTCGTGACGCGGGGGGCTATCAGTGCCATGGACGTAGCCTATCCCGGGTGTGGCCGGCATGCCCGCGGGCGTCAGAGCCCCAGTTCCTCCAGGACCGGCAGCTTTTCCCGCACCCAGGCGCGGGCTTCGGTGGCGCTCGGCGCGGACAGGGCCAGCTTGGCCAGTTCCTGGGCCTCGGACAGGGTCACGGTCTTCAGGACCGCGGCCACCGCGGCAAGGGACCGCGCGGTCATGGACAGGGTGCTGACGCCAAGGCCGGTAAGGACGACGGCGAGGGCAGGATCGGCGGCAGCTTCACCACAGACGCCCACGGGCTTGTCGTGGCCCTCCGCGCGGGACCCCTCGACGGTCAGTCCCACGAGGCGCAGGACCGCGGGCTGCCAGGGGGTGTTCAGATTGGCGAGCGGGCCGAGCTGGCGGTCGGCAGCCATGGCGTACTGCGTGAGGTCGTTGGTGCCCAGGCTGGCGAAGCTGACTTCGCGGAGGATGGCCTCGGCGGTCAGGGCCGCGGAGGGGACCTCCACCATGACGCCGGGGGTCTTGATGCCGGCGTCTGCGCACATGGAGGCGAAGCGCGAGGCTTCCTCCGCGGTGGAGATCATGGGGGCCATGACCCAGACGTCGGCCTGGGACTGCTGCTGGGCCAGGGCGATGGCTTCGAGCTGCCGGTCCAGGACGCCGGGGGTGGTGAAGTCCGTGCGGTAGCCGCGGACGCCGAGGGCAGGGTTGGGCTCCGTGGAATCGGTCAGGAAGGGCAGGGGCTTGTCCGCGCCCGCATCCAGCGTACGCAGCACCACCTTCTTGCCGGGGAAGGCATCGAAAACGCTCTTGTAGGCAGCCGCCTGCTCTTCAACGGAAGGTTCGGTGTCCCGCTCCAGGAAGCAGAACTCGGTGCGGAAGAGGCCTACGCCCTGGGCTCCGAGCTTGGCGGCAGCTTCGGCGTCCTTGCCGCCACCCACGTTGGCGAGCAGCGGCACCTGGTGGCCATCCGCCGTCGTACCCGTGCCGGTGAACTCAGCCAGCAGCGACGCCGTGGCTGCCCAGGCTTCCGCCGTGGCACGGAGGGTCTCGTCAGGTTCGGCGGTGATGCTACCGGCTGCGCCGTCCACGTAGACCTCGGTGCCGTCGGGGAGCTCGTCGACGCCCACGGCGGCAACCACGGCGGGCAGGCCGAGGGAGCGGGCGATGATCGCCGTGTGGGACTGGGGGCCGCCGCCGGCGGTGACCAGCGCCAGGACCTTGTTCGGGTCAAGGGTTGCCGTGTCCGCGGGGGCAAGGTCCTCTGCCACCAGCACGAACGGGGTGTTGGAGGCGGGGATGCCGGGTGCGGGGACGCCCCGCAGCGCGGCGACAATCCGGGCACGGACGTCCAGGACGTCGGTGGCCCGTTCGGCCATGTAGCCGCCCAGGTTGTGCAGCATCTCCGACACGGAGGAGCCGGATTCCCAGATGGCGCGTTCGGCAGAAACACCCCGGGCCACCAGCTTGGCCGCCCCCTTGATCAGCATGGTGTCCTTGGCCATCAGTGCAGTGGCTTCCAGGACAGCCTTGCCGTCACCGATGGCGTGCGCGGCGCGCTCCTTCAGTTCGTCGTGCACCGCCTGGGAAGCTGCCTTCAGGGCTGCGGTGGCTTCCTCGGCAGTGGTGTCCGGAGCCAGCTGTTCACCGGCGGGAGGCTCACTGATGGGTTTGGGCATCTGCCGGATGGTGCCGATGACGCGGCCTGGGCTGACGCCTACTCCTGGGAAGTTCTGCACTGAAGGTCCTCATTCTCTGCCGGTAGACAGGCCCGCCAAGTTCTCCGGCGCCGTGCCGGGTCCGCCGGAGGACTGCTACGTCCAGGGGCGGGAAACGTGCCTGAAAAAATTGTATGTGATTCAGTTCATATAGCAACGCTATAGGTGCTAGGGTAGCGGTTATGAGTTTGGATGGCCAGCTTCCCCCCAAAATGCGGCTGCTCCGTGCTGCCGCGGAACTGCTGGCAAATTCGGCCGGAGCTCCGGTCTCCACCCGCCAGATCACCCAGCTGGCAGGGGTTTCGGCTCCCACCCTGTACCACCACTTCGGTGACAAGGAAGGTCTGTTCGACGCCGTCGTCGCCGCAGGGTTTGAGGAATATGTCGCGGGCGAAAGGGATTTCGCCCCCTCCGGACAGCCACTTGAGGACATCCGGAGAATGTGGGACAACCACGTCCAGTTCGGCCTGAACCAGCCCGAGCTGTACCTGGTCATGTTCGGCAACATCCGTCCGGAAAGCCGTCCTGCCATCGTGGCGGATGCCGAGGCGCTGATGGAAGAGATGCTGAACAAGGCAGCGGCGGCGGGCCAGCTGAACGTCCAGCCCAGGGAAGCGGCCAGGTCCATCCTGGCGGCCAACGTGGGAGTGACGCTGATGCTGATTGCGGAACCCGCCACCGAACGCAACCTCGAACTGTCCACCATGACCCGGGACGCCATGATTTTCGCGGTGTCCGCCGAGCCCGCCAGCGGCCCGGCCCCGGGCGGCACCGGGAAGTCCTCGGTGGTGGTGGCAGCGATCGCCCTGAACGCCGCACTTCAGGCTTCGCACTCTGACCAGCTTTCCAGCTCGGAACTCAAGCTTTTCCTCGAATGGCTGCACCGGATCTCCACCAGCCCGGCCGGATAGCCCCACAACCCCGCATTACCCAGCAGTACGTCGTCGTAATCATCGGACCAATCCTGCGGAGCAGCAGGAATGACGGTTAGGAAATCACATGGCAACAGAGACAGTTGCAAAACCCCGCACCAGCGCGCGCGTGCACGTCCAAAAGTTCGGGACATTCCTGTCCGGCATGATCATGCCCAACATTGGCGCGTTCATCGCCTGGGGCATCATCACCGCCCTCTTCATCGAGAAGGGGTGGCTGCCTGTTCCGCAGCTCGGTGGTTTCGGTGAGACCGGCGGGAAGCCCAACATCGGCCTGGTGGGCCCCATGATCACCTACCTCCTGCCGCTGCTGATCGGCTACACCGGCGGCAAGATGGTCTACGACGTCCGCGGCGGCGTGGTGGGGGCCATCGGCACCATGGGCGTGATTGTGGGCGCCGGCATCCCGATGTTCATCGGTGCCATGATCATGGGCCCCTTGGGCGGCTGGACCATGAAGAAGATCGACTCCATCTGGGACGGCAAGATCCGCCCGGGCTTCGAAATGCTGGTCAACAACTTCTCCGCCGGCATCTGGGGCGCCCTGCTGGCACTGCTGGGCTTCTACGGCATCTCGCCGCTGGTCACCGCCTTCAGCACGGCCGCCGGCAACTTTGTCCAGTTCCTGGTGCAGAACGGCCTCCTGCCGCTGACCAGCATCTTCATCGAACCCGCCAAGGTCCTGTTCCTGAACAACGCCATCAACCACGGCGTCCTCACCCCGCTGGGCGTCCAGCAGTCCCTGGAGCAGGGCAAGTCCATCCTGTTCCTGCTGGAGGCCAACCCCGGTCCCGGCCTAGGCCTCCTGCTCGCGTACGCGTTCTTTGGCCGCGGCGCCGCCAAGGCCTCCGCCCCCGGCGCTGCCATCATCCAGTTCCTCGGCGGCATCCACGAGATCTACTTCCCTTATGTCCTGATGCGCCCGCTGCTGATCCTGGGCACCATCGCCGGCGGCATGACCGGCATCGCGACCCTGGCCATCACCAACTCCGGCCTCGTGGCCCCGGCCGCGCCTGGCTCCATCTTCGCCGTCCTGGCGCAGACCTCCCGCGACAGCTACTTCGGCGTGATCCTCTCCGTGGTGCTCGCGGCTGCCGTCTCCTTCCTGGTCTCCTCCGTCATCCTGCGAACCACCAAGCACAGTGACGAGGCGGACCTGGGCGACGCCACCGCCCGCATGGAGGCCATGAAGGGCAAGAAGAGCTCGGTTGCCTCCACCCTGACCGGTGCCGGGGCGGGAACTGCCGCTGGTGCGGCCGCCGGCCACGGCGGAGTGGGCGTGCTCGCCGGCCCGGTGCGGAACATCGTGTTTGCGTGCGACGCCGGCATGGGCTCCAGCGCCATGGGCGCCTCGGTGCTGCGGAACAAGATCAAGGCAGCGGGCTTCCCCGACGTCAAGGTCACCAACGCCTCCATCGCCAACCTCAGCGACACCTACGACGTTGTGGTCACCCACCAGGACCTGACCGAACGCGCCAAGCCGGTCACCTCCAGCGCCGTCCACTACTCGGTGGACAACTTCATGAACAGCCCCCGCTACGACGAGATCGTCGAGCTGGTCCGGGACAGCAACACCGAGGGCGGAACGGCCGACGCCGGCACCTCCCACGGTGCCCACGCCGCCGATGCCCCGGTGGACGCAGCCCCCGCTGCCGCGGGAGCGACGGCAGGCGGCGCAGCAGCCGCCACCGGAACCTCCGAGATCCTGGCCCGCGAGAGCGTGGTGCTGACCGGTAAGGCCACCACCCGTGACGCCGCCATCGACGAGGCCGGCCGGCTCCTGCTGGCCCGTGGCGCCGTGGATGAGGGCTACATTGCCGCCATGCACGAGCGCGAGGAATCCGTGTCCACCTACATGGGCAGCTTCCTGGCCATCCCGCACGGCACCAACGCCGCCAAGGACCACATCCGCAAGTCCGCGGTGTCCGTCATCCGCTACCCGGAGGGCATCGACTGGAACGGCAAGGAAGTGAAGTTCGTGGTGGGCGTGGCAGGCATCAACAACGAACACCTGCACATCCTGTCCTCCATCGCCAAGGTGTTCACCAACAAGGAGCAGGTGGCCCGGCTGGAGGCTGCCACGTCCGAGGACGAAGTCCTGGAGCTCTTCGGAAAGGTCAACGCATAGTGAAGGCAGTACATTTCGGTGCCGGCAACATCGGCCGCGGCTTCGTGGGCCTGCTCCTGCATGACGCAGGCTACGAGGTGGTGTTCGCGGACGTCGCGGAGGAACTCATCACCCGGCTCTCGCAGGCGGACAGCTATGCGGTGCACGAGGTGGGGGAGAACCCCGCCGTACGCACCGTGGACAACTTCCGGGCGCTGAACTCCAACGCCCAGGAAGCAGAGCTGGTCCAGGAAATCTCGACGGCGGACATCGTCACCACGGCGGTGGGCCCGCACATTCTGAAGTTCGTGGCGCCCGTGATCGCCAAGGGCATCGTCGCCAGGGAACCGGGCCTCACCCCGCTCCAGGTGATGGCCTGCGAGAACGCCATCAATGCCACGGACATCCTGGCCAAGGAGGTTGCCTCGCAGCCCGGGGTCACCGCCGCAGTGCTCGACGGCAAGGCGGTCTTCGCCAACACCGCCGTGGACCGGATCGTGCCCAACCAGGAGGCCGGGCAGGGCCTGGACGTGACGGTGGAAACCTTCTACGAGTGGGTCATCGACCGCACCGCCTTCGGCGATTCCGTTCCGGTGATTCCGGGAGCCACCTTCGTGGATGACCTCTCGCCCTACATCGAGCGGAAGCTGTTCACCGTGAACACCGGGCATGCCTCTGCCGCCTACCTCGGCTTCGAAGCGGGCGTGGAGAAGATCTCGGACGCCATGGCGGACCAGGATGTGGCCGAGGACGTACGGGCGGTGCTGGAGGAAACCAAGCAGCTCCTGGTGGCCAAGCACGGGTTCAGCAACGACGAGCAGGAGGCCTACGTCCAGAAGATCCTGGTCCGGTTCTCCAACCCGTACCTGCCGGACACCGTGAACCGGGTGGGCCGCGCCCCGCTGCGGAAGCTGAGCCGGCACGAACGGTTCATCGGCCCGGCGGCGGAACTGGCGGAACGCGGCGTCGTGCCGGAGGCCCTGCTGGGTGCCATCGCGGCCGCCCTGCGCTTCACCGATCCCGCCGATGCCGAGGCTACCGAGCTGGCAGCCATCCTGGCCTCCGCGGGCCCGGCGGATGCCACGGCGAAAATCACCGGGCTCGAGAAGGACCATCCGCTGTTCAATGCCGTTGCCACCCTGGTGGAGGAGCGGCAGGCGGAGCTGGCCAGCACCCCGGCCTGACACATCCCGGGACGCGCCATCACTTCCTGCACCCCCTGACGCAACGCTCCATCAGATCCTGCCGGATTTCCGGCAACGCGGCATCATGACGACGCCGGCACCCATGCGGGTGCCGGCGTCGCGGTCTTCCTGTGCAAGGCTGGGCAGGTGATCCCTGCCCAAGATGCCGTTCCTGCCCTGTTCACTGCCGACGTCGACGGCGGCACGTTCCGCCTCCGCCACGCCACCCGTGCCGACCTGCCCGCCATGGTGCGGCTGCTGGCCGACGACGCCCTGGCCGCCGGGCGGGAAACCGCGCAGGACATGGAACCTTACGAGCACGCCTTCGACGCGATAGCGGCTGACCGGAACCATCTGCTGGTGGTGGGCGAGCTGGTGCCTCACGGCGAAGCCGCAGGCGCGGCAGTTGCCACCTTCCAGCTGAGTTTCCTGCCAGGGATCTCGCGGACGGGTGCCTGGCGCTCGCAGCTCGAGGGCGTCCGGGTGGACGCGTCCCTCCGCGGCCAGGGGCTCGGGAAGCTGATGGTGGGCTGGGCGGCCGGGGAGTCCCGCAGGCGCGGCTGCAGCCTGATGCAGCTGACCACCCATCAAAGCCGCACGGCAGCCCAGCGGTTTTACCAGCAGCTCGGCTTCGAGGCCAGCCACGTCGGCATGAAGCTGGCCCTCTAATCTTGACCGTTAGGTACCCTAAATGTTAGGGTACCTAACGATGGATACCAACGATCCCCAGCTCCAGGAACTCGCCAGTGGGTTCCGCGAAGCCCTCCGCCACAGTGTCTACCTGGTCCGGCGCCTCGACGCGGACGGTGAACTCAGCGCCGCCCAGCTCAGCACGCTCAAGATGCTGCTCGGCGAAGGCCAGCGCGTCGGTGAAATTGCCCGGAACCTCGGGGTCCGCGTGCCCAGCGCCACCGAGCAGATCATCAAGCTCGAACGCGCGGGCCTGGCCCGGCGCGAGCCCGACCCGGCAGACTCCCGCGCCGTCCGGGTGATCCTCACCCCCCAAGGCCGTGCCGCCGTCGACGCCGCAAACACGCGGCGCAACCAGGTGATGGCCGACATCCTCAGCACCCTCACCGACCAGGACCGTAAAGCCCTGTCGGAGGCCCTGCCGGTCATCGACAAGATCAATGCATCCCTCCAGAACTGAACCAGCCACCCACACTGAATTAGCCACGAACTTAGGAGTACCCTCCATGGACGGCCAGCTCGCAGAAACCCTGCCGGCACCAGAATCAACCCTGCAGGCCGAAAAGGCCTCATTCCTGAAGCAGCCCAAGGCGGTGTGGGCCACCGCCCTCGCCGCAGTGTTCGCCTTCATGGGCATCGGGCTGGTGGATCCCATCCTCCCGGCCATCGCCACCAACCTGGACGCCAGCCCAAGCGAGGTATCGCTGCTCTTCACCAGCTACTTCCTGGTCACGGCGCTGGCCATGCTGATCACGGGTTTTGTGTCCTCGCGGATCGGCGGCAAGAAGACCCTGCTGATCGGCCTGGCCGTCATTGTCGTCTTCTCCTCGCTGTCCGGAATGTCCGCCAGCGTCGGTGAGCTGGTGGGCTTCCGCGCCGGCTGGGGACTGGGCAACGCCCTCTTCGTGGCCACCGCCCTCGCCGTGATCGTAGGCGTGGCCAGCGGCGGCGCCGGGACCGCCATCATCCTCTACGAAGCCGCCCTGGGCCTGGGCATCTCCCTCGGCCCGCTGCTCGGCGCCCTCCTGGGCGGCTGGCAGTGGCGCGCACCCTTCTTCGGCACCGCCGTCCTCATGGCCGCCGCCTTCATCGCCCTGATCGCCCTGCTGCCCAAGACCCCGCTGCCTGAGCGCAAGGTGCGCCTCCGCGACCCGCTGCTGGCGCTGGGACACAAGGGACTGCGGACGACGGCGGCGAGCGGCCTGTTCTACAACTACGGCTTCTTCACCATCCTGGCTTTCACCCCGTTCATCCTGGGCATGGATGCGTACGGCATTGGCGGAGTCTTCTTCGGGTGGGGCGTGGCCGTGGCGGTGTTCTCGGTCTTCGTGGCCCCGCCGCTGCAGGCACGCTTCGGCGCGGTGAAGGTCCTGACGGGCACGCTGTTCCTGCTCATGCTGGACCTGGCCGGCCTGGGACTGGCTGCCGGGCACTCGGTTCCTGCCGTCGTCGTGCTGGTGATCGTTGCCGGTGCACTGCTGGGCGTCAACAACACCATCTACACCGAACTGGCCATGGGTGTCTCGGATTCGCCCCGGCCGGTGGCATCCTCCGGCTACAACTTCGTCCGCTGGATGGGCGGCGCGCTGGCCCCGTTCGCGGCGGCCCAGCTCGGCGAGCACTTCGGCCCGCAGGTCCCGTTCTTCGCCGGTGCGGTGGCCATGGTGATCGCCATCCTGGTCGCGTTCGGCGGCCGGGCCTACCTGTCCTCGCACGAACCGCACGTCGTGTAACCGCCGCACGTCAGGCAATAAACGGCAGACCCTCCATCACGCCAGGTGATGGAGGGTTTGATGTTTTCCGGCGGAAGCTGATGGGGCGTGGCCGGAAAAGTTGCCGAATGTGATGGGGCGTTACTTGGCCTTCGCCGAACCCTTCCGCACGAACAGCGTCTCCGCCTGCTCCAGGGACATGCCGTTGGTCTCCGGCACCTTGAACATGACGAAGAAGAAGGACGCGGCAGCGAACAGGGCGTACATCGCATAGGTCAACGGCAGGGACGCGGACGCCATGACCGGGAAGCTGAGGGTGATCACGAAGTTGGCCACCCACTGCGCGGCGGCGGCCAGGCCCAGGGCCCGGGCGCGGATCCGGGACGGGAAGATCTCGCCCAGGAGCACCCATACCAGTGGTCCCCAGGAGGCGCCGAAGCTGACGACGAACACGTTGGCCGCAACCAGGGCCACGGGACCCCACGCACCCGGGAGGGTGATGTTCTCGCCGGAGCCGGTGGCAGAGGAGAACGCCAGGGCCATGGCGCCCAGGGACACGGCCATTCCCACGGAGCCGGCCAGCAGGATGGGGCGGCGGCCCACGCGGTCAACCAGGGCAATGGCCACCAGGGTGACCAGGATGTTGGTGATGGACGTTGCCACCGAGATGGCCAGGGAGTCCTTCTCCTGGAAGCCCACAGCCTTCCACAAGGTGGTGGAGTAGTAGAAGATCACGTTGATCCCCACGAACTGCTGAAGCACGGACAGGACGATGCCCACCCAGACCACTGCCTGCAGGCCCAGGGTCTTGCCGCGCAGCGAGCCCTTCTGGCCGGCCACCTTGTCTTCCTCGATGGCGTCCTGGATCTCGCGGATGTGCCGGTCGGTGTCCTCGGCGGGGGCGATCGAGGCGAAGACCTTCCGGGCTTCCTCCTCCTTGCCCTTGAACACGAGGAACCGCGGGGACTCGGGCAGGGTGAAGGCAATCCAGCCGTAGACCACGGCCGGGACGGCGGCAGCGAGGAACATCCACCGCCATGCCTCAATGCCCAGCCAGAAGCGCTGGTCCGCGCCGCCGGCAGTGGTGGCCAGGAGCGCGTCTGACAGCAGGGCGGCGAAGATGCCGGTGGTGATGGCCAGCTGCTGCAGCGAGGCCAGGCGGCCGCGCACCTGCCGCGGCGAAATCTCGGAAATGTAGGCCGGGGCGATGACCGACGCCAGGCCGATGCCCAGCCCGCCCACCAGGCGCCAGAACACCAGGTCCCAGACGCCGAAGGCGAACCCGGTGCCCAGGGCGCTGACCAGGAACAGCAGCGCGCCGAGCTTCATGGCGGGAATGCGGCCGTGCCGGTCCGCCACCTTGCCGGCCAGGAAGGCGCCGGCCGCGCAGCCCAGGAGGGCAATGGCCACGGCGAAGCCTGTCACGGCCTCGGAGAGCGCGAATTCTCCCTTCAGGGCATCCACGGCCCCGTTGACCACGGACGAGTCAAAGCCGAAGAGGAATCCGCCCACCGCCCCCGCGAGCGCCAGCCAGATCACCCGCCGCGGAATCCCGGTGGTGGTCTGCTCCTGTGCAGTGGGCATGGTTCTCCCTGGGTTTGGGGGTTTTATGGATGCGGTGCGGACGTCGTCGGCTGCGGTACCGGCCAAAGGGGCCGGCGCACACGCGCTAAACAGTGTGGCACGTCACCGCCTTAGGTTCCACTTGGCGCCCCTTGTCCCCTTGAGCGGCTGTCCCCTTAAACGCCGGACGACGACGGCGGGCCGTGCCGCCGTCGTCGTCCGTTCAGTGCGCTCCCGGGCCGGGGCACCTGCTAGTGCGCCGGAATCTCCATGCTGTCCCTGTCCTGCGGGGATGCTTTCTGGTCGGTCAGCTTCTTCCGGGGGAGGGCGAAGCTGATGAGGAACGCCAGGCCGGTCAGGGCTGCCGCCGTCAGCATCACCGTGTCAATGGACGTGGCGAACCCGTCGGTGATGGGCCTGGTCAGGGTGCTGTTGGCGGTGTGCAGCCAGCTGGTGTCGTTCAGGGAATCGTTGGATGCACCGTTCTTGAAGAAGTCGTACAGCTTGGCGTTGGCCGGGTCCGACGCGACGGCGGGGTCCTTGAGCACGGCCAGGTAGGCGGGATCCGTGGCGGCGGCCTTCATGCTGTCGGCGATCCGGCTGGCAGCCAGGCTGAACAGCATGGAGATGAAGACGGCGGTTCCCACGGCACCGCCCATGGAGCGGAAGAACGCTGCCGAGGAGGTGCCCACGCCCATGTCCCGCGGCGGTACCGAGGTCTGCATGGCCAGCGTGAGCGGCTGCATGCAGAAGCCCAGGCCCACTCCGAAGAACACCGCAATCAGGCCCGGCACCCACAGGTCCGTGTCCACGCCCAGCGAGAAGCCCATCACCAGGGCCGCCGCGGTCAGGATTCCGGTACCCATAATGGGAAAGATGCGGAACGTTCCGGAGGCCGAGATGGTGCGGCCGGCCGTGATGGATCCGAACAGGATGCCCACCGTGAAGGTGATCATCATCAGGCCGGCTTCGGTGGGGGTGAGGCCCTTCACGAGCTGGAGGTACATCGGGAGCATGGCGATGGCGCCGAACATGCCGATGCCGATGATGAAGTTCAGCAGCGAGGACAGGCCGAACGTGACGTTGTGGAAGAGCCTCAGCGGGATGAGTGCGTAGTCGCCGGCGCGTTTTTCCGCCAGCAGGAACCAGGCAATGCCCACCACGCCCAGGCCGTAGCAGAGGAAGGAGTTCAGCGAGGTCCAGCCCCAGGTGCGGCCCTGTTCGGCCACCAGGAGGAGGGGAACGATGGCGACGGTGATCGCTGCAGCGCCCCAGTAATCGATTTTCTGCTTGAGGTGCTTGGCGGGAAGGTGCAGGAACAGGAACACTACCGTCAGGGCCGCCAGTCCGATGGGAATGTTGATGAAGAACACCCAGCGCCAGCCGTCAAAGCCCAGGATGTTGGCGGAACCGGCGAACGCGCCGCCCACTACCGGCCCCAGGACCGAGGAGATTCCGAATACGGACATGAAGTAGCCCTGGAACTTGGCGCGGTCCTTGAGCGAGACGATGTCGCCGATGATGGTCAGCGCCAGGGCGAGCAGGCCGCCGGCGCCCAGGCCCTGGATGCCGCGGGCAATGGCCAGTTCAGTCATCGAGTGCACGGACCCCGCGTAAAGCGAGCCCACCAGGAAGACGGCGATGGCGGTCAGGTACAGCGGGCGGCGCCCGAAAATGTCGCTCAGCTTGCCGTAGAGCGGGGTGCTGACCGTGGACGTGATCAGGTAGGCGGTGGTGGCCCACGCCTGCAGGGAGAGCCCGTCCAGGTCGTTGGCGATGGTGTAGATGGACGTGGAGACGATGGTCTGGTCAAGGGATGCCAGGAACATGCCCAGCATCAGGCCCACCATTACGGTGACGATCTGGCGTCGTGTCAGGGTTTCTCCGGCGCCTGGCGCGGCAGTGGCTTTGGACATGGGTGCTCCAAGGGAAGAAAAAGGATACAAGCAGCGATAGTTGCTTTCAGTAACTATCTTACCGGCTCTTTCTATTCCCCGCCGTGCGTATTTTGTTGCTGAAGCCTTTGCCCAAACGCCCCTACGGTTCCACGAGGATGCCGTCGGGATCGCACCAAACGGTGGCTCCGGGGCGGAACGTCACGCAGTCGATCACCACGTCCACGTCGACCTCGCCGGCTCCGGCCTTCTGGCTCTTCCTGGGGTTGCTTCCGAGGGCCTTGACGCCGAGGTCCAGTTCAGCGATTGCCAGCCGGTCGCGGATGGCGCCATTGATGACGACGCCGGCCCAGCCGTTGGCCACAGCGCTTTCGGCGATCATGTCCCCCATCAGGGCGGTGCCCAGCGAGCCGCCGCCGTCCACCACCAGGACGGCACCGTTCCCTGGCGAGCCGAGCGTGGACTTCACCAGGGCGTTGTCCTGGAAGCAGCGGATGGTCCGGACCGGACCGCTGAAATGGGACCTGCCACCCAAGGACTGGAACTGCAGGGACACCGATGCCAGTGCGTCGCCGCGCTCATCGTAGAGATCGGCAGTGTTCATGGCCGGAGCGGATCCGTTTCCTGCTGGTGTGGTCACGTGGCTCTCCTCGCGTGGTGGTGGACTGTGCACATTCGTCGCCCGGCGCAGGGCGGCGCGTTACCGCCCACGATAGTCTGATCCCACCGCCAACCGGCCGTACCAGGGGGAGCCAAACCAATGAGTGTGTCCAATACGCCCGCGCCGGACGGCACCTTCGCGGCCCAAACCCCGGCGGCAGCGCTCGCCGAACCGGTTGAGCGGGTCACTGCCCGCTGGGTGACCGGGCTGGTGCTGGTGAACGTGGGGATCAACGCCGCCTTCTTCGGCCCCATCAACGTCTTCATCGGCCAGCAGGCCATCAGCATCGATGCGCCTGCCAAGGAAGCCATCCTGTCCCTGGTCACGGCCTGCGGGGCCGCCGTGTCGCTGGTGGCCAACCCCCTCTTCGGTGCGCTGTCGGACCGGACCACGTCACGGTTCGGCCGGCGGGCGCCGTGGGTGCTGGCCGGGGCAGTGCTTGCCACCGCGGCGCTGCTGGCCATGTCCTTCTCGGGTGCCGTGGCGCTCATGGTTCTCTTCTGGTGCCTGGTGCAACTGGGCGCAAACGCCGCCTACGCCGCCATCACCGCCGCCGTCCCGGACCGGGTACCCGTGGTCCAACGCGGGGGAGTGGGCGGACTCGCGGCAATGGGCCAGACCCTCGGAATCCTCACGGGGGCGGTCTTCGGCGCCGTAGTCTCCGGGAACTTCATGGTGGGCTACTGGCTCTGCGCGGGTGCGCTGCTGCTCTCCGTGCTGCCGTACCTGTTCCACCGTAACGACCCCGAACTTCCCAAGTCTGAACTGACGGCTTTCCGCCCCCTCGGTTTCATCAAGGGCTTCTGGATCAGCCCCCGGCGCTATCCGGACTTCGCGTGGGCCTGGCTGACCCGTTTCCTGGTCAATGTGGGCAACCAGCTGACCATCGTCTACCTCCTCTTCTTCCTGCGCGACGTCATCCACTTCGGGGATCCCGCCATGGGGGTGCTGGTCCTGACCGGCATCTATGCCGTGATGGTGATGATCACGGCCGTCGTCGCTGGGCCCTGGAGTGACAGGGTGGGGCGGCGGAAGCCCTTCGTCATCGGATCCTCCGCCACCATCGCCATGGCCGGTGCCATCATGGCGTTCTTTCCCGTGTGGCCCGGTGCGCTGGCCGGTGCCGCGGTCCTGGGCATCGGGTTTGGCGCCTACCTGGCCGTGGACTTTGCCCTGTTGACCCAGGTCCTGCCTTTCGCCGTCAGCCGGGGCAAGGATATGGGCGTCATCAACGTGGCCAACTCGCTGCCGCAGGTGGTTGCTCCGGCTTTGGCGCTCCTGGCCGTGAACTACTGGGGCGGCTACCGGACACTGTTCCTCACCGCTGCGGCAATTGGACTCCTGGGCGCGGTCTTTGTGGTGAAGATCAGGGGCGTCGACTGACCCCGTTGGGAGGCTGAAGATAAGGCCGCTGACTAATTAGGTCACGTGCCTGTGCCGTATAGTTGAACCGGGCTGCAGGGCGGTACGGAAGTGGGGGCGCTCCTGGCCGCAGTCCCTACGACACAACCCCGGAATGCTGATGCCCGAGACTTTTTCAGACCATCCGCCCATGGCCGCCAGGCCTTCCGCTCCACGCCAGCGCCTCCGCTACGCACGGATCCTTGATACCGCTGCCGGGTTTGCCCGCACGGGGCTTGATGCCGTGGAACTCTCCCAGGTCGCAGAAAAAGCAGACGTACCGCTGGGCACGCTCTACCGCTACTTTCCGTCCCCCACCCATCTGATGCTGGCGCTGTACCGGCAGCAGCTGGACGAGCTGCAGGCAGGTTCCCGTGGCTCGTCCCCGCGCTTCCGGGGCCGCGCTCTTTCCGGCCTGCTGATGGAAATCTTCCATATGCGCGTCATGCAGCCCGCGGTGGAGCAATGCCTCAGCAGGGGCGTGTACCTGCCGGACAAAGACACCACGGACCTCCTGCGCGAGATCGACGCACTCAGCGAAACGCTCGTGGCCGGCGCCTGCGGTGACGCCGTGGGAGCACGGGTCCTCCTCCTGACGGTCACTGGTCTGGTCCAGTCCGTGCGGAACCGCCGGCTGTCGCTCTTTGAAGCGGAGGAAGACCTCAAAAAGGCCTGCGGGCGGCTGTCCCCGGAAGCCGAGGCGGCGTTAACAGTGAGTCGATCGGCGTAACTGGTCTAGACCAAAACCTGATTAAATCCGCCATAATCACGTGATGCGGGCCACATAAACCGCTGCCAAAACGTTTTTTCAGACGCCGCGGCTGTCAAGAGGTGCCATCCGGGCAGTTCGGGACTGCCTACCATGGAGGCACAGGAGCGGCAGGGCGGAAACATCCCCGGCGTTCCCACGGACCCGCCACCCCTGGGTTTCCTGTCGCACTACTTTTCCATGCTGGGCCCGCTGCCGGGTTCCAGTCCCATGTGCCGTGCGCCCACGGCAAGCACCAGGAGACAACGACGTGTCCATTGACGCAATTACCGCCGCCGACAACTCAGCAGCCACTGCCCTGACCGAAGACGAGATCTTCAGCGCCCACCAGGGCGGCAAGCTGTCCGTCACCAGCACTGTTCCGCTGTCCAACAAGCGGGACCTGTCCATCGCCTACACCCCGGGTGTCGCCGAGGTCAGCCGCGCCATCCACGCCAAGCCCGAACTCGCCCGCACGCTGACCTGGGCCGAGCGCCTGGTGGTCGTTGTCAGCGACGGCACGGCCGTCCTGGGCCTGGGCAACATCGGTGCCAGCGCCTCACTGCCCGTCATGGAAGGCAAGTCCGCCCTGTTCAAGACCTTTGGCGACCTTGACTCCATCCCGCTGGTCCTCAACACCACCGACGTGGACGAGATCGTGGAAACGCTGGTCCGCCTGCGCCCCAGCTTCGGCGCCGTCAACCTTGAAGACATCTCGGCTCCGCGCTGCTTCGAGCTTGAGGAAAAGCTGATCGAAGCCCTGGACTGCCCGGTCATGCATGATGACCAGCACGGCACCGCCGTCGTTGCCCTTGCCGCGCTCACCAACGCAGCAAAGGTGACAGGCCGCGGCCTGGAAGGGCTGAAGGTTGTGGTGTCCGGCGCCGGCGCGGCAGGAATCGCCGTCGCCGAAATCCTCCTCGCAGCCGGTATCACCGACGTGGTCCTGCTGGACTCCCGGGGCGTCATCAACAGCGGCCGGGAGGACCTGGCCGCCAGCCCCGGAAGCAAGAAGGCGGACATCGCCGGCCGCAGCAACCCCCGCGGCATCACCGGCGGCCCCGCCGAAGCCCTCGCTGGAGCCGACGTGTTCATCGGCGTCTCCTCCTCCAAGCTGGACGAGGCACACCTGGCCACCATGAACCAGGACGCCATCGTCTTCGCCCTCTCCAACCCGGACCCCGAAGTCCTGCCCGAGGTTGCCGTGAAGTACGCCGCCGTCGTGGCCACGGGCCGCAGCGACTTCCCCAACCAGATCAACAACGTCCTGGCGTTCCCGGGCATCTTCCGCGGTGCGCTCGACGCAGGGGCCCGCCGCATCACGCCGGCCATGAAGCTGGCCGCGGCCCGTGCCATTGCCGAGCTTGCCGCCGAGGACCTGTCGGCGGACTACATCGTCCCCAGCCCGCTGGACCCGCGCGTGGCCCCGGCGGTTACCGCCGCCGTCGCCGCAGCGGTGGAAGCGGAGTAGGACTCCTTTCCTCCGGAACCACGACGGCGGTGCCTCCTTCCCCGAAGGAGGCACCGCCGTCGGGCGTTAAGGCGCTGAACCGGGCCACCTAGACTGGGCATCATGAGCTCCGAGACCGTGGTGACCATCCTGTGCGGCCTGGCGATCCTGGTGGGGGTGGCCGGCACGATCATTCCCGTCCTGCCCGGGAGCGTGCTGATCGGTGTCAGCCTGCTGGCGTGGGCCATCTGGGGCGGTGCCGGGACGGCGGGCTGGGTGGTGTTTGCGGTGGCCATGATTTTCGTCGCCGCGGGAATGACGGCAGGTGCCGTCCTGACCGGCAGGAAACTCAAGCAGCACGCCATTCCCAGCCGCAGCATCGTGGTGGCCTTGGTTGCGGGAGTCGTGGGGATGTTCATCATCCCCGTGGTGGGGCTCTTCGTGGGCTTTGCTGCCGGCCTGCTGGCCAGCGAGTTCCTCCGCACGCGGAACTTTACGACGGCGGCGAGGTCCAGCTGGGCCGCCCTGAAAGCCACCGGCGTGGGTATGCTCGCTGAATTCGGGCTCGCCTGCCTTGCTGCCAGCACCTGGGTGATCGGCGTGTGGATAGCAGCCGCCAACGGGTGACGCCGTTGCGCCGGCACTGCGGCGCGGGTACAACCTAGGTATGACCCAGCCAGCTTCAGCAAAAGGCCGTGCGTCGGCAGAGGATCTTGTCCACGCCTGGATGGAAAAGTACCAGGCGGCCTGGAACAGCAACGGCGCCGATGACATCCGCGCCCTGTTCACCCCTGACGCGGTCTATGAAACCCGTCCTCACGATCCGGAACCCTGGCGGGGCGACGAGGGGATCGTCGAAGGCTGGCTCGCCGCACGCGACGAGCCAGCCGACTGGACATTCAGCTGGGAGCTGCTCGGATGCGACGGCAACACCGCCTTTGTCCAGGGCGTCACCGCCTACTCGGGCGGCCGCCCCACGTATGACAACCTGTGGGTCATCAGGTTTGACGGGTCCGGCCGGGCCTCCGCCTTTACCGAATGGTTCATGGCCAGGAACTGACTGCCCTGGGGCCCGGACTGGGGAGGGGGGCTCTGAACTCACGGTTAGCATTTAAGGATGAGCGCCGGGGAGACTGCACCGATCTACTGGGACAGCCGCGATCTCACACCTTTCGGACAGGCACAGCTGCGCACTCCGGTCCATGATCTCGCCGGGGGAGTGGGTGGCCTGCTGACCGGTGTCCTGGGTGGGCGGAACCCCGTATTGCTGTCCATCGACGGCGAGGTGCCCCGGCTCAAGCGGCTGATGCCCAAGCCTGCCAAAGCGGTCCACGAAGCCGTCTTCACCAGCCGCGAGCCGGAACGGCTGATCACCCTGGCGCGCGCCTACCCCGGATGGGCCGGGCTCTGCTACCTGATGGCCGGGCTGCTGGTGTACAAACACGGCGGCTATCTGCGTGCTTCCGAGCTCCTTCAGCGGGGGCTCACCACCAGGAACGACGATGAAGCCAACAGGTACTCCTCCATCTACCTCACCAGGATCGTCACGCGGATCGAGCTGGCTGAGCGGGTGGAGATCCCCGTCCTGTTCAGCGAGGAATCGGTGTTCCTGGCCCTGGCCCACTCGCTGCGCGAGACCGGCCGCACCGAGGCTGCGCTCGACTCGCTGACCGGGCTGCCGCCGTCGCTTCCCATGGCCCTGGCCCGCTGCTCCCTTGCCCTCAGCCTGGGCCGAAGCCGCACGGTCATCGACTGGACGGAGGGACTGCTGAACGCGGACGACCTCTCCGCTGCCCTGCTGCTGGTCCGTGCCCGTGCCCTGCGGAGGGAAGGCCGGCTGGACGCGGCCCACCAGGCGATCGCCGAGGTCCTGCGCCGCCGCAAGACGCACCTTGCGCTGCGCAATGACGCCTTGACGGACCGGGCGCTGCTGGTCCTGGAATCGAGCCGACGCTCGCTGAATCCGCGCGACTGGGGACGCCGGCACGGTGACCCTGAACCCCAGCGGGAGCTGGAGGCTCCGGCGCCCATCCGCAAGGATGAGGAAATGCGCCGGATCTGGGAGCAGGACTGGAGGGAACTCAGCGGGGATTAGGACCCGCTGGCCTATGAGCGGTTGGCCAGGAAGGGCAACAGTTGCTCGCCGAGCAGCACAGTCCCCAGGACCACCATGATGATGCCGCTGGCCAGGGTTACCGCGCGCGCTGCGCCGGGCCTGCTCTGCAGCAGCGTGCGCGACAGCAGGGCCACCACCGTATAGACCAGGCCCGCCAGCGCCACGAACGTCATGCCCAGGAGGCCCGACTGCACCGGCACGGGCAGCGACGCATCGGCGCTGACGAACTGCGGAATGAGGGCCACATAGAAGAGCAGGCCCTTGGGGTTGATACCGCTGGTGCCCATGCCCTGCAGGAAGGTGCGCAGCTGGGTTCCCGGCCCGACGGCGGCATCCGCACTGAAGCTCGCACCGCGCCAGGAGCGCAGGGTTCCCACCCCGAGCCACAGCAGGTACCCGGCGCCGGCCAGGGTTATCCAGCCAAGGACGCCGGGCATGCCGGCCAGCACGGCAGCCAGGCCGGCCACGAGCAGGGCGGTGTGCAGGACGTAGCCGCCGCAGAGCCCGGCCACCGCGGGCACGAAACTGCGCTGCCGGAGTCCGGCCGCGATGGTGTACGCCCAATCCACTCCAGGCGTGCAGGCCAGGGCTGCGGCCACCACCAGGAAGGCCAGGAACAGCTGCGGATTCATCGGTTTCTCCTGTCGAACGTCTCTCAGGAGCAACCATAGGAAGAATGGCACCAAAAGTGCTGTCCCTTTTTCGCCCGCCTCGCAGCAGAGGCAGTATGTTTATTGCGTGCTGGACAACATCGACAGAAATATTTTGCGACACCTTCAGGAAGATGGCCGGATGACCGCCACCGCCCTCGCCTCGAAGGTGGGCCTGACCGTGGCGCCCTGCCATCGGCGGCTGCGGGACCTGGAGCAGTCGGGAGTGATCCGCGGGTATAAGGCGGACGTTGACCCCGCCGCGGTGGGCCTGGGATTTGAGGCAATCGTCTTCGTCACGCTCCGGCAGGTGGACCGGCCCACCATGGAGATCTTCGAGAACCGGGTGGCGGACAACCCGAACATCGTGGAGGCCCAGCGGCTGTTCGGATCCCCGGACTACCTGCTCAAGGTCATCGCGGCGGACCTGCCCGCCTACCAGCGCTTCTATGACACCGAACTCACATCGCTGCCCGGCGTCGAGCGGCTGACTTCAACACTCGTCATGAAGAACCTGAAGTCCAACGCCGGACCGCCGGTCTAGGCGTGGCCCGGCGGGTCAGGGTGCGGGGAGGACGTGGACGATGATCACCTGGGTGTCCTTGCTGCCGTCGTAGCGGAGATCGTAGTTCACCACCAGCCCGGTGCCGGTCCCGGGCGTGATGGAGAAGTCGCTCTTGGAGCCGGGGTCCGCCTGGGTGCTGCTGATCCATTCCTCGGCCGCATCCGCAGCTATCCCGTACCGCTGCACGCCGTCCCTGATCAGCTCGAAGTACTCCTCGGGTGAGCCGGCGGTGAGGAAGTAGGTCACCTCGCTGAAATCCGTGCGCGAGTCCGTGGTGTTGAAACGGATCCGGTCCGTTTCGGCCGTGATCTCACCGCTGGGCGCCAGGATGCTGAGGCTGATCTTGCCTAAGTCCCGGGTGTTGATCTCCGGGCCGTAGCTGTCCTTGGTGACCCGCACTGCCTCCTTCTCAAGGCGCCCCGAACTCATGTCCAGGCGGGCCGTCCGGCTGTTGCGGATGCTTTCCACACCGGCGGCGTCAAGTGTGGAGAACGAAGAGGTTTTCACGGTGCTCCCTGCAGAAGATGAAGTGGCGGTGGTGGGATCGGCCGGAGCCGGCGCGGCGGCCTGGCAGCCGGTCAGGACAAGGAGGGACATCAGGGCACTGGCGACGGCGGCACACCGCCCGGGTGCGGCGGTGCGGTGGGTGGCAGTCACTGGTGGACCTCCGCGTCGAAGCCGTCAAGGAACCGGTCCATGATGCCGGGAATATTGTTGGTGGGCCGGTATTGGACCACCCTCCCGTTGAAATCGGACCCGATAATCTGTGCAGCACCCTCGGGGTCCGTGGCCAGAAGGTGCTGGTAGGCGGGGAGGGTGTCCTGCCTGATGAGGTTCCAGCGCTGGTCCGCGTTGGCGATGTTTCCGTCCGGGAAGCCGGTGGTGAAGTCGGTGCGGAACTGGGCGGGATTGTCCCAGCTGGTGAAGGGGATGTTTTCCGGCCCCGGGCTTTCCACGCTGAAGGTGTAGGGAAACACCTCGGGGTAGCTCCTGGCTCCCGGGATGGATGGTTCCCCGGCGAGCGTGACCATGTACGTAACCGCTTCGCCTCCGGGGTGGCTGCGCATGGCGTCGTAGTCGTCCGCGATGATTTCGTTTTGTTCGCGGTAGAGGAGTGTGGTGTTGCCCTCGCGAACCTGGCCGGGATCGCCGGAATCGATCTGCGCCCACGCGTTGGCCGTGGCCTGGTCGATGGCGCCCGAGTCGCGAAGACGGTTGATCTCCGCGATGCCGCCGTCCATGTACGCCTGGTGCTGGCGGGCTTGGTCCAGGAAGATTTCCTTGTTCATGTCCAGCATGCTGGTCTCATAAAAACGGATTTCGTCGTCCGTCATGCCTGCGAGCTGTTCCAGCTGGTCAAGGACCGGGAGCGGGATGTCAGAGGCGGGGTTGTCGGTGATTTGCTGGGCCAGGTCCCGCAGCATGGCCATGTCCCGGAAACCGCCGGCGAAGGAGGGGCCAATCATGTTGGCCATGCCTGCCCACTGCAGATCGGGATTGGCAAGGTAGGCGCGGCCGTAGAAGTCATAGACCTTGGCGATGGTCTCCCAGTTGTATTCCGTGCCCTTGGACGTGTCCCAGTCGGCTGGATCGATGCCCATCGCCAGCATCGCCTGCCCGTTCCAGTAGTCGTTGAGGAAGTCCTGGTACCCCTTGGAGTTCTTGCTGATGAGGCCCGAGTCCGCGGCGGCATCCATGGCGGCTTTGGCAGCTTCAGGGTTTGCCTGGGCCCACCGGCGGAACTCGTCGCTCTGCAGGTAGGCGCGCCGCTCGGCAGGCGTCATGGCGGTGAGGATATCCGTCAGGTCCTGCGCGCTTGCCCCGCCGGTCCCGCCAGCCCCGCCGGCTCCGGACCCGCCGGCGCCGCCCGGACCGCTGGTGCTTGCCTTCTCTTGTTCTTCCGCATTGGCCAGGAGCGTCCTGGCTGCTGATTCAAGCCCTGACGTGGCCGACCTCAGCAGTTTCGCGTGCGATGCCGTCCACTCGTTGCGGAACCTGTCGCCGTCGCGCCCTTTCCAAAGGCCGGAGCTGATGCTGCTGCCGAGCTGCTGCCCCAGGGCATTAAGCCGGTTGGCGCCGGCTGACAGCTCCTTGGCCAGTTGCCGCAGCTGCGCCACATCCGCGCCGTAAAAGTTCCCCGCCATGTTGTCCCCCTGTTGGCTCTTCCGTGCCAGCCTAGCTGGGCAGCCTGCGGGCGGCGATGGGGAGAGGTTCCCTGTGGGCCGCCGGCTATTCCGGCCGGCCTTTCAGGAGCCCGGTGGTCCGGTATGGGATGACCTCGCGAAGGAACATGCTCGTGGAGGTACGGACAATGCCCGGGCAGAGCCGGATCTCCTCGGACACCCGGTACAGATCGTCCGGGCTCTTGGCCACCACGCGGATCAGCAGGTCGGTGTCCCCGGCAGGGGCATGGCATTCCAGCACTTCCGGGATGTCGCGCAGCGCCGCGATGGCCTCGTTGAGGTGGCTCTGGTCCAGTTCAGCGCTCACGGCGGCGGCCACGCCGCGGCCCAGTGCCGCTGGCAGCACCCGGCTGCTGTTGAGGCGGAGGGCTCCGGATGCCGCCATCCGCTCCAGCCGGCTTTGGACGGTTCCCCGGGCAAGGCCCAGGCGTTGCGCGAGCACCATGATGGGAACCCGGGGATCCTCGTCAAGGGCGCTGAGGATGCGCCGGTCGGTGGGGTCCAGTTCCTGCAATCTGATCACTTCCTGTCGCTGGGAACTCCATGGATTGGTCAGTCTGACCAACTGAAGTACTGGTGGTTGTCCCAACTGTAGGGTGTCTGCTGGAATAGTGGCAACAAGGGCAAAAGCTACCGCTGGTCCCCCGCAGGCTACAGGTTCCCCGGCACACCACCCGGCTCCTGGACACCGTTTCCCGCAAGGAGGCTGCCGCTGATTGAGGCTTGTTCACACCACGCTCATTCTGCAAACACGGCAAGAGCCCCTGAGCTACCGACGCCCGGTTCCCGGAAGTCATCGGTAGCTGAGGGGCTCTTGTGTGCTTCCGTCTAGGGTTGTTCCATGACTTCCGCCGGCCGCTTTGCCCCCAGCCCATCCGGTGAACTCCATGTCGGGAACCTTCGAACCGCAATCCTCGCCTGGCTTTTCGCCCGCTCCACCGGCCGCCGATTCCTGCTGCGGGTGGAGGACCTGGACCGCGCCCGCGCCGGTGCGGAAGCCGTGCAGCTGCGTGACCTGGCGGCGGTGGGCATCACCTGGGACGGGGAGGTGGTGCGACAGACCAGCCGCGGATCCGTTTACGCCGAGGCGATCAACCGGCTTCAAGCGGCGGGGCTGACCTATGAATGCTTCTGCACCCGCCGTGAAATCCAGGAGGCGCCGTCCGCGCCGCACGCTCCACAGGGGGCCTACCCCGGCACCTGCCGCAACCTGGACCGGGCAGAGCTCGACTACAAACGGTCCACCCGGCCTGCGGCCATCCGGCTGCGCGCCGACGTTCATGAGTACACGGTGCAGGATGTCATGCACGGGACGTTCACCGGCGTCGTGGATGATTTCGTGCTGCGCAGGAACGACGGCGTGACCGCCTACAACCTTGCCGTTGTGGTGGATGATGCCGCGCAGGGCATCGACCAGGTGGTCCGCGGCGACGACCTGCTCCCGTCCGCGCCCCGGCAGGCCTACCTGGCCTCCCTCCTGAATATTCCCGTACCGGAATATGTGCATGTGCCCTTGGTGGTGAACCGCGACGGCGTGCGGCTGGCCAAGCGCGACGGCGCGGTCACGCTGGCGGACCTTGGCCAAGCCGGCGTAACAGCCCGGGAGGTGCGGAACCTGCTGCTGGAGTCCCTGGGGTTGCCCGCCGGAACACTGGACCAGGCCCTGCACGCCCTCGACCCAACACAGTTGCCCCGCGAACCCTGGGTGTGGCCAGGGATGGAGCGTCCGCCGGCTGGCTAAGCTTGGTGGATGTCAGACGAGCAGATTCCGGCCCAGGGCCGGACGCCAACATTCACGGTGGAAACCGCCAAAGTCCTCGCCGAGGTGGCCCACAACCGGCAAAAGGACAAGCTGAAGCGGCCCTACCGGGAGCACGTCCTGGCCGTCGGAGATGCCCTGGCGGACTTCGACGACGAGATCCGGATCGCGGGCTACCTTCACGACATTGCCGAGGACACGCCGATGACACGGCAGGCCCTGCTGGAGATGGGCGTCCCTGAGCGCTCCGTGGACATCATTGAGCGCGTCACCAACCGGTTGCACAGCAACCCCGACGATTACCAGTCCGGCATCCGTGAGATCGCCGAGGACCATGACGCCGCCTTGGTCAAGATCGCCGACAACGCGCATAACTCGCTGCCTGAGCGTGTCGAGGCGCTGGCGGCGAAGTGGCCGGACAAGCCTCCGGTGACCAAGTACCGGGATGCCCGGCCCGTGCTCTATGCCGCCGTGGAGGTGGACGAGGTCCGGAAGATCCTGGCGCGGGTCAATCCCTGGCTGTTGGAGGAATTCGACGCGCAGCTGGACGAGGCGGACGACACTGACTACGAGAACCTCCGCTACGACACCGGACCCGGATTCCGCTCCATGTAGACCAGGAACTCCTCCGCGAACCGGCGGACGCCGTCCCATTCCGTATAGATGTAGTCCCGGCCGGTATCGGTATCCGGGCTGCCCTGGCTGCTGACGATTTTCTTCATCATCGTGCGCTTCAGGAACCCGTACTGGGTGTAGAGGAGTGCACCGCCGAACATCGCCGCCTTGTCTGGCCGCCAGCCGGTGCTGTCCTCGAATTCCGCGACGTACTTTTCCGCGTCCTCCGGGTCGCCGTGGGCTGAGAGGCTGACCGAGAACAGGGCGGCCGGCAGGTTCTGCAGGGCGGGCAGGTTCCTGCGGACAAAATCGGCCACGTAGCCTTCGTGTTTTCCGGCATGGACCGAGGCGCCAACAATGACGGCGTCATAGCCGTCCGGGAGGTCGTGGTCTGCGTGCTTGAGGTCCAGTGTGTCGGCCTGGTGGCCGTGGGCCTGCAGCACGTCGGAGATGTAGTCGGCGATGCGGGCCGTCTGGCCCTCCGAGGTTCCGTACGGGATCAGGATCTTTGCCATGGGCACCACTTTGGCGGTGCGCAGCAGCCGGGCAAAGAGGCAAAGGTCCCCCACGCCCCGGCCGGAAGGCCGGCAGGCTACACCCGTCCCAGGGCTTCGATGTCCTCCAGGAAGTCGGCCTGCACCTCGGGGCTTACGGTGGTCCGGGTATCACCGATGGCGTCGAGGTAGTCCTGGGTGGAGGGACCCTTCCGGACCGCCTCACGGACCGAGACGTCCCCTCCCGAGGCCAGCCCGCCGTCGTCGTACACTGCTTTCTCCAGCGCCCGCTGGGACGCGCTGCGGGCGGCATACTCAATGTCCGCCGGCGAAAAGCCCTCCGTGCGTTCCACTAGGAGCTCCACGTCCACGGCGTCCACCACGGCCGCGGGGATGAAGCGCTGCCACATGGCCTCGCGCGCCTGCCGGTCAGGCAGGCCGATGGGGATGACGTAGTCGAACCGGCCGTGGCGCAGGAAGGCTGAGTCCAGGGCCCGGATGAAGTTCGTGGCGCACACCAGGAGCCGGCCGGGCTGTTCGCGGAACGCGGGGATGATTTTCAGCAGCTCGTTGGTGACGCCCTGCAGCGGCGACGGCGGATCCCCGGCCCGCTGGGACGCGATCTCCTCCACCTCGTCGATGAACACCACGGCGTGCTCCAGCTCGGCGATCTCCAGGAAGGTTTCGCGGAGCGCGCCGGCAAGCCCCTGGGGATCGCCGGCCAGCCGGGAGGGGAACACTTCCACGAACGGCCATTCGAGCCGGGACGCGATGGCCTTGGCGAAGGTGGTCTTACCCGTGCCGGGCGGGCCGAACAGGACGACGGCGCGCGGCGGCACCACGCCGAATTCATCAGCCAGGTCCGCCTCGGCGAGCGGAAGCACCAGGCGGCGTTCGAGCAGTTCCTTTTCCTTGCGCATGCCGGCCACGTTTTCCCACAGGTCGCGGGCCAGGACGCGGCCGCCGAGCTGGCCGAGGGCGCCCAGTTCCTGGCGCTGGACCGGGATGGTGCGTTCGAAGTAGCGGAGGTTCTTCTTGAGCGCGAAGCCGCGGCCCAGGAAGGCCTCCACCCGGGTTTCGGATTCCGGCATCAGCGCCGAGAGCTTGTTCAGGCCGTGCGGGGCCATGCGGTTTTCGACGGCGGCCAACAGTGAGGTGCCGATGCCGCGGCCGCGGTACTCGGGCAGGGTGGCCAGGAACACGATCCAGCCCTGGTCGTGGGCGGCACGTCCGACGGCGGCGCCCACCACCTGCTCACCCAGCACCGCCACCACGGCGTGGTCCTTCTCGCAGGAGGCGAGGACCTCGGAGAGGGCGTAGACGGGCTCGACGTTGTTGGCCTTCAGCGTCTCCCACAGGTGCAGGATGCCGTCCAGGTCAGCCGAATGGAAATCCCTGATCCGCCAGTTGGTCATGGGTCTACTCCTGTTGGTTCGTCGTTGAGCCAGCCGTGTTCGGGTCAGCGTTTGGCACCTGGAAGTGAGCTTATGCGAACCCGTCGCCCGGGAGGGTTGCGGCGGCGTTGCATGACTTCCTTTCAGAGGCCCAGCGCGTCCATGGTGTGGCGCAGGGTGTCCGCGGAGTGCCGCAGTGCCGCCAGTTCGCCGTCGTCCATGGGCGTTTCCAGGACGCGGTGCACGCCGCCGCGGCCCACCACGCTGGGCAGGGACAGGGCCACCCCGGAGATCCCGTGAAGCCCCGACAGGACGGTGGAAACCGGCAGGACGGCATTGTCGTCGCGCAGGAGCGCCTCCACGATGCGGGCGCCGGACAGGCCGATAGCGTAGTTCGTGGCCCCCTTGCCGGCGATGACCTTGTAGGCGGCCTGCACCACTTCCGTGGCAGTGCCGGCGAGGTATTCGGGCGTGAAGATCCGCTCGCCGCCTTCGGTCCACTCGCGGATCGGCACCGGGCCGATGGTGGCGCCGGACCAGAGCGGGAATTCGGTGTCGCCGTGCTCGCCCACCATGCTGGCGTGGACGCTGGAAACAGAAACCCCTGCCCGGCGGGCCAGCAGCCAGCGCAGCCGGGACGTGTCCAGAACGGTGCCGGAGGAGAAGATCCGTTCCGGGGGCAGTCCGGAAATGCGCTGGGCCGCCACCGTCAGGACGTCGCACGGGTTGGTCACCAGGACGTAGACGGCGTCCGGTGCCCGCTCAAGCAGCGGCGGCATCAGCTGTTCCAGGATCCGCACATTGGTGCCGGCCAGGTCCAGCCGGCTCTGGCCCGGGTTCTGCTTGGCGCCGGCTGTGATGACCACGACGTCGGCGCCTTCCGTGACAGCGATATCCCCGCCGCCGGCAACCGTGGCCGACGCCGCAGCGAACTGGCTGCCATGGGCAAGGTCCAGGGCTTCCGCCTCCGCCTTGGGCGCGTTGACATCGAACAAGGCGATGCTGCTGGCCGAACCACGGATCAGTGCCGCGTATGCCAGCGAGGTGCCGACGCTGCCGGCGCCCACCACCGCGAGTTTGGATCCTGGCATGATGCCCTTCCTTCCCGGAGTCGTTGAGTGTGTCCTACCCGAAGAGTAGCGTGGCCCACATCACTCAACATCCCCTTTAGGAGCCACCATGCCACATCTGGGACGCCGGCTCGCAGCTGTTACTGCGGCGCTGGCGATGAGCGTCACCACGGGGGCCATCAGCCCCGCTTCGGCCGATCCGCGGCAGACAGACAAGGACCCCACGGCCACCGGCTACGGCGGCGCGGTCAGTACGGTGGACCCGGAAGCATCAGCGGCAGCCATCGAGGTCCTCCGCAAGGGCGGGAACGCGGTGGATGCGGCCGTTGCCGCGGCAGCCACCCTTGGAGTCACTGAGCCGTACAGCGCCGGGATCGGTGGCGGCGGCTATTTCGTTTACTACGACGCCAAGTCCGGGAAGGTCAGCACCATCGACGGCCGGGAAACGGCGCCGGCAGGAATCAAGCAGGATGCCTTCATCGATCCCGCCACCGGTAAGCCGTACCGGTTCACCCCGGAACTCGTCACCAGTGGCGTCTCCGTGGGCGTTCCCGGTACGCCCGCCACCTGGGAGCGGGCACTGGAACGCTGGGGCAGCATCAGCCTGGGGGACGCACTGAAACCTGCCATCAAGGTGGCAGATCGCGGGTTCGTGGTGGATCAGACATTCCGCAGCCAAACCGCAGACAACCAGGCGAGGTTCGAGGCCTTCACCTCCACCAAGGACTTGTACCTGCAGGGCGGCAAGCTGCCCGAAGTGGGCTCGGTCTTCCAGAACCACGACCTCGCGGATACCTACCGCCTGCTGGCCCGCAAGGGCATGGGCGCGTTCTACACCGGCCCGCTCGCGGAGGAAATCGCCAAGACGGTCCAGAACCCGCCCAAGTCCCCGGACACCAAGCTCCCCGTCCCGGTGGGTTCCATGACCACCGATGACCTGGCCGGCTACGAGGCCCTGGACCAGGACCCGACGCACGTGAACTACCGCGGCTATGACGTTTACGGCATGGCACCTTCAAGCAGCGGCGGCACCACGGTGGGGGAGTCGCTGAACATCCTGGACGTGTTCGACCTGCCGGCACTGAAGAATGACCAGCCGGCCGTGCTGCACCACTATCTGGAGGCCAGCGCCCTGGCCTTCGCGGACAGGGGAAAATATGTGGGTGACCCCGCCTTCGTGGACGTGCCCACCGAAGCGCTGACCGATCCCGTCTTCGGCAAGGAACGCGCCTGCGAGCTTGACCCCAACCATGCGGCACCCAAACCCGTGAAGCCCGGCAACGTCACCTCCTACGACGGAAGCTGCCCGGCGGAACCGGCCGCGCTCGCCGATGAGAAGGACACAGAGAACATCTCCACCACCAACATGACCGTCTCGGACAAGTGGGGCAACGTGGTGGAGTACACGCTGACCATTGAACAGACCGGCGGCTCCGGCATGGTTGTTCCCGGCCGCGGGTTCCTGCTCAACAACGAGCTCACCGACTTCTCCACGGTTTACAGCGCCGAGGACCCCAACCGGATTGAGCCGGGCAAGCGGCCGCGGTCGTCCATGTCGCCCACCATCCTGCTCGAGGACGGCAAGCCGTTCCTGGCACTGGGCTCCCCGGGCGGCTCCACCATCATCACCACGGTCCTGCAGACCATCGTCAACCGCATTGACCTGGGCATGAGCATCCCGGATGCCATTGCGGCCCCCCGGGCTTCCCAGCGGAACACCGAGAAGGTAACCGCAGAGCCGGCGTTCATCGACAAGTACGGCCCGGCCCTGACGTCCCGGTTCGGCCACATCCTGACGCCGTCGGGTGACTCGTTCACGTCCGCCTCGGAGATCGGGGCCGCCACCGCCATCGAGTTCCTCGACGACGGACGGACCCTGGCCGCAGCCGAGCCGGTCAGGCGCGGCGGCGGATCAGCCATGGTGGTCAAGCCGTCCAAGTGACGGGCTGAGCCACCTTTAAACCCCGACGGCGGCACTTGGGTTCCGGACTTCCAGAACCCAGGTGCCGCCGTCGGACGTTTAAGGCAGTTACTTCTTGAAGGTGTCAGCCGCCGCGTTGGCCACCACCGGGGACGTCCCGGTGAAGCCTTCGCGGGTTTCGGCGATTTGGCGGATGCGGTGGCGGCAGGCGTACCAGCCGAGGACCATGAGGATGGAGGCGATGGCGGTGACGAGCATGGTCAGGGGTGAGTCGATGAAGACCATGATGAGGACGCCGACGAGGAAGAGCAGGGAGAGGTAGCCGGTGTAGGGGGCGCCGAACATCCGGAAAGAGGGGCGTTCGACCCAGCCTTTGTCGGCCCAGCGTTTGAGCTGGATTTGGCACAGGACGATGGTGGCCCAGGTCATGATGATGCCGACGGAGGCGATGTTCAGGACGATTTCGAAGGCTTCGGCGGGGACGAGGTAGTTCAGCGGGACCCCGAGGAGGGAGACGACGGCGGTGATGGCGATGCCGCCGTAGGGGACGCCTGCCTTGTTCATGCGGGAGGCGAATTTGGGAGCGGAGCCGTTGACGGACATGGAGCGCAGGATCCGGCCGGTGGAGTAGAGCCCGGCGTTCAGGGAGGACAGGGCTGCGGTGAGGACCACGAGGTTCATGATGACGTCCACGCCCTGGACGCCGATGGAGCCGAAGAACGTCACGAAGGGGCTGACGCCTTTTTGGTAGGAGGTGAAGGGCAGCAGCAGGGCCAGGAGGATCACGGAGCCGACGTAGAACACGGCGATGCGGAAGACCACGGAGTTGATGGCCTTGGGCATGATTTTTTCGGGGTTCTCGGTTTCGCCGGCGGCGGTGCCGACGAGTTCGATGGAGGCGTAGGCGAACAGGACGCCCTGCATGAGGATGATCATGGGCAGCAGGCCGTTGGGGAAGATCCCGCCGTTATCGGACAGGAGGCTGATGCCGACCTGCTGGCCGTCGACGGGGGTGCCGAAGATGACGAAGTAGGTGCCGATGATGAGGAAGGCGACGAGGGCGGCGACCTTGATCAGGGCGAACCAGAATTCCATTTCGCCGAAGACTTTCACGGAGACCAGGTTCAGGGCCAGGACTACGACGAGGGCGGTCAGTGCCCAGGCCCACTGCGGGACATCGGCCATCCAGGGGACGTAGTTGCCGAAGAAGTGCATGTAGAGGGCGGCGGCGGTGATGTCCACGATGGTGGTGGTGGCCCAGTTGATCCAGTAGAACCAGCCGGAGACGAACGCGGCTTTTTCGCCGAAGAATTCACGGGCGTAGGAGACGAACGAGCCCGAGGAGGGCCGGTGCAGGACCAGTTCGCCCAGGGCGCGCAGGATCAGGAACGCGAAGAACCCGCACACCGCGTACGCGATGACCAGGGAGGGGCCCGCGGCGTTGAGCCGGCCGCCGGCGCCCAGGAACAGGCCGGTACCGATCGCACCGCCAATCGCGATCATCTGGATCTGCCGCGGCTTCAGGTTCTTGTGGTAACCCTTGTCCTCCGCGTGCAGGGAGGTCTCGGACGCATGCGCGTGACCACCATCAATCAAGTGGTCTGGAAGGGGAGTATTAGTCATGGGGGTGTCCTTCGGGGAGCAGTTGGGGGACTACTTGCTGAGGTTTGCCAGGCGTTCGGGGCTCAGGAGTTCCTGGAGCTGGGCGTCGGTGAGGAGCCCGTGTTCCAGGACCAGCTCGGCCACGCCCTTGCCGGTGGCAAGTGCTTCCTGCGCGATGGCCGTGGCCGTGGCGTAGCCGAGGTGGGGGTTCAAAGCGGTGACCAGGCCGATGGACTGCTCCACGGTGCGGCGCAGGTGGTCGGTGTTGGCGGTGATTCCCCGGATGCAGCGGGCCGTAAGGGTGCGGCAGGCTGCCTCGAGGTGGGAGATGCTCTTGTGGAGGCTGTGGACAATGATCGGTTCGAAGGCGTTGAGCTGCAGCTGCCCGGCCTCGGCGGCCATGGTGATGGTGACGTCGTTGCCGATCACCTCGTAGGCCACCTGCGAGACCACCTCCGGGATGACCGGGTTGATCTTGCCGGGCATGATGGAGGAGCCGGACTGCACGGCCGGCAGGTTGATTTCACCGAAGCCGGCACGCGGGCCGGAGGAGAGCAGGCGCAGGTCGTTGCAGATCTTGGACAGCTTCACGGCAACGCGCTTGAGCACGCCGGACAGGTGCACGAAGGCGCCCACGTCCTGGGTGGCTTCGATGAGGTCCACGGCGGTCACCAGGGGCAGCCCGGTGATCTCCGCCAGGTGCCGGCAGGCTGCCTCGGCGTAGCCGGCAGGGGCGTTCAGGCCGGTGCCGATGGCGGTGGCGCCGAGGTTGATCTCGTGGATCAGCAGCTCGGCCTCCGCCAGGCGCAGCCGGTCCTCGCCGATGGTCACGGCGTAGCTGCCGAACTCCTGGCCCAGGGTCATGGGCACGGCGTCCTGGAGCTGGGTGCGGCCCATCTTCACTACGGTGCGGAATTCCAGTGCCTTGGCAGCGCAGGCATCCTCGAGTTCTTCGAGGGCTGCCAGCAGTTCCCGGGCGGCGAAGATGGTGCCCAGCTTCACGGCCGTGGGGTACACGTCGTTGGTGGACTGGCTGAGGTTGACGTGGTCGTTGGGGTGCAGCCGGGCGTAGTCGCCCTTGGGGTGTCCCAGGATTTCCAGGGCCCTGTTGGCAATGACCTCGTTGGCGTTCATGTTCGACGACGTCCCGGCACCGCCCTGGACGACGTCCACCACGAACTGGTCGGCCAGGCGGCCGGCCATGACGTCCTGGCACGCCTGCTCGATGGCGTCGGCGCGTTCTGCGTCCAGCAGGCCGAGCTCGCGGTTGGTGCGGGCGGCGGCCAGTTTCACGGCGGCAAGCCCGCGGACCAGGTGCATGTTGGAGGACAGCTTCTGGCCGGTGATGGGGAAGTTCTCCACGGCGCGGAGCGTGTGCACGCCCCAGTAGGCGTGCACGGGCACGTCCCGGTCGCCGAGGAGGTCGTGCTCGGACCGGACCTGTGCGGGTGCGGCGGTTTCGATGGTTGTCATGGTGTCCTTACAGGGCTTCGTTGACGGGTGCGGACAGGTGATTCAGGAAGTCGGTGGCCAGCAGCCGGCCCACCTCGTGGCCGCCGCCCAGCACCGGGGCCGTGGCGATGCCGGCAAGCGGCTCCGTCTCCACGCCCAGCGCCTCCAGCAGGCGGACGGTGGCGGGCATCCGGGCGCGGTCGCCGCCGTCGGAAATCTTGACGGCCACGGCACCGCCGTCGGGCAGGCCCACCAGCTGCACGCCTTCAAAGCCGTCCTTGGCCACGGCACCGGGCAGCAGGCGCATCAGTGCGGTGACGTCGCGGCCGTCCCCGGCCACCATCCCGGGGTGCTGCTGCATGGCGAGCCCGACGGCGGCTTCCGGGCTGCCGTCGTCGTCCGCTGCAGCCTGGGCGATCCGGCCGAAGGCGCGGGCCATGCCGCGCAGCGTGAGGGCGAACAAGGGAGTGCCGCAGCCGTCGGTGCTGACGGCGGCCGGCTCCTCGCCGGTGAGGTCGGTGACGGTCCGGGCCACCAGCTGCTGCAGCGGGTGGGAGGGATCGAGATAGCCCTGGACGGGCCACCCGTTGATCAGGCAGGTGGCCACCATGGCAGCGTGCTTTCCGGAGCAGTTCTGGGTGATCCGGGTAGCGCTGCCGCCGGTGCTGAGCCAGTCTTCCCGTTCGGCCGTGCCGTAGGGCAGGTCGGTGCTGTTCTCCAGGTCCGTGGGGGCAAGTCCGTGCACTTCGAGGATGCGCAGCGCGCCGTCGCGGTGTGCTGCCGCACCTGAATGGCTTGCCGCGGCCAGTGCCAGGAGGTCGGCGGGAAGCTCAAGGCCGGCGCGGACCATGGCCACTGCCTGGAGGGGTTTGAGCGCTGACCGGGGGTAGAACGGTGCCAGGGGGTCCCCTGCCGATGCCGCCACTGAGCCGTCCGCCGCGAGGGCAAGCGCGGAGCCGTAGTGGACACTTTCCACGAGGCCGTCACGGACGGCGGCGACCAGTGGGGTGTGCTGCGGCAGGGACAGCCCGGCCGGGGCAGCAGTGTGGGCAGCAGAAAACACGGGGGATGGCATGGGGTCCTTGGGAGGGTTGGTTGGATCTTGCTAGCTGTTGAGGATGGAGTCCAGGGCCACGCCCACGGCCTCCAGGTGGTGGGCCATGGCGGCGCGGGCCTCTTCCGCGGAGCCGGTCTCGATGGCGGCAAGGATCTGCTGGTGCTCAATATCGGAAGCATGTTGGCGGTCTGCCACCATGTTCAGCGTCTCGGATTGATGCGCCAGCGCGTCCCGGATGTCAGCCACGACGCTTGCGAACACTTTGTTGCCGCTGGCACGGGCGATGGTGGCGTGGAAGGTGGAGTCCAGGGCCACCCAGGATTCGGGATCCGTTTCGGTGGCCATGGCACCCATGATGTGGCGGAGGGTGTCCAGTTCCTCCTCCGTTCGACGCTCTGCGGCCAGTCCGGCGGCGGGAATTTCGATGTGGGGGCGGGCTTCGGTAAGGTCGCGGGCGGAGTACTGGCCCAACGTGAGGTCGTTGGCCACCTTGCTGGCAATGACAAAGGTGCCCTTGCCGGTCCGGGTGACCGTCAGGCCCAGGGCGGTGCAGGAGCGGAGGGCTTCCCGGATTACCGAGCGGCTTACTCCGTACTGCTGCGAGAGGGTGGCTTCCGAGCTGAGTTTGTTCCCCACCGGGATGCCGCCCGATTCGATGTCCTGGCGGATGGCGTTGAACACCGCCTCGGCAGCGCTCAGCCGGGCAAGGGGACGGAACGATGCAGGCTGTCCTGCTGTCCGGCTGTCTGACAGGTTCACGCCTTAAATATGGCACTGGTCACAGTTGCTGTCAAACCCTTCTATGAATTCGGGCCATGGTCCCGCCCTTGGTTGGCCGGGCGCCGCCGTTGCTGCCGCCGTCGTGAACGGACATGCCAGGCGATAAGCGCCACCACCGCCACTAAGGCGATCACGACGGCGAGGTCCCGGCCCACGGCCTGGGCGACGGTCTCGTAGGAGTTGCCTGCGAGGAAGCCCAGCAGGACGAAGCCGATGCCCCAGGCCACGCCGCCCGCAGCGTTGTAGGCGATGAAGCGGCCGTAGGGCATCCGGGACGTGCCGGCCAGGGCGGGCATGACGGCGCGGAAGAAGGCGGTGAAGCGGCCCAGGAACACAGCGGACCCGCCTCTGCGCCGGAGGAAGTCCTGGGCGTTTTCCAGCCTCCCGGCGTGGCGGGCCAGCAGCCTCGTCTTCATAAGCCGGCCGCCCAGGTGCTTGCCCACCTCGTAGCCCACGCTGTCGCCGATGACGGCCGCGCACACCACCAGGGCCATCATGGAGCCCAGCTGCACTTCGCCCCGGCTGGCCACCACTCCGCCGAGGACGGCGGCGGTTTCACCGGGGATGACGAAGCCCACGAACAAGGCGTCCTCGGCGAATACCAGGCAAAAGACGGCGATGTACGCCACAAGCGGGCTGACGTTCAGGAGTCCGTCAATGAAGCCCGTCATGGCCGTGGATCAGGCCTGGGGTGCCGGGACGGGGCCCAGCTTCGCCAGGAACGGTATGCGGGCCAGCAGCGCCAGGCCAAACCGGTTCCACAAGCCCGTCAGGAACGCCGCACCGGTGGCTGCCGTGAGGAAGGACGCCGTGACGTCGGTGGGATAGTGCACACCGAGGTAGACGCGCGAGAATGCGACGGCAACCGCCACGACGATTCCGAGGATGGCCGCGGGCCGCTGCCACTTGGTGCCGCGGGACAGCAGGAAGACGGCGATGGCCAGGGCGGAAGCCAGTGCGACGTGGCCGCTGGGAAAGCTGTCGGTGCCCGGTTCGGGGATCAGCGGGTTGAACAGGGCGGTGGAGTCCGGCCGGTGCCTTGCCACGAGTACTTTGAACAGTTCGCTGCTGACCCAGCCTCCCGCAGCGACGAGCCCTGTGGCAACCGCGTTGACAGGACTCCGGCGTACCAGCAGCAGGTACAGGCACAGGGCGGCGATCATCAGCACGCCCCCTGCCGGGCTGAACACCACATTGATGAACATGGCCACACCCGTCAGCGGCGCCGTGTGGTCACGGCTCAGCTCGGCATCCACGGACATGTCCGCAGACGTCAGCGCCGGAATGAACCGCAGGGCCAGGCCGGCGGCCACGATCAAGACAGCCGCCGTGACCGGCACGGCAATCCAGTGCCGGAGCTGGGGCAGGGCCGCCATGCGTACGGCGGCAGCCTCTGCTGGGGATGCCGCCCCGGGGGAGCGGTTGGTGTGGGACGTCAAGGTTCAGCCTGGTTCTTTCGCCGGTCCGGGTACCTACGAGTATGCGCCCGCGTGGCTGAAAGAACCCTGTGACTTTCCCTTACAGGTGCTGGATGCCCGCCCGCTGCATCGCGTCACGATAGGTTTCGACGCTCTTGGCGAGAAGCTCTTCCTGCTTGGCCTCGGAAACAGCAAAGGCCCTGCCGCCGAGGGCGGAGGCCTTGTAGATTTTGATGCCGCTGTTCTTCAGCGATGAGTGGTAGGTCTTCTCAAAGAGGGTCAGGAATGTGGACGCGTCCGTGCCGTGCGCGATGATGGCGGAGACGCGGGAATTGATCTTCAGGAACTGGCGGAACGGGCGGAGCCCATCGGTCTTTTCCTGGACACTCAGCGCGGAGGGGCTGCCGCTCTCACGCACCCAGGGGTAGGCATTCCACGGCATGACGTAGCGCGGGTCCAGCTCGGCCAGCTCATAGATCTGCGTGGCGCGTCGGGCAGCTTCGTCGTCGTTGTTGTGGGAGACGAACCCGGACTCGGTCCCTTTGCCGGGGCTGGCCTGGAGGCTGATGATCCTGCATTCGTCCTCGTCGTGGACGGGGTCGATATAGGGGACAGTCGAACCAGGCTTTTTTTCCATCAGCTCATCGCAAAGTTGGGTTACCTTCGCGATATTCGGTTCCTGTAGCAGGGCCTTTTTTTCGTCCCAATCAATCGTCACGATTTCTCCCTTGGCAGCGAGGCGTCCAGAATCAGGCGTCCTATGTCACTCTACGCTTCCCCGGGAAAGGGTGGGCACACCGAAATCCGCACTACCCTTCCCGGCGCCGGGCAGCGGGCGCGGGATGGTTACTGCCGCCCACGCAGGTGCTGGTTTTGAAGTTCGTCGAACTGCTCGTCGGTCAGTTCGTCGAAGGCGCCTGCTTCCCTCTTGTCGCTGCGTGAGAAGCGGATGAACATGAGGATGATCAGCGGCAGGTCCAGCACCTCGCAGATGAACCACAGCAAATTTCCGGCGAACTGCTGGTCCTGGAGAGCGTCCCGGAACCACCATTGGGGGTTGGGAACGGACATCACGTGGTCGAGCACCTGGCCGTTGAGGCTCAGCAGGATGCCGGGGACCGCATCGATCAGCAACTCGATGAACACGAACATGAATTCAAGGGTCAGGTAGGCGCTGGAGCGCTGGAAATCGGACTCTTCGATGATCGGCAGTGCCATCAGCATGCCCAGCAGCGGCACGCCAACGGTGAGGAGGGCGCCTGCCACGGGGTCGGTCCGCAGCGTGAAGAAGGCCGGCGTGAGGAACGTGGAGAAGAGGGCCAGTCCCAGCAGGGGCGCGCCAAATGAATTGCTGACGAACCGTACGGGCCTGCTGGACAGGACCTTGTCCAAGGCTGTTGTGCCCTTGGCCGGCAGTGCTGCCCGCGCGAGGGTTAGCGGTTTGCCCAGGCCGATCAGCAGCGGGACGACAAAGAGCAGCAGGGATATTTTGATGGTGAAGGCCCACCGCTGCTGCGCTCCGTATACCCCAGTGAACCCGCAGGTGAGGATGATGAATGAGCCCAGACCCAGGACGTAGAACGCCACCGCCCGCCACACTGGCCATCCCTGACCCCGGCGCGCGGCTGACCGTATTCCCCAGCCGTACAGAATGCCGGCCGCGGCGGCGAAAGCCACGGCGGCCCAGTCGAACTGCCAGGAAGAAACAAGGATCTCAAGGGGTGGCACGCGCCAAGGTTAGCCCCCGTTCCTGAGAGCCGCATGACCGTGTGCCTCCTGCAGGTGGGGTGCCGGGGAGTGGTGGTGCTGTGGAGTGGTAGGTGTGGCCCGTGGGGGTGGTGGTTGCAACCGTATGCCGTGGGCCGGGGATGGTTTGTGCGGCCCAGCCTGGGGTTTCTTTGGTGTGGTTGCAGGCTTCGCAGAGGCCTTGGCCGTTTCCGGCGGTGGTGGGTCCGCGGTGGTGCCAGGGGGTGACGTGGTCGTGGTGCCTGATGGGTGCGTCGCAGTAGGGGGTCCGGCAGGTGTCGTCCCGGATTTGGAGGAAGCGTTTCAGTGCTGGCGGGAAGAGCCGGGCTGGGGAGTCCATGGCCGCCAGCTCGCCGGTGCCGGGGACGGTGTAGAGCCGGCGGACCCAGAGGTTGAAGTCGGTCTCACCAGGAGCTGTGAGGGCGAGGGTGCGTGCCTGTTCGGCGGGGATGGTGCCGTAGCCGGGCAGCCGTGCAGGTTCGGCGCCGGCCTGCAGGAGGGTGTGGTCGGTCATGACGAGCTGGATCTGAACCCCGCTGATCCCGCCCGGGGGTGCCGGTGACGCGTTCGACGAGGGTGTCCGCCATGACCTGGCCCCGGGACCGGTGATCCCCGTTCGAGCGGGCGGTGTCGGCGTCCCGGCACAACGCGGCGTACGCGGCGACGCCCTGGGCGGCGGGGAGCAGCGCGGTCAGGCAGGTCATGGTGTCAGGGGCCGGGCGCAGGCTCACGCCCCGCTCGCCCACGGCCCGGCTGGCGCGCTTCGCGACCGAGGCGGGGTCCCGCCGGTACGCGGCGGCGCGGACCGCGGCGATGATGGCCCTGTCGCCCAGGCCGTCCAGGGCGCCGGTTTCCGCGGCGAGTTCCTCATCCACCCCCGCCCGGTCCTCGGTGCTCAGGCAGATGGTGTCTTTCACGATCAGGGTGGCCCGCCACTCGCTCAACAGGCCGGTCCGGAACGCCCGGAACGTGTGCGGCATGCCGGTGAGGGTTTTGGCCAGGCCGAGCAACCGGGAACCCCGGGCGGGGGACTCACGCCGGGCCAACGCGATCTGCGCCGCGACCCCGGCGCCCCGCTCGTCGGCCGGGACCCCGGCCTCGGCCTGCTCCCGCCGCTGGGATAAATCAAAAGCGACAGCGGCATCAGCCTGCCGGGCACCCGCCAAGGACTTCAGATCCTCCAACCCACGAATCTGCTCGATCATGCCCGCACCATCCGCAGGGACCGGGACGCGGGCGAGCAGGTCCAGGACATCCCCAATGGAAGGTGCGGCGGGCGGGTATGGCGTGGGACCAACACTGGAAGGTTCGGCGCACCGCACCCCCTGTTGTACTGCCGCCGATTCCAAAACCGCTTCCATAGCCAAAGTCTTCCAGCAGGGTGTGACAATCCCGGCCACCCAAAGTCCCTATGTGGAAAACGCAAACGCAGCAATGGCCCGTGCCATGCGGTTCAATGAATTATGCAGTTCACCAGGAAGGGCCTGAAGGTCGAAGGCTTCGCCGGATTCCGGCCTATCCGAAACCTCGAAACCATGAGGATTCCGCAGGGCACAGGCCTCTTCGCCGTCGTTGTGCCGGAAGACTTCCAGGCGCGCTTTCTCACGAAAAGCACCGCCGGAGTCTTCAAGAAGAAGGACCCTTCCCTCCCCGAAGCCGTGTTGGCCACCGAATGGGTGGACGCCGCGGTCGTTCTCTACTTGGGAAAGGCCGGACCCGGAAGCAAGGGTAACCGGGGGCTTCGGCGCCAGATCCAGGAGTTCGTTGACTTTGGGCAAGGAAAGCCGCCCGGCCACTGGGACGGGCGGCTTGTCTGGCAGCTCGCTGACGCGGAATCACTGGCCGTTGCGTGGAAGGAACTTCCGGCCGGCCAGCTGAGCAGCGCGGAAGCGGGTTACCACGCTGCCTTTGTGGAGGAATATGGCCGGTTGCCGTTCGCCAACCTGGTGCAGGCACGCACCAAGGCGGGTGCCTGACGCGGCAGCACGTCCGCTAGGCAGGGCCCCGCAACCGCTCCATCTCGCGGCGGTCCTTCTTGGTGGGCCGTCCGGCGCCCCGGTCGCGCTGCGGCAACCCAAGCGCTGGAAGGACGGGCCGCGGGGGAGTGTGGTCGGTGAAGCAGTGCGACGCCGCCTCGGCCCCCACGCGTTTGGCAATGAGCCGCCGCACCTCAAGGATCCGCTCGTAGCCTGGCATGCGGACCGTGACGGTATCACCGGTCACCAGTGTTGCCGAAGCCTTGGAGGGGTTGCCGTTCAGCCGGACATGCCCTGCGCGGCAGGCTGCCGTGGCGGCAGACCGGGTCTTGTAGGCGCGGACGGCCCACAGCCACGCATCGATTCGGACACTGGCGGGAGCGGATGGGAGGCTGGTCATAATTGGCACCGAGTATAGCCCCATAGGATGCCGCCCCGGGAAGCCGGTCCAGCGTCACTCCACCGTCACGTTGACCCGCTGCACCACGTTGTTTCCCATTCCCTGGTAGTTCCAGTTCTGCTCCAGTGGTTGGGTGGCGCCGGTGATGTCCGTGGCGCGGCAGGCCAGGACGTGTTCGCCCGGGTCCGCGACCCAGGGCAGGCTCCACCTCCGCCACGAGAATCCACCTGCCGGTTTATCCAGGTGGGCGGGCAGCCAGGTGCCGTCAATCCCCACCTCGACGGCGGTCACGGCACCTTCCCCGGACCATGCCCGGCCCTCCAGCATCACCGGGCCCGCACGGAGGAATCGCCGCCGGGTGAAGAAGTCCGGGACACCCGGCGGGACCATCAACGAACGCACCCTGATCCGCGAAACCGGGCTCCCGCCGTCGTCCGCGGAGCTCTGGTAGCGGTAGGCAACCTGTTGCTGGAACCCGGTGAATGGTGCCCTGGCCACCTCGATGGACTCCAGCCATTTGACGCTGGCCATCCCGTACCAGCCCGGGACCACCAGCCGCAGCGGGTAACCATGCTGCGGCGGCAGAACGGCTCCGTTCATTTTGTAGGCAAGGACGACGTCGGGACGCAGGGCCTCGCGAATCGGCAGGCTGCGTGCGTAGCGCTGGGGGACGCCGCCCTGCAACCCGGCATCTGCCCCCGTGAACACCACTTCCGCCGCGTCCGGCAGCACACCGGCCTTGCCCAGGAGATAGGCAAGCGGCACGCCGGTCCACTGTGCGGTGCCCACCGCCTCCAGGACCCAGGGTTGGCTGAGGGGCCGCGGCTCCAGGAGCGACCTGCCATTGCCCGCGCACTCAAGGGTGACGGGCACAGTGATGGCCGGGTCGCGGCGAAGCGCGGCCATGCTCAGCTCGAGGGCACGTTCCACGGCGCCGCCGATCCGCAGGTGCCAGGAGGAAACGTCCAGGTCGGGAATGTCGAAGTGCGTGAGGACGTAGTGGAGTCCGGGCGGCGTGACCTCGCGGCGTAGTGCCTCCAGCGGCATGGAATGGTTGCGGGCGGCGAGCTGCAGTTCCTCCTGGGTGAGCGGGCCGGAGGAAGGCTGTGCGGCTGGCGCCGGAGCGGCCGCCGGCTCCTGCCGGGTGGACTGCTGGTTGCTGGGATTCATGGCGGTGCGATTCTGCTCGGCGGACTAAGGTCCCCCCGCCACAGGTCTACGCCGGGCCAACCCGCCCGTCAACGAAATTAACCGGGCTACAGCACCGGCCGGGTCAGGAACTCGGCCAGGCTGATGGGGTCCTGCCCGGTCAGTCCGTGCACATCCGGCGAAAGCCCTGCCATCTCGCCGGCCTCCATCGCCGTGTAGGTGCTGATCCACGCGTCCAGCTGCCACTGCGGGGCGCCGTAGGAAGCCCGTGACGCGTAGGCTTCCTCCACCGTCTCCGGCTGGTAGCGCACCGACCGCCCCGTGCCGGCGCTCAGCACCTCGGCGGCCTGCGCCATGCTCAGTTCCTCCGGGCCGGTCAGGTCGTACGTCTTGCCCGTGTGGATGGCGGGATCCCGCAGCACGGCGTGGGCGCTGCGGGCAACGTCCTCCCGCGCCACCCCGGAGAAAACGCCATCCCCGGCAGGGCCCCGGATCACGCCGTCGTCGCCGGTCATCAGCGGCAGGAAGTCGAGGTAGAAGTTGTCGCGCAGGAAGGTGTACGCCATCCCGGACGCCTTGATCCGCTCCTCGGTGGCGTAGTGGTCCCTGGCCAGGGTGAAGGTAGCATCCGGTGCCGCCCCGTAGAAGGAGGTGTACACCACGTGTTCCACCCCGGCAGCCGCAGCAGCATCCACGAATGCGTAGTGCTGCTGCAGCCGGTCTTCGGCCTCGGCGGCGGACACCATGAACAGGACTTTCGCCCCGTCCAGCGCCTGGCGGGAGGCGGCGCCGTCCCCATAGGAACACACCAGCGGATGTGCGTCATCCAGCTGCGGGGCGCGTGCGGCGTCGCGCACCAGCAGGCGCTGGGCGAAACCGGACGCGGCAAGTTGCCGTGCCACCATTCCGCCCAGGCCTCCGGTGGATCCGGTGACAGCGAGGTCCGGCAGTTCCGTCGGGGAGGCCACTTAGGCTTCCCGGGTAGCCGGCGACTTGGTCTGTGCGGGGTCGCGCTCGGCGAGGCCACCGACGGCGTCGTCGATACGCTTGAGGACCTCCGCCTCCAGCTTCACGCCGGCCGCGCCCACGCTGTCGGCAATCTGCTCGGGACGGGAGGCGCCCACGATGGCGGATGCAACGTTGGGGTTCTGCAGCACCCAGGCCACAGCGAGCTGCGGCATGGTGAGGCCGGCCTCCTGGGCGATCGGCTTCAGTTCCTGCACGGCTGCCAGGACGTCGTCGCGCATCCACCGCTGGATCATTTTGGCACCGCCCTTTTCATCCGTGGCGCGAGTGCCTTCGGGGGCAGGCTGGCCGGGCAGGTACTTGCCGCTGAGGACACCCTGGGCCATGGGCGACCAGACAATCTGGGACACGCCCAGCTCTTCTGACGCCGGGACCACCTCGGCCTCGATCACGCGCCAGAGCATGGAGTACTGCGGCTGGTTGGAGATGAGCTGGAAGCCCAGTTCCCTGGACAGCTTGTGGCCTTCGCGGAGCTGTTCCGCGGTCCACTCGCTCACGCCGATGTACAGCGCCTTGCCCTGCCGGACGATGTCCGCGAACGCCTGCATGGTTTCTTCCAGCGGTGTTTCGAAGTCGTACCGGTGGCCCTGGTAAAGGTCCACGTAGTCCGTCTGCAGCCGGCGCAGCGAACCGTTGATGGATTCCATGATGTGCTTGCGCGACAGGCCAAGATCGTTCTTGCCCTTGGGGCCGGTGGGGCCAAAGACTTTGGTGAAAATTTCCAGGGACTCGCGGCGCTCATCCTTCAGGGCCTGGCCCAGGACGGTTTCCGCGGCTGTGTTCGCGTAGACGTCCGCGGTGTCGAAGGTGCTGATGCCGGCATCGAGGGCGGCGCGCACACACTGGGTTGCGACGTCGTTTTCCACCTGTGAACCGTGGGTCAGCCAGTTGCCGAACGTGATTTCCGAGACTTTGAAGCCGCTGTTTCCGAGGTATCTGAATTCCATGTGTTCACGCTAACCCACATGGTTGCTCAGGGTAAGGGCTTAGCCATTCTCCTTGGCCTGCTGCTCCTTGAGTACCTGTTGCGGGCCGGCCAGCGAAACGAGGGACCCAGTATCCAGCGGCGGCAGCGGATGCAGCGGCTGGGGCTTCTTGAAGGACCGCGGCATCTCATGGGGCGGCCGGTGGTTGTGCAGGGCGGACTCCACCAGCGGGGCTACCTCGGAGACCTTGTCCGCGGGGACGGCCGGATCCGGAAGATCCCGCACGGACAGTTTGATTTCCGGCACAGCCGCCCGCGCCCTGGCCTGGGCGCGCTTGTCGGCTTCCGCGACGGCGGAGGCCCAGTCTTCGGCGAGGACCTGCGGTTCAGGGCGGGCTGCGGCAAGTTTCGGGTGGCGTACGACGGCGGTGCGCAGCGACTCCTTCAGCCGGCCCGACTTCAGCGCGGCGGCACGTTCCCGGAACGTCGTTCGCGGGCGGGGCTGCCGGGCGGGTGCGCCGGCGGAACCGGCGGAGTCCCGTTTGCCGGGCGCCCGCCCGAGCAGGGTCATCAGCACGACGGCCGTGAGGCGCCCCAGACCCGCGAGGACCAGGGTAATAACCCCGAGCAGGAAGAGGACCAGGAACATCAGGAGAGCCACGCCCATCGTGCCCAGGAAGGTCAGGTTGAGGACGAGAGTGTCCGGGTTCTCCACGTCTTCTCCTCTCTGGCCAACATCCTGGGCCCGCGTGCGGCGCATAAGGCCGGGCGCAAAGCTCCTTCTCCACCATACGGATTTTTGTCCGGCCGTGCCCGGGCGGGCAGGGCCCGGTGCCAGGTTGTAGCGAAGCTGTTACCCGATATGACAGCATCACCGGGTGACCACATCAATAGATTCCGCAAACTGCATATGTCTGTCCGGAGATCCGTACGCGGCGTGCTGTGGCCGGTTCCATTCCGGCCGGGCGGAGGCCGCCACGGCGGAACAGCTGATGCGGTCCCGGTACAGCGCCTTTGCCCTGCTCGACGAGGCCTACCTTCTGCGCACCTACCATCCGTCCACCGCGCCGGCAGCCCTGGACCTGGACCCTGCCATGGAATGGCGCCGCCTGGACATTGTGGCCACCGGGAATGGGGGTCCCTTCGACACGGAGGGAACCGTGGAATTCAAGGCGTTCTACCGGCACGGCAAGGACCGCGGCGTCCTTCACGAGAACAGCCGGTTCGTCCGGGAGGGCGGGCACTGGCTGTACGTGGACGGCGACATCCTCGCCTGACTACTCCTCGTCGTCGTAAAACTCGCTGTCCGGGGTGAACCCGGCACGGTCAACCTCCGGTGGAACCGCATGCCCGCCAGGCCGCCGAGCACCGCACCCACGAGGGCCACAGCCGCAACCACCACCGCGGCGATAATGCTGGTGGTGGTCAGCTGTCCTTCATTGATGGGGATGCGCGGAAAGCTGTTCAGGTTGGCCAGGACGTTGAACTGCTGCCCTGCCACGAGCCCCAGGATGGCCACCACAACGGCCGCGATCAGGGCCCAGATCCACACCATGATCCCCTGCTTGACGCCGTTGAAGCGGGCCATGCGGCCTGCCACGTAGCCGCCGCAGTAATAGGAGAGGAACAGGATCACCAGAAGGACGATGATCCCCACCAAACCGACCGTGCCGCTGTTCTGGGCGGCCTGGTTTACGGCCTGGTTGACGTCGGTGTTGCTGGCGAGGCCCACGGCGGTCCCGGCCGCTGCCACCAGTGCGGTCAGCAGGACGGCCATTCCGGTGGCGGTCAGCCAGCCAAAGAAGGCAGAGCCAACCTTGATGCCGCCGAACCGCTCCTTCTGGCGCGCCACGGCAGTTTCCCTGTCTGCCAGGGTTGGGTCCGCCGCGGGTGCCACCACGGGTGTCGCTCTGGTCGGGGCAGGAGCGTACGTCCGCTCGGCCGTCGGCGCCACATAGTCCCGGTCCACGGCCCGGTCGCGGTCCCTGGGGCGGACCGGTGCCTGGTCCATCGAGCGTGTGGCGGCGTCGTCCGCGGCTGCTTCCCGGTGGCCTCCGCCCCGGGTGGTTTCGTCCTCCCGGGAACGGCGGGGAGGCAGGTTCTCTGGGTCCGTTGAGCTGCTCATGGCTCAACTCAACCACCCGCCCCGAGTGATAGCAAGCGTGCTTACTATTTTGTGACCTGCAGTTTTACCGGTACTTCCGGTGGAGGTCCTCCTTGGCAGAAGGCCCGGGCGAAGCGTCGGCGATCCACGGGCCCGTGCCCTCGGACTGGTCCAGGACCCCCACTTCCAGCCATTCATAATCGCCGGCGAGGACCTTGTGCGTCAGTGCCTGGTCGGCGTCGTCCGTGTTCCGCCACAGCTGGTCGAAGTATTCGTCCACGCGCACCCTTGCCTGCTCGCAATAGGCGTCGGCGAGCTCGTAGGCGCCGGCGGCCTTGCCAGGGGAGGACTTGAGGAGCATCTCGGCCCGGGAGCAGCAGGCGGTCATGGCAAACAGTTCCGCGCCGATGTCCACCACGCGGCCCAGGAACGCCTGCTTGCGCTCAAGCTTGGCCTGCCACCGGCCCATGCCGTAGAAAGTTTGCCGCGCCAGGCGCCGCGACGAGCGTTCAACGAAGCGAAGGTGCCTGGCCAGCCTGCCGAACTCGCCATACGAGCGGGGGTCCATGCCGGCGCCCGCCACCAGCTTGGGGAGCCACTTGGCGTAGAAGCCGGAAGCGCCGACGGCGGCTTTCGCTTTGTCGGCCAGGCTCGCGTCCAGGGAGGCGAGGTCGCCCGCGGCGGCAAGGTGCGCGTCCACAGCTTCCCGTGCAATCAGCAGCCGCATGATTTCGGAGGACCCTTCGAAGATCCTGTTGATGCGGAGGTCCCGCAGCTGCTGCTCCGCCGGTACTGCGCGTTCCCCGCGGGCGGCCAGTGACTCGGCCGTTTCGAACCCCCGCCCGCCCCGGATCTGGACCAGCTCGTCCGCGATCCGGCAGCTGATTTCCGTGGCCCAGAGCTTTGCGAGCGCCGCTTCGATGCGTACGTCCTTCTGCCCCGCATCGGCAAGTTCGGCGGACAGTTCAAACACCGCGTCCAGGGCAAAGGCCGAGGCCGCGATGAACGCAATCTTCTTACCCACGGCCTCGTGTTCACCCACGGGCCTGCCCCACTGGGTGCGCGCATTGGACCATTCGCGGGCAATCTTCAGGCTCCATCGACCGGACGCCACGCACAGTGCCGGGAGCGCAAGGCGGCCGGTGTTGAGTGTGGTGAGTGCGATCTTCAGGCCCTGGCCCTCGCGGCCAAGCCGGTTGGCGGCCGGCACGCGCACCTGGTGGAAGCGGGTCACGCCGTTCTCGATGCCGCGCAGGCCCATGAACGCGTTGCGGTTCTCCACCGTGATGCCGGGCGAATCCATCTCCACCACGAAGGCGCTGATGCCGCCCTTGTGCCGGGTGCCGTGTGCGTCGGTGTGCGCCGGAACCACGGCCATCACCACCACCAGTTCGGCGATCACGCCGTTGGTGGTCCAAAGCTTCACGCCGTCCAAAAGGTACGCGTCGCCGTCGTCCGTTGGCGTTGCCGTGCTGCCCAGGCGGGCGGGGTCGCTCCCGACGTCGGGTTCGGTGAGGAGGAAGGCCGTGACGGCGCCTGCGGCACACCGCGGCAGGTACTCGCGCTTTTGTTCGGGCGTGCCGAAGACCTTGACGGGCTCCGGCACGCCGATGGACTGGTGGGCGGAGATGAGGGCGCCCAGGCTGGGGTGCACGCTGCCCAGCAGGGCGAGGGCCCGGCCGTAATACACCAAGGAGAGGCCCAGCCCCCCGTACTCCTCCGGGATCTTCATCCCGAACACACCCAGGTCCGCCAGGCCCTTGATGTAGTCGTCCGGAATCTTCGCATCCCGTTCGATGACCCGCCCGGACATGGTTTTCGCGAACTCGGTGAGGCGGGACATGAACTCCTCGCCCCGGTCCACGGAGGCGGGGTCCGCGGCGGGCCACGGATGGACCAGGTCCAGGTCGAAATTGCCCAGGTAGAGGCCCTTGGCGAAGCTGGGGCGTTCCCAGCCTGTTTCCCGGGCGGCCTCGGCGACGGCCCGGGCATCTTCGGCGGTAGCTCCGGCGCCGATGTTTCCGGCGGGGACGGGGGTTTCTTCAGCCGGGGCGTCTTTGGCCTGGCTGTCAGTTGCGGAGGTCATGGGTTATCTCCTTGGCCGGATTGGCCGGTGTAGCCATGGATCCGCCGGGTTGGAGAACCCTTCAGCTGTCCCTCAAGATTACCCGCGGGTAGGTTCCGGTGCTAGGGGATGGCTGGGGCTGGAAATCGCCGGGAAGCTCGACGGCCGAGGCGCGGTGGACCAGCCTTTCCCAGCCGGCGTTGATCCCGTGGACTACCGCCATCAAGGTATTGATCACCACCATCCAGGTGAGCTTGCCGGCCCCCAGCACTACCAGGGCAACCAGTCCGGCCGTGAGGACGAAGGCGGCTAATAATGCGCCAAATACCAGGGTCCCGATGAAGACCAAGGTGGCTGTTTCCACTGAGCTTAAATCGAACTGCATGAATCCCCCTGCTGCGACGTTGCTGTGCAAAAGACTGCGGTGGCGAAGACCAGTAGCAGAAGCGTAGGGGGACGGCCGCACGCCCAGCCAGTGCTGGATGGGGCAGATGTGACTGTTGATACGGGATTGAAACACTACCCGCAGGTAGGTCACGAAGCGGTCGCGGCGGCCTGCGTTAACCTTGTAGTTGGCAGTTTTCCGGTCCGTCCACTTCGGGCCACCTCCTGCCCAGCCCCCGCCCACCAGCCCAAGGAGAGTGTGTGCCCCGCTCCGCCAGGTCATCCGCTGACGCCATCAGCGCCCGGCTCCGGGACCTCGAACTCCTCACCAAGGGACCTGCCTGGGCCCTGACGCGTTCGGCGCCGTGGGTGATTGCCGTGCTCCAGGCTTCCTTCACACGCACCCGGCCGCAGGTTCCGCTTGAGGAATTCCATGCCGACGTCGACTCCTTCCTTGAGGAGCTCCGCCGCCAGGATCCCGGGCTGGGAGGAGGGGCCAACGGAAAGGCTTTTGGCGACGAATGGACCCGGCGGCAGTTCCTGACCCGCCGCAACCAGTCAGGCCAGATCGTTTACGAGGCAACCGAGCCGGCGGCCCGTGTGCTCGCCTTCCTGGACAGCCTCTCCAGCGAGCGGTCCACCCTGAACGGGTCCCGCCTGGGCACCCTGCTGGGAGACGTGGAAAAGCTCGCCAACGAAACCAACCCGGACCAGAGCGCCCGGCTCGAAGCCCTCGAAGAGGAAATCGAAGAGCGGCAGCAGCTCATCCAGAACATCAGTACCGGCGAGTTCGACGGCCTGCTGGACGACGATGAAGCGGTCGAGGCCGCCGGAAACATCCTGGACCTGGCGGCCAGCCTGCCCGCGGACTACAAGAAGATGCGTGACCGGATCGAGGAACTGGTGGGCGGCCTCCGCAACCAGATCATCGAGGAGTCCCTGACCAAGGGCGCCACTATGGCGCAGGTCCTGGAAGCCGACAAGCGGCTCCGCCAAAGTCCCGAGGGCAGGACGTTCCGGTCCTTCACGGCGTTCCTGGAGGATCCGCAGCAGCAGCTGAGGTTCCGGTCGGCGATCGGCGAGGTGCTGAGCCGGCAGTTCGCCGACGACCTCTCGCCCGACGACCGGGAAACGCTGAAGAACCTGGTGGCCGAACTCCGCCAGCAGCACAGCCAGATCCAGCGCATCTACGGCAAGCTGAGCGAAAGCCTCAACACCTACATCCAGAGCGACGACTTCCGCCAGTCGGTCCGGCTGCGGCAGGTCCTGCGCGAAGCGGAGCAGGCCATCCGTTCCCTGCCGTACGAGCGGGAACGCCCTGGGCTGGTCCCCGGGCCGGTCCTTTACAACGCCGGCTTTGAGTCCCTGTCCATGGTGAAGCTTTTCGATCCCGACGAGTTTGCGGCGCCGCCCCGCCTGGCCGATCCCATCGCCTTCACGGACTCGGACCGGGTGCGCTCGCCGAGGACCGGCAAGGCCAAACCGGCGGTGGTCCGGGCGGCCATGGCAGGAGCTGCAACCCTTGCCGATGCCTGGCAGCAGCTGCCGCCCGAAGAGCAGCACATCAACACCATCCGCGCCCTCCTGTCGGAAGCCCTGCACGCAGGGGCGGACTTCGACCGCGGCGCCTGGGATGGCCTGGACTTCGAACAGATAGACGGCTCCACCCGCAAGGCCTACCTGCCGGTGGTCACGCTCGCAAAGGATTCAGATGACTGAGGAAAGCACGACGCCGGTAGTTGAGTCCGCGGAAACGCCGGCTGGAGAACACCTGGAGGAGTCGTTGGTTGAGCAGGTTGACACCGGGGCGGCATCGGGCGCTGGGTACCCCGGACCTGTTTCACCCCGCGACACCTTCGTCGACGGCGCCGCCTTGTTCCCCGGCGACACCGGAGTCCTGTCGATGAAGGTGCGGCAGGCCCTGGTGAAGCTCCTCAAGGGCCCCTACATTGACGGCGGCCGGGACGAAAAGCTCTGGACGGTGCTGCTGGACAACCAGGTGATCCTGCGCAGCCGCCTGTCCGAGCTGTTCCTGACCCTGCAGCTGGACCATGAGCGGAAGATCGCCGTCCTGCGCCCCGTGGATCCGGAGGTGATCGGCGGCAACACCCGGTCCAGCATCCTGCGCCAGCAGCGCGCCCTCAGCCGGGTGGAAACCATCGTGCTGCTCCGGCTGCGCCTGCTGCTGGACCGGCACGTCACGGCCCAGACGGACCCCACCATCACCCGCGAGGAAATCACGGACCTGGTGGCGCACTACCAGCCCGCCGGCCAGCAGGACGCCCTGCGGGACTCGGACGTGGTCACGCGAGCCATCACCAAGCTCCTGGCCCGCCAACTCCTGCTCCCCACCGGACTGGACGACGTCTACACCATCTCCAACGCCCTGCCCCTGGCCCTCCCGTTCGAAAACATCGGCGACATCCCGGCCCACATCGAGGCCTTGGTAGCGGCCTCGGCCGACGCCACGGGCACGGAAGCACTGCTGGAGTTTGACGCCCAAGGTGGGGACGAGAATGACGACGACGGCGCAGCGCTGTCGTCGTTCCCAACCACAGCTAAGGAGGCAGGACAGTGACGATCGCGAGCATGCTTCCGTTGGGGGACGTGACCAACCCCGGGCAGATGCGCCTGGCGCTGGTGCAGGTGGTCAACTGGGGGACGTTCCACGGCGCGCACACGATGCACGTGGACCGGAACGGCACCCTGCTGACGGGTAACTCCGGCGTGGGCAAGTCCACGCTGTTCGATGCGATGCTGCGGGTGTTCGACGCCCGGCCGAGGTCGAACGAGGCCGCCGCGCAGCGTTCGGGTGCCGTGGAGGACAAGCGGACCACTTTCACGTACATGCGCGGCAAGGTGGGGGACAAGGCCGTGGGGGAGGGCTCGGCGAGCGCGTTCCAGCGCCCGGGTGCCACCTGGTCCGCCGTCGCCCTGACGTTCGACAACGCCGCCGGGACGCGGGTGACGGTCTCGGCCCTGTTCGACCTGCCAAAGAACGGGACCGAGTCCAGCGTGGGCCGGTTCTACCTGATCGACAACGTGCCGCTGGACCTTGAGGCGGTGGAGGGCATCGCGGACAAGCGCTTCACCAAGGGCGCGCTGGAGACGCTCTTCCCGCACGCCCAGGTGTTCGACGTGCACAAGGCATTCGCGGAGCGGTTCCGGCGCCTCCTGGGGATCAGCTCGGACCAGGCGCTGCCCCTGCTGCGCGTCATCCAGGCCGGCAAGGGCCTCGGCGGCAGCGTCAACACCTTCTTCCGCGACCAGGTCCTCGATGCTCCTGCCACGCTGGCCGCCGCGGACGACGTGGTGGAGGAGTTCAGCAACCTGATGTCCATCCGCCAGCGGCTCGAGGACGTCCGGCAGCAGCGGGACCAGCTGGCCCCGGTCCCGGGACTGAACAGGGAGTACGCGCAGTCGCTGCTGGATGCCAACCGGCTCCGGGAGCTGGTGGGCGGGGAGTTCGAGGCGTACCGGCAGCAGCTGGCCGTCACGGTCCACCAGAAGACCCTGGTCCGTTTCCGCGAGCTGGCGCAGGCAAAGGCCAAGGAACTCGGCGCCGAGCGTGCGGTCCGGGACGGCCTGGCCAAGGAGCTACGGCAGCTTGAAACCGACTACAACAACCAGGGCGGCAACGCGATCTCGGCCATCGAGCAGTCGCTTGAGAACGCCCGGGTTGGCCTGAAACTCCGCCAACAGGTGGAGGAGGCAGCCCAGCAGGCACTGGCCGACGCCGGCCTGCAGCTCGAGTGGAGCGCCGCCGGCTGGGAGCAGGCACACGAGCAGGCGGCGGCCCGGTCCGCCGAGCTGAAGGATGATTCGCAGGCCCTGCAGGAGCTGCGGTTCGAGGCGTTCGACGCGCACGCCAGCCGGAAACGCGAACTGGCCGCGGCTGAGCAGGAACTCGTCTCACTGAAGACGCGCAAATCGTTGCTGCCGCCGTCGAGCATTGAGAACCGCGCCGCCATTGCCGCGGCAACCGGCATCCCCGAGGACCGCATGCCCTTCGCCGGTGAGCTCATGGATCTTGCCGAGGGGGAGGAACGGTGGCGCCCCGCCGCCGAACGCGCACTCCGCAACCTGGCCACCACCCTGCTGGTTCCCGGCGAGCACTTCGGCGCCGTGACCCGCTACCTCAACGACCACAACGTCCGCGGCGCGCTGCGGGCCGTGGATGTCTCCAAGCCGCTCGCCGGCGGCGCGCTCGCCGTGGAGGACGCGCGCGACGGCGACCTGCTCACCAAGCTGGACATCCTCGCCTCGGGTGCGGCTGCTGAAGCCGGCGAATGGGTCCGCGAACGGATCGCCCTCGACTTCGCCTACCCTTGCGTGGAGGATCCTGACGAACTGGCCGCCCTGGACAAGGGCCTCAGCCTGGGCGGCGTGGTCAAGCGCAACCGGCACACGGTGGAAAAGGACGACCGGTTCAACAGCCGCCAGGATTACGTCCTGGGCTTCGATAATGCGGCCAAGCTGGAGCTCGTGGCCGGGCAGGTGGAGGACCTCCGGCAGGAAGTGGCCAAAGCCGCCGAACTGGCGCAAAGCCGCGAGGATTCGCACCAGGGCATGAGCCGGCAGCTTGACGCACTGCGCCGGATCGCGGAAGACGACCGTCCCTGGGAACAGGTGTCTGCCGCGGTGGCGGCCGATGAGCTGGCGCGGATCGAGCAGCGGCTCAAGGATGCCCTGGCGGCACAGGCGGACCTGGAGCCGCTGCGTGCCACCATCGAGGAAGTCCGGCACAAGCACCAGTCCAGCACCGAGTCCGCAGCGGTCCTGCAAAGCGAATACAAGGCACTCGACCGCCAGCTGACGGCTGCCGACAGCCTGCTGGAAGCCGCGCGCGACCGCTTGGCCCAGGCGCCGCCGTCGGACGCCACCGTCAAAGCCCTGGAGCCCTACTTCGCCGACTTCGGCGAGATCACGGAAATGCACGAGCTGGACAACCTGGCCAACCGGGTGCGGACCGCGCTGCTGGGCGAACTGCACACCGCGGAGTCGCGGGGGCAGGCGACGGCGGAGCGGCTTACCCGCATTTTCGAGGGCTTCGTACGTGAGTGGGGCAGCGCCATCTCGGCGGACCACGGCACCAGCATCGGCGCCGCGAGCGAGTTCGAGGCGCGCTACCACGCGATCGTGAACGACGGCCTGCCCGCGCAGGAGGCGGAGTTCCGCCAGTTCTTCAATCAGCGCACGCACGAGTCCTTCAGTACCCTGCTGCACCTGCTGGACGAGGAACGCCGCTCCATCACCAGCCGCATCCTGCCCCTGAACGGCATCCTGTCGCAGGTGAACTTCCACGAGGGCAGCTACCTGGAACTGGACATCAAGCAGACGCTGCCACCCACGGCCAAGCAGTTCAAGGACGCCATCCAGAACGCGTTGAAGGCCCGGCACAGCCGGCCGGCCAAATCGGAGGCCGGCCGGGCGGAGGGTTCCGGCGCTGAGGGGGACGACGACGGCGAGCTCACCGCCCGCTACAAATCCCTGGAGTCGCTGGTGAAGCGGCTTGGCTCCCAGGCACCCGAGGACCGGAGGTGGCGGGCCGAGGTGCTGGACGTGCGCGGGCACCTGTTCATCCAGTGCAAGGAGCACCGGGAAGTCACCGGTCCCCGTGGCGGTAAGAAGACCGAAGTGTTCATGCACGCCGACACCGGCTCCATGTCCGGCGGCGAGCGGCAACGGTTCACCGCCTTCATCATGGCCGCGGCCCTGAGCTACCAGCTGGGCATCGCCGAGCAGGGCTTCACCACCTACGGCACCGTGATGATGGACGAGGCCTTTGTGCTCGCGTCGGAGGAGTTCGCCGGCGCCGGAATCAAGGCGCTGCACGAATTCGGATTCCAGCTGCTGCTGGCCGCACCCGAAAACGTGATCGACCTGTCCCGGCACCTGGGCTCCGTCACCGAGATCCTCCGGGACCGGCGCACCAACCGCTCCGGTGTCCTCACGGCGCCGGTGATCCGTTCCCGCGCCGGCGAGGAGGGCGCCTGGCGGTCGGAGGCGAACCCGGTGGACATCGTCCTGCGGTAACCGGAAATTACGCCAAATAACAAATTGATGGATTTATTGGCCGCGCCATGGTGGCCAGTGTTTTCGTTGTGCCACTCTGGGATCACCAACCACACCTCGCCTGAAGAAATCCCATCGGCACTGCGGGAAGCTGGGTCCGCGCTGTTCCAAGAGAGAACAATGGCGTCCTCTTGAAAGGCCTTCCCATGCGCCTTCTGCAATGTGCACCGCTCGCGCTCGCTGCTGCGCTGCTCCCTCTCGCGGCTTGTGCGGAGGGGACCCCGGCGAATGGCGGTTCATCCCCGGGGTCCGCCGTCATTTCCACAGTGGCCCCGGACCCTGGCCGGGCAATAGTTCCCGCCGCCACATCTTCCCCGGTTCCCCCAGGGCCGGACGCCTTCACCTTTCCCGATGGCCGGCTGTCCTTCAGCCACCCGGCGGACTGGACGGTGGAGCTTTTCGAGCCGTCGAAAACTCCGTATGTGGGAACGGCCACGGTTCACGATGCCGAAGGAAGCAGCCGCATCAACATCTACTACGGTCAAATCGCCGACGTCGTCGCCGGCTCTGCCACCCGGACCGTCATCGAAACAGGCCCTGTCCTGGGCCTCCGGGACCATTCTGTTCCCACGCCGCATGCGTCGTTCTTTGTAGACCGCAGTGAAGGCGCCGCAAGATACCGCATGGAACTCACGGCTGGATTGCCTGTTTCCCCGGACGGACAGGTGCGGGAAGGTCCGGTACTGCTTGGCGACCGGGTCTTGAGCGCGGACGTCCTGTTCGATGCGCAGCCGTTCACCAACGATGACGCGGCGAAGGCCTGGTACTGGGGCGCCGAAGGCCAGGCGCTGAAGGCTGTGCTGATGAGCTTCTCCTACCGCTGACCGGCAGGCAGGGAAGTCCCGCTCACGGCCGTGAACGGGACTTCCCCCGCCTGACGTCCTACTTGGCCTGAACGCGCGCCAGGAACTGCGCCGTGCGGTCCTGAAGCCCCTTGATCTGGCGTTCCACCACGGCTGCGGGATCTGGATTGATCTCATTGACAGGCGGCTCCCTGCGGACGTTGCCGCAGCACACGAAGTCGGCGCAGATCAGGGTGCCGACGGTGTTGCCGTTCCGCCCGGACTGGCCCGCCCGCTTGGCGACCCACAACAAGACGTCCTCCTTGGACAACACATCCCGGCAGAGCTCACACAGCACCGACCGGTTCTTTTTGGCCCCTCCTTCGGGTGCCCGGAGCATGATCCCGGTGAGGCCCTTTTGCCCTGGGACCACGAGGTAGCCGCGCAGCGGCATCTTCTCGTCCCGCCAGCCGAGGAACTCCAGGCTGCCCCAGTCGAGGGATTCGAAGTTTTTGGGCAGGGTGAGCTTTGCAGCTTCCGAGCGGCTGGCGTTGACGAAGGATGAACGGATTTGCTGGGACGTGACTGATTGCATGGCTGAAACTTTCGTGACGGTGGGCAGCCCGGAGCCGGGCCAGGGGTAACGGGGGAGTCAGTCAGTCTCCGCGGTGCAGGCCAAAGCGGCCACCCCGCTCTCCACGGCAGCGGCGGCCCAGTTGGTCCTCTGCGTGCGCATCGTTCCCGTTGTCCTTTTCCTGTTCAGCCGTCCGGTGTCTCAAAAGCCGGACCAGCAAGGGCCATCCTGCCAAAGGATGCGGGTCCTGTCCAAGCAGCCAATCGCAGAATGTGGTTTTCGTCACGATGGCGGATTAGGTGATAAAAGTGTTGCGTAATGCTGATTTACATAGGTTAGCCTTACTTAAGTTTTGATCAGTCCGATTCAAGGAGCCCCGTGTCGTTCCCCCTCTTTCCCGGCCCAGCGCCCACCCGCCGAACGCTGCTTTCCTCGGCCGGAAAGGCTGCCGCAGTGCTGGCTGCGGCGGCCTTCACGCTGTCGGCGTGCAGCACAGGTCCCGCCACCACCGTTGCGGATGCCGGCAGTTCCAGCAGCAGCACCGCGTTCCCGGTCACCATCGAGCACGTGTACGGCAGGACCACCATCGAGAAGCAGCCCACCCGGGTTGCCACCGTTTCCTGGGTGAACGACGACGTCGCCATCGCGCTGGGCGTGGTTCCGGTGGGCGTCCCCAGGAACGAGTGGGGCGGCAATGACAAGGGCTCCACCCCCTGGAAGGACGCCGCGCTGGAAAAACTGGGCGCGGGCTTCGGTTCGGCCAAGGCTCCCGCCCAGTACTCGGAAGCGGACGGGATCAACTTCACGGAGATTGCCAAGCTCAGCCCGGACGTCATCCTCGCCGCCTACTCGGGCCTGACGGAAGAGGACTACAAGAAACTCAGCGAAATTGCCCCCGTGGTGGCTCACCCGGACGTCGCCTACGGAACCTCCTGGCAGGACGCCACCACCATCATCGGCAAGGCCCTGGGCAAGGACGTCGAAGCCGCCACTCTGGTTTCTGACACCGAGTCGACGGTCAAGGACAAGGTGGCCCAGTACCCGCAGATCCAAGGAAGGAGCTTCATCTACGGCAACCTGGAGCCCGCCAAGGGCGACGGCGTGAACGTCTACACCGCCAACGACAACCGCCCCCGCTTCCTCAGCGAGATCGGCATGACCCTCGCCCCGGTGGTGGCGGACAACTCCAAGGGCTCCAAGGAGTTCTACATTCCGTGGTCCGCCGAAAAAGCCAATGAACTGCAGTCGGACATCTTCGTCACCTGGGTTCCGGATGCCTCCACAACCGACGCCATCAAGGCGGACCCGCTCCTCGGCCAGATCCCGGCCATCAAGAATGGTGCCCTGGTGGCCGATTCGGACAACACGCTGACCCTGTCCATCTCGGCATCGTCGCCGCTGAGCCTGCCGTGGTCCCTGGACACGTTCCTCCCGCAGCTGGCCACAGCAGCGGACGCAGTGAAGTAGGCGCACCTCCATGAGTACGACGACGGCGCATCCGGCAGCAGACAACGGCACCAAGGTGCCGGCCACCGCAGTCCCCGGCACCGTCCGGGGCGATGCTCAGGGAAGGAAACCTGCCGCCTGGCTGCCGGCCGCCGTCGTCGTGCTGGTGCTCCTGGCCGGCACATCGCTGGCGGTGGGCGCCCGTGACGTTCCCCTCGGCACTGTGTGGCAGGCGCTCACAGCGTTCGATCCCGCAAACGGCGACCACGCCGTGGTGCACGCCCGCATCCCGCGGACCGTCCTGGGCCTGCTGGCCGGCGGTGCGCTGGGCCTGGCCGGTGCGGCGATGCAGGGTGTTGCCCGCAATCCCCTGGCCGATCCCGGCATCATCGGTGTCAACGCCGGGGCTGCCCTGGCGGTAGTGGCCGGAATCTACCTGTTCGACGTCACCACCTTCACCGGCTACATCTGGTTCGCGTTCACCGGGGCCGCCGCGGCCGCCGTCGTGGTGTACCTCATCGCCTCGCTGGGCCGGGAGGGTGCAACGCCGGTGAAGCTCGCGCTGGCGGGAGCAGCATTGAGCGCCGGGCTGTCATCGCTCATGAACGTCATCTTGGTCTCCAGCCAGGACACCCTCGACCGGTTCCGCTTCTGGCAGGTGGGCGGCATCGCGGGCCGTGACTGGCCGGTACTCCTGCCGGGTTTGCCGTTCCTGGCGGCGGGTGCGCTGGTTGTGCTGCTGGCCGGGCGGACCCTCAACAGCCTTGCCCTGGGGGACGACGTTGCCCGCGGGCTGGGCCAACGGGTGGGCCTGTCCCGGGCCGTGGTGGCCCTGGGGGTGGTCCTGCTGTGCGGCACGGCCACCGCGCTGGCAGGGCCCATCAGCTTCGTCGGCCTGGTGATCCCGCATGCGGTCCGCTTCCTCACCGGCCCGGACTACCGCTGGATCCTGCCGTTGTCCCTGGTGGCCGCCCCGGCGCTGCTGCTGGGCGCGGACATTGTGGGCCGGGTGGTGCTGCTTCCCGGTGAAATCCCGGCGGGCATTATGACCGCCCTGATCGGCGCCCCCGTATTCGTGTGGCTGGTCCGCCGCGGGAAGGGGGCAGGCCTGTGACCGGCGTTGCGCTATCAGATATGGCTGCCAAAACCGGTCCTAAAGGACCAAAAGTGATGGAGCAGCGCGGGGGACGGAGGCGGCTGCACCGGACCGCGGTGCTGGCTGCCGCCGTCGTGCTTCTGTTCTTCGCATCCGTCCTGCTGGGCAGCTACACGGTGACCATCGCGGATTTCTTCACCATCGTCATCAACCACCTCACCGGCGGCGTGAAGATTCCGGGCGCCAGCTTCATCGTGATGGAGAACAAGCTTCCCCGTGCGGTCATCGGCACCCTGATCGGGATCGCGTTCGGCCTGGCCGGCGGCCTGTTCCAGACCATGCTGCGGAACCCCCTCGCCAGCCCGGACGTCATCGGCATCAGCTCGGGAGCCAGCGCGGCCGCGGTTGTTGCGATCGTTGTTTTCGGCGCGTCCGGTGCCGCGGTGTCCGGGGCGGCGCTGGCGGGTGCCCTGGCCGTGGCGGCCCTGATTTACGCGATCTCTCGCGGCGCCCGCCGAACCGGCAGGGGAACCGCTGCCGGAAACAGGCTGGTCCTGGCCGGTGTGGGGACCGCGGCCGCCCTCCAGGCCGTGGTCAGCTTCCTCATGACCCGGGCCGACATCCGCACCGCCGCCGACGCCCTGGTCTGGCTGAACGGATCCCTGAACTCCGCCAACTGGGACCGCGCCGGGATCCTCTTCCTTGCGCTCGCCGCCCTGGTTCCCGCCACCGGGCTTATCGCCGGGCCGCTGCGAATCCTGGAACTGGGGGATGACGCAGCGGCCGGGCTGGGCGTCCGGGTCAACACCGCGCGCCTGGCACTGGTGGTCGTCGCGGTATCGCTGGCAGCAGTGGCGACGGCGGCTGCCGGACCGGTCTCGTTCGTCGCCTTCCTGGCCGGTCCCATCGCCCGCCGCTTCACAGGCAAAGCCAGCCTGCCGGCGTCGGCCATGGTGGGCGCCCTGATTGTCCTGGCGGCCGACTACTTCGCCGCCAACCTGGCCCCCTTGTTTTTGGGCGGCACAGTGCTCCCGGTGGGCGTGGTCACCGGCGCGCTCGGCGCCCCGTTCCTGCTGTGGCTCCTGGTCACGGCCAACCGAAAGGATGCCTGACGTGGCAGTTCTCCAAGCCAAGGACCTGACCCTCAGCTACCACCAGCGCTGCGTGGTGGACGGCCTCAGCGTCCGGATTCCCGAAGGTAGGGTGACCATGATCGTGGGCGCCAACGCCTGCGGAAAGTCGACCCTGCTCCGAGGCCTGTCCCGGCTCCTTAAACCTGAGCGCGGCGCCGTGACCCTGGACGGCAAGGACATCCATTCCCGCCCGGCGCGCGCACTGGCCCGCGCCCTGGGCCTGCTGCCCCAGCACCCCAGCGCCCCGGACGGGATCACCGTCCGCGACCTGGTGGGGCGGGGACGCTACCCGCACCAGGGCTTCTTCCGCAGCTGGAGTGTCAAGGACGACGCCGCGGTGCAGCGCGCGCTGGAAGCCACCGGAACGCTGGAGCTCGCCGGGCGGGACGTTGACGAACTGTCCGGCGGCCAGCGGCAGCGGGCCTGGATCGCCATGGCCCTTGCCCAGGAAACCGACGTCCTGCTGCTGGACGAACCCACCACCTACCTGGACCTGGCCCACCAGGTGGAGGTCCTGGACCTGGTGACGGACCTGAACCGCACGCGCGGCACCACCGTGGCCATCGTCCTGCACGACCTCAACCTGGCCGCCCGCTACGCGGACCACGTCATCGCCATGAAGGACGGCGCCGTGGCGGCCTTGGGCTCCCCGCAGGACGTGGTGACGGAGGACTTGGTCAAAGACGTCTTCGGCCTGGAGAGCCGCGTCATCCCGGACCCCGTCTCCGGTACCCCGCTGATCCTTCCCATCGGCCGCCACCACGCCACAACCACCGAACTGGAGCTCGTTTCATGAAGACCCGGGAAAGCGCCGCAACCCAGCCGGCAACCCAGCCGATGAGCCTTGCCTTCGAGGTGACCGTCTCAGCTGTCCAGCAACTGAGCCCCACGTTCCGCAGGATCACCTTCGGCGGCTACTCCTTGCGTGACTTCGGCGTCCACGGCCACACCCTGGACCTGCGGGTGAAGCTCGTCATTCCATCGCAGGCCCCCGACGGGTCGGTCCTGCCGGTCCCCGCCTTCGACACCGCCCACGCCGGCTGGTACCGGGACTGGTTGGCCATGGACCCGGCCGTGCGCGGCTCCATGCGCACCTATACGGTCCGGGAGGCGCGGCTGGATGCGGTGTACCCCGAGATCGACGTCGACTTCGTGATGCACGCCGACGAGGATGGGCACGCCGGGCCGGCAGCGGACTGGGCATCCAAGGCCAAACCCGGCGACCCGCTCACCCTCATCGGCCCGAACAACCGCGCCGCGCACTGCGTCACCGCCGAAACCTATTCCGGTATCGAGTGGCGCCCCGGCATGGCCCAGCGCGTCCTGCTCGCCGGCGACGAAACCGCCGTCCCCGCCATCTCCGCGATCCTGGAAACGCTCCCGCCATACATGAGTGGCCACGCCCTCCTAGAAGTCCCGCAGGCAGGCGACTTCCTGGAACTCAGCTCCCCGGCGGACATCGAAATCACCTGGCTCGCCCGCGGCGCCGCCATCGGGCGGTCCCGGCCACACGGGCAGCTGCTGCATGAGGCCGTGCGCAAAGCCGTCCCCGTGCCGGGCTGGGTGGGCATCACGGCGGACGACGGCGGCGCCGGGCCTGAGCCCGATGACGTCAACGTGGATGAAGACATCCTGTGGGAGACGCCCGGGCGCCTGGAATCCTCCGTTATCAGCGGCTCCAGGAACCCGCACCTGCCCGCCGGCGCCCTGCCCTTCTACGCTTGGATGGCGGGCGAAGCAGGGGTCATCAAGGAACTGCGGCGGTACCTTGTCCGGGACGTGGGCATCGACCGGAAACAGGTGGCGTTCATGGGGTACTGGCGGCAGGGCAAAGCCGAAGGCTAGCCAAACGCCCCATCAGATCCTCCCGGCTTTTCCGGGACGCCCCATCAGATCCTGCCGGTATTTCCGGGACGCGCCATCACTTACTGTTCATCCCGGAGTCGTGATTCCTTTGACTTGTCCCGGTACTTTCGTGGCGTGCCCTCTGATCCCTTGCTTCCTGACTCCGGGCGGCGGGTGTTTGTTGCCCTTGGGGATTCCTTTACCGAAGGGGTGGGGGATCGGGATGAGCGGCTGCCCAACGGGGTGCGGGGGTGGGCCGACCGGGTGGCCGAGAAACTCGCCAAGGCGCAGCCAGGGTGGAAATATGCCAACCTGGCCATCAGGAGCAAACGACTGCGGCACATCGTCGACGAACAGCTGGAACCGGCGCTGCAGATGCGGCCAACGCTTGTCACGCTCTACGCCGGCGGCAACGACATCCTGGACCTGAAGACCGACATGCCGGCGCTCATGGCGGACTACGAACAGCTGGTGGCCCGGCTGGCCGGTACCGGGGCCACGCTGGTCCTCTTCACGGGGTTCGACGTCAAGGTGTCCGCTCTGCTGGAGCCACTGAAGAAGCGCAACACCTATTACAACCAGCGGGTCCGGGACATCGCGGATAAATACGGGGCCGTGCTGGTGGACTACTGGTGCCTGGACGCCTTCCACGACCGGCGGATGTGGGACTCGGACCGGCTTCACATGTCCAAAGCCGGGCACAAATACCTTGCCGGGCAGGTGCTGGACCAGCTGGGCGTGCCGCACAAGATCAAACCCAGGGACTGGGAACCACCCGCCCGGCCCGGCCTGCGCGAGTGGGAGCGGCGCCAGCGCCGCTGGGTCCACGACTGGGTCCTGCCGCTCTTCGGCCGCAAGCTCCGTGGGGTCACGCTGGGGGACACCCTCACCCCGCGCTGGCCCCAGCCGGTGAAGGTTCCGCGGAAGGGCGGGTTGAAGAAGCTCGCCGCCGGAACGTCCGACGCCGGCAGCATACCTTCGGGAAGCAGCCCGCCTTAGGGTGCGGGCTGGGGAGGGGTGTCCAGCAGGATTTCGTAGCCCGGGGCCACCCGGCCTGCATGGAATTCCATGACTTCGAAGTCGGCAACCCCGTTGGTGTAGAACGGATCCTGCGCCAGGCTCGCGTCCAGGGTTTCCCGTTCGGCCTGCGACAGCAGCAACCCGCCGGTGCGCGGAATCTTGCGTCCGGCGGCGATGAACACGCCGTCGTCGAACGCCTTTTGCAGCCAGACAATGTGGGCGTCGTTGTGGAAGTCGACGATCTCCTGGGGCACGCGGTAGGTGAGGGAGACAACATACATGGGGCAAGCCTACCGGCGCCGCACCAGCTACTTGAAGGATCAATCGTAGAATAGGGAACATGACCGAACCCCGCTGGCTCAACGCTGACGAACGCCGCGCCTGGCTGGCGCTGGTAAGCATCAATACGCTGCTGCCTGCCGCCCTGGACACCAAGCTGCACGCCGCGGGAAAACTGTCCCTGTTCGATTACACCGTCCTGGCCATGCTGTCCGAAGCCGAGGACCGGTTCCTGCCCATGAGCGAGCTCGCAGCCCGCACCAGCGCCTCCCTGTCCCGCCTCTCACACGTGGTGACAAAACTTCAGAAGCGCGGCTGGGTGGAACGCCGCCCGCACCCCCACGACGCCAGGGTGACCACGGCGCACCTCACCGAGGAAGGCATGGCCACGATTGTCGGCCTGGCCCCGGCGCATGTTGAGGACGTCCGTGACCTGTTCCTCGATGCGCTGACCGAGCAGGATGTCCTGGACCTGGCGCGGATCGGTGAAAAAGTGGTGGGACGCCTGGACTCGGACCACTGGATCCTGCGCGAAACCCAGGCCTGACCCGAGAGCATCCCCGGCGATTGGTTGCTTCCGGCAACGGGTGGCAAACTAACCGCATGGATTTCACTTCCCGGTTTGTGGCACTCGGTGACTCTTTCACCGAAGGCGTCGGTGACGACGACCCGGCACGTCCCAACGGTGTCCGCGGATGGGCCGACCGTGTGGCGGAACAGCTCTGCGCCGCGGACCCGGACTTCGGCTACGCCAACCTGGCCATCCGTGGCAGGAAGCTCCGCCAGATCCTGGCTGAGCAGGTGGACGCCGCCGTCGAACTCAACCCCACCCTGGTGAGCATCTACGCCGGCGCCAATGACATCCTCCGCCCGCGCGTGGACATCGATGATCTCCTCGTGGAATACAACGACGCCGTGGCGAAGCTCGCTGCCACCGGCGCCATCGTGGTGATGTTCACGGGCTTCGACGCCCGGGGTTCGAAGGTATTCGGCACCATGCGCGGCCGCACCGCCATTTACAACGAACTGGTCCGCGGGATCGCCGGGGACCACGGCGCCCTGCTGGTGGACTACTGGCGCTTCAGCGAGTACTACGACTGGGGCATGTGGGCCCACGACCGGATGCACATGTCCGCCGCCGGCCACGCGAACATGGCCAAGCGCGTGCTTGAGGTCCTCAAATATGACCACTCCATTGACGTCCCGCCCATGACTCCGGTGCCGGAACTGAGCGGGGCCGACGCCATCCGTGCCAACGCCCAGTGGTTCCGCGAATACGCGGCGCCGTGGGTGGTCCGCCGCGTCACCGGGAAATCCTCCGGGGACAACCTGCAGGCCAAGTACCCCCAGCTCACGCGGCTGTAGCGCGGGTCCCGGCTGCGCCTCTCCTACCCCGGCTGGAACGCCGGAGTCGCCAGCATGGAGCCGTCCGCCCGGATGGCCAGCACGGCAACGTCCCAGTTGTCCGCGGCACGGTCCAGCATCCGTGTCCCGCCGGCAACGATCGCCGTGGCCAGGACGTCGGCGGTGACAATATCCCCGGCGGCAACGGTGACCTGGACAAACCCGTCGTCACCGGCCCCGCTTCCCACCCGCCAGATGTGCTCGCCGCGTTCAGCGGAGCCGGAGGTGGCCATCGCGCTGTGCCGGCTGTTGCCGCCCAGCGGATATCCGGTGATGAGGGTCAGTCGGTCGGCAGGGTCCACCACGCCGGCTTTCCAGGCTTCACCGCTGCCGGGCGTAGGTGAGCCGCTGACCAGCACATCGCCACCTGCATTGAGGCACCAATCGCGCCGCCCCAAGGCCAGGAGCGAGGTTCCCGCCTCCCGGATTGCGTGGCCCTTGATAATCCCGGACAGGTCCAGCACGCCGTCGGGCCTTTCGGGGGTGAACGCGCCCTCCGTGCGCAGGCGCCATTCATGCGCCTCGGCGTACCGCTCGCGCATCTGCGCCGAGGCGTGGGGCAGCGTCAGTTCACCGCGCGCCAGCCTGCTGGCTTCCGAATCGGGGCGGTACAGGCTGAACGTTTCGTCCAGGTCCCGGAACAGGCGTTCGACGACGGCGGTGGCGGCTGCGAGTTCGTCGAGCCCCGGCTGCCCTTCCGCGGGGGAGCCCACCGGCAGTGTCAGGCCGATGACCGTTCCCATGCATTCAAAGGTGCGGGCCTTCAGGGCGGTGCCTGCCGTGGCGGGCAGGGGGTTAGAGGTTTGCTGCATCGAGGGCTGCCTGGAGTGAGGTGAGGTAGGCGTCGCTGGTGATGGTGGCGCCGCTGACGGTCTGGACATTGGCAGACTGCGCCGCCAGGACCTTGCTGCGGAGCAGGGGTGCCGCGCGGTTGCTGATCTGGATGGATTTGCCGTCCGTATTGGTCAGCTGCAGCGCCGTGACATCGGTGATCTTCCCGTTCGCCACCGTGATCTGGACCTGCACGGGGCCAAACCGGGTCTGGACGGTGTTGCCCTTGTAGGTGCCGGACGCGGAGGAATTGGACGAACTGGAGGATCCGGAGCTTGCGGACCCGGAGGAACCTGTGGTGCCTGACGAGCTGGAGGACCCGGAGGAACCTGCGGTGCCCGATGAGCTGGAGGACCCGGCCGACCCGGACGAACCCGTCCCCGACGCTCCCGTGCCGGTGGCACCCGTGGTGCCGGTCGCCGTCGTACTTGATGCGACGGTGCTGATGCCGCCCGCCTGCGTGCCTGTCTGCCAGCCCGCCAGGAGGATCCCGGCGGAGGCCAAAGCTGCTGCGACTGTTCCGCGAATTTTCACCAGTCAAACCTTTCGTGATGGATCTGTTCCTCGGGGACGCCGGCCTTCCCGGCATCCGCAATGACATTGGCCGCCCACGCCGCCGGGCCGCAGACGTAGACGTCCGCATCCCTGATGTCCGGCACATAGGAGGTAAGGCTGTAGCCGTTGCGCACCGAGTCCTCGGGAAGCCAGGTGGACCCGCCATGGCCCCGCGGTCCGGTGAGGTGGAAGAGCCGGGCCCCGCGCGCCTGGCAGAGGTCAAGGATTTCGGTGCCCAGGTAAAGCTCCTTGTCAGTGTGGCCGCGGAGCAGGACCGTGGCCTCGCCTGGAGCGAACGGGGTGGTCTCCAACAGCGCGCGCAGGGGAGTGATGCCGATGCCGGCGCCGATCATCACCACCTTGTTCTTCGTCCGGGCTGCCGTGCTGAGCAATCCGTAGGGACCCTCCAGGGCCACCTTGGTGCCCTTCCGCAGCCGGAGCAGCTGGGCGGAGCCGTCGCCGAGGTTCCGGACGGTGACCCGCAGCGTCCCCTGGCCGTCCCGGCCGTTGACCACGGGCTCCGCGGACAGGCTGAACGGGTGGGGGTGCCACCACATGCCCGGAACCAGGAAGCGCCAGATGAAGAAGCGTCCGCCCGTCCCCGCCAGCTGGTCCAGCTTCCGTCCCCGCATGACGATGTTCACCACGCCCGGAGCCACGGCCTCCACGCGGGCCACCGTCAGTTGGTGGCGCGCGGTGGCCAGAACCGGCTCAAGGATGCGGAAGTACACCAGGGCACTGCCGGTGTAGATGCAGATGGCGAGCCAGTACCACCGCTGCCAGGTGCCGGCCGCAAAGAGGCCGCCCACGCTGAACTGGTGCGGGATTGACGTTGCCACCGCGGCATAGGTCAGCAGGTGGACCACGTACCAGAACTCGTACGGGAAGCGCCGGCGCACAGCCACCAGGGACGTCACCACGACGGCGATGAACAGGGCCATGGAGACGAACGCCAGCCACATGTCGGGGACCTGCACCCACAGGTTGATGGATTCGCTGACCGGGTCCAGTCCCTCCGCCATGCCGTACCCGATGACCAGCAGGAGGCCGTGTGCCAACAGGAGGTAAAGGGAGGGCTTGCCCAGTTTGCCGTGGAATTCCAGGGCCCGGTCGTGGCCGAAGGTGCGGTCGATGAACGGGATCCTCGCGGCCAGGAGCAGCATCAGCAGGACCAGGTCCATGCCCGCCAGGCCGGCCACGATCCCCGCCGCCGTGAACAGCGAGGCGGGCGAGGTGATGTTGGTGGCCCCGCCGTCTGCCAGCCACAAGGCGATGGCGGCAGCCACGGATGCCCAGGAAATGACGGTCAGGAAGTCCGTCCGCAGCATGCGCCGGCGGTACTGGCGGGCGAACCAGCCGCGGGCGGGTATCTTCGGTGGTGAGAGCTCCGGGCGGCCGGAGCTGCTTGCGGCCGGTGATGCCGGCAGGAGCTGTGTGTTCATGCATCAAACATGCTTGGGGAAGCTATGTCCCTGCTGTGAAAAGGGGCCACCGACTGCTGTGACCTTTCAACAGGGGCAAGCCCTTATACACCCGATTGGTCTTTAATTGCGTCAACTCGTAGACTTGGTAGGCGCTAAGTGCGCGGAGCGTGCGCAATTGCTCCGGTTGCCCGGTAATTTTCTCCAGGGTGGTCGGTAGTTAGGGGCTCAAGTTGCGTAACTAACCGTTGCCCGTACATTCTGTGGGTCGCACTTGGCAGCATGGTCCAGCAGCAGATATGCGGATCATTACTTTCAATTCTTGAGGAGAAGTCATGGCAGCACACTGCCAAGTGACCGGGGCCGAGCCGGGCTTTGGGCACAGCATTTCGCACTCGCACCGCCGCAACAAGCGTCGGTTCGATCCGAACATCCAGAAGAAGCGCTACTGGGTTCCGTCCCTGCGCCGTAACGTCACGCTGCAGGTTTCTGCACGTGGCATCAAGACCATCGACGTGCGCGGTATCGACGCAGTCGTCGCCGACATTCTGGCTCGTGGGGTGAAGCTCTAGTGGCTAAGGACAAGGACGTACGTCCGATCATCAAGCTCAAGTCGACCGCGGGCACGGGTTACACCTACGTAACCCGCAAGAACCGTCGTAACGACCCGGACCGCATGGTCCTGAAGAAGTACGACCCCAAGATCCGCCAGCACGTCGAATTCCGAGAGGAGCGCTAAACATGGCTAAGAAGTCCAAGATTGCTCGCAACGAGCAGCGCAAGGTCATCGTTGAGCGTTACGCTGCCAAGCGCCTCGAACTGAAGAAGACCCTGGTTGACGAAAACGCAACCGACGAAGCACGCGAAGCAGCCCGCCTGGGCCTGCAGAAGCTGCCCCGCAACGCGTCCCCGATCCGTCTGCGCAACCGCGACATCATCGACGGCCGCCCCCGTGGCACCTTCCAGAAGTTCGGTATCTCCCGTGTTCGCTTCCGCGACATGGCTCACCGCGGTGAGCTCCCGGGCATCACCAAGTCTTCCTGGTAATCCAGCACCGCTGATTCCAGCTGCTTGAGAAGGGCCGGCAACCTTACGGTTGCCGGCCCTTCTGCGTTTAACCCATTGCTTGTTCAGCGGCCGGCCCTGCCAGGAAACACCTGTGCGGCAGCACACAGCGGCAGAATGACGACGACGGCAGGTTGCGTAGGCGCTCCACCCCGGGTTTCGCCGCGGAATACCGGGGATTTCCGGCCTCCGAAGGGCCGGTTTGCGATGGGGCCGGTGTGCGTGTATTGTTTTCTAAGTCGCCGCGGGGGAGACAGTGAAGAACTGTTCACCGGGTGGCCAAAACCCCCAATTCAAAGCCAGAATCTGGTTGCTCTTTAGGGCGCTGGAAATCGGTATGGGGCGGTCTTCAATTCGATGGGAATCCTGAAAGATGGATTTGCTTCGGAGGTGGGGATCGGGTAAGTTTGAAAAGTTGCTCCGGAGCGATCCTGAACGTTGGTTTGGGTGGTGCCGGGTGTGTCTGTTGTTTGAGAACTCAATAGTGTGCCAAGTTTGTTGATACCGATTATGTATGTAATTGGTTG